>CAWKAZ010000001.1:0-193645 GCA_963847715.1 Terriglobia bacterium
GACCCCGACCGGGTTCTGAGTGAATTCGCCTGATAGCGCCAGTTGACGTTAGCTTCTGGTTTCCCTGCACTTCCGGATCTTGAGTAACCGAAATCTCTTGTCCTGTTCAGGGCTTGAGAGGAGGTGAATCGCTGGCTCTCTCGGCGAGTGGCCGGGCGTAGCGCACCAGAGACGTCAAGAATTTTCCTGGTTCCTCTGTCATCGGCAGATGTGCCGAGTTCTCGAACCAGACAAAATGCTTCGAGGGCGCTTTCACTTTCTTAAACCATTCGGCCGCAACCTGCGCGTTGACGTCGAAGTCGTAGCGCCCAGCGAAGACGATCAGAGGGCACCTCAGTTCTTTAATTTCCGTGAGATCGAGGCTGAGAAGCTTCGCGAGCAGGTAAGACTCAGAAAAATCGTTGCCGTCCCAGATATGACGTATCTCATCGTCCGTGTAGTCGGGCGACAGTAAGGTCAAATCGCTCTCACTGGAGTTACTCCGGCGGTGGGCCATAACGCCACCGTAGAAATCCACCCACCTGCGCTGCGTGTAGATGTTCTTGAGAGGCGCTGGGTGACCAGGCGCAAAGTAAGGGGCGACCGATTCGAGTTGCTGCACAGCCTCTGAGTTTCCCGCTTGGCGGGCGGCATCGATGGCGAAAGACCAACCGCGGCGTTCGCTCTCCGGTCCGTCGGTCACCTGGCCGACTCCAATGTATGCGTACAGCCAGTCGGGATGGAGCCTGGCTAATTCCAGACCCAGATAACTGCCCCAGGAATGGCCAATCACGAAGATCTTTTGTTTGCCCAGTTCCTTGCGAATCCATGTCGTCATCTCTTCAGCATCAGCAACCATGCGCTCCAGGGTCATGGTCGGGCCGATCGTGGCTGGGTCATTGAGCAAATACGTTTTTCCCGCTCCCCGCTGGTCCCATTGCACCACCGTGAAGTATTCTTCCCATCCACGGGTGAACCACCAGCTCATGGGCATGGAGACGTAACCGGGTCCGCCGTGGATCAGCAACAGCACGGGGTTGCGCTTGTCCGCTCCTCGTATCGAGACCCACTGCTCTATCCCGCCGATCCGAACCTTCTCCAGGCGCTCGACACCATCGGGCGTCACAATCTTGCGCGCATCGGCTATGATCCGGGTCGCTTTATCCCGGCTGAACGGCTTCCGCGTCGGCTCATCCGCTGCAGAGCCCAGAACAGTGAGAACCGCGAGAAGCGAGACCAAATTGCGGACAGTCCCACACGTGAGGGTAATGGTCATTAACGTACTTTACAACGGCTTGCACCTGACTGCTAAACGATAACCGAGCACGGGCGATAGCTGTTGAAACATCCCGATGGCACTCATCGTCATCTCGCTTCACGTACTCCCACAAGAGAGGAACACCTGTTTCAGGCGCGCTACTTGCGGATAACTCTGCTCCGCCATCTTTTCGATCCGTTCATTGCACTCGACAATGCGCTCACTCAACGTCTCGATTCCCGCCAGCAACGGCTCCGATGCCGCTTGCAGTTCTGGACTCAGTCCTTCCGCTTTCTCCGGATTCATATTGCGCACGTTGCACCCGCGCAGACGTTCGCCGTAACTTTTGGCCAGTCCGCGCACTGTGTTCACCAGCGCCGTTCGTGCCCGCACCAGTCCCGCTCGCGCTCGGATCACGGTCAGATCCGCTTGCGCCTTCGCGCTCCGGTGCTTCACCGGACACAACAGCTTGGGATCAATCCGGGCCAGCCGCGCCAGGGTCTGACGCATCCAGCCGGTCGTCTTTCTTTCGACTCTCCCCAATCAACCGCACGGCGCGCGCATGCGCCACGATCACTTCGTGTCCTAACTCGCTCAACAACCGACTTACCCACGGCGAGTGCATTCCCGTTTCCAGCGCGATGCGGCAGCGCGGCATCGCTGCAAAACATTCGCCCATGGCTTTCGGAGTCGTGCTCACTCGCTGCTCCAGCACGACGCTGCCCGCTTCGTCCAGCACGCAATACCAGCTCGAACGATCGCCCAGGTCCAATCCAATCGTCAGCTTCTGCTCGGAAATATTCCTACTCTGCTTCGTCTTTACGGTGCTAACCTTCTTCATTGCCGGTCTCCTTTATCTCTTGTGCCTTGAGCACGTCGATAACTTGGGAGCCTACAGCATCCCGTCGGAGACCGGCCTTCTCATCCCATCTGATTTCGTCAACTATCTCGCTCTCTAGATTTCTTGGAACAATATATCGCGGCTTATCACGCTAATGTGGACGCTTCACAACCGTCCTACGGGGTCACTCTGAACACAACGCCGTTTCCGCTCGACCCACCTTGCCAGGTCGTGCCGTAGAGGTTGCCAGTGCTGTCTAGAATAAGCCTGCTAAGCGGATGGCTTCCATTCGTGCCGGTGAAGTGCCAAAGAATCTTCTCTGTGTATAGACCTTTGCCGAGCGGGGGGGCCGCTAGCTCGAAAACAGTCCCATCGTCGGACGTGCCGCCACCGAGTTCCGTGGTGCCGTAAATGTTCCCGGCTTTATCGAAAACAAGCCCCGCGTCGGGTGTGTTGCCATCCGTCTTGTAGCCCTTAAAGGAGTAGAGACGCTTCTCCGTCCATCCATTTCCGCCACGGGTCAGCTTGTAAACGGTGCCGACGTTGTAGGCGCCGCCAGCCAATGTCGTACCGTAAAGGTTTCCAGCCTGATCGAGTACGGGAGTGCCTTGAGGATCGACGCCGTCTCTCACATAACCAGGAAAGGCGTAGATCACACTCGAATTCCAGCCGTCGTGGCCGTTCGGTGATAACTCGAAAACGGTTGAAGACGTGACGCCGAAGATGTTTCCTCCGGCGTCCATCGTCAAACCAGCTATCGTGATGGACCCGCTGGGAGTCGGAGTGTAAATTACTTTCTTCGTCCAGCTGTCGTGTCCGTTCGGCGACAGCTCGAAAACGGTTTCATGCTCTCCGTTGCTCTCGGCGGTGGTGCCGTAGAGATTCCCTTTTGGGTCCATGATCAGACCGTTCACCGGACAGGCACCATCGGTTCCGCCCGCGAAGCTGTACAAGACCCTTTCCTTCCAGCTTGTTGCCATGTAACTTAATTCGAACACCACGCCGTATCCATTCGCGCCGCCATAACAGGTTGTTCCGTAAAGGTCTCCCGCACTGTCGAATATCAAGTACGCGAAATATGGCTGCGCTCCGTCCGCCCCGCCGGTGAAGCTGTAGAGCACGGCCTCATCCCAACCTCCATTGCGGTTCGGTGAAAGCTCATATACTGTTCCGGCGTTTTCCGGGCCTCCGTAATAAGTCATCCCAAAGAGGTTGCCAGAACCGTCGGAAGTAAGGCCTGAGAAGGGCTGGATGGGATTGGGGAGGCTAGTGAAGTTGTAGAGCACAGTTTCAGTTTGGGCGTGCGCTGGACAAGCGGCGATCAGCAGTAGCGCTGAGAGCACAATTAGGGCGGAGGCGCCAAAAGTTCCAAGTTGACGTTTTCGGGCCATTGGAATTCTCCAGACTAAAACGTTTCCGTTTAGCATTCACCATTGTTCTCCCCTTCCGAGAGCGCGTCAATGTGAAGAAGTTTTCATTACCGCCGGGGAGTTTGTGCTGGTTGTTGTAACATCCCGATTTCACTCACGACGCGGCCCTGTGGGGTTCTGAGTGAAATCGCCTTCCATGAGAAGGCCGGTCGGAGTCAAGTTGATTCTTCACTGGTTGCATTGAGCAAGGTTTTCTTCTCCCGCCGAGTGGCCACTGTCGCCATGCTTCCATCCGCACTCTCGAGGAGCGATTTGTTTCGCTCGGTGCACGTTGGGCGTTCTCGGTTCAGCCGGTGCTGCCATCTGTTTGGCGCCCTGTAGTTCTGCTCTCGGAGAGGGGAACCTGGGCCAGGCGATTGACGCAGTCACCGGAACTCGGCTTTGGGCTTTTGCTTTTCCTTTCGCTGAAGGTTTTGTTTTTACGCAGCTGCGGCTACGGTCGTTCGGCTGCTGTTGTGCAACGGTTCGTACACTTCTCCACTCACCCACAGGTGATGCAGCAACACCGCTAGCTTTCTCGCGGTCGCCACGATAGCTCGCTTCTTCCCGTTCCTTCCACCACGCTCGGCCAGTTTCAGGCCCCAGCGCCTGAGATCGCAGTCGATGCCGAATGGTCCCAGAATGTGTTGCGCTCCCTGCACCAGCAGCGTCCGCAGATACGGATCACCTTCCTTGCTGATGTGCATCTGCGGTTCGCTTTGCCCCGAGTTTCGTCGTCCCGGCTGCAGTCCCAGATAGCAGCCCACATCGCGGCTCTTGCGGAAGCGATGCGGATCTTCGAGTGTCAGCAGGAACGTCAGCGCGATCAACGTGCCTACACCCTTGATCTGCTTTAGCAGCGTCACCTGAGGATAACTCTGCTGTGCCAGGTTCTCGATGCGCTCGTTGTATTCGCGTATCTGCTCACTGAGCACTTCAATGCCGGACAGCAGCGGCTCCAGCGCGCTTTGCAGTTCCGGGCTCAGGCCTTCGGCTTTCTCCGGATTCATATTCCGCACGTTGCATCCCCGCAGTCGCTCGCCGTAGCTCTTGGCCAGTCCACGAGCTGTGTTGACCAGCGCCGTCCGCGCTCGCACCAGCCCGGCTCGTGCCCGGATCATCATGAGATCGGCTTGTGCCTGCGCGCTGCGATGCTTCACCGGACTCAGCAACTCCGGATCGATCCGGGCCAACCGCGCCAGCGTCTGTGCATCCAGCCGATCGTCTTTCTTGCGGCTCTCCCCGATCAAGCGCACCTTGCGCGCATTCGCCACGATTACTTCATGCCCCAGTTCGCTAAGCAAGCGGCTGATCCAGGGCGAATGCGTCCCGATTTCCAGCGCGATCCGACTGTGTGGCATCGCGGCGAAGACTTCCTCCAACGCCTTCACATTCGTACGGACTCGCTGCTCCACCTGTATCTGCCCGCACTCGTCCAGCACGCAGTACCAGCTATTGCGATCTCCCAGATCCAATCCAACGGTCAGTTTCTGCTGCGAGATTTTCTTGCTCGGCTTTGCCGCTACGGTGCTAACCTTCTTCATTGCCGGTCTCCTTTTTATCTGTGCCTTGAGCACGTCGATAACTTGGGAGCGTACACCGCATCCCGTCCGGAGACCGGCCTTCTCATCCCATCTGTGGCTGTTGAAAAACTCCCTTTTCGTCTCAAACAGCTGGAATTGAGGGGATAGAAAATGTCTACCCAACCCGAGCAGATCGATTGTGGGGCTTCCTGACGCGATTTTATTTTGTGATTTTTGCGGGTCGGAGTTTTTCAACAGCCACGCCTGATTACAACAGTTGCCTGTCGGATTGCCCGTGATGCTAACGAAATGAGTGGGCACAACTTCCGAGGAGCCGACTTCTGGCCAAAGAATAATTTCAGGGCGACTAACGACTCGCGTTTGAATGCACGGAGATATTCGCGCTAAATGGCGTTTGACGCAGGTGGAAGGCGTCTTCGGCGACCCTTTAGGGACTAGACATTTACAAAGATCCGCTGGCGGTACAGCAGCCATAACAAGACCCAGACAGTCACCACCGTCACGAGAGCAAAAATCAGAGAAGCGTTGGCCGGGCTGGCTATGTTCAGGAGTTGTCCGTTCAGGTACTGCTGCCAAGCGATCATTTTGCCGTCGGCACCTTGCGCGTGGCCATAGTACAACGGGGCCCACAGCAGTTCATCGAAGCAGAAGGCAATGATCGCATTCATCCCGAACACCAGGAATGGCATCGTCCATCGGCCGCGCCAGCCCCGTATTTCGATTATCCAATAAAGCAGTGCGAGAAAGATCAGTGCGAACCCGGCTGTGAACACGACAAACGAACTCGTCCAGACATTTTTGTTGATCGGAAACCAACGATTCCAGAGCAGGCCCACGCCCATGCCGGTTGCGCCCGCCACCACCATCCCAACTGCTTTCGCTCGAGCGCCACGCTCGGACCGCAGCCACTGCCCCGTGAGCACTCCCAAGATCGCCGTGGCGATCGCGGGAATCGTGCTGAGGACGCCTTCCGGATCGTGGGTAGTGTTATAGAGTCGCCCGTTGAACAGTGCCCGATCGATCCAGTCCACGAGATTCTGATCCGGCGCGAGCACGGGAATGTCACGACCCGGCAGACCCAATCCCGGCACCGGAACCAGCCGAATCAGCGCCCAATAGCCGAGAAGGCAAATAACCGCTGCAATAATCAAACCCCGGGTGTCAGTCCACAGTAAAAGAAAGGTAGCCACCAGGTAACAGATCGCAATCCTCTGCACCACGCCTTCAATGCGCCAGCTTGCCAGGTGAAACTCCGGAAAGCCATTTAGAAATACGCCGAGGGCGAACAGAATCAAACATCTCTTCGCGGCATGCAATGCAATTCGCTGCCGAGTCTCGCCCCGCTTCAATCGTTTCGAAAGCGACATCACAACTGAGATTCCCATCAGAAACACGAACGACGGAAAGATCAAATCCGCTGCAGTCCAACCGTTCCACTGCGCGTGCCGAATGGGCCAATAGGCGGCAGCCTCGTCTCCCGGATAGTCCACCAGGAGCATGCCCGCCACCGCTATGCCGCGAAAGACGTCCACGGACAACAGTCGGGAGGAAAGCTCGGGCGCCCTGTTCGCAGGTGCCCCGGAATCTCTAATGCTGTTGAGCCCGGCCGTCGTCATCGAAGATTTTTCTCGTCGTGCAATCAAGCTTCCTAGTGTACAGGCAGCCCAATTACGTGACATCGCGACTTCACTCATTGGCCTGGCAGGGCGGGGGCGTGAGTGTTATCGCCTGATTGCGACAGTTGACTCCTGACGACAAGACCTCCTGTTGCTAAAAACGGCTAACCTGTATGCTTATGCGGTTCGCGCAAAATTGACTAAGACTTCCAAAGGGAGATCTCCGATGGCTTCGTTGTCGGATGCAAGAGTCAAGCAGTTGCTGGAACGCCGATATATCGCGTCCTTTGCTACACACAACCCAGATGGTTCAATCCATATCGTTGCTGTGTGGTTCTGGTTCGACGGCACCGACATTTATGTTGCTACGGCTTCTCGGAGCCGCAAAGCTCGAAACCTTCAGACGAATCGGGAAGTGTCTCTGATGGTTGACTCTCGTGACCCCGCCGCGTCCTACGGCGTTACCGTCACGGGCAGCGCGCAAGTGCTTAGCGGTGAGTCATCTCACCGATGCAACACGGAGATTCATCGCAAGTACCTAAGCGAAGCCGCGTTAGCGGACCCGAAGGTGGGTCCAGTGTTTGCAGGATGGGATGACGTTACAGTCCGACTCGTACCGACTTCTGTAATCGTGTGGGATATGCGCGAGGCAGATCAGCACGTCTTTGGCGGCTCATTTAAGAACAATCCCACATATCTGTTGCCGCTAGAGCGGTAAATTGGCGATAAATCCCGATTTCACGGAACGAAGCCACGTATATCGACTGGTGTCCATTGCGTGTCCCATTATCCAAAGACAGACTCATGCGAGCGAACTGGCACGGCCCCAGGCGAACGGGTGAAAGACTGAAGCTCGCGTCAGAATGCGCTCGCAGATAGCGTTCTCAGCAGAACCGTGCCACTACCAGCCCGCGGAGAAAGAGCAAGAACGCAGCCGAAATCATCACCAGCAACTCGCGCTGGGGAGTCAACGATTCTTGAAACGACCGCGTTCCCGCGCTTCGGTGTCCGCGGCTGTCGTAAGCGTTTTGGCGGAGACGGCCAGGTGGACGCGAGGCAGGAACCATTGCCGCACCTCGCATCGATTAGGTTTCGGCCATGGAGCCGCTCGGCCCGTTGGATCGCATTCGCTCGATCGCTGCGATAGCCGCAAAACCTATGGCCGCTTCGTACTGTGACAGCTTCCGGCACCGCAGACCAGCTGGCTACTTTACCTGCGGCAAGAGTCTTTCTTTCTTCTTACGGTTGATTCGATACGTACGCATCGTATTCGCATGCTCGCATTGCCAAGTGCAGAATTTTCTTCCCCCACGTGTATATTCCACGCGACATTTCTGGCAGATCTTGAATTCAACGCCGGTGACAAGATCAATCCACGCTAACGCTGTGAGTAGCTCTCGGCCAGTGATCGGCTGAATGACTGCGCGCGGATGTTTGCCTTTCCATTCAAGGTGAACTTGCAAGGTGTTTCCGGACCGGCTGTGAATGGCGAACCTATCCCTGACGAGGCTCCACTCCCGACTTAACGGCGGCGGTCTAAACTCTGCCCGGAGTTTCGCAGGATTACGCAGCAGGGCCCGCCAGTGTTCCTGTTCCTGTCGCAATCGTTCAACAGTTACCGGCAATGCTCGCCCTACAAGATACCGATAGCCGAACCCGCCCACCAAAAGCATTTCGTTAATGCCGACGGAAGTATTGCCGCTTCGCAGAGTCCCGTCTGACCATGTTCTCAGATGCTGGTCTTCCACAGCAGACCACACGCCGACCTCGTTCAGGAAGTTCAGCGCAGAGTCTTCATCATGTTTCAATTTGAAAAAACGCTTGCGGATTTCGTCGGGGTTAACAATGCGGGCGGGCTTACGTTCGGTGTGCTGACTCACCATAGGAACAAGCTCTCGCTCGCCGGAAATTCTTCCTACACGTGGCACCCAGCGCGTTGGAATACCAAGAAAACGCAGTTCCACTGTTGTCGGAAAGTGTATATGGTCCGTGTGTGTGTTATCCATACACAAACAACAGTAACATCTTTTAAATGGCGCGAGCAAGGACTACAACACAGGACGGCGCGCGACTCGTTAGTCTTCGCATTGGCAAAAGAATGGCATTCGGGTCACACCGTCCGTAATTCAAAACGACAGAAAGCGAGAAAACACGATGGTTTGCAGACGAAATTTTGGAGATAAGTACGGCCTGGTCGACCGGGCCTTGTCACTGGTTGCGGGTTATATGGAAGTGACTCGGTGCATCGTGGCCGCCGAAGAGGATTTGGCAAAAAATCCAACCGATGAAGACACCCTCTGTGTTCTTCAAGCATTCAAGATCACGCTTGCCGTACTCGCCGTATGGGGAGCCGAGCTGACGGATGCTTTTGACAAAGAGTATGGACGCCCGACCGACGAGCACCATCGGGAAGTTAGCGAAATGCTCCATCAGTGGTTCGTGGTTCCGGTGGTGAACTGAATCATGCCCAAATCTTACCGAAATTCGCGCATGAAGCCGGAGATTGTGGCCACGGTTGGCCAGTGGCTCTATGTTTGGTGCCAGTGCCACGCACATATAGCTACTGGCTCGGGCGCCACATGCTCAGCAAATACCTTCTACTGCTGCGATGCATGCAGCAACACTAACCTCAGGTTCATTCACGTATCGAAACCGGGCTTCTTAGCCCGGAATCGGTTGACCAAGGACGCGACAGGTTTAGGTGGTCAGGCTCTCAGATTCCCTGTAACGCATTTCACAGCGGCCATTACGGCCAGCAAAAGGAATAGGTAAATGCAACGCATAATGCAGTGGGCCAATTTCAAAAGCAAAGGGGTGCTTCGTTCGTATCCCATGGTGCTGGACGGAGGCGGCTTGACCGCTGACGTTCCCGAAGATATGGAACTGATCTCCATCACGGCCGCGTCTGGGGTCTGGATGGACGATGGGTCCATCATTAACACCGTGGAAGACCCCGACAGTAAAAAGGCCCGTTCCGATCAGAAAGCCCAGGACGTTGCCGCTAGGGACGTGAAGTCAGCCAAGGCACATGACGTTATAGCCGCCAATCCCACCCTGTCCATTGATAGGTTATTTGGTCTGCTAAAGAGCCTTAATCTTGACCGCAGCCGCAGCTGGATTGGACGCACGCGGGCGGAGATTTTGGGTGGGGCTATTAATCCACGCATCTAGCCGTCTATATTCGGCCAAAACCCAGACCCCTGTCCTTCCCGACCGAGCGTCCCGCAGGGCTTTAGAGCGAGGACGGGGGAGGACGGGGAGGATGGGTCGGATTGGTTTCAGTTTGTTTTACAGTATGTTTAAGGACGTAATCAGAGTTGGACGTGTAGATACAGCGGGTTAGATGGGTATGATTTATGACGCAGAATTCTATAGCGGAAGCACCAAAAGCGCGGGAAATGCGTGTGACCGTGCAAATCCTAATGCCCACCGCCTTGGCTAAGAAGTTGAAGACGTTCTGTAAGCGTGTTTCGCTGACTCAGCCCCAGGTTATACGGACGCTGGTTTTCAACTTACTTACTACTTATTACCCAAGCCAGACGGAAGAGCGAACGGCATTGATACGAAGCGCACGGATGCAGCAAAGGCATTGGGAAAACTATGAGCGCGGCACGGTCTTGGTGGGCGCGGTGCTGTCAACCCGTCAGTGCGAACGGTTAGACACCGTGGCGGATGGAATCGGCTTAGACCGCAGCGATGTTGTCCGCATCTTGATTCGCAACTTCATTGCTACCACGAAGCCCGGCAGAGCTGAAGACGCCTTTCTCCAAACAGCGCGGCACTTAACGGCGCGGTTGCCGTCTTCACCGCTGTGGGGCAACGGCTGCGAACGGGACGCGGACAGCCGGTTGGATCAGGCCATTGCATTCATCAAAGAGCACCCCGGCCTTTCAGTGGGTAAGGTTGCATCTGCGTTTCGCGGCCTTGGTCTACGGCACAGTCGGGAATGGATCCAAGACGCGCAAGAGGAAGTGAGGGAAGGGTGACATTGTTTTGAGATTCATACCCCACCCCCGGTATGGGGGTCGAATTCCCCAAGGAGCCAAATCCCGGGAGCCGGACCCCGGTCTTTTACACACGTGTGCAGTGAAAAGATGAAAGTGTGAAGAAAAAGCGAAAGCTCTGAGTCAGGATTTGACCATCAATTGCGCCGGTTTTGGCGCCTTTAGGCACCCATTCCGAGCCGTTTTCAAGCACCTTTATATGAGGTCCACAGTACCCAATTCGCCATGGATGACGGCCGGTGAGGCTTCTGAATACTTGCGCGTGTCGCACCGCACGCTGGTCAGATGGGCCCGCACCGGCCTGATACCGGCGCACAGGCTTAGTGGTACCGGCCGCATTACGTGGCGCTTCCTCCGCTCTGAGCTGGATGCTATGCTGTGCGCGTCATCTAGGGGCCCCGCTGAGCGGGAGGCAGCATTATGAGGGCTCAAAGACACACCGTTGGGTGTGTCCGTTTCGATAAGCGCCGGGGAACATGGAACTATCTTTTCTATGACCACGGCAAGCGCCGGTCACAACGTATCGGCACCAGGAAAGAATTTCCAACCAAGGCAGCCGCGTGGAAAGCCGTTCTACCCGTCCACACAATGCCGCAAAAGACCAACGGAGAAACCGTCAGGGACGTGAGCACACGATACCAAGCGGAGCGGATGCCTACCCGGCTTTGCACTGCGCGGGTCTATCGCTCATTTCTGCATAACCACATTTTGCCGAAGTGGGGCGCTACGCTCATCCGAGACGTGCAACCCAGGCCGGTGGAATTGTGGCTCCGACAATTATCACTCGCCCCAAAGTCCAAGACCCACGTTCGCAGTCTTCTGCATTCCTTGGTTGACTTCGCAATGTGGGCCGGGATCTTGGAGGTGGGGCGCAATCCAATCTCGCTTGTGGTAAACAAGGGCGCAACGCAGCGGGTGCGGAAGGCACGTAGTCTCACCACTGAGCAGTTCGGTGCTCTGTCGGCTGAAATGCATGAGCCCTTCGCAACCATGGCACTGCTCTGCGTCTGTCTGGGCCTTCGTATAAGCGAAGCTCTTGCGATCCGTTGGAGTGACGTGGATTGGCTTGGGTCCAAGCTCAGCATCAAACGCGGCATCGTGGAGCGGCATGTAGACCAATGCAAAACGACGGGCTCAGCTAAGGCACTTGTACTTGCTGAGGATTTGCTTGCACGCCTTAAATCGTGGAAGCAAACGAGTCAATTCCGAGATGCGGAGGACTGGGTATTTGCCAGCCCCGTCAGTATCGGCCGCCTGCCCTACTCGTACGGAGGCATACGCGGTGAGCTTGAGCGGGCTGCTAAGGCTTCAGGGCTTGGTCACGTGACCACGCACGCATTCCGACACACGTACCGATCATGGCTAGATGCGACCGGAGCGCCCATTTCCGTGCAGCAAAAAATGATGAGGCATTCAAGCATCAAAACAACAATGGACATTTACGGGGACGTTGTAACGGATGAGATGAATACCGCGACTCGTAAGGTCGCAGAGCTTGCATTCCCGCTGAACGGAGCGCAAGCAGAGCGCAAGGCGAGCTAACCCATTGGAAAGATGGTGGGCGCAGTAGGATTCGAACCTACGACTTCCACCGTGTGAGGATGGCACTCTACCGCTGAGTTATGCGCCCTTGGATCGTGGGCAGAACGCCCTTATCTCTTATACAGATGCAAAAATCCGCCGTCAACTTGAGCAAAGAACTCGGTGGTGTCCTTGTTTCTATTTGGTAGGCGTCACGTATTGGGGCGGAGAGTTTGCTGGCGTGATTACCCTTACCCCTTGCCAAGCGGGCCAAAACCACGCAACAATTGTGACAACGAAAACCCAGAAGCCAAACCAGAGTCTGCGCGTTTGGTTGCTAGGCTTCACGAAATAATTATCCCCCCAATTGCCCGAGCGAATCAACGCCAAATTAGGACAGCACCAAAATCACGGACAAAAGACCCGCCCGAGTTCTGCGGCAATCCTCCGATGGTCCCCGATATTCGAGTGACTGTAGCCCATCGTCGTTTCTTGCTGCGCGTGCCCCAACCGGTCCATTCTAATGCGCATCGGCGCGCCCAGGCTGTCCAGGGCACTTGCATTGCAGTGCCGGAAGGCGTGGAGGCCCATGTGCTTTGTGTCCTCAATGCCAATCTGCTTTAGCAGCGGTTTGAGGGCCCAGGTCACCACGTTGTAATTGTCCAGCGGCCGCCCGGTGCGAGTAGAGAACAGCAAGCCCTTCCGCTCACCGATGAACACGGCTAAGTGCTCCGCGAGTGCCGGAGAAATTGGGAACGACCGCACCGCGTTTCCCGTCTTCGGAGTTTGCAGTTGCGCACGCCACGCTGACCGCTTCACGTGGATGAACTGCCGCGCGGTGTCCACGTCTTCAGTGAAGAGTCCGCAGACTTCGCCTCCGCGCATTCCCGTCTCTGCGATGATCCAGAAAAGGGACCTGTATGGCTCTGTAGCCAACCGGATGACTGCGCGTGCTTGTTCCGAGGTAAGCGTCGGCTTTCTTATTGCCCCTCGGCGAGGCAACATCAAACCCTCAAATGGGTTGTGGGTGACGTAACCCCAGGCGCGCGCCGTCTTCCATATTATGCGCATCGTGGCGAGGATGACCCAACACAGCATAAATGTTCCCAAGCTCAGACCTGGCGTCTTCATAAAGATCTCTCGTGGTGGACCATTCTACTTCCGTCAGGTGTCAATTGCTGTAACCAGTCGATTACAATCAGAACGCCGGAGCTGGTTTTGTTTGAACCTTATTGCTCGGGGGTCTGGGGGCAGACAGCCCCCAGCGGGTGCAGGGCTGGCCCTGCTCGCGGGCGCGCGTGGGCGCGCCGGGTTTGGGGTTGGGTCTCGCTGTTCGCCCTACGTTGGGGTTGGTTTTGCTTTTCTGGCGCTCTCTCAAGGAAGGGGGGCGCGCCAGGCGATGTGCTGGCTGGTTGCCCCCGCGGACGTGCGGTGAATTTGCGCAGGAGCGACAGCGACGGAGGGCGGGCGGCGACACGGAGCATGGCGCGCAAGATAGCAAACGAACGAATGCGAGCGAAGCGGCCTAAGAAACGTCTTGGGTACCACCGCAACCTGCTGTCAATTCGCAGTCGGCATTGGGCTGGTTGGTTTGTCGCTGATCACATTCCGTCAGCGTGGCATTGTGCCGTCGCCGCGCCCTTCCCAGAAACTGGCGGCCTGGTTCCATAACTCCTTTATCCGGAATATTTTGCAAAATTCGTCCCTTTAGAATCAATATTTTGCAAGGATCTCCCTTCGCGACTCTGCACTGATTCAAGTAAGTATAATATAATCAACAACTTACACTAAATTCCCCAGTGTCGACTAAGCCCTTATTCCTCAAAGATTTGGAGATTAACCAGAGATAAGTCTATTGTTTTCAGAGATCACCTGGAGGGGTATGATTTACTGGTAAGTAAACAGAAAATCGCTCCCACTAAAAGCGACGTTCTGTAAAATGCGGAATGAACCGGAACGCGCCAAAGCAGGAGTAACACGCGTTGTTCCCGAGCCTCTTGACCCGCATCGCTGCTCCCGTTAGCCTCTTTTCATCACCCCTTCATGGCCGCCTCCGACACTCCCGACGCTCGGCCTGTAAATGATTCAACAGAAGGCACTTCCGCTCGACTTCACGCCTCCGATGATGCGCAACTTTCGGACGCCAACGGGGTTTCTACCAATGTGAGCAGCGTTGCCATCGACGGCGGAGTGCTCGATCGCGGAATGTTGGGTCGCGCGCTGCCGAAGTTTGCCGGAGCTTCGCCATCTCCGTCTGCTCCAATGAATATGGCCAGCTCCGCGGAAGCCATTTCCGACGTCGACGTGATGCTGCGGGTGAAAACAGGCGACGAGTCTGCTTTTGCCTACCTGGTACAGAAATATCGCCGCCCGATGGTCGGCTTCATGTACCGGTTGTGCCACAATCCGTCAACTGCGGAAGAGTTGGCACAGGAAGTCTTTTTGCGCGTTTACCGCTCGCGCACCACTTACGAGCCGAGCGCGAAGTTCACGACCTGGCTCTATCGCATCGCGACGAACCTGGCCGTGAACAACGCGCGCGACACGCGCCATGAGCGTCCGGAAAACACGGTGCGTCTCGATGAGCCCGACCAGGAAACGGGAACAACTCCCGACCTGGCCGACGACACGCTCAGCGCCGAAGAGCAGATTTTGAAACGCGAGCGGCTGGCTGCGATTCGCAACGTGGTCAATGCCTTGCCCGAGCGTCAGCGCATGGCCGTGATCATGCACAAGTATCAGCAGATGGATTACCGCGAGATCGCGGGCGTGCTAAAGCTCAGCGAATCCGCCACCAAGTCTTTGCTGTTCCGCGCCTACGAAACGCTGCGCGAACAGTTGAAACCGTTTGTTTCGGGGAAGTAGAGGAAAGCTGTATGAACTGCAATCAAATTCGCGAACTGTTGCCGGATCTGGCCGCTGGCATCGATGCTTCGACGCCGGAGGTCACAAAGCACATCGCAGCCTGTCCCGACTGCGCCGCTCATCTTGTCGAGTTCCAGAAGACAATGGCGCTCATGGATGAATGGCAGGCGCCTGAGCCATCTCCGTACTTTGACACTCGTCTGCAGGCGCGCCTGCGTGAGGAAATGGCGCGCCCGCAGCAATCATGGCTTGCTGCGCTGCTTCGCCCAGCATGGTCGATGTCGCTCGCCGCGATGTTATTTGCCGGAGCTCTCGCAGTCGGCATCGGCAAGAGTTCTTATGTCGAAGTCGGAAGCATCCCGACAAATCCCCCATCACTCGGACTGCCGGTGCAACCAGGAACTGCCCTCGGCGATCTCCAAGCGCTCGACAGAAACGATGAGTTATACGCCGATTTCGATGTGCTCGACCAGCTCCAGGTACAGGACGATGTCACCGCGAATCCAACGGATTCGCAAGCAGTACTGAATTGATCTTGAAGTTGGTTGACAGTAAATCGTCAACGGGAGACAACGGGATGTTGGGCCAGCAAAGGTTTGCGTGCTGTCTAGCGGCGTTGTTTATGCTGCTGACGCCGTCGTTCGCCCAGCCCCGGTATTCACCGCCTCCGCAGCGGCATCCACAACCGCAGCAACATGCGCAGGCTCAGCGCCAGCAGCAGCAACAACAACAGCGCCAGCGCCAAATGCAACAGCAACGCCAGCAGCAACAGCAGCGCCAAATGCAACAGCGACAAAGAGCGCGCGCCAATGAAGCGTCCAATGCAGCTCATTCCGGCGGAATGCGCCCGGAGCAGAACCAAGGTCACGCGGGAAACTGGCTACGCAATTACAAGGATCTGCCGCCGGCTCAGCAGCGCCGTGCGCTAGAGAACGATCCCCAATTTCGAAGGCTTCCGCCACAGCAGCAGCAGCGCTTGCAGAACAGGCTGCAGCGTTTTTCCAACCTGCCTCCGCAACAGCAGGAACGCGTTCTCAATCGCATGGAGACTTGGGAGCACTTGACGCCGAATCAGAAGCAACAGGCGCGGCAACTCTTCCAACACCTCCAGCAAATGCCACCCGACCGCCGCAAGGCTGTCAACGACGCGATTAAGGGCATGCGCGGTCTTTCGCCGGAGCAGCGCGATCAGGCCATCCAGTCCGACCAGTACAAGCGCGCCTTCTCTCCCGAAGAGCGCCAGATGTTAGGCGGAGCCGCACATCTGCCACTCGCGCCAAGCGATGCCCCGCCAGAAGAATGATGTAAGGATTGAAAAAACTGAGAAGCTGGAATTATCTGCGGATCAGGGCCATCACCCATCCGGCAACAAAAACGCCACCAACAAACATGGCGAAGCAGTAGAGACCGTACTTGACCTGCTCCATGGCTGAACTGCGCTGCGTGATGCCGAACACGATCGACGCGAACAGCGCGAACACGACTGCGGCAGAGAAATGCGACAAGTGGACGCTCACGATTTCTTCCCTAGCGCAATGTGATGCGCATCCGCTGCGGCGATGAAGTTCAGCAGGCCAGCGACGATCAGAAACGTCTTGCCATAATCAGCTGCCGCATTCGCCGCCAAGACATTGCCCCAGTCCATGATCCGCGCGAGGAAGTAGAGCACACCTGCCCCCGCATCACCGACAAAGCCGAGGATGTCGAGAATGTCGCCGCCGTTCGGTTTATAGATTCTCCCCTGCATGCCGAGACCAATCAGAAACATCGCCAGCACCGACACCAGCAGCAGAATGCCGCGTACGTAACGCTTAAGCAGGATGTGACCGCCACCCGGAATCAGCCAGCCCACAATCGGCGCAACCACAGCCATGGTCGTGAGCGGATACTCCGTTTGAGCCGCCGCCTTTTCAGTTATCGACTTCGCCATTCAGATGATCACAATCTCTTTTTGAATTTTACCAGTGACTTCGGCGTTGCCAGGTCGAACCAGCACATCGACTTCCAGGCGCACGCCAAATTCGGGGAGGTAAATGCCGGGTTCGATCGAGAAGAGCGTGTTGGGCATGATGCGACGCTCATCGTGAATCTCAAGATCATCCATGTTCGCGCCGTTCGCATGCACTTCGGTACCAATCGAGTGCCCAGTGCGGTGGATGAAGTATTCACCATACTTCGCGTTCGTAATATGACCGCGTACGGCGTGATCCACTTCCCATCCCGCGATGGGCTTGGATGCGGCAACGGCGTTTTGAACGGTTTTCACTCCGAGATCGCGTGCCTGGCTCACAATGCTGAAAATCTCGCGTTGCCGATCGGTCGGAGTACCTACAACTCCAACCCAGGTAATATCGTAGAAAACCGCGCCCGGTGTATTTTTTTTCGCCCATACATCAAGCAGAACAAAATCGCCTTCGCGAATCGCCACCGGATGGCTTGAACTCGGTTCATAGTGTGGATTGCCGCTCTTGGCATTCACAGCGACGATCGGTGGATCGTCGGTCACCATGTTTTCGCGCTTAAATGCTTCCATGAAAAACTGCTGAATTTCATGTTCATGAGTGACGCCATTGCGCACTCGGAGGCCAATTTCCTTGAAAGCTTCGGCAGTGACCGCGTCAATCACATCGCGCGCCGCGAAGTGGGATTTGATTTGCTCCTCGGTGAGAGTCGCTTCAAACTGAGCAATCAAATCAGCCGCGCTGACAATATTCTTCCCTAGTCCGCGGATCATGTCCGCAGTTCCCGCGTCTACCATCGAAATCGTAAAGACAAAGTTATTAGGCGAGTACTGCATTGCCACATCGCGATGCGGAGCCAGCATCTGTTTCAAGCTGTCAAACAGTTCCTGCCAGCCTGCGTACTGCTTCTTTGTGCCTGGAAGGGTATCCAGGTGTCCTGACTCGATCTTATGCACCAGCTTGATAGGCTCGCCTTTCGCGGGTATCAGATAATACCAGCGCCGCGTAACCATCAAACCGTCGGGCAATCCAAGAACCCGATATGAGATCGGGTCGCGGTGGTGATGGTCGTAGAAAAGCCAAGCATCGATATTGCGCTCGCGGAGCGCGTGTTGGATGGCGGAGAGGTCCATGACGAACGATTATTCTACACGACATATATGCGCAAGGAGCGCGCGCGACGACCATCTTCAAGAAGCAATAGGTTACGCGGTACTGCGGGGAGCGCAGCGTTTGTGATAAAAAATACTGTAATGCCACCTAAGAGATAATGATCACCTCTGGCAGTTTCAACCCGCCAAAATCAGGTGCTCTTTGCTAAGGGCCACCTTCATTGCCCTCTCCGAGAGCCGCTCGCTGCGCGGAATCGCCGAACGTTCCCGTATCGGCCAACACATCTCCACTCGCTTTGTTGCCGGCAAGGAAGTTGCCGACGCCATCCGCGCCGCTGCCGCCGTTAACCAGTTTGGCGCCGGAGTCTCCATCGACAACCTGGGCGAGAATGTCACCAACGCCGATGAAGCCCGCGCCAGTGCCCAGCTTTATCACGACCTGCTCGACCAAATCGCGGCCAACAAGCTGAACGCGAACATCAGCCTCAAACTCACCCACATGGGTCTCGACGTGGACGAGAAGATGGCCTACGACATCGTCCGCGGCTTGGTGGCCAAAGCCGCCAGCATGACGCCGAAGAACTTCGTTCGCGTCGACATGGAAGGTTCGCCGTACACGCAGCGCACTCTTGATTTTGTGCACGAACTCCACCGCGTCCCGGGAAATGCCAACAACGTGGGGACGGTCATCCAGTCCTACATGCGGCGCTCCGAGGCCGATGTCGAGAAACTGCTCTCCGAGCGCATTCGCATCCGCCTCTGTAAAGGCGCCTATAAGGAACCGGAAGACATCGCCTTCCAGAAAAAGTCGGAGGTAGATGCCAGCTACGTAAAGCTGATGAAGATCCTGATGAAGAGCGGCGTCTTTCATGGGCTGGCCACCCACGACGAAGCCATCATCAATGAGGCGAAGGCCTTCGCAACCCGCGAGAACGTCCCGCGAAACGCTTTCGAATTCCAGATGCTGCACGGGATCCGCCGCGACCTCCAACAGGGGCTGGTTAAAGATGGCTGGGGCGTACGCGTCTATATCCCGTTCGGCACCGAATGGTATCCCTACTTTATGCGGCGGCTGGCAGAACGGCCCGCGAATGTCTTGTTCATCGCGAAGAATCTCTTGCGCCCCTAACCCCTTCCCTTCCCAATCACTTACCTCTCGCCGCTGGCGCGACGAGACAAGTGGCTCACCGAAATTCTAATTTTTCTAGCTCGGATGAAGGGGATTAGTACGCTTTTTCGTTTTAGGAAGTGGGAACCAGCTTGGGTTGGATTCAAAGCCTGCCCCCTCGGCGATGTGCTTGCGTCCAACTAAGAACAAAGGGTCCGTGGCTCGCGACACTTTTGCAATGAGACTCCGGTTTCCGATCAAATCCTCTGCGTCGTCGTCGGGGAAGCGCGATGCAGAGGTTTTTTGTCTTGCGCGAGGATCTGCCAAGTCGCCGGCCGGTAGATTCTGGCAAACTATTGATGAACAAGGCTTTGGTTCGACGCAGGGAACCGCTGCAACCTGGAACTTGGTTGGTGCTTTACAGAAGTCCCGCTGCTATACTCGCGGTTAGTTAACCCCCCGACGGAGCTTCTCCTCTCCCGATCCGGTCAGCAATAAACCCAAGGCAAAACAGCGATTCCCGTTGTCGACGGGATATTTCGCATACTTCCTTCAAGGAGAATGATGAGAACAACAAAGAGACCTTTTATTTCCCACGGCTATTACCATCTAGTCGGTGTTTTGGCGGTTATGCTGATGACCCTACCCGCGAATGCAGCCTGGAAGTCAATGGCGGCGATGCCGAGTGCGCGCAGTAGTGCGGCCGTCGAAACGATCAATGGAGTTGTCTATGTTGCAGGTGGTTACAACGCGGGCGGCACCTCAACCCTGCAAGCATTCAATCCAACGACGAATGCCTGGACGAATCTACTGAGCATGCCCATCACCTTGTATCAAGGGGACGGCGCGGGGGTGATTAACAGCCAACTTTATGTGGCCGGTGGCTGGAACGGTTCATTGCCCACGAACACGCTTTTCAGATATGACCCACCCTCGAACACTTGGACGACTTTGACTGGGCTGTCTCACTTGAGCGCTTGCGGCGGCACCGGCGTCATAAACAGCAAACTCTATGTAGTCACGCCTTGCAATGGATTCAGCGGATACGCCAACTATCTAGACATGTACGATCCAGTGGCGAACGCCTGGACCAGTTTGCCGGGATCGGCCAGCGCGCACGGCAGTCCCGCCGTCGGAGCAATCAACGGCAAACTTTACGTTGCTGGCGGACTGAATTCGAGCGGAATCCTCACTAATATGCTCGAGGCTTATGATCCGGCTGCCAACGGCTGGACCACTCTGGCGAGCATGCCAATCCCGGTTGTGAGTGCGGCCAGCGTCGCCCTCAACGGCGAACTCTACGTCTTCGGAGGCAATAACGGAACCGCGGACGTGGCGACTGTGCAGGTCTACGATACACACAAAAACAAATGGAAGACTCTGACGTCCATGCCAACCGCTCTTGCCGGTACCAGTGGGGTGGTCGTGTACGGCCTCGCATTTGTGCAGGGAGGCGACAACGGAGGCGCGACGAACGAGTACTCAGCTTTTACCCCGTCGATTCCCTGATTCGGTTCAGCAAAAAGGCGGGGAGTCGATAGACTCGCCGCCTTTATTATCCCTCCCAAACAAACGCATCAAACACCCTCGTCGACTCGAATCCAATCCTCTTATATAGTGCGATCGCTCGATCATTCGCCTGGGTAACGGTCAGCGAGATGAACTGGAATCCTCTATCGCGAAGACTACGCGTAGTGGCGGCCAGCATCGCTTCGCCGAGCCCTGCGGAACGGTATTCCGGCAACACACAGACCTGAGTGATGTGTCCGACATCGGGACGCACCTGCGAACACAGGATCAGCCCGATCAGCATGCGGGTACGGCGGTCGTGGATCACAAACGACCCCCGAGGGTCGAAGCTGCCGCAACCGGGAAAGCGCACAATGTTATTCAGAAAACGCAGCGACCCGGTCAGCGTCCGATATTGATCATTGATCTCGGCATCAACATGAACGCGATATGCAACGGTAATCAATGCGGCGGCCGACTGATATTCCTGTTCCGACCACGGACGGATTTCGAACTGGGGCGGAAGCGGCCGAGTCGACAAGGACATCGGCAGGTGCCGTTTGATTTCGAAGTTCATAAAGACTCGCGGATGGCGACTGAACCCCTGTTGCACGAAGGGTCGCGAGACTTCTCCAGTTTCATGCAACAGCAGTTGTGCCTCCACGCGACGGATACCAGGCGATTGCTGCAGAGTCTCAATGACGTGCGTGAGCAGCCGTTCCTCGACCTCACGACGATCAAAGCCGCGGCCGTCCTCGCGGACGAAGAGATCGCCAACGACCCCCTTGTTCTGCTCGTAGACAAAGAATGAGTAGCCGCAGATGCTGCCCCGCTCGATGGCCGCATAGCCGGGGAGAATCTTGGCATCCATGTAGCGAAGGATCATCTCTGCCGAAGTGTTGTAATCCCAGGAGAGCAGGCGTCCCCACACCACGATCTCCTCTTCCAGCAGAGGCCGAAGGTCCGCGGAAGAAAAATGTCGGAGGTCGAGAATTTCCATAAGGGCCAGGTTTCAAGGTTGCAAAGTTTCAGGGTTTCAGAGTTGCAGAACCAACGTTCAAGATGGCGCTAAGCAAATCAGCCTTGCTGTTTTTCCACCTCGAAACCTTGCAACCTTGAAAGCATTGAAACTTTTTCACTTCACCCAATACAAATCCAACTTCTGCGCAGGAATGCTGGTTAAGTATGACACCCGGCGTCCAGCAACCACTTGGGCGACTTGCGCCTGCGAATCGTGCGCTGCCACGACCACATGCGCCGAGGCAGGCACGTCCCCATCTTCGTACTTCTGCGTCGCACGGTTGAGATAAAACTCCAATCCATATTCTTGCACGCGATTGAGGTGGTAGAGGGCGACGGGAACTGGTTCGTGCGAAAACGCCTCGATACTTTCAGCCACACCACGCTCCGATTGCGCGGCATCAATGATGGGAGCGGCAAATCGAATCAGAGCCGCGATACTGACCACCACCGCTGCCAGGGTCATAGGCCGCAGGAGGCGAATTCCGGCTCGCGACCGAAGCGCGACGATGATCCCGATAGCAAATGCGGTGCTAATTCCCATGCCTATATACGTCCAGCCCGCCCACAGAAGACGATGATTGATCACAATGGATGCGGCCGAGAGCGCTCCAAACACCAGCAACCCGCAGAAAATTCCGTGGGAGGCGGCAAACAGCGCGGGGACTCTTCTTCCCTCGCCACGCCAGACCGCCAGATACTCAGCCACCAGTAAAGCCGCAGCCGGAACGGACGGCAAAATGTATCCGGGTAACTTCGACTGCGACGCGCTGAAAAATAAAACCGGCACCAGCATCCAGATCATCAGGAACAGCGGCCAGGAATCTTCGGGGCTGGAGAACGATTCCTTCCCCTCCGCCCAAATCAAGCGGGCGCGTTCGGCCAGGGCCGCAACTAGCACAATTGTCCAGGGCGTTGTCGCCAGTAGAAACACGGGCAGGTAGAACCAGAAGGGCTGCCGATGATGATAAAGATCCTGGGAGAAGCGACCGAGATTGTGTTCGAGAATGAAAACGCGGAAGAATTCCGGATTGCGGAGCTGCACCGTAATGTACCACGGCAGCATGAGGGTCAGATAAAGAGCGATGCCCGGCAGCCACAGAGTGCGCCAGATCGCATGCCAGTCGCGCTTTACGGCCACAAAAAGCAAGATGATCACTGCCGACAACGCAGGCGCAACCGGCCCCTTAGCCAAAGTCCCGAACGCAAGAAAAACATAGACGGCAGCAAGATATGCCCTACGACCACTCTCGTACCACGCATACCAACCGAGCAATGCGATACCGAAGCATGCGGTGAGCGGCATATCGGTGGCCGCCGCGTGCGCAAATCCGACTACGCCGGCGGAACTAGCCGTGATGAGCGCACCGTCGAGTTCGCTTCCGGGCCGGAATCTTCGCAAGAAGAGATAAACGGCGACAATTAGCAGCGCGGCGTCGATTGCTGCAGGCAAGCGGGCCGCGTGATCACTGACGCCCGAGGCCATGCGGTACGACACCATGGCCTGCCAGTAGTACAACACCGGTTTCTCCAGCCACGTTTTGCCGAGGAGCGTAGGCGTGACCCAATCGGATCGATCGAGCATCTCGCGTGCGACTTGCGCATAGCGCGGTTCGTCGGCGCCGAGCAACCCGAAGGCGCTCAGACCGTAAAAGAAGAGGAATCCGCAGAACGCGACGAGCAACAGCACATCAGTGCGGGTTTGCGGGTTCGTTGCTGACTTGTTCATGGAATGCAATCAACAGAATCGGACAGCGCTTATTAGCTGGGGCTCGTTGTCGGTTCGCCACCGGTGGATGTATTCGAGTTCAGCACGACCGGTTCCGCCTGCAAACGATCGACAACTTGAGATACAGCTACAGCCAGAGGTCCATCCAGCGAGCAACCGCTGGCACATTTATGACCGCCGCCGCCAAAGTACTCGGCAACAGTTGAGACATTCACCGCGCCTTTGCTGCGCAGGCTGATGCGATAGCGGCGGTCTGGAAGTTCGCGAAAGAAAATTGCCACCTGCACATCGGCCATAGAAAGCGCGTAATTGACCAGGCCTTCGCAGTCTTCTTCGCGCGCGCCGAAGCGTTGCATCTGTTCCTGCGTCACCCAGATCCAGGCTAGCGGACCCTCGCGATGCAGGTTCGAGAGTGCCGCGCCCAGCAGGCGCATCTTGGCGGTGGAGTGTCCAAAATAGATCTGCCGCGCGCAAAACGCGGGGTCCGCGCCCGCCAGCACCAACTCGCGTGCCACCGTGAAAGTATGCTCGTTGGTGCCCTCGAACATGAACGAGCCCGTATCGGTCATCAGGGCCGTGTAGAGGCAAGTAGCGATGTCGCGATCGACGGGAACGCAAGCCAGGCGCGCCAATCGATATACCAGCTCCGCCGTCGCCATGACGCTCGAATCGATCCAGTTGATGTGCGCGAAGTTCCGACCGCTGACGTGATGGTCAATATTAATCAGAAAACATTGTTCGAGACCGTCCAGCAGCGTGCGCCGAAGACTGTCACATTCGAGAAGGATGACGGCGTCGTTAGAAGGTACGGAATCCGCCCGAATAGCGCGATCTGCAAAAGGCAGATTCTGGTAAATACGCGGAACGCCGTCATGCATGACGACTTCTGCATCCTTGCCCATTGCGCGCAGGATCTGACCGCAGGCAAGGGCGGACCCGATGCCGTCTCCATCGGGCCGAGCGTGCGAGGTCACTACGAAACGGCGGCGCGCCCGAATTTCCTGTAGAACACGGTCTAGCATGAGTGTTCCAGCTCTTCGTGTAAGACTATTTTTCCGTGCCGACATCCGTCTTCTTTTTGGCCCGTTTCTTAGCCCGTCCCAGAAGCTCATCCACGCGCCCTTCCAACTCATCGGCACGATCAATCTGAAAGTAAAGTTCCGGAGGACGCCGCAACTGCAATCGTTCCGCCAAGGCGTGGCGGACGTAGTTCCGAGCAGCAGCCAGCCCCTCAAGTGTCCGGTCACCTTCCGCCTCATCACCGGCCACGTGCACCAGGACGCGAGCCGAACGCGCATCGTCGGCCATGACAACCGAACTTACGCTGGCCAAGCCTATGCGGGGATCAGCCAGTTCTCCTTCCAGGATCGTCTCGATCTCCTCCCGGATTGCCTGGCTGAGTCGCCCGCGATGATATTTCTGTCCTCGATGCTCCACGGCACTCCTAGAAAGGGCGGGAAAACCTGTAAGAATATCAGAAAGTAGAAAGCAGGGGCGGGTCCCGTTATCACATGAATTCGGTAAATGAGTCCGTGACGTCCCCTCCGGCATTGTTGGCGATGCGGGTGGCAGCGCGTTCGACATTTTTCATCAGTCCGTCCAGATAATCGCGGGAGTGCGAGACGCTCACGACGCCGATCGTCGCCTGGTTCCAGAGTGGGCCGGGGTCGAGTTCGGCCACAGCGACATTGAAAGATGAGCGGAGCCGGTCTTTCAGACTGCGCGTAACCTGCCGCTTGTCCTTCAGCGATTGGGCCGCTTCGATACGAAGTTCGAGGGTGAGGTAAGCGATCATAAGCCATGTTAATCCTGACCTTGGTTGAAGGAGTAACGTCGGGCGCGCGCATCGTGACCGTCTTATGTTGTCCGCTGGGGCAGCCCTCGGCTCCGGCCACAAGTCTATTAACTGCAACATTTTATGGAGGTACGGCCCGAGCGGAAGGGCCGCGCAGCCATAATCTGCGCGAAGTGGGATCCGTTTGTGCTACACTAGAAATCGCTAAGTTTGACTCACAGTAAGTTGAAGGTCGGTACCGCCAACCAGCGCCACCCCCCTCTACAAGCAGCGAATCACCTCTAGCACATTTCAAGATTCAAGAATAGGAACATCAATGGCAGAACAAGGAACAGTGAAGTGGTTTAACGACGCCAAGGGCTACGGCTTTATCAGCCGTCAGAATGGCGAAGACGTTTTCGTGCATTTCTCCGCGATTCAAGCTGGCGGCTTCAAGAGCCTCCAAGAAGGCCAGACCGTCCAGTTCGACGTGACCAAGGGCCCCAAGGGCTGGCAAGCGGAGAACGTTACCCCCGTCTAGGTAACGGACCAGAAATCGCGAAGACAACGATCTCTAAGCGATAACAAAATGCCCAGGATTCGTAAGAATCCGGGGCATTTTTGCGTTTGCAAGATAAAACTGTGTCGCGGTTTCCTAGCGGGAGAGATTAGAGCAACTTCATGCACGCCTACGGGTTTACGTTTCCGTGCCGAGTCTTAGTCGAGGTAAAAGCGGGCCGTGATAGGCGCGCTGGGGGAAAGGATTTTCCGTGGACGTGAGAGCGAGATTCTGCCGGTTAGTCTTAGGTTCGACGCTTCTTTTTTCCGCTTGCGTCTTTCAGAATCTTGCAGCGGCGGATGACTCCCCTCCTGCTGCTGGCCTACAAACTGGCGATGTCAACACATTCTCCAATGAGGCGCAGGAGGAAACAAACCCGGGCTCGCTGGACCTTCTCGCATCCGCCACGCTCACCGCCGATCAAGCGGCGCAACCCGAGGTCATTTTCCTGTACTCGTTCGCACTGCCGCCTGGCGAGTCGAGTTTCCTGGGGCTCAAGGGAGCGGTCTCTCTGACTTCGGACATGCCGGTTTTCAACGAGAGTCTCAACACAGTGGCAACCAACATCTCTGGCCCATGTCCGACCGACGGCAGCGTATTTCCGAACTACGCGGCGATTTATGCCGCATATCCGAATCTGTTACCCGTGCAGAGTTTTATTCTGAAGAATCCAAATGGCGGAGTTTCGAAGGTCGCGATCGACTACACGCTGCCCGTCGGAGTACCCGTCACCAACTGCATCGTCGTCATGTTGGACTGGGAGGGAGGCTCCAAAGTGACGATGACAAGCGCCCTGAAGATGTCCTACACGACGGCTCCCCCGTTGCCTTCTGGCCAGCTTCTCTCCACGAATCAGGAATTTGTTTTTGGCATCTACATCGGTCCAGGAAGCACCGGCAACGATTCGCTTTCCTTCGCACAAGAAACCAAGATTACTCAGCCCGGCAAACTGCTGGCATTTGTGGGCGACATCAGCGACAGCACCTTCGGTATTTCTCCGCCTCCGGGGGAATGGCGGACATCGAATGACATCTATCTTATTCCTGGCGGTTGCCCGAGTGACATTCATGTCAACTCTGGCGGCTGGACACCCAAGGCTGGCCACTACTATTCCGACATTCCTCCGGATGCACAACACTTGCTCAATGTTCCTCTCTCAGGATTCCAGGCGGCGCAGAAGTTTGTGTACAAGGCTCTCGATGTAAAGGTTGAGAGCGGCGACTGTCTCTTGACCCTGTTCGGACTCAAAGCCCCAAACGGTGGCGGCATCGATTCTGAAAACCAAATTCAAACCTTATTCTTGCCGACTCCATAGCCTTCACGCTCGCATTTCGCTTCGCAGAGCCGTAGGGCGGAGCGGCCCATCACGGTGCTTTGCCGATCCACCACAGGACTTTGGCAAGAATCTTCCAGCGCTGTTTCGCACTCAGAGTGATCGATTCATATCCGTGATTTTCGGGCTCCAGAATCTCCGTATGATCGTACCGTCGATATCGAGAAACACAGAGACCTTCGTCTTTGTGCCACGCGATCACAATCTTCCCGTTGAGTGAGGCGTGATCACTTTGCGAGGAATCGACAGCGACGATGTAGCCGTCCTGGATCAGAGGCATCATCGACTGGCCGCGAACGCGCAGGCAACTCGTGGAGGCTGGGTTCGGGCACCAATCTCCTGGAGCTGCAATCATGCTTTCGACCGGACCAGAAAGAATGTTCGACGGATGCCCGCCGGGCTCGCCATGAGTCGCGGCGATCACCTTCAGCAGAGGAATCGCCACCAACTTTAGCTTAGGCACTTTTTGTTTTTGGGATCCGCCGCCAGCTCTGACGATTTCGAGGTTCGCAAACTCGCTCCTTGGCAGTCGTTGACGCAGCATCGGAACGACCCGCATCAGGTTTTCGCTGTTCAGTCCTGCTCGTCCCCAGAAATACCAGCAGGCCGGATCGCCCGAGATGTTTCCCAGCTCGATATAGGCGCGATCGGTGGGCTCCTTTTCGCCACGTTCCCACCGGGAAACGGCCATCGCGGAATAGTGCAGTCTTTGGCCCAGATCCTGTTGATTCAGGTTTAGGCTGCGGCGCAACTCACGAACCTTCTGCGCCCACTCCTGCCCGGGAGACTTCGTTTTGTTTCCAGAGCCTGACATCCGATGCGGACTGGCCTGTTACAAGCCAGTTTCCCTCACTGTACGACAGCGTACAGCTTTTGAAAAGCGCGCATATTCATAAGATGTATACCATTCCGCGCTAGTTGCACTTGGTAACACGGAGTATAGTGAAACCAGATAGTCATCGCCGTTTGCGTCAAGACGCCAGGAAAACGGGCCCCCTGCGAATCAGACACCGACTTCGATGCGCGAGGTTCGCATGATGGCGCAGAAAAAGCCCGCTCCGAGCGCTCTCGAATCTACCGCCGGCCGCGGTCCGGTTTTCTTGAACAACAGAATTCTGCTCAGCCTGCCCGATGCGGAGCGGGCATCCCTGTTACCGAAACTGCAGTTCACGCCGTTACCCGTGCATACTATGTTGAACGAGGCGACGGAGACGATTGAGTTCGCCTACTTCATCAATAGCGGATTGGCCTCCGTTCTAAATGTCATGAACGACGGAAAAAGCGTTGAAGTAGGGTTGGCTGGGAAAGAGGGTTTCATCGGTCTGCCCCTGATCGCTGGTTTCAATACCAGCTCGACTCGCGTTGTAATGCAGGTGGGGGGAGACGGCTACAAAGTGAAGGCGAAGGATATTCAGGCAGTGTTGCCCCATTGCCCAAAACTGTTCCTGGGCTTGAGCCGTTTTTCGCAGGAGATTGGCATGCAAGCCACACAACTGGCAGCGTGCAACCGCCTCCACGAAGTAACCGAACGTCTGGCGCGATGGTTATTGATGAGCCAGGACCGTCTCGGCGGGGACCTGGTGCCCCTCACGCAGGAATATCTTGCCCACATGCTGGGCACGCGCCGGGCGAGTGTCACTGTTGCCGCTGGCGCGTTACAGAAAGCCGGCCTAATCACCTACCGACACGGACAAGTCAACATTCGCAACCGCGCCAAGCTACAGCAGGCATCGTGTGAGTGCTATGAGTCCCTCACCGAACAGTCCGCAAAATGGCAAAGCGAAACCGCTTAGGCCGCCGATTGCCGACTCGTGAAATGTACGCCAGCGTACAGGCTTCACTGTATTGATTCGCTTGGCAATATCCATAGAATCGCTGCGAGATCACATTAGCCGTAGCGAAGCGCCCGGCCTTTAGAACCTCTCGGTTCGCCGCCTACTAAGTCTTCTCACGCCGGTGGCTATTGGACAAAATTCTTATCGTCGACGACAGTCCTGTCTTGCGGAAGATTCTCCGCTTCCACCTAGAACAAGAGAGCGCATGGGAAGTCTGCGGCGAGGCCGAAAATGGCCAAATTGCGCTCGACAAAGTGCGGGAATTGAGGCCGGATCTCGTGGTTCTGGACTTGGCGATGCCCGTGATGAATGGTCTCGAAGCAGCCCGGCAAATCAGGTTGATCGCTCCACGTACTATTACGGTGCTGTTTACTATGCAGAGTTGCGAAGGGCTCTTACCAGAGGCCATCGCCGCTGGCATTAGAGATGTCGTCTCAAAATCTGCTGGCGCGGGGGCGCTGCTCGCGTCGCTAAAGACGTTGTGCCAGCGATGATGCGCTCGCGCTCGAACCGAAGAACTGCGCTTCAGAGTGAACTGGGACGCCGCATTTCGGTACCATCGACAGCGACTCTTCGGCGATTTGCTTTCTCATGCGCAGTCAGCAGGCAATCAATCTGTCGAAGCAGTTCCCGGAATTTATCAGGATCTCTTTCTGTTTTCAGCTGGGCACACAATTCGCGCCATCCGCGCGGCTCTTGATCATCGAGGTAAGGCATGGTCAGCTCGGATCTAGCACACGCGCCTTTCATGTGCTGCCGACAGTATGACCGAGATCCCGGTGATTGTCGGTACGACACGGTACATGCCGACAGGCGGCAGTTTAAATGGGCGTCCTGCCTTTAAACAGCCAGATTAGATCGATGATGAGAATGATCACCACCATCAGTTCGAGCACAAACGCGCGGCTCTGGTGGAATTGATCCACCATGAAGCGGTAGAGCTCCTCCGCGGTATGGACCTTCTGATTAACTAGATCTTTGTAATCGGTAACGCCGATTTTCGATGCAGCTACTTTGTAAAGGCGGGCAGAGAACATGTCGCTGAGGAACTTGATCGCGTTATCCGCTCGCTCGGTCAGTTCATCGACATCGAGCAGGACAGTATGCAGGCGGCTGGCGCGTTTCGCCGTTCGCCAACGCGCCCAAATGCCGATTGAGCCGCTGTCCATGAAGTCATAAACACTTTGCAGTTCGCGCGTCAGTAGCTCATCGTAGTGCCGGAACTCGAGCAGCTGCGAATTGGCATACTCGAGCAGCTGGATCACGGTTTCCGCACCGCTCGTAGTGTCGTAAAGAAACGCTCCGTTCCAGCTGATCACCGCCAGGTCGTTCGGATAGTACGAGATCTTCGATTGCATGATCTCCTGCTGTTCGCCTTCGGAGAGCGGCATGTTTTCGCCGCGGACAATTTGCGCAATCCGCCCGCCTTGAGCCGCAAGCAGCTCTGTCGCAGAAGGATTGCCCGCGATGTCGCGTACGTGGAAGACAAAGTAGTCTTCATGCAGCCAGCTGTCGTAGAGCTTGACCAGCGCCGGACGGGCGCGCTCGATTTTCTGCTTAACGATTTTCTGCGCGAAGCTGGTGAAATCCGTATCCCATACCCAACGACCGGCAAGACGGACGAGCGTGTCCCAGTCTCCAGCAAAGGGCAATTCAAATACCACGCTCAGCACCCCGTAGTCGTAATACTTGATCGTCACGTCGAGCCGCTCCCCACTCTCAAGGATTAAGGGCTCGACCGGCTCAACCACGGGAGGACGCTGAAACCGCACATAGCCTGGAGCGGGATGTTTAAAGCTGGCATCCTGCCGGCGGGCTCCAAAGATGTCGCGGAGAGAGTCAAGCTTGATCTCCTCGCAAACGTCGAACTGGATCAGCACCAGCACCGACCCTTGCAAGGACTTGCTTTGGACCACGATGGGGGTTTCGCTCGGCGTTGCGGCCGTGAGGGTTGAATTTACCGTTTCCATAGGATTTCAGCTTTCTTGCGTTTTGTTGCTAAGTTCGCGATCCGAGGTGTAGCGGGACCGCCAAGCCGCGACGAGGAGGCGTGCTCTGTCTATTGTCCCAGAAATCGGGTGCGATGGGCAGCGTGTTTGATAACACGTTTATTATCATTAGATTACCGACGAATAGCTCGCTATCGCCGACAAAATGACCCCTGCGAACGAGATCAGCGTTTCTTGGCTAGACCGAACAGCAACGCGACCCCGGCCGCGACCCCGGCCACGGCCAACCCGGTGCGTTTCATCGATTTTCGAATCGCGGCTTCGTGGGGCCGAACCCAGGCGTCCTCAGGAAAGTGCTGCGGAGCGTGGTCGAAAAGTGGGAAGCCTTCCGGCGTTTCGCTGGCCTCGCGTAGAGCCATTTGCAGCACCTCGGCGAGGTGCAGAGCGTGCCGGTCGGTTTCCTGGGCAATCTGCTCCCGGCAACTGAAGCCATCGGCGACGATGAGCCAGTCGGTGGGGGCCTGCCGGACGGCGGGAAGGAGTTCGAGTTCTCCGATGGCTTTCGAGACGCCATATTTTTCCTTTTCGAATCCGAACGCTCCGGCCATGCCGCAGCACCCGGGAGCAGGCGCCGTGAAGTCGACGCCCATCCGGCGGAGAACAGCTTCTTCGGCTGTCATTCTCATGATGGCTTTGTGATGGCAATGCCCATGAATCAGCGCCCGGCGCGAAAGCTTCGGGATTGAAAAATCTTTATCCGGCGCGAATTTCTCGAGAAATTCGCTGAGCAGGAAGACTTGCTTCGACAGGGCGCGAGCCCTTTCGTCGGTGGGGAACAGGTTCGTGAGTTCATCCCGAAAAACGGCGGCGCAACTTGGTTCGAGAACAACGATCGGCGTGCCCGCCTCAATTTCGACGTAGAGCTCGTCCATAATCTGGAGGAGCAGTTGTTTCGCGCGGTCGAGCATGCCGACGTCGTAGAGCGGACGGCCGCAGCACAGATGGGCACGCGGCACCTTCACGTCGAAGCCAGCGGCGTCGAGCACCTCGGCGGCGGCTTTAGCGGTTGACGGCAAGAAATGGTTGTTGAAGGTGTCGGCCCAGAGCAGAACGGTAGCGCCGGCGTCTCGCTGGCTTGCATCTCGCGGAGGCTCCGGCGAGCCGCCAACGCCACGCTCTTTCTCCCACCATTGCTTGAATGTCTGCGGGGCAAACGCGGGAAGGCGGCGATGGGAGTGAATGCCACCCGCCAGCTTGGCTAAGTCGCGCAATCCCGGAAGCTGTGTTGCCAGGTTCACGAGACCCGGCATATGCGAAGCGGTTCGGACCCACAGGTCGAAATTCGAAAGAGCGACCGCATTCAGCGGGCGCCGATTGGTCTCGTAGTAGTGCGATAGAAACTCGGCTTTGTAGGTTGCGACATCGACGCCCACAGGGCAATCGCTCTTGCATCCCTTGCACGAAAGACACAGGTCGAGCGATTCTTTGACGGCTTCGTTCTGCCAGCCGTCTTTGATCACGTCGCCCTTCGTCATCTCCCAGAGCAGGTGCGCTCGCCCGCGTGTCGAGTGCTCTTCTTCGCGTGTAACGCGGTAGCTCGGACACATCACTCCGCCCGCATCGCGACGGCATTTACCTACTCCCACGCAGCGCAGCGTGGCGGCGGCCAGACTGCCGTGGTCGTCGGGAAATTTGAAGTGCGTTTCTGGCTGCCAAGGATCATAGCCAGCCCCGAGCCGTAGATTTTCGTCGAGGCGATAGGGATCGATGAGCTTTCCGGGATTCATCTTCCAGTCAGGATCCCAAAGCGATTTGAACTCGCGGAAAGCCTGCATGAGGTCCGGCCCAAACATCTTGGGCAGAAGCTCGCCTCGAGCCTGGCCGTCTCCGTGCTCGCCGGAGATCGAGCCGCCGTAGCGGACGACGAGATCGGCGCCTTCCTCCATGAACTGTCGAAACTTGCGGATGCCCTCCTCCGATTCGAGGTCAAAGTCTATTCGGGTATGTACGCAGGCGTGGCCGAAGTGCCCGTAGAACGAACCGCCATACTTGAAGGCCTGCATCAGCGCGCGGAGATCGCGCAGATAGCCGCCCAATTTTTCTGGCGCCACGGCGGCATCTTCGAAGCCTTCCCAGTGCAGCGGCTGCCCAGGCGAGTGGGATGTCACGCCCAAACTCGATTCCCGGACTTCCCATATGCGCCGGATCATGCAGGGATCGGTGAAGAGCTGCATATTCGGCGGGGTCGCAGAGCGGTCGAGAACCTCCATCAGGTGACGTGCCTGGGCTTCGGCTTCATCGGCTTTGTCAGCACCGAATTCGACCATCAGCCAGCCACCACCCTCGGGCAACATGGCCAGGCCTTCGAGGTTCACTCCTTTGCGGCGGCTCGCGTTGACCATGATGTCGTCGAAACCTTCCAGACCGATGGGTCGGTGCTCCATGATCTGTGGGACGTGGTCGGCGCAGATATAAACATCCGGCCATCCGATGACGAGCAGAACACGGGACGGTGGACTCTCTACCAAGCGGCAGGTCGCTTCCAGCACCGTGACACAAGTGCCTTCGGAGCCGACCAGCGCGCGCGCCACGTGGAAGCCGGCTTCGGGCAGCAGGTGATTGAGGTTGTATCCGGAGACACGGCGCGGAATATTCGGGAACTGGCGGCGCACCTGCTCCCCGTAACGGTCGGCGAGCGACTTGAGTCCAGTGTAGATTTCGGCGCGGCGTCCCCCTTCACGGACGAAGCGGTCAAAGTCATCGGCGCTGGTGGCACCCACGTGCAAGCGCTGCCCACCGTAGGTCAGGACTTCCAGTGCCTCCACATTGTCGTCGGTCTTGCCCGCCATGATCGAGTGCACCCCGCAAGAGTTGTTGCCGATCATGCCACCGAGCGTGCAGCGGTCGTGGGTGGCGGGATCCGGGGCGAAGGTCAAGTGGTGTTTCTCGGCGGCAGCGCGAAGTGTATCCAAGACCACTCCGGGTTCGACTCGCGCGATGCGGCGTCCGGGATCGATCTCGAGAATCTGGTTCATGTACTTCGAAAAGTCAAGGACGACGGCGGCATTGCAGGTTTGTCCGGCCAGTCCTGTGCCTCCACCGCGGGCGAGAAGGGGGGCGCCATGCTCTCGGCAAAGCGCGACGGCGGCCAGCACGTCTTCTTTGTCGCGTGGGATTACGACGCCGATCGGAACCTGACGGTAGTTCGAGCCATCGGTGGCGTAGAGGGCGCGACTGCCGGAGTCGAAGCGGACTTCTCCGCGCAGGTGGCGGCGAAGAGAGGCCTCTAGCGCCGTGGCGTCGACTTGCGTGGGGTGAGTCGGAGATGGGGCAATGTCCTGGGGCATCGGGTACAGAACATCTTGGAGGATGAAGGCGTTGGGCGCAAGAGCGGAAACAAAATCCGCATACGATTGTGTGGCGGGGGGCCCCCCACCACACTAGCAACTAACGCCAGGATCTGGTCAGGTAGTCCGCCAGCGACAGCGATACCAGAATCGCAAGGAAGAAGAAGCCCGAAACCACGACCGCTCCGGTTAGCTTTTCGCTAGCGCCTTTGACGTGCATGAAGAAGAGAACCACGAGCGTCGCTTTGATGGTCGCGATGAGCAGCGCCACGATTGGATTAAAGACGCCGAGATCGATGAAGGCCGCCTTGACGGTAATGAACGTCAAAACCAGCAGCACTGCGCCAATGGCGAGTGAGAGAGCGTTGGAGTGGCTGGCGTGGGCGTCGTGTTTATCAGGTTGCGACATAAAAGTTCTCAGTTCTCAGTCGTCAGTTTCAGTCACTTCGAAGCAGGCCGAGCGGACGTCAAGAGTGACGGCTGATTAAATACAGCAAGGGGAACAAATAAATCCAGATAATGTCGACCAAGTGCCAGTACAGGCCGGCGTTCTCGATCGGCGTGTAGTAGCCGGGCGTGTATTTGCCCTTCCAGGCAAGAATGGCCAGAGTACCGAAAAGGCCGCAGCCGATGACCATGTGCAGGGCGTGCATTCCGGTCATCGCGAAATAGAGCGAGAAAAACAGCTCCGCCTCCTTGGGATTGACCGGGATCTTCTTGCCGTTGTCGTCGAAGGTGTCCGTGAAGCTGAAGCTGGCCCCGGGAACGTGGTGCTTCTCAAATTTCTCTTTGTATTCGAAGCCTTTGATGACCAGGAAGGTCAAGCCCAGCAAAACGGTCACCGTAAGCATGGTGACGAGCAGCATGCGCTTGCCGGCCTCAGCGGCCTTGACGGCGAAGACGACCGTGACCGAACTGACGATAAGGACAGCGGTGTTGACAGCGCCCATCGTGATGTCGAGTTGCTGGCTGGCCGCCGCGAAGGCGTTGAAATGCTGCACGCGGTAGATCAGGTAGGCGCAGAACATGCCGCCGAAGAACATGATTTCCGTCACCAGGAACAGCCACATGCCGAGCGAGGCGGCGTTTTTCTGCTGCTGCTCACTGGAAAAGTGGTGCAGGAGCGCCGGGTTCTGCACTTCGTGTTCGACAACGGTGGCGTGGTTGTCGCTCAACGGGAACCTCCGTGTGCTGCAGCATCGATCTCGTCGTAGTTATAAGCTTCCCACGTCACGACTGGCGTTTCATCGAAATTGAAGGTGGTCGGTGGCGACGCAGTCTGCCATTCCAATCCAGCGGCATTCCACGGATTCGCGGGCGCAATCGGTCCGTATTTCAGCGACCAGAGGAAGTAAATCATCGGCAACAGATAACCCACTGCCAGCACGCTGGCTCCGGCCGTCGAGAGCACGTTCAGCACCTGGAACTCTGGCGGATACTGCCAGTAGCGGCGCGGCATGCCGACGTAGCCGAGAATGAATTGCGGGAAGAACGTCAGGTTGAAGCCGACGAAAACGAACAAGGCCGACAATCTTGCCCAGCCTTCCGGATACATGCGTCCAGTGATTTTGGGCCACCAGAAATGCATGCCACCCAAATACCCCATCAAGACGCCACCTACCATCACGTAGTGGAAGTGGGCGACGACGAAGTAAGTGTCGGTGACGTGGACGTCGATGCCGAGAGTGGCCAGGAAAAGTCCGGTCAAGCCGCCAATGGTGAACAGTCCGATGAAGCCGAAGGCGTAGAGCATCGGGGTGGCGTAGGAAATCGAACCTCGGTAAAGAGTCGCTGTCCAGTTAAATACCTTGACCGCCGAAGGAACCCCGACAAAAAACGTCAGGAACGAGAAAATCATCGCGGCGTACAGAGAGATGCCGGCCACAAACATATGGTGCGCCCAGACCAGGAATCCGATGACGGCGATCGCGATACTCGATAGCGCAACGAAGTTGTATCCGAACACCCGCTTGCGCGAGAAGCAGGTGATCAGTTCGCTGATTACTCCCATCGAAGGCAGAATCATGATGTAAACGGCTGGATGGGAATAGAACCAGAAAAGGTGCTGAAACAACAGCGGATCTCCGCCTAGGCGCGGATCGAAGATGCCGAGGTGAAAAAGGCGCTCGACGGCCACGAGGACGATCGTAATAGCTACGACGGGCGTGCCGAGAATCATGATGAGGCTGGTGGCATAGTTCGCCCAGATGAAGAGCGGCAAGCGGTTCCAAGTGAGGCCGGGAGCGCGCATGCGGTGGATGGTAACGAGGAAATTCAGGCCGGTGAAGATCGAGGAGAACCCTGCAATGAAGACCGCCAGTCCCGCTTCAACGATCTTGGTGTTCGTGTACTCCGTACTGAATGGACTGTAGAAAGTCCAGCCCGTATCGACACCGCCTGTCATCATGACGTGCGAAATCAGAATGCCGCCGATGATGTAGAGATACCAGCTCAACAGGTTGATGCGCGGAAATGCGAGGTCCTTGGCACCGATCATCAATGGGACCAGAAAATTACCCAGGACCGCTGGCACAACCGGAATCAGGAAGAAGAACACCATGATCATCCCGTGCATGGTGAACACCTTGTTGTAGGTGTCCGCCTGCATCAGGTCGCCCTGGGGCGTGAGCAACTCCAACCGGATCAGCATGGCGAAGAAGCCGCCGAGGAAGAAGAACACCGTGACCGAAATCAAGTAGAGGACCGCGATCCTCTTGTGGTCGGTGGTCAACAGCCAGGACTTGAGAGTGTGCCCGTTATTGAGATAGTTCAGCTTCGGGGTCGGAGCCGGAACCTGATGCGCCGGAATTACTGTGCTTGCCATGACTATTGCACCTGCGTATTCTGGGGTTGCGCCGGGGAACTCGCAGGCTGGCTCTGCAGCGCCGCGGTGCCCGTGGGTGGCTGGCTTAACGACTTCACATACGCCACCAGCGCGTTTAACTGCTCTTCACTGACGATACCCTGGAAGGTCGGCATCACGGGCTTGAACCCGTTTACGATTTTTGCTGTCGGGTTCAGGATGGACTCACGCACGTAGTTCTCGTCGGCAATCACGGTGCGTCCGTCTTCGAGCAGGACTGGCTTGTTATAGATGCCCTGGAGATTCGGCCCGCGGCCCTGCACATCGAAACGGTGACAGGTGGCACATCCGAGTGTCGCGAACAACTGTTTGCCAGTGTCCTGCAGGGGCGCTGCCGGTCCACCCGCCATCCACTGCGCATAGTCCTGTGGCTCCATTACGACGATGTCGCCGCCCATACCGGAATGCATGGTTCCGCAATATTCCGCGCAGAACAGATGATAGCGGCCAGGAACCGTAGCTTTGAACCACAACGTCGTATATCGGCCCGGCAGGACGTCCTGCTTGATGCGGAAGGCCGGAATGAAAAAGCTGTGGATCACGTCCTGTGAGGTCATGATCAGCTTCACGTTCTGGCCAGTGGGCACGTGGAGTTCGTTGATTTCACGTTGGCCTTCCATGTGTTCGATCTTCCACATCCATTGTTTAGCGACGACATAGACTTCGGTTGAGTCCGCCGGAGGAGTGCGCTCTTTGAAATAGATCACCGCGCCCCAGATGAAGAACGTGAGCATGACGAAGAACGGGACGATCGACCAGGTCAGCTCGAGAATGGTCGAGCCTTCGATCTGATGCGCCTCGACCCCCGGGCGGTGACGGTACTTGATCGCCAGCACAGTCACGGCGATAAAGATGAGCGCGGTCATCACACCGGCAACCAGCAACAGATAGATGTAGAGCGCATCCACCTGTCCTGACATAGTCGAGGCCGAATCGGGCCACAATGGTAGAAATCTCGACATAATTAAGTAACTCGACCCATGTTGCTAGGGCCCGCGATTGGCGCGTGACGGCGATCAGCTCGGAACATGACCAACATAAATGTCCCCAGAATCAGCATCGTTCCAAGCGCACCAATCTTCAAAATGTTGCTGATGACGGCGCCATACTTCCCCGTCCTGGGATCGTAGTGATAGCAGTAGAGCAGCACCTGGTCGCCGATGTTGCCGATCTTATTCTGCGAGGCCTGCACCAACCCGAGGCGAAGGTCCTTAGGAGAAAACTCGACCCCATAAAAATATCCCGAGACATGGCGATCAGGTGTGAGCATCACGATTGCGGTTGCGTGCGCATACTGCTCGGTCTTTGGGTCGAACTGATACTGGAAGCCAACCGCTTTGGTGAGCGCATTGATGGCCTCCGGTTTCCCGGTCAGGAAATGCCACCCCTGCTCAGCATTCGGGCGATGGTAACGCTTCATGATGTCGCGCTTCTTGGCGGCCGCCATCTCCGTGGTCTCGCGGGGATCAAAACTCACCGTAAGGATGTCAAAGTCCGTGCCCACACTGAAGGTCAGCGGCTTCATCGAACCAACCAGCCCCTGCAGCAGTTCGCTGCACAGCATCGGACATTCGTAGTAGCCAAGGTTCAGAATGACGGGTCGTCCGTGTCCGAAGTAGTCGGACAGCTTTACAGGATTGCCCAGTTCGTCTTTAAACTCGAGATCGGCGGGAACCTCGGCGTTGAGATGCTGTTCGATTCCAACGAATTCCAGCCCGGGCGGACGCTGGCTCGCCGGCGGACTCATGATGCCGCCGCCCATGATCGGACCACGCGGCACCTCCGCCGACATGGTCGCACCCGTCAGCAGCAACACCAAAGCCGCCATCAAGATCGAATTGGAGTAACCACTCTTACTGCACACTGCTTTTTCCTTCTCGGCAAAAACTATTGCTTCACCGCTGCCGTTTTTTGCGCCGGAGCCTTCGTCGCCGCCGATGCAGTGGCAGCATTGCCGTTGGCCGGAAGCACCGGCAATCCGCGCTTAATGATCAAATCCATGGCTTGTTCAATCGGAATATGCGCGACGCCCGCTTTTTCATCCACCCAGCCGTAACTATTGAGCTGATTCTCCTGGTTCAGCAGAAAATCTTTGAACTGTCCGCGCTCGTTCGTTTCGAGCATAGGAGCGCCGTTGTCCTTGAACATCTTGTCCATGTCGTCCTGCGTAACGACCCGCGAAATTGCACCTTTCGACGTCATCAGCGGACTGGCCGTCGCCATCTGTGAACGCTCGTAGTTGTCGAGGAACTTGTACATCCCGACAATGATGAAATAGATCACGAACCCGGTTACCGCGAGTCCGATCATGAACGCGAACACGCCCCGCGTGCTTAAGTCTTCGCTTTCGAACTCGGTTCCGTGGCCGTGATTCAATTGTTCGTTACTCATATTTCGTTACCCATGCGACGGCTCCAGAAGTCGCAACGTCTGCGGCGCATTCACCGCGAGCAGCGGACGCGACCTTAGATTGCGGAAGAAATACGCCATCCAAAGTCCGCCCATGCCAGCGAGAATCGCGAATAGCACCCAGCTAACATGAAATTTGGGATGAAAGGCCGGCTCAACATGCCAGTAGATGTCGACGATCCGCATGAGGATCAGCCATGTCGCGATTCGGACTAGTCTGGCCGCCGAGCGCTTCAACTGCCGCGAGAGCAGGAGGGCGAACGGCAGCGCAAAATGAAACACCACAAGGAACAGGCCGACTGATTCCCATCCACCGTTCATGCGGCGCACATACCAGGGAATTTCTTCCGGCAGGTTTCCCGCCCAGATTATGAGCCACTGCGAGAAATTGAAATACGCCCACACCATCACAAAGGCCAGCATTAATTTGCCGTGGTCATGGACCTCGGTATCGGTGAGGTACTCCGACATCGGCTTACGCTTGCCGAGGATAGTTTCGATCACCACGCAGAAACAGAACGCCGACAGCGCTTCACCCGCGACAAACAGCAGACCGTAGATTGTCGAGATCCAGCGCGCCTGCAGCGACATGACCCAATCAATCACCGCGAAAGAAATGGTCAGCGAGTAGATGACGAGTCCAATCGAACTCAGCGCCCGGAAACGCAGCGTGCTCTGACCGGCGATCGTGTCCTGCTCCGTTGACCAGCGATTCAGGAAATACGCCATCCCAATCCAGATCGCGAAATAAAGGACGTAGCGGATCGCGATGCCGTTGAAGTTCAGCCAAGATTGCGTAATCTCCACAATCTTCGGATCCGTGACTCCCGGCCTAGCCCAGGAATAAAGCTTTGGAAGGTTGAACAGAATGGGCAGGAACAGAACGGCCATCATCGGCAGCGTCATCATTCCCGCTTCGAGCGTCCGCCGAATCACTGTGCCCCATGCGCCCCCGACCAGGTGGTAGAGCATGAGGATCGCCATGCACCCTAGCGACAGGCCTAGCCAGAACATGAAGCCAGTTAGGTATGCCGAATAGAAGCTATCTGGGGCCAGGAAGGCTCCGGCGATGGAAGCAATCGCTCCGATCGCGCCAATCACCAACGACCGCTGTTGTATGGTCTGAGCCACGGGCGGCGCCATCAGGTCGATTTTATTCATGGTGGCCGTGCTCATTTCGACTCCCCTTTTCCAGGTGCGGCGACTGGAGCGATCTCTGGCAGCGTGGCTCCATTGCCAATGTCGCGGAACTGCGGCGGAGGCGACGGAACTTTCTGTCCTTCCGGAATATCCGTCGACGTCGCGTTCTGACTCAACTGCAGTGCCCGGATGTAAGCGGCAATGCACCAGCGGTCATGCGGCGCGACTTGCGTGCCGTACTCGGGCATCACGCCGAATCCGTTGGTCATGACATCGAAGAAGTATCCGATAGGAACCTTGCGCAAGCGCTCGATGTGATACGACGGTGGACGCCGGAATCCGCGGGTTGGAATAAACCCTCCGCCATCGCCCACGCGTCCGTGACACGGCGTGCAGTTGATGTTGAAGCGTTCGCGTCCGCGCTCCAGAACTTCTTTGGTCACCGGGAATGGCATGTAGTCGCCGGGAGCATTTCCCAACTTGCCGGTATAAAAATATGCGTTCTCACGCAAATCGCCGCGAGCAACCGTGCCCTCAACCGGGATTCGCGCCGAGCGATTGTCGTTAAAAAAATCACTCTTCGCCAGCGGACGGTAATACGGCTGCATGTGCATGTCGATGCGGCATCCAGCGGTGACCGCGATCAGCGCCATCAGCGCAGGCAAGAACTTACGAAGATGAAGAGGGACACCCATACTAGCTTGGCACCTCTGCAATCATCCGTGGAGACAGACCCGAGAGAAACGAGCGGGTGCGCGCTGCGTCATATTGCGGATCGCTCGCGAACACCACCAGGAAGAACTTGTTCTCGGAAGCCTTGGCAAATTCGGGGACGTTGAAGACCGGGTGGTACGGCATCGGCAACCCATTCAGCGCCAGCATGCCAATTGCAGAAGAGAGTCCGCCGAAAAGAATCGTCAATTCAAAGGTAACGATGATGAACGAGGGCCAGGAGTGATACGGACGTCCGCCGATATTGACCGGATAAGTGATCACCGCAACCCAGTACTGAAGCGCATACGCCGACAGTCCGCCAATCAGCCCACCGATCAAAACCACAAGCGCCACACCGTTCTTGTGAAAGCCGATGGCCTCCGCCAGTCCCTCAATCGGGAACGGGCTATAGGCGTCAAGCTTCTGGTAGCCGGCGTCATGAGCTTTGTGCGCGGCGGTCATTAGCTCTTGAGCCGAGTCGAATTCGGCCATCAATCCGTAAGTGCCGATCGAAGATGGATTCGCTGTCGTTGCCATGGCTAGTGCTTCACCTCCGCCGTCTCGTGCACATGCGCCTCAGGCAACAGCGTGCGCAATTCGAAGATGGAGATCATCGGGAGAACACGAACGAACAGCCACATGGCCGTAAGGAACAGGCCGATGGTGCCGGCAAATGTCATCCAGTCCCACTTCGTCGGATAGTACTGGCCAAACGAGGATGTCAGGAAGTCGCGGCTCAAGCTGACGCAAACAATAATGAAGCGCTCCAGCCACATGCCGACGAGCACGACAAACGAAATCAGCCAAAGCCACCCGGTTGAAACACGGAACTTCTTCAACCACAGCACCTGCGGAATGCCAATGTTGCAGGCGAGCAGCGCCATGTATACCAACCTGTACGGTCCGTGCAGCCGGTTCCAGAGCAGGAACGAATCGTAATGACTGCCGCTGTACCAGCCCATGAACGCTTCCATGCCGTAGCCGTAAGCCACGATGAGCCCGGTGGCGAGCATTACTTTGGCCGAAGTCTCCAGGTGCCGCATGGTGATGAAATCTTCGAGCTTGTAGATGGCGCGAATCGGAATCGCTAGACAAAGCACCATGGCGAAACCTGAATAGATGGCGCCCGCGACAAAGTACGGCGGGAAAATCGTAGTGTGCCAGCCCGGGACGATGCCGACCGCGAAATCGAAGCTCACTACTGTGTGCACCGAGAGCACGAGAGGTGTTGCGAGTCCGGCCAACAGTAGGTAAGCGGTCTCATAACGATGCCAATGACGTGCGGAGCCGCGCCATCCCATGGCGAGCAGGCCATAGATGCGCTGCACCCACGGATTCTCGGCGCGATCGCGCATGGTGGCAAAATCCGGGATCAATCCGACAAACCAGAACACCAGCGAAATTGTGCCGTAAGTCGAAACCGCGAAAACGTCCCACACCAGCGGGCTGCGGAAATTCGGCCAGTAGTTCATCGTGTTCGGATACGGAAAGAGCCAGTATGCGAGCCACGGACGTCCGGTGTGAGCAAGCGGGAAGATGCCTGCGCAAGCCACGGCAAACAGGGTCATCGCTTCCGCGAAGCGGTTGATGGAGTTTCGCCAGGTCTGCCGCAGCAAAGCAAGAATGGCGGATATAAGTGTGCCTGCGTGGCCAATACCGATCCACCACACAAAGTTGACGATGGCGAATCCCCAGCCGATTGGAATGTTGATGCCCCAGATCCCGGTACCTTTAATAAACAGGTAGCCAAGGGCCAGCATCAGCATATTCATCATCGAGAACACGATCAGAAAGCCGAAGATCCATCCCAGAGAGATGGGACGGGTCAGCACGATGTTGCTGATCTTCTCGGTGATGGTGGAGAAGGTATGACCCGGGGCAATGACCGGCACTCGCCTGTCTGCCACGGGTATTTGTGTGTTGGTCGCCATGCCTTACATGCGCTCCACTGCTCAGGTTCTTGGTGTCAGGTCCCAGGTGTCAGGTTTCGATCTTCGGTCTTCCGAGACCCGAGACCTAAGAACTGAGAACTCTCCAACATTGCTTCCGACTTCGCTTCTAATTCAGGGTTCGGATTCCGGACTTCTGCCAAGTACGTCGTGCGCGGTCGCGTATTCAAATCGGCCAGCAGCGAGTAATTTCTCGGCTGCGCCTTCCACTTGTTTACCTTACTGTTCGGATCATTCAGATTGCCGAAAATAATCGCATTCGCCGGACAGGACTGCTGGCAGGCCGTCTGCAATTCCTCGCCAATGCGGATATCCTTGCCATCGCGCACCGAAGCCGTCTCCACGTCGATGCGGCGCTCATTGATGCGCTGCACGCAGTAGGTACATTTTTCCATTACGCCGCGGCTGCGCACCGTCACATCCGGATTGCGCATGAGCTTGAACTGCGGCGTCTCCCAATCCGAGAAGAGCAGGAAATTGAACCGACGTACCTTGTACGGGCAGTTATTCGAACAATAGCGCGTTCCGACGCAGCGGTTATAGACCATGTCGTTCAGGCCTTCGCTGCTGTGTGTGGTCGCCTGCACCGGACAAACCAGCTCGCAAGGCGCGTTCTCGCACTGCATGCAGGGCACGGGCTGGAAGAATCCTTTGGGATTTTCGCGCGGACCATTGTAGTAAGCGTCCACGCGCAGCCAGTGCATGTGGCGCCCTTTCAACGTCTGTTCCTTGCCGACCACGGCAACGTTGTTTTCCGACTGGCAAGCGACGATGCAGTTGTTGCAGCCGACGCACGCATTCAGGTCGATCGCCATGCCCCAGGAGTAAGCTTCCTTGTCGTAATCGAAGCTCTGTTTATAAAGGGTGAGTTCCGCCGGTGGCTCGTCTTCCTTAGCGAAATTCGGCTCTTTCTTGTACTCCTCTAGGCTGCGTTCCCGCACAAGCGGACGTTCGCCGACAGGAGTCTCCATCGTCTGGTAGCCCTGGGTGCTGGCAAGTTGATAAGTCTCGCCGGTCGGCGTGAGCTTCGCGCCCTCTGCGAACCATGGAGCCTGACTGGTACGCAGCGGGTAAACGTCAAAGCCCGTGTCGGTGCCGACGCGCCCGGCGCGAGTGCGGCCGTAACCCATGAATACGGTGATCGAATTGTCGGGATGGCCGGCTTGAATCCAGACTGGGCCTTTGACTTTCTTTCCGTTGAATTCCAACTCGGCTACATCTTTGAAACTCAGCTTCAACCGCTCGGCCATTGCCGGGCCGATCATGATCGGGTTGTCCCAGGTCAGCTTGGTCAGCGGCTTCGGCAATTCCTGCAACCAACCGTTGTTCGAAAAGCGGCCGTCGTAGATCGAAGGATCGCGACGAAAGTTGAGCTCATAGCTGCCGGTCGGAGCCGGCGATTCCAGTTTCTCGCCTGCGGAAAGGAAGCCTGGTCCTTCAAACAAGCCGGTCGCAGCACTCGTGGTTCTCAGTCCGACATTCTTGGGCGCGAAGGTGGTGCCGGCAATCCAGCCATCATGTAGGGACTTGCGCCAGAAGGCATCGAAGTCAGCACCGGTATGCTGCTTCTGCCAGTACTGTTGAACCAGATCGTGCCCAGTAATGCCGGATTGCCCCGCTAGGATCGTGACGATCTCGTGCGCAGTCTTACCCCCGTAGAGCGGCTCAATCAGAGGCTGAACGAGCGAGACAGTTCCGTCGTAGGCGCGTGCGTCACTCCACGATTCGAGGTAGTGCGCTTCGGGCACATGCCACTGGCAAAGCTCGGCCGTTTCGTTACGGTGAGAACCTAGATAGACCTTCAGATTGACGGCATTAGATTTCAACGCCGAAGCGAATTCGAGTTCGGCAGGCGCGTCATAGGCAGGGTTGCCACCCAGGATCAACAGCAAATCAACCTTACCAGCACGCATATCTTCAGTCAGCGAATGAAGCGACTCACTCCGCTTTACGGTATTGGCGTCCACCGGTTCGGTGTAGAAAACCGTCTGGCCGACGTTGCCGAGCACCTGATTCATCTGATGAGCGAGCGCATGGACGACTGGCGGCTGATGATCTCCGGCAATGATGACGCTGGAACCCTTATGGGACTGCAGGTCTTTGACGAGGGCAGAAACAAACTTGGGATCACCCTCTTTAGCGCTGGACAGGCACAAGTTCAGCTCGGCGGCGAATTTCTTGACGTCACTCGCGGATATCGGCAGCCGATGATCCGCCTTCATTCCCGTCGAACTCGGCGTGCTCTCGATGACATACAGCCGATTCATGTTCCCGTCAGGATTGCGCCGAGCAGCGAAATCGCGCGTGTAGCGCGCCGAGCCCGGGAATCCAGCGTAGAGGAAATCAGCGTCGAGCGAAACAATGACGTCAGCCTTCGACAAGTCGTAGCGCGTTTCAACCGGTTCGTCGAACGCCAGCTTCGCGCCTTCATAGACGTTGTCGCGATTGATTGGCTCGTAAACGTGCCACTTCGCTTGCGGATTCGCTTCCAGATAGCCGCGGATCTGCGCGGCCAGCGTCGGTGACGTGACGCCTTGCGTCAGAATCCGGACTCCGCCGCCCGCCATGCTTTTCTGTACGCTCATCGGACCGCGAACGGCTTCCATGAAAGCAGTCCAGGAGCGAACATCGCCCATGTAGGTGATGTTCTGCGCGCGGTCCGGGTCGTAAAGATCGAGAACCGATGCCTGCGCGTACACGTCCGTGCCACCGAGGCTCGCTGGGTGCTGCGGATTGCCTTCCACTTTCGTCGGGCGGAAAAGGTGGCTTTCTACCAGGATCGGCGAAGCGTACCCACCTAACGTAAACGCCGTCGCGTAGAACATCGGACGGCCGGGAACGACGTTTTCCGGCTGCCGGACGTACGGCACGATCTCGGTATTCGGCATGCGCGTACAACCGGTCAGTCCGGCTAGCGCCAGAGACGCGCCCATGGTCTTCAGGAAGCCGCGTCGCGAAAAATCGTCGAGCCACTCCGAGGCACCCTTCGGGAACTCCCGGTGCATCATCTCCTGGAACTCTTCGCTGCCCGCGAGTTCTTCGAGGCTGCGCCAGTATTCCGGACCGGTCGTGTCCGCGATCTGTTCCTTCACGGTCGCCAGGTCAAGCTGCTTGCGCTTGCTCGGGCAGACGTCAGATCCGGCACTGCCTCTGGCCGCTTTTGTCTTGTGCTCGTCCATGCTCATCTTGAATTCAGCTCTCAGCTCTCAGCTGCCAGCTCTCACTTAAAGCCCCCAACCCCTATCGATGACACGTGTTGCAGCTCGTAATGTCTTTTACTGACCGCACGTTGTATGCGTCTTTCAACGCATTGCCCAGCGCGATCTGATCGTCGTATTTCTTGCCGCCAAACTCAACGTCATTCTTGGACATCGGATCGTTCACCGGAGGCTCATAACGCATATTGAATACCTGCTCGCGCGGACGCAGATATTTCTCAGGCGCGCGATGACACTCGAGACAAAATTCCATCTGTAGCGACGCATATTGGTACATCAGCGGCATCTGGTCGACGGGGCCGTGGCAGGTGTTACAGCCGACGCCTTTGGTGACGTGAATGCTGTGATTGAAATACACAAAGTCCGGCAGCTGGTTCACGCGCGTCCATTCGAGCGACCTGCCCGTGCGGAAGCTTTCACGCACCGGCTCGAGGTATGCGGCATTCGTCCAGATCTGCGCATGGCAGTTGATGCAAGTCTTGGTGGGAGGAATACCGGCGAAGCTCGATTGCTCGACCGAAGTGTGACAGTAGCGACAATCAATGCCCAGCCCGGTCACGTGATGCTGGTGGCTGAAGGGCACGGGCTGCGACTTCCGCACGCCCGCATTCGTGATATAGGGAGAGCGCTCCAATTCCATCAGAAGCGCGAAGAGTCCGGCTGCGGCAAATACCGCCACGACCAAGGAGGCTCGGGCAATCGCATTGCTGCTGCGTGGAAAGATCTGCATTGATATGAAGTCTTAAAAATTTATTGCGGAATCGGCCTGCGCCGCTCCCGGCTGACCACTTGGGTATGATTTACGTCACGTACTGAGGTGACGAAGGATACTGAAACACGTGAGTATAACAGTTGACAGGCGAATTGGAATAGGCCGATGCATCTTTTCTTCTGCCGAATGTCGTTCCGAATCGGGAAGTTGAATGTTGAGAAAATCAGCAGTTGTTTTATACGGAATAAATACATTTGCGAAAAACGGGCCGCGCCAACAATCGCTATCGTAAATGCATCACTAGCAGCTTGGATTCGGTCATTTCCTGAATGGAATCCCGCAGGCCTTCGCGTCCAAGCCCGGAATCCTTGATCCCGCCATAGGGCATGTGATCAATACGGAATGTCGGAACGTCCCCGGCGATTAAACCTCCGACTTCGAGTTCATCGTAAGCTTGAAAAATCAGCTTCGCGTCGCGGGTAAAAAGTCCTGCCTGCAGGCCGTAGGCGGAACTGTTGAGCTGCTTCATCGCAGACGCAAAGTCGTTGTAGGGTTCAACCGTCACGACCGGAGCAAAAATTTCCTGGCAGTTCACTTTCATCGTGGGCTTGGTACTGGTGAGCACGGTGGGTTCGAACAGCGAGCCTTTGCGTTTGCCACCGCAAAGCAAGCGCGCGCCGCCGCGAACCGCTTCCTCAACCCAATCGGCGGCACGAACTGCGTCACTTTCGCGGATAAGCGGGCCGAGGTCAATGGTTTCGTCGAGCGGATCACCGACTCTTAATTTGCTAACCGCAGCCAGTAGCAGTTCGGTGAATTTTCCGTAGACAGAATGCTCGACCAGAATGCGCTGTACCGAGATACAAGACTGTCCAGCATAGGCGAAGCCGCCAGTGACACAACGATCGGCCGCGTAGGAAAGATCCGCATCACTGTGGACGATGACGCCGGAATTCCCTCCCAACTCAAGAACGACCTTCTTTTTTCCTGCGTTATTCTTGATCGCCCATCCGACCGAGGCGCTTCCTGTAAAACTGATGAGCTTGATGCGCTCGTCTGTGACCAGCAGTCCGGAATCTTCGTTCGAGAGGAGGACTGCGTTGAATCCGCCGTCTGGCCACCCGGCCTGCTGGATCACTTCCGCCAGAAGCAGCGAAGTCAGCGGCGTTTGCGGCGCTGGCTTCAGCACCATCGAACAACCAGCCGCAATCGCCGGAGCTACTTTGTGTGCCACCAGGTTCAAAGGGAAATTGAAGGGAGTGATCCCGGCGATGGGGCCTAGCGGAAACCGTTTGACAATACCCCAGCGTCCCGCTGTCGATTGCTGCCAATCGAGCGGCAGATATTCGCCGTAGCCGCGCACCGTCTCCTCAGCAGCAATATTGAAAGTGAAAACCGCGCGGTCCACTTCCATGCGGGCGCTCTTAATGGGCTTGCCTGCTTCGAGAGCAATCGTTCGCGCGAACTCATCTTTGCGATCATGAATGCCAACCGCAATCTGACGCAGAACCCTTTGCCGTTCAAATGCCGGCAAACGGCGGGTGGTTCCAAAGGCTTTGACGGCAGCGGCGATGGCCATTTCGGCATGTTGGCGTCGTCCCTGATGGACATGCGCTACGAGGGTTCCGTCATAAGGCGCCCGCACATCGACGATGTCACCTTCTTCCAGCCACTTCCCATCTAGAAAAAAGCCGTGGGTTGCAACCGGAGTCACCGTCATCTGAGCCATTTCCTTTACCTCTTTCGACCCGCTATTGATCCGTGGCAATATTCGCGTTCTGGTTTGTGTTCGTTTCTGATTTGCATTCTTCGGTTTGCGTCTTACGATTATAGACTTCGCAGTGAGCCCTTTGTCATCGATTAGTGCAGTTTGCGACTCTCTATTTGCCGGGTTGCGGCTTGAAGCGCTCGTCAACTTCCACCTGATATCCGGCGACCAGCCGGTTGGTTTCGTTCGCCATGCCGACCACCGACATCAACTCTTTGAATTGCGCATCGGTCATGCCCTGCTTCTTCGCCGACGCGGTATGGGAAGCAATGCAGTATTCACACTGGTTTGTAACCGAGACGGCAACGTAGATCATCTCCTTGGTGAGCGGATCGAGCGCCCCTGGAGCCATGATTTGCTTGATGTCTTCCCAGGTGCGCTTGAGCATCACGGGATCGTGAGCAATCGACTTCCAGAAATTATTGATCCAATCCGTCTTGCGCGTCGCCATGATGTCGTCGTAGATGGCGCGCACTTCGGGGCTGGCGTCTGCGTATTCGATAAGGCCAAACAAAGACATGCAACCTCCAAGAAAGTCTCCGATACCAGGTCTCAGGAAAATCTTCGTTGCGTCATCTCTTCTGGAACCTGAGACCTGGGACCGCTTTTAGGATACCCAGTCTAGAACCTTGTAGTACGCTCCCGCGAAGGGAAGGAACCACGGCTGGCCGTTATAGAGACCGAGCGGTGCGCCGGGGAATGGAATCTCCGCAAAAGGATTGTCCGTCTTCCCTTCTGCGATCCACTGCGCCATCTTGTGCCCCTGATACGTTGCCATGGCAACTCCGTGCCCGGCATATCCGACGGCAAAGTAGATGCCGTCCACTTGGCCCGCGTGCGGCATCATGTCGAAGCAGAAATCGAGCGTTCCGCCCCAGACGAATTCGACCTTCGTGTTCTTTAACTGCGGATAAACCTCAATCATCCCAAGCCGCAAAATCTCTGCGCTTTTACGGATCGTCTGACCGGTCTCGGGAAAGAACGCCGCGCGGCCACCGAATAACATGCGGTTATCGGGGGTGAGCCGGTAGTAATAAAGGTAGTTCTTAGAGTCGTAGATCTGCCGGTTGCGGGGGCTCAGTTCCCTGGCCAGAGTCTCTGGAAGCACCTCAGTAGCAATGATGAACGATCCGATCGGGATAATCTTCTTCCGGAGCGCCGGAGTTGCCGCGCCGGTATAGCCGCTTGTCCCCACAAACACGTTACGCGCCCAAAATGCGCCACGAGAAGTATTGAGCTTGAAGCCGGGCGCGCCCTCCCGCAGTTCACGCTGGATATTCTGCAGTCGTGTCCGCTCGCAGATCTGCGCCCCGGATCGGATGGCAGCGGAGGCCAGTCCTGCCACATATTTCGCTGGATTGACGCCAACCGATATTTCGTCAACCATGCCACCGTAATAAATGTCCGACCCGATTTCGCTGCGAAGTTGGTGGCGGGGAACAACGCGCAATCGATGATCGAATTCACGTGCAATCACTTCGACCTGTCGGGCATAGTCGTCGAAGTGCGCCTGCTTGCACGCAACCTCGAGGTGTCCCGTGCGCGCGAAATCGCAGGCGATGTTCTCTTCGTTCACAATTCGTTCAACAGCGGAGATGGTCTCGATCGAAGCGGCGTACATTCGCTGCGTCAATTCGCGGCCGTACATCGAGATGAGTTTATTGACGCCCAGCTTCAGTCCGGTGAGCACCATGCCGCCATTGCGAGAACTGGCACCCCAGCCAATGGTTTCCGATTCGAGCACGACGACTTTCGCTCCGCGTTTCGCTAGCGTGAGCGCGGCGGAGAGTCCCGTGAATCCCGCTCCAACGACGGCAACGTCGGCGGTCGCCGGCAAAGGCTGCGCCTGAGGAGCGGGCATTTGAATTGTGGTGAGCCAGTAGTTGAGTTCCTGGGGCATCTGCTACCGAGTCCTAGATGGAATGCCTTTTTGAACGGCCAAGTGGCGAAACTCTTCGCGAGATTGCTCTGTGAAAGCCCGCTTTGGAAAGACGAGCATTGCATTGCCGATAGTCAAAAGCCCAAGTGTCGCTGGCGTATCGAGCATTAACCTAAAGCCTTCCCACTTAATCTCGCTCCGGCTGGTTGGAGATGCTGTCGTCACACCAGCCTCGTCAATCTGAGCAACGATCTGTTCGTTTGTCACGCTCTTCTGAAAATGATCCCTCAAATGTCGGCCCGGGTAGGCTAAGGCGATCCAGATGAAAAACATCCCAAGCAACATCAGCCAGTAAAGCGGGGATGGTTTCTGGGTAAGCACAATTGCGATCGTCGCGATGCCGACTGCGAGCCACTGCATGCGGAAACGTGTGATCGACCGATTATCTCCATATCCCTCCTTGCCGGCTTCCATTAGATCCTCAATAGTAAGAACATAGCTGACTTCAATCATCACAGCACCGCCGTTTCATGAATCGTCCGCCCCTCGGCAAAGCGAGCAAAATTCAATAACGACGCGTCGATCAAGTTCGTCTCCCCAGTCAGAATCAGATCGCTCACAATTTTCCCGGTGGCGGGCGAGTGCATCACGCCATGTCCGCTGAAACCGTTGGCGAAAAAGAAGCCGGGCACCTGGGGCGATTCGCCAAGTATCGGATGATGGTCCGGCGTCATTTCATACAAGCCTGCCCACGCGCGCTTGGGATTGACCGCAACATTTTCGAAGACAGGTACGCGATCCGCGGCGCGGGTCAATATCTTCTCAATGAAGCTCGGCTCGAAATCGGTTTTGTAGCCGGGAGTTTCTTCCGGGTCGTTCCACGCCAGCAGGAAACCGCGGCTCTCCGGCCGAAAGTGAAAACCATTTGACATGTCGATGATCATCGGTGCTGTGTGCGGAAACTGGTCAAACGGCTCCGTCGGCACCAACATGCGTCGCAAGGGCTCGACAGGAAGATCGATGCCCACCATCTTCGCAACCGGAGCCGCCCACGCCCCAGCGCAGTTGACGATCGTGCGCGTCGAGACCTTGTCGCGTGTAGTAGCAATCTCGAATCCGCCGTTTTGCACGGCAATTCCAGTTACCTTTGAATTCTTCCAGAGCATTGCGCCGTGGTCGTTGGCCCAGGTCATGAAACCAACCATGACGCTGTAAGGATCGACGAAACCATCGGTGGAGCAGAAACTTCCGCCAACGATGTCATCGCCGCGCAGCAACGGAAACATGTTCCGTATCTCGTCGCCGCTCACCAACCGGACGTTTTTCAATCCCATGGCAACCTGCTTTTCGTAGTTCGCCCGCAGGTAGGCCATGTGCTTTTCGTTGGTGGCGCAAAAAAGATATCCCTGCGGACGGTAATCACAGGGATAGCCGAGTCGTTCTTCGAACGATGCATAAAAGGGGATCGAGTAGAGTGACATCTGAATGTTGACGGGCGTAGAAAACTGCGCGCGCACACCGCCCATGCTCTTACCGGTCGACCCCTTGCCCTGTGATGTCTCGCGCTCAAGCACGAGCACGCTCTTACACCCCGCCGCGACCAGGTGATAGGCAATGCTGGAGCCGACTATCCCCCCGCCAATCAGGACAACGTCCGCGGTATGCATGCACTTCAGGAAAATACCGCTGCAACACCTGTACCGACCAGCACGATAAAGGCGAACCATCCAAAGACGACGGCGAACGCAGCCCCGCCTTTGACTTTGCTGATGCAAGTAATGCCGATAGCGGCGAGTGCCAGAGTCCAAAAAGTGAAGATGTCGAACGACGTCAGAAAGCTGGCAAGGGCGGGATGATCGGCCCGATCGATGAAATATCCGGGATTCGTCGCAACTGGATTCTGAAACGTAAACCCGTCGCTACTCACTCCAGCCAGCAACGACAGGATCGCCAGCAGGGACTTCACGAGTCCCACCAACCCGGAATACATGACGAGCGCAAAAACGGTTTTGAACTTCACCTCAGCGCTCAATCCGAATTTGAGCGTTGCCAGCAAAACGGCGGCGACGAGAGCATACCAAAGCAGAATGAACAGGAAAAAGCAGTAAGAGAAGATCTTTGTAGCCTTGACCTGGGTCTGCATCGCTTTTTCGCGCTGATCGGCCGGCATTCGCTCAAAGCGATCGGCCTGCTTGGGTTGCGACTGGATCTGATTCTCTGCAACTTTGCGAAAACCCACTTTCTGATCGACCGTGTAGACAAACAGCAGCGAAACGATCGCCGTGATCAGAAATGGCGCCCACCAACTGGCGTTTCGTCGGAGGTCAGTGAAAGTCTTGCTGGGCGCGATGAAAACGTCGACCAGCCTTTGCGGTTCAGACAGCGGCGCTGGTTCCTGCGGAGGCACAACTGCAGCTGCGGCCATGTTCGCTCCTTGAACACGCGAATTGTAGTCGGCTCAGCGCCATCAGGACAACCGTTGCCGTCGCCGGAATCAGGGCGTCGCCATCTCCGGCGTAGCGGCCAGCAGTTTGCGTGTGTAATCGTGCTGCGGCCGGGCCGTAATCCGCTCGGTGGTTCCAATCTCGACGATCTTTCCTCGATACATCACCGCGATGCGCGTTGAGAGATAGCGCACCACCGGCATGGAGTGCGAGATAAACAAATAGGTGAGCCTTAAATCGCGTTGCAATTGCTGCAGCAGGTTCACGATCTGCGCGCCAACGCTGACGTCGAGCGCGGAGACGGGCTCATCCGCCACGATGAATTTCGGGCGCAATGCCAGGGCGCGAGCGATGCCGATGCGTTGCCGTTGCCCCCCGGAAAATTCGTGAGGGTAACGCGGCATGGCAGATTCGTCCATTCCGACAGCGCGCAACAGTTCGCCTACCCGCTGGCGGCGTCCCACTCGGTCTAATTGTTCACCGACAATTTCCTGATGAAGAATGAGCGGCTCCGCGATGACATCTTCCACCCGATACCGCGGATCGAGCGAGCCAAAGGGATCCTGAAAGATGATCTGCATATCGCGCCGAAGACGGCGCAGTGGTGCGCCTTTCGCCTGCAGCAGATCGACGCCCTCGAACTGAATGGTGCCCGAAGTGGGCTCGATGAGTCGAAGAATCAGCCGACCCAGTGTGCTCTTGCCGGAACCCGACTCACCGACCAAGCCCAGCGTCTCGCCAGCCTGAATATCGAGCGAGACGTCATCCACCGCGCGGACCTCGCCCAACCTCCGGCTGCCAAAAGCAGACTCGGCAAGATCGAAAACCTTCGTGAGGTTGTGTACTTCCAGCAGAGCCACAAATTACCTTTTCGATGCGATCAGGAATACCACACTTTGATCTTTATCCCGCAATCATTGGCACGGCCGCCAATGCGGCCAACATTCCAACCGTCCGTCCACGGCTGAAATGCTCGTGCAGGAAGATCCGAGCGAGCACAACCGTCACTGCCGGGTACAACGAACTCAAGACAACCGCCGCGTCCAGGCGCCCGATTTGCGAAGCGCGCACAAAGACGACGCTGCCCGCGATATCGAGAATCCCGGCAACCACAGCAATGGCTATCGCCGGTGCCGGAACTCGACTCAGATGTCGTCCGAAGACAACGATCGTTCCGGTCACCAGGAATGAAGCTATTCGTGAAACGGTTGCGACCCAGAGCGCAGAGGCGTTGCCCGCCTGGTGAGTGCACAAGTAGAAACCCGCGAACCCAATGCCCGCAAGCACCGCCACTCCCAGACCTTCGGGACGCCCTGCATCGCTCTCGGTTCGCGAAATCAGCCAGACGCCAATTCCCGCGAGGATAAAACCCAGCAACTGTCGGTTCCCAGGGAACCCCTCCGCAAAGGCGGTGATGATTGTAGGAATCGCAGCACTCAGTACCGCTGCAACGGGCGCGATGAGCCCCATGTTTCCCCGAGATAATGCGCGATAAAAAAATACTAGAGCCAACCCGCCCATCGCGCCCGCCATAAGGGACCAAACCACACTGCTCATCCCGGGAAATGGCGAGTGCATGAAAACTGCCAGCGCTCCCGTAACAATGAGCCCGCTGATGTGCACGATGGCCGTGAACAGAAAAGCATTCACGCGCCGCGCTCCCACACCGCCGAGAAAATCGCTCGTCCCCCAGACGCTGACTGCGGTCAGACTGAGAGCGGCGGGAATATATTGTGCGGCAATCGACATGGAATTGTGAGATTAGCACGCCCGGTGCGAACGCCCCCGGGACGCACGAAAAGCCCGGCGCGAAGGCCGAGTTCCCGCTAAAGTCTAGCGGCCTTCGTGCCGAAGATTAGTAGAGGGGGTACTACAGATGGCTATCCCAGTCGCAAGTGCAACCCATGTCCAAACCCAAGCACCAGTAAAAGAGACTGTCAGGCGCCAGCCAGTACCAAAAGCGCAACCGCAGCAGCAGCCACCCGTCAGTGATACTGTCCAGATCAGTGCGGCCGCGAAGGCTTTACAAGAGACGATTGAAACACCCGCTCAGACGGCCCGAGAAGCCTCGTCCGGCGACGTGCAGGCACAAAGGCTGCTGGCGAGGCAGGCAGCGGCTCGTGCCACTGAGAAGTAGTCACTGGGGCGTGCGGTGCCAGCGGCTAAGTGTTGGCGCGATGGCCGTTTGTTCGCCGAACGGAAAGACCGAGCGCAGGCTTGCTAGACAGTAACTGCTTCCGGCTGCGCTTTCCCAGCCAGCAGTTGCCGCAGCACGTACTGTAGAATGCCGCCGTTCGCGTAATACAGCGCCTCTTGCGGAGTGTCGATGCGCACGACTGCCTGAAATTCGGCCGTTTTTCCACCTTTTACGCGAACCGTGATCTTGCGACCGGAAGAAAATTTCTCGACCACTTCGCGAATACCCGCGATTTCGAAAATTGCTTCGCCTGTCAGCTTGAGCGATTCCGCGTTTTCCCCAGGTAAGAACTGCAGGGGAAGAATTCCCATGCCCACCAGATTCGAACGGTGGATGCGCTCATAGCTCTCTGCGACTACGGCGCGAACGCCCAGCAAACGTGGACCTTTCGCTGCCCAGTCGCGCGAAGATCCCGAGCCGTATTCTTTGCCCGCAAGAATCACCAGGGGCACTTTTTCAGAGTGATACTTTTCGGAAGCGTCGAAGATTGACATCTCCGTGCCATCCGGCAGATGCCGGGTGAATCCACCCTCGGTGTTCACCATTTTGTTGCGCAAGCGGACATTGGCAAACGTGCCCCGCACCATGACTTCGTGATTGCCGCGACGCGACCCGTAAGAATTGAAATCAGCGGGCTGCACTCTGTGAGCCATCAGGTATTTGCCGGCCGGACTATCTTTCTTGATCGAGCCCGCGGGCGAGATGTGATCGGTCGTAACGCTGTCGCCGAGCACAGCTAGAACACGCGCGCCGTTGATGTCTTCCACTGCGGACGGCTTGAGCGTCATGTCATCGAAATACGGCGCCTGGCGAATGTAGGTGGAATCCTTCTCCCACGCGTATGTCTCACCCTTCGGCACTGGCAGGCCGCGCCAACGCTCATCTCCCGCATACACTTCGCCATAGCTCTTGCGGAACATTTCCGATGTAATCGCGCTCGACATCGCTTTTTCTACTTCTTCTTGTGAGGGCCAGATGTCTGCGAGGTGAACGGGTTTCCCATCTTTTCCCATTCCTAGCGAATCCTTGCGAAGATCTATATCGATACGGCCCGCAAGGGCAAACGCCACCACCAGCGGCGGCGACATCAGATAGTTAGCGCGAACTTCAGAATTGATACGCCCTTCAAAGTTGCGGTTACCCGACAGCACCGATGCAACGACCAGGTTCTTCTCGTCGATTTCCTTTGAAACCTCCACCGGCAGCGGACCGGAATTGCCAATGCAGGTCGTGCATCCGTAGCCCACGATGTGGAACTTGAGCTTCTCGAGATACGGCATGAGGGCAGCTTTTTGCAGGTAGTCGAGAACAACCTTCGATCCCGGAGCGAGCGAAGTCTTGACGGTCGCTGGAACTACCAAGCCGCGCTCCACGGCCTTCTTAGCCAGCAATCCCGCGGCGATCAGCAGGGCCGGGTTCGACGTATTCGTACAACTGGTGATCGCAGCGATTACGACGCTTCCGTGTTGCAGCGACCTTCCGTTTCCTGAAATATGTTCGTGGATGTTCGGATCTTCGACCCCAACGGCCGTAGGATTTCCACCCTCCTGCTCCCAGCGACCGACCTGCTTGAGTCCGGAGTCTACGGCGGCAACCGCGGCTTTTGACTTCGGCTTGATCAGCGAGGGCAGCGCCTGCGCAAACGATTCGCCCGCTTTCGACAGCACGACGCGATCCTGGGGCCGCTTCGGGCCTGCGAGACTCGACTCAACCGTGGCCAGATCGAGGCTCAGCAGTTCGGAGTATTCAGCTTCCGGCGTCTTGGCGTCGTGAAAAAGTTCCTGCTCGCGCGCATAGGCTTCGACCAGCGCAATCTGCTCGTCGCTGCGGCCCGTCAGCTTCATGTAGCGCAAGCTCTCTTTATCTATTGGGAAAATTCCGCACGTCGCCCCATACTCGGGAGCCATATTGGCGATAGTGGCTCGGTCGGCCAGAGGAAGATCCTGCAAACCAGGCCCGAAGTACTCGACAAACTTGCCGACCACTCCGTGTTTGCGCAACATCTCGGTGATCGTAAGAACCAGATCGGTCGCGGTAGCGCCTTCGCGCAAGCGTCCCGTAAGCTTTACGCCAACCACGAGCGGAATGAGCATCGACACTGGCTGCCCGAGCATCGCGGCTTCCGCTTCGATGCCTCCAACGCCCCAGCCCAGCACACCGAGTCCATTGATCATAGTCGTGTGTGAGTCGGTACCGACCAGCGTGTCCGGATATGCCGTACGCTTCCCGCCTTCTTCATGTACAAAGACCACACGCGCCAGATATTCGAGGTTCACCTGGTGCACGATGCCAGTATCCGGCGGCACAATCGCGAGATTGCGGAATCCGGTCTGTCCCCAGCGCAGAAATGCGTAGCGTTCTTTGTTCCTCTGAAATTCCAGCAGAGCATTCACATCGAAGGCGTTGGCCGAACCGAATTCATCGACCTGAACCGAGTGATCGATTACCAGTTCGGCGGGTTGCAACGGATTGATGAGTTTTGCGTCGCCGCCCAGGCGCTTCATCGCGTCACGCATGGCTGCGAGGTCAACGACCGCCGGAACGCCTGTAAAATCCTGCAGAAGCACACGGCTAGGAGTAAAGGCTATTTCCTTCTCGGGTTTCGAATTCTTGTTCCATGCCGCGAGCGCGCGAATTTCGTCCTTTGTCACGTTGCGCCCGTCTTCTGTGCGCAATAGGTTCTCGAGTAGAATGCGGAGCGAGAAAGGTAAGTGCCGGGTGGAGATTCCCTGTTTGTCGAGAGCATCAATCCGGTAAAGTTCGTATTCCTTGCTGCCGACTTTGAAGGTAGCGCGGGCGCCAAAACTATTCGATGACATGATGCCTTCCTCTTAATAGCTCCGGCATTGCGCCGGAAATGCAATGGAGAATGGGTACTTAATAGTGTAATTGGTTTCGAACGACTCGTGTGGATTGGCGGCCGTAGTGAGCCACAGCAATCGAGTTAGATTAAGAACGACCCATGAAACAAACCTTAGGCCACGTAGCACTTCTCGTCCGGGACTACGATGAAGCGCTTGCGTTCTTCACCACAAAGCTCAACTTCACTGTGGTAGGGGACACGCGCCAAAGTGACGATAAACGCTGGGTATTAATCGCTCCACCTGGCTCATCCGGCACCAACCTTCTTCTCGCGCAAGCCGCAACGCCCGAGCAGGCCAGTCGCATCGGCAACCAGACCGGCGGCCGAGTATTTCTCTTCCTCCACACCGACGATTTCTGGCGCGATTACAACGAAATGATCGCCCGCCACGTGAAGTTTGTACGGCCACCAAAAGAGGAATCCTACGGCACCGTGGCCGTATTCGAGGACCTTTACGGAAATCTGTGGGACTTGTTGCAGCTGAAAGTCAGTAATCTCGCCTGACGGAATACCTCAAATCTTTCACTTGGCACGTACCAGCAGTACCGGCGCACTGATCTTGTGCCGCACCCGAGTCGCAGTAGCGCCGAGAAATATATCCGCCAGAAAGCGGTGCCCGTGCGTGCTCATGGCAACAAGATCACATTTGTTCTTCTCAACCCACTGGATAATTTGGTCCGCCGGTTCGCCGTACGCCAGTTCGGACTCTGCAGCGACGCCGGCCGATTCAAACTCGGCCCGGACCTTTTCGAGGTAGGCGGTGTCTTCCGTGATTTCTGGGCTGACCGCGTCCTGGCCATACGTCCGTGCGGCCCATCCGTCAGCCACATGCAGCAATACGACCCGGCTGTGCGCGAGTTTCGCGAGTTGCTTGACGTGCTCAATGATCGCGCGATCGCTTGGCGTGCCATCCAATGTCACCAGAATCGTCTCGTACATGGTTATTCCATTTCTTCCGACGGCTGTCGTTCCGCCGCTACCCGCCGGCAATCACTTTCCACGCAGCTTTGAATGAATCCGGCAAACCGTAGATATCCATCAGCGTGATCAGAAGCGCGCTGCCCCAGCCAGTCACCAGCAGGAACCAGCCGTTCTTCCACATCCCCATTCGCCGACGCGAACTGGTGAAGTGCAGTAACGGAAACATGGCAAAAGGCAGCTGCAGAGCCAGCACCACCTGGCTCAGCGTCAAGAGATCGGTCACGCTACTGTCGCCTCGCAATCCAATCACAAAAATCGCCGGTAAGATGGCCAGGGTTCGCGTGATGAGCCGCCGCACCCACGGCATGATGCGCCAGTGCATGAAGCCTTCCATCACGACTTGTCCAGCCAGCGTTCCGGTAATGGTGCTGCTCTGGCCGCTCGCGAGCAATGCCACCGCAAATATCGTGCTCGCCACAGCCGTTCCTAACAAGGGAGCCAGCGTCAGGTAAGCAATACGAATCCAGTCACTATCGGCGCTGAAAGTGACTACGTGTCCACCCGACGTGGTAACGCTCTGCTTCCCGAAAAACACCGTCGCCGCCAGCACCAGAATCGCCGCGTTGACGAAGAAGGCAATGGTTAGCGCCACGATCGAATCAATGGTGTTAAAGCGGATCGCGCTGCGAATGGAGGGCTCGTCTTTCTGAAGTTTGCGGCTCTGCACGAGCGCCGAATGGAGATACAAATTGTGCGGCATCACGGTAGCGCCGATGATCCCGATCGCGAGATATAGGACGCCGTATTGACGAAAATGCGGCGAAATCAATGCTCTGCCCATTTCCGCGAAACTGGGCTGCGTTTGCGGCAGAACGAAAAGTTCAATGAAGTAGCACACGCTGATAGTCGCGATCAGCAGCAATACCACGGCCTCGATGGTCCGCATGCCGAAGCGCTGTAAGGCGAGCAGCAGTAACACATCCACACCCGTGATGATGACTGCCCACAGCAAGGGAATGTGGAACAACAGGTTGAGAGCGACCGCACTCCCCAGCACCTCCGCTAAATCGCAGGCGCCAATTGCGATTTCGCTCATCACCCAGTTGGGCCACCGGGTCCACTCGGGATACCAGTCGCGGCAGCATTGGGCAAGATCTTTTCCGGTAACGACTCCGAGACGCGCCGAAATAACCTGCATGAAAATCGCCATCAGGCTGGCGAGTCCAACCACCGACAGGAGTCCGTATTTGAACTGCGCGCCGGCCTGCAAGTCCGTCCCCCAGTTGCCGGGGTCCATGTATCCAACGCTCACTAGAATCGCCGGGCCGACGAAAGCCCGCCACTGCTCCCAGAAGCCCGCCTCATGATGCGGCACCTCGATCGAACTGTGGACACCTTCCAGGGAGACGGTGCGCTGCCTCTGGGCCACGGTGGATGGCCCGCCGTCGCCGCCCAGATGTTTCGGGATCGCTGTTTCGTCTGCCTTTCTCATTTTGTTATTTCTATTCCGCCAAAAAAATCAACAGCAAGTATACGTTCTGATGTTAGCGCCAAGGACGTGTGGCTTCATAGCGTGGAGGAGTTCTAGAAATCAGAGACTCTTCCGTTCTCTCGACGTTTGACATCGATGTCTCTCGCCCCTAACCTTGAATGTTCCGCTATGAAGATCCTCGTCATCGGCAGCGGTGGACGCGAACACGCGCTGGTCTGGAAGCTTCGCCAGTCTCCTCGCGTCACCAAAATCTACTGCGCGCCGGGCAATGGCGGAATTGCGGACGAATCGGAATGCGTTGCAGTCGACATCAAGAGTCTCGACTCAATGATCGAGCTCGCAAATCGCATTCAGCCTGATCTGACCGTGGTCGGTCCGGAATTGCCGCTCATGCTCGGCGTTGTTGACGAGTTCACCCGACGAGGCTGGCGGACTTTTGGTCCAACCCAGGCCGCCGCACAACTCGAGACAAGCAAGAGCTTTGCCAAGGAATTCCTGCAGCGCCACCGGATTCCCACCGCGCACTATGCAATCTGCGACTCGTCAGAGCAGGTGCGCGAGGCTCTACCTCACTTCCATACTCCCCTAGTAGTAAAAGCTGACGGGCTAGCCGGCGGCAAGGGTGTGGTCATCGCCAAGAGCAAGGACGAAGCGGCGATGGTAGCCAACGAGATGCTTAGCGGCCGGATGCTCGGCGACGCCGGCGCGCGCGTTGTGCTGGAAGAATTCCTGCAAGGTGACGAGCTTTCTTTTCTTGTCGTGAGCGATGGCGAGCGGGTCGCCCCTCTGGTCGCAGCGCAGGATCACAAGCGCATCGGCGACGGCGACACTGGACCGAACACGGGTGGCATGGGCGCATACACGACGCGCACTATCATCGACGATCAAATGCGAGATTGGCTCGTCGCGCACATCGCACGGCCAGTGGTCGCCGGCATGAAGGCTGAGGGCATGGAGTACAAAGGTGTCCTCTATTGTGGTCTGATGATGACCGCCCGCGGCCCCATGGTGCTTGAATTCAACTGCCGCTTCGGCGATCCAGAAACGCAGCCCATTCTCATGCGCCTGGAAAGTGATCTGGTCGAAGCCATGGAGGCTTCGATCGACGGCCGCACCAGCGACGGCGATTTCAAATGGTCGAACGATGCCGCCGTCTCCATAGTGATGGCCTCGGGCGGTTATCCCGGAGCTTATGAGGCGGGCAAGAAAATCAGCGGTCTCGAAGGTGCGGCAAAGACCGAGGGTGTAAAGATCTTCCACGCCGGAACGTCAAAACGCGAAGGCGTCTTTTATACTGCAGGTGGCCGCGTCCTCGGGGTGACGGCGCGTGCTAGCGAACTGGAAACAGCCGCTCAGCGTGCCTATGAAGCGTGCGGCAAGATCAACTTTGATGGCGCGCACTATCGCAAAGACATTGCTGGCCGGGCGTTGACAAAGAAATAGCGCATCCAGTCCGCCGGCGTAACCTATTCATAATTTCAGAGGGGATTTTCGTAATCATGAGCAAGCCACAAGTTTCCATCGTAATGGGTAGTGATTCCGACCTGGAGATCATGCGCGAAGCCGGCAAGGCTCTCGACGACTTCGGCATCGCCTACGAAATCGACGTAACCTCGGCCCACCGCTCGCCCGACCGCACCGCTGATTACGCGCGCAAGGCCGCCAGCCGCGGCATTCGCGTCATTATCGCGGGCGCAGGCGGAGCAGCCCACCTCGCCGGAGTGATCGCGGCCCACACCATTCTGCCCGTCATCGGCGTCCCCATTCCCTCCACCTCACTGCAAGGCATGGATTCTCTGCTGGCGACGGTTCAAATGCCGGCTGGAATTCCGGTGGCGACCGTCGCGATCGGCAAGCCTGGAGCGACCAATGCCGGAATCCTCGCGGCACAGATCATCGGAGTCGCCGACAGCGCTGTTGGGAAGAAACTGGAAGCACACAAAGAAAAACTCGCGCGCGGCGTGGAAGAAAAATCAAAGAAGCTGCAAGCTTCGTTACAAAACTGAGGTATTCACAACTTCAAAGTTTTCAGATATGCGCGGAATTCCCCGCCCAGGTCCGTCCGCTTCAGAGCAAACTCTACTGTAGCTTTCAGGAAGCCGAGTTTGTCGCCCGCATCGAAGCGCCGGCCTTCGTAAACATAGGCATAAATCTTCTCACGCTGCAGCAAACCACGCAGACCATCAGTGAGTTGCAGTTCGCCGCCTGCGCCCGGCTTGATGTCGGACAGCGTTTCAAAGACAGTCGGCGTCAGAATATAGCGGCCGATCACGGCAAGATTCGAGGGTGCGTCCGCGAGCTTTGGCTTTTCGACCAGATCAATTACCTCGAACAATTTCCCACGTGATCCCGCGACCTCTTTTGCCTTGATCACTCCATAGGAGGAAATCGCCGGCCCCTCGACGACTTGCGTTGCGATCACGGAACAGTTCTTCTCGTCGAACACATCCATCAACTGCTTCAGTACCGGGACTTTCGCGTCGATAACATCGTCCGCCAGCAAGGTTGCGAAAGGCTCATCGCCAATCAATTCGCGCGCGGTCAGCACCGCATGCCCCAGCCCCAGCGCCTCCTTCTGTCGTACGTAGGCCACGTACATCAGGTCGGAGATCTGGCGCACGATGCGCAGCAGATCTTTCTTACCCTTTTCTTCGAGCATTTTTTCCAGCTCATAGCTGACGTCGAAATGGTCCTCGATCGCGCTCTTGCCGCGCCCGGTAATCATGATGATCTGGTCGCAACCGGCAGTTACGGCCTCTTCTACACCGTATTGGATGATGGGCTTATCGACCAGCGGCAACATCTCTTTCGGCTGGGCCTTGGTAGCCGGGAGAAAGCGCGTGCCCAGCCCCGCGGCAGGGAAAACCGCTTTCCGAACTCTCCGCGTCTTGCGCCGTTCACCGTTGGTTCGTCGTTCACTCTTCGATTTCATCCGCGCCTCATGAGGATCTTTCGGGGTATCTACGACTCGACCTACGACTGGCCTACCGCGGCTTCGTGTGCTTCCAACTCTTCCAGCAGGTCGCGCAGCGTTTGCAGGATGCCACCGGCGCTATCGATTTTGATCGAGAACTTCAGCGTTCCGTCCGGCGTAAACTGGGTTCCTCGTTGTGATGCCACGAACCGCGCCAGTTTCCCCGGATCTATCGCCGCATTTGCGCTGAACTTGATGTTTACGAACTCGCGCTTGCGTTCTATTGCGGCTGCTCCGACATGCATTGCCTGCAGTTTCAGAGCTGCGTACTCCAGCAGATTCCGAACCGCCGTAGGGGTTTCGCCGTAGCGATCGACTAACTCCGAGCGGACATCCTTTAACTGCGACTCGGTCTCCACGCCCGCGACACGTTTATACATGCGCAGGCGTTGATTCTCCTCTTTGATGTAGTCGGATGGAATACGGATGTTCAGCCCCAGATTAAGTTGGATCTCCGTGACCTCGACTCCCGCATCGCCCTTCATCTCACGCACGGCGCGTTCCAGCATCTGCGTGTAAAGTTCGAACCCAACCGCTTCGATGTGGCCGCTCTGCTCGCCGCCCAGTAGATTTCCCGCACCGCGCAGTTCGAGATCAAGGGCAGCAATTTTGAAGCCTGCACCCAAGTCGGAGAATTCCTTCAACGCCGCCAACCGGCGCCGCGCGATCGGCGTCAACTCGATCTCCGACGGCAAGAGTAGATAGGCATAAGCTCGCCGGTTAGAACGCCCAACACGGCCTCGCAACTGATAAAGTTCCGACAACCCAAGCCGGTCCGCGCGATTAATGAGGATCGTATTGCAAAGCGGGATATCGAGACCGTTCTCGATAATCGTTGTCGAAACCAGAATATCCGCTTCGTGATGCATGAATTTCAGCATCACTTTTTCCAGTTCGCCTTCGCCCATCTGCCCGTGGCCCACAGCGACCCGCGCGTTCGGAACCATGGCCTGAATCTTGGCAGCAATCTCCCAGATCGTCTCGACGCGATTGTGCACAAAATAAACCTGGCCGTTGCGCTCCAGCTCTTGCTCGATCGCCGACTGGATCAGCTTCTCATCCCAGTTCGCGACCACCGTCTGGATCGCCATACGATCTTTCGGGGGTGTCTCGATCACGCTCATGTCACGCAGGCCAACCAGTGACATGTGGAGCGTGCGGGGTATCGGCGTCGCCGACATGGTGAGCACATCGACAGACGTGCGCATCTGCTTGATGCGCTCTTTATGGCGGACTCCAAAGCGCTGCTCCTCGTCCACAACCAACAAGCCAAGGTCGGCGAACTTCACATCCTTCGATAGCAGGCGGTGCGTTCCGATCAGAATGTCAACTTTCCCTGCTTCGACTCTTTGTAGAACTTCCTTGATCTGTTTGGCCGTCCGAAAACGGCTGATCATTTCCACCGTAAGCGGGAAAGGCGCGAATCGCTGCTTGAAATTTTCATAATGCTGGAAGGCAAGCACGGTGGTCGGCGCCAGCACTGCGACCTGCTTGTTGTCGCTCAGAGCTTTGAAAGCGGCGCGCATTGCCACCTCCGTCTTGCCGTAGCCGACATCGCCACAGAGCAAGCGATCCATCGGGAGCTCCGATTCCATATCACGCTTAACGTCCGCGATGGCCTGCGCTTGATCGTCGGTCTCGTTGAATTCAAACGAATCTTCGAATTCCTTCATCCACTCCGTGTCAGCCGGAAAAGAGTGACCCTGGGCGGCTTGCCGCTGCGCATAAAGCTTGACCAGTTCATCGGTCATGTCTTTCATCGCCTTGCGCACGCGCGCCTTAGTCTTGCCCCATGCCTGCGTGCCCAGGTGATTTAGTACGGGTTTCGCGCCTTCGGAAGAGCGGAATTTCTGCACCAGGTCAAGGCGGGTTAGCGGAACATACAATCGCGCCGCCTCGGCATACTCCAGCACCATGAACTCCGATGCACCGTCACCCTGGTTGATCTCTTTCAACCCGCAATACTGCCCGATGCCGTGCTCCACATGCACAACATAGTCGCCAACCTGCAAGTCGCGGAAGTCCGAAAGAAACGCTGAGACCTTAGACTTCGACCGCTGCGGCCGCGACGCGACCAGATCTGATTCGTCGAAAAGATCACGCGCCCCGAAAATCGCGAGATGTGCTTCGGGCAAGACAAATCCATCGGGCAGATATGCCTTCAGCAGCGTGGTGGTAAGAACTGCACCAGCGAAATACGAGGTTTCGTCTGCATAACTCTCCCCGCTCCGGGTGCGGCTTCCGAGGCGATACGAGGCGTTGTATTCGGTGAACATGTCGGCTAACCGCTCGACTTCTCCGGTGTTGGGTACGGCCAGCACCACCTGAGTGCCCCCGCCCACCATCTTCTGCACTTCCTCGATCATCGCGGACACTGCGCCGTGAAAGCGCGTCACTGGCTGCGACAGAAAAGTGACTTCCGCTCTTCCTTCACGCGCCAGCGCCAAATATTCAAAATCCGCTCCGGGAAGCGCCGCAGTTTTCTCCCGCCAGATTTCCGGGGTGAGATAAAGATCGGCAGGTCGAACGAGATTTCCCACCTCGCTGCGTTCATGCGCTTCCTCAATCCTCGCCCAGACTTTGGCTAACTCCAACCCCAGCGTCTCGGGTTCATCAAGAATTACGCGCGCATCCGGCAGCAGTCCGAAAACTGTACGATCCGCTCCAGCCACCGGAGCGTAGAACTCCCAACCTGGGAACACGCCAGCGCCGGAGTCGCGCATCGCCTGCTCGACAACATCTGCTGACCCGCTAACGCGCTTTCCTGATAGCCGAGCATTGATCGACCCGAGCAGTTCCTCCGTGACCGGAGTTTCCGTCAGCGGAAGCAGCAACGCTTCATCCACCGGATTCGACGACCGCTGGCTCGCGGGGTCAAACTTCCGCATCGATTCGATTTCATCGCCGAAGAACTCAACCCGTACCGGACGGTCCGCCTCGGGCGAGTACACATCCAATATCCCGCCACGGGCAGCATATTGGCCCGGCATTTCCACCACATCGGCGGCGTTGTAACCCACCGTATTCAAATGCTCCAGCAACTTTTCTAGATCGAAGGTTTCGCCCCGTCGCAACACCCGCGCGAGATCGGCATAGTATTCCGCCGGGCGAAGAAGAATTGTGGTCGCGCTTACGGGAGAAACCACGATCGCCGCCCGTCCCGTCGCGATCTTCCACAAGGCAGTTGCGCGTTCTTCTTGAATCTCAGGATGCGGCGACAGATTCTGAAAAGGAAGGACATCGCGTGCCGGCAGACTCACGACCGAATCTGGATCAGCGGCTCCGGTCAACTCACAGAACGCCCGTATGATGGGCAACATCTCCTCGGCCGCACGATTGTCGGCCACCACCAGCACAAACGGACGTTCCGCGGTGCGCCGTAACAGCACAACGACAAGCGCCTTGGCCGCTGGGGAGAGGCCAGTGACACTAAGCCGCCCCGCGCTCTCCCTCAAGTGGGAGGAGGCACGCGTGAAGGCAGGAAGTTGTTCGACCTCCGCGAAAAGTTCGCGGACGAACGGTAAAAGCATTTCCCTTTGATTCTACCAAGGCGGGTGCAAATGGAGCGACGACGTAGCTAGGCGCGCAGCAGCGGCCGCGTCAGGCACGTCGGCCCACCCGCGCCGTTGACACATATTTCCGATCCAGGGAACGTGCGCACGTCAAACCCGGCATCTCGCAGGCGCTGATTGGTGCCGACATTCTTATCAATCGCAATCAGGTGTTGGTTGCCCAGCGACAAGACGTTACACGCAAGCGTATCTCGTTCGCTGTAGTCAATCTCAATTAGGCGAAAACCACGCGCCTTCAACAACTCCACTGTCTCCACAGCCAGCCATGGCAAGTCGACGAGAATCGTCTTCTCATCCAGCATGCTCATCAGCGACATCAAGTGCAAACAAGCCGACGGCCCAGCCCCATAAGGCAACGGAGCCGCAACCACCTCGACGCCCTTCGGCTCGAGCAAAGCCCTCATCTGCGCAATTCCCGCCATATTCGTCCGGTAGCCGTTCCCGGCCAGCAGCGTCCGCGAGTCCAGCCAAACAATATCGCCGGATTCGGAGATCCCCGGGAACTCGACAGCTCCCAACACGGCAATACCACCGGCCTCGTAAAATCGGGCGTGCGCCTTCGCCTCTGGCGCGCGATTCTTCTTTCCCGGATTCATCAACAAAAGTCCGAAGTCGGTAGCCAGAGAAGCGTCATGAGCATAGACCGCATCAAGCGTCAGCGACTCCGACGCCGGCAAACTCAACACCTCCGCCCCGCAATCCTCGAGCAGACGACATAAGACTTCATGTTGCGACCGCGCCACAGCGAAGTCAGGTGCGTGCCGGAACCCCAATTCTTGCCAGGCACCGGTCCTCCGCAGATCGTTCCAGCCAGCGTTTACCGGCGGACACACCATTACACCGAGCAACTCGCCCGTCATAGAGTGTCCGTTGTACGCCTGTCCGTTGCATGCCTGCACCGCTAACTTTCCAGAATTCATAGTTCGATACACCTAAAGACAATGAAAGTGTCGACTGCTCTTGCGTTCTCGCGCTTTCGGCTTCATGAATCTAAAGAAAGCATGGCACAAATACAATGCCGCGACCAGGCGCGCAACAAAAACACTCGCGACCGCTACTCCGCCACCCGGTAATCTATGTTATTGCTTGCGTAAACACCCTCTGCTGATGTACATATCAGCGGTAATTCATCCGAACAACTGTGCGAACCGTCACAGTGCTTGTGATCGCTCGCGTGCTACGATTCCCGCGTTCCGCCATGATGCGGAATTTGTCAGGAGCCCTATGAAATCTGCCATCCGCCTGTTTTTTCTCCCTGCCCTTTTCCTGCTCGCTAGCCAGTTGGCCTTTGCTCAGGGCGCCTCGACGGGCGACCTCCACGTCAGCGTGAAAGATCCGAAGGGAAGCGCCGTGACCAATGCCACCGTCACTGCACGCGACGTCGCTAAGGGACTGGAACGCACGGGCAGCAGTGACGGGCAAGGCGGATACAGCGTCCGGCAACTGGCTCCCGGAACTTATTCCGTAACGGTCGACGCGGCCGGTTTTGCCAAAGCCGAAGCTAACGCCGTCGCAATCACGGTCGGCCAGATGGCTGAGCTTCCGGTCACACTTACCGTTGCAGGAGGCAAGGAAATCGTCGAGGTCACCACTCAAGCTGAACTAGTCGAAACGTCGCGCAGTTCTAGCACCGACACCATCGGAGAGCGCCGCATAGACAATCTACCGATTAATGGCCGTAATTATATCCAGTTCACATTGACCGATTCGCAGGTACAGCGCGACAGCGCCCCCCAGATCGGCGCAGCGCCCACTTCCGGCCTTAACATGAGCGGACAGCGGGCCCGCTCAAACCTGGTGAACGTTGATGGCGCTGATGCCACCGACAACTCCACGAACGGCGTGCGTTCAACGGTCTCGCAAGAAGCTGTCCAGGAGTTCCAGATCATCACCAACAACTACGCGGCAGAATACGGACGTGCGGCCGGCGGCGTGGTCAACATCATCACCCGCTCCGGATCAAACGACTTCCACGGCGACGTCTACGGATACCTCCGCAATCGCAACTTCCAGGCCGTCAATCCGTTCAGCACCACCTCGAATCCGGCATACACGCGCGTGCAGGCTGGAGTAGCCTTCGGTGGCGCGATTAAGAAAGATAAGACTTACTATTATTTTTCGTATGAGGTAACGCGCCGGCATGAGACCGGATTCTCGAGCATCGGGCAGGGTAATTTCGGGCTCACTCCATTTGACACGACCCAGGTGGGCTTGCCGCTGGGCACTCTGCAGCTGACGCCGGATCAAATCGGCTATCTCACCAACCCGGCGGTTCTTACCGCGGAAGCAGGCAATCCGCTGGTGGGTCTCGCAGTTGGACAATACGCCGGAATCGCTGGCGCGTCTTCGGGCATGGCTGTCAACGGGGCATGGCCGACTAACCTCGGCGGCCTGCCAGGATTTATCTCAACCTGCCAAAATCCGGGTACCTGCTTCGTGCCGGCGTCGTATCAGACACTGGCGTCACAAGAGGGAAACTTCCCAGTTTTCGAAGGCACAAGCCTTTACTCACTCCGCCTTGATCACAACATCAGCAACAATAATCGTATTTCGTTCCGAGTGAATGTCAGCCCGAGCACGATCACCGGCATCGAGGGAGCGGGACAAGATCAGCCATTTGGCCAAAACGCTTATTCCCGCACTTCGCAGCAGAACTATCGCGACGTCGCCGGCGTTGTGCAGGATACCTGGACACTGGGCACGAACAAAGTCAACGCGTTTACCTTCCAGTACGCTCGGCGCGGATTGAGTTACTTCTACAACACCAAGATACCCGGAGGGGCGGACCCCGCCGTCAACATTCCCGGATTCGCCTACTTCGGGCGCGAGCCATATTCCTACATCCAGCGCGTTGAAAATCGGTATCAGTTCGTCGACAATTTTTCTTGGAGCTTCGGACGCCACGATATGAAGTTCGGTGGCGATTTCAACTACCTTCCGCTCAAAGCTACCTTCACCGTCAACTATGGTGGTGTGTATGATTTCGGGTCGGTCTTATCCTCTAACGCACTTCCCACCGCGACCTACCAACTGTTGACAACAGCTATCCCGAGCGTGACCATCCCCGGCCTCTCTGCCGTCCAAGCCTACGGTTTTGGAGTCCCAGGAGATTTTGTTCAGGGCCTGGGCAGTCCCAGCGATTCTTTCTCCAACAAGCCGCTCGGATTGTTCTGGCAGGATTCATGGCGTGTCCACCACAATCTAACGTTGAACTACGGCGTCCGCTATGACGTGGAATTCCCTCCCAAGTTCAAGCCTCCGCAAGGCCTTGCTCTTCCCGCCTATAACGCCTTGGGATTGCAGAAAGGCATTCAGACTGACAAAAACAACATTCAGCCGCGTATCGGTATCGCATGGGATCCCAAAGGCGATGGAAAGACCGTCATTCGCGCATCGTTCGGTCTGTTCTACGATCATCCGTTGCTAGGCCTCTACTTCCTGGGCGACGCGTCCGACGGTTCTTCTAGCGGACAATTGGCGTTTGCAGGCACCGGGGGTTGCAGCGGAGCAGGCAAAGCTGCCAACCTGAACGCGGTCCCAATTTTCCAGGGCCTCGTAAACTTGCCACAATGCGCCCCGTCGCCTTTCCCTCAGGCAAATGCCAACCTTTTTTACCTGCCGAATCAGCAGCAATTCCAGGCTTTGAATACTCCAAACTCGGTCTTCCTCAACCAAAACTACCTGAACCTGGCGCAAGGAACGTTCCTGCCGCTCGGATTCCAGCCGTTCGGTTACCCGCAGTCGAAGAACTTCGTCTATGCCTACTCACAGCAGGCGAACTTTACGATCGAGCGCGACCTCGGCAATGGTTACGCCCTCAGCCTGGGATACAACTTCAATGGCGGCAAGCACCTCAATCGACCCATCAACGCCAACACCATTCGCGGCGATTTGATGACTGCGAACTTTCTGGCGGCGACTCAAGACGCGAAGGTTAATGTCATCCCAGGCCGGTCTGCCCCCGCCAGCCCGTTCACCGTCAGCGGGTGCAATCTCCCAGGCGACCCCCTTCCCTATGTAGATCCCGCTTTGATGAACTTCTTCCGCCCCGGCGGACTGAACCCTTCTATCGCTGCAGGATTCTATCTGGGCAGCCAGGGAGCCTGTGTTGCGCAGGCGATGGCTCTCTTAGGCTCACTGCCGGGCTTCAATGCGAAGTGCAATCCCGCTCCTCCCACATTCGACTACACGAACTGCGTCCCCTTCGGCGACATGGACGCCAACTACTCCAACGGCAGTTCCGTTTATCACGGACTGACCGCGAACCTGCGCAAGCGTTTTACCAACCACTACGAGTTCCTCGCGTCCTATACGTGGTCGCACGCGATCGACGATTCCACCGATCTGCAATCCACCCTAACGCCACAGGACAGCTACTACGCGAGAGCCGACCGCTCCACCTCGTTGTTTGACCAACGCCATCGCTTTGTGTTCAGCGGCGTGTATCAATCCGGCAAGCTCAGCGGTAGCGGCTTTACCAGTAAGTTCTTCAGCAACTGGACGATCGCTCCTCAGATTGAGTTCAGTTCCGGACGTCCCTTCAACATCATCACCGGCAACGGCGACAATCTCCAGTTGTCGTCCCTTACGTCGCGTCCCAACACGTTCGTCAACCCTGCGTGCACAGCGATTGGAAACTCACCCGTCAATTCGAAGTTCTCTCCCACCGGTGTTTTCCAGGAACCCTGCATCCTCAACTGGAACGGCCAGATTGGCCTCGCGGGCCTGCTTTCCCTCGACGGCAACCTCGGCCGCAACGCCGGCATCACGCCATGGAACGTATTCAACGATATGCGCGTGGCGAAGCGAGTTTATTTCGGCGAGCGCTTCAATATGGATTTGATCGTCGATACGTTCAACATCGCCAACCGCTACAGCGTGGCCGCTGTAAGCCCGCTGTTTTCTAACGCCGGCCAGGCCACTGCCGCTTACGATCCGCGCCAGTTCCAATTTGCTCTGAAATTGAACTGGTAGAATCGGACGGGAGTTCGACGGGCTTGAACGGAGGCGGGCGGTTGCTCAATGACTCGACGGGTATTTGCGGTTTGGGTGGCGCAACGCTAAGCCGCTTGGTTGGGTCAATTTTGTTGACACTGCTCGTATCCCCTTATGCTCTTTCTGACGGCGCCTCCGAAACTTACAAGGCGAAGTGTTCGGCGTGTCACGGCGCACATGGCGCGGGCGACACTATGATCGGCAGGAATCTGAAGCTGCGCCCTCTCTCATCGTCCGAAGTGCAGAACCGATCGGACGAGGAATTGTTCACCGTCATCAGCAAAGGCAAGAATAAGATGCCATCGTTCGATAAAAAGCTCTCTCCGGACCAGATCCATGACCTCATACACCACATTCGCTCACTGAAAAAATAGCGACCGGCGCGAGCCGAAAATTGAACGAACAAAAAGAAAGACCGCAGTTATATTGCGGCCTTTCGATCTTCCGCGAGTTTCTCGAACTTACTCGTGCTTGTCTTTGTAAATACTCTTGCTGATCCGGTTCTGCTGGCGGTTGATACCTTTCTGCTCGGCCTTGATCAGGTGGCCGTTGTGCGCTGCCATGTCTTTCTGTTCGCGGTTCTGCACGTTGGCTTCGCGCTTTTCTAGATTCGAGGTCTGCTGCGCGCTCAATTTCCCGTTCTTTACGCCATTGCCGATGCGCTGCTGCTGGTTTTCTTCGCGCTTGTTAACTTCGTTGACGCGCGGATGGCCGGGATCAACAACGCCAGGACCTGCGCCGGATGTGGTTGAGGTTTGAGCAGAGGCGGAACCGGCAAGCATGAGTCCCCCGACTGCCAGGGCTAAGAGCGACTTGGTGAATGTGTTGTTCATGTGAATGGAAACCCCCACGGGAAAGATTAGTTGTGGAGTGTCAAAAGCAGCAGGTTACCGAAGTGTTAGTCCGGAAGTTACTAAGTTAGTGCCGGGTTTGGTCGAATGGCACTCCGCGCCGAATGATTTTCCGACGGTCTTTATTTGCGTTTGATAAAAATGTGCGTTGCGTTTTCTCCGGAGACGACTCGCAAAGGGGCGAAGCCGAGTTGGGCGAGATTGATTCCTGAAAATAAGTGTTCCCCTTCGCCCAGTAGAACTGGCGACAGAGCCAGGTGCATTTCGTCGATCTGGCCGTTGATCAGAAATTGACGAATGACAGAAACGCCGCCACCGATTCGAACGTCTCTGCCGCTGGCTGCTTCTTTCGCTCTTTGTAGCGCGACGTTCAACCCATCGGTGACGAAGTAGAAGGTGGTGCCGCCCTCCATGACCAACGGAGGCCGCGCATGATGGGTGAGCACGAAAACGGGCATGTGGTAGGGAGGATTCTCGCCCCACCATCCTTTCCAGGGATCGCCATTCATCGTCCATGGACCGCGAATCGGACCGAACATGTTGCGGCCAAGGATCCAGGCGCCAATATTCTCGAATGAACGCGCGGCAAAATCGTTGTCGATTCCCGTGGTGCCGGCGCCCTGACCGTACATCTTTTGAAAGACTTCGGTCTTGAAAGCCCAGTCGTGCAGTTCAAGCCCTCGGACGCCGAGAGGATTTTGCAGGGATTGGCTGGGTCCGGCGCCGAACCCGTCGATGGAAACTGAAAAGGCAGCAACTCTGACCTTGCTCATCGCAATATCTTACTTGGATTTGATCCCTACCTTTTCGAGGCCTTCTGGTGACGGGCGGGGATTGGGGTACCCCCCTCCCCCCGGTCTTTAAGAGTCAAAGACTTAGGAGGAGAATCCCGCCAGGTCTTTGAGTTTAAAAGACTTGGAGGTAAAGTCTTTACAAATCATAGAGTTAAGTTGTCAAAGAGCGCTGAAAATGGTTTTGGGGCAACTTCGAGGCGCGTCCTGGTTGGCGGACGCTCCTCGAAACTGCCCCAATCAGAATTCTATCATCGCGCTCAGATGCCCTTAAGTCAACGGTTTTCGGATCTCGGCTGGTTGGGATAAAAAAGGTGAGGTGGGGCGTTTTATGGGATGAGTCTTTCGGCATCGTCGGCGACCGACCGAGTGTGTTTCTATTGTTCCCGCGAGGGTTGCGTCTTCTCCAAGGACCATAAATATGGGAATATGGTAATATGGGAGCATGAAGACAACCCTCGAGATTCCCGACCTTCTGTTCCGGCGGGCGAAGGCTGCGGCCGCCGAGCGGGGAATTCCCTTGCGCCAACTGGTCACGGAGGCAGTGCAGGAGAAATTGAAACTGACGTCGCAGGAAAAGCCCTGGATGAAACATTTTGGGAAGCTCAAGCACCTGCACGGAGATAGAAAGAAAATTGAGAAGCGGGTGGAGGAAACTTTCGAAAGCATTGACCGGGAAGTCTGGCAATGATTCTCGATACCAACGCCTTGTCGGCGGCGGCCGATGACGATCCGGGAGTGGCTGCGGCGCTGGCTCGCGCCGACCAGGTGGCCATTCCGGTGATTGTTCTGGGTGAGTATCGCTACGGTATCGCCCAGTCACGAAACCGGAGCGCCTATGAGGCCTGGCTCACGGAACTCCGCAACGATTGCATGGTACTCGACGTGAACGAGCCGACTGCGGGTTTCTATGCCGAAATCGTTCTGGAATTGAAGAGGAAGGGCAACCCGATTCCGACCAATGACATTTGGATTGCGGCACTGTGCCGGGAGCATTCTCTTCCGCTCCTGAGCCGCGACCGGCATTTCGATGGGGTGGAGGGGATTAAGAGAGTTGGGTGGTAAAGGGGTTGAGGCAATTGGATGGGATTCGCGGCAGCGTTTTCTGGAGGCATGGAATGAGTTTTTCGGCATCGTCGGCGCATAGCAGTGCGGATGAACGTGTGCTGGGCGTCCAATTCTCGGACGACGCCATCAGCGTGAGCCTGCGCGACGGTCGCGTCATCACCGCGCCGCTCGTCTGGTATCCGCGGCTGCTCGACGCCACAGCCGCGCAGCGCAAGAACTGGAAAATTGCCGGCGGCGGCTACGGAATTCATTGGCCCGACATCGACGAGGATCTGAGCACCGAAGGATTTCTGCGAGGCGCGCCCGCGCCTAGGGCGTCGGTTCGTTCGAAATAGACCCACACTAGCGCTTTGCGATCGGGGAGCCCACAGCTTCGTTCATGACGGTGCAAAGGCAGCCCCAACGGTAACATCGTAAGGCAGGCTTTTGGATTACCACGGTTCAATCCTCGAACGCGCGAAAATGGACTAAAATATCTTTCGTGGGTTGAGCCCGGCTTGCCGGGTTCCGACTTTGCGGCTCGTTGCCCATGGCATCCTAGCCCTTTCGCTGGTTCTCAATTTAGGCATCAACATCAACCTAAACCAAAACCACCCGAAGGAGGGACAGCATATGGACAAGACCACAAACACGACGAAGGTAGCACCAGGAAACAGTAAGGCTACTGGGCTCGGATGCGTGGGAGAGCGGGTCCGCAGGTCGGGCTGAGCCCGCGTGGCCTCAAATCGTTTCAGCTAACGCCGCCGCAGTGTGTTACCGGGACGTTGGCCACCCACCCCTGGGCGCACTTTGTGTGGGCGCGGGCACCTCGCCCGCGAGATGTGTGCAGTACAATCGGCTCGGCGGTTTCTAAGAAATGCCTAGCCTTGTAGAGCGAGCCCTAAATGCCAAGCGCGAGTCGAAGTACATCGAATTTAAGGAGCGCTTCGACCCAGGTTCTGCGGGGGACTGGTGCGAGGTCATAAAAGACATTGTTGCTATAGCGAATTCCGGTGGCGGCATTATCATTTTTGGCTTGGATAACGCTGGCAATCCTACGGGGGATTCTCTCGATGCTTTATCCCATCTAGACCCGGCAGATATAGCAAACAAAGCATCTCGATACACCGGTTCCACCCAACTCGAACTTGAGGTTCGGCCACTCGATAAGGCCGGTGCTGCACTCTACGCGTTTGTCGTACAGCCAATATCCATCCCAATTGTGTTTCAGAAACCCGGCACCTACGACATCGGCTCGGGCAAGCAGAAGGCGGCTTTCAGCATCGGAACCGTTTATTTTCGACATGGAGCCAAAAGCGAACCGGGCACAAGCGATGACCTACGTGGGGTGATTGAACGGCAATTGGAAGTGATCCGACACTCTTGGATCAAGGGCGTTAGAAAAGTGGTGCAGGCGCCCGCCGGGTCTCAGATTGTCGCGGTTCGGCCTGGGGAAAAAAGCGGGATCACGTCTCTTGCATCCACGGTTCGCGTGGTCAACGATCCGACTGCGACGCCGGTGTTGCTGACTAGAGCCCGTGACGAATCGACGGTGGGAACGTTCATCCACGAAGAGGTATCGAAGGCATTTTTGATGAGATAAATAACGTCATTGACGCCAACCGCGTTCTAGCAAGAGGGCAACGCCACTTCTTTCTCGGTTCACCTGTCTATTACCGCATTTACGCTGAGAGACAACACGTCAATCAAAGCGACGAGGGTACGGCGGTGCTTCTTCACAGCGCCCTCTGTGATCTCTATGCCCCCGCGCTCTTCTGGGCATCGATGCTCCCGCCTGAAGCTGTCGCTGGGGCTCTTGCCGAGCCGTATCTTCGCCCAAGAAGCCCAGAAATCCATTCTCTTATTCGAATGTCGGTTTTGTTGGGGAGTGAATTCTACGAGTGGCTTCTTGAGAAATGGCAGCGCAAATGGAAGGGTTATGCGCAGCCTCCGAACTTCTACTGGGGATTCCAGCAATTGAAGTCCAAAATGACGGACACTGACCCTCGGATTCTGGCAGCTCGCGCTAGCAAGAGCACACTCTTTGTGGTGAGCGGTGGAGAAGAAGTAAACGTGTCGAAATTATTGGACAGCCCCCAACTGGCGTCATCCCTAGTGTCAGGGGCATGTATGCGTGTGTTCCAAGGCGAGAAGGATCTGAGGTCGGCAGCACGAAACCTCGACTATTTTGCTTACGGCCTTCGACTACAGGAATTGGGCCCTCGGATCGGCAAGGCCATTATGAAGTTGATCGGTGATCGCGAAGCAGGGGATTTAGGAGAAACGACCGTTGACGAAGAATGAGCCGGGGAGCCGCCGTAAAGAAAGGCGCGCCGGCAGGAACGGAAAAGGTCACGCTCAATTAAGAACGTGGCCTTTATTTATGCCGGCAACGACCTACTCTCCCACGCACGTGTGGCGCGGGCGCCCCCGCCCGCGAAAGCTGGCAGCGAGGATTCGCTCGCATGTCTTCCGGGCCGGTTGAAATCGTCACATTTTGGTTGTGTCCTCGTCACAGAACGGTCTGATCTGTGGGGGTAGGCTCACAAAAGTCAAAGTCAACGGCAGCGGGCGAGGGCGCCCGCTCCACACGTTCACACATTCACACATTCACTTCGGATTCCTATGACTCAGGCATTGTTGAAGGGGAAGTACGAATATCGACGGCGGCTTCCGCACTATCAGAAAGACGATCGGGCGGTGTTTGTCACTTTTTGCTGCTGCTTCGATCCGTTGCCGGAATCGGTCCGGGACATCGTGCTGCGGCATTGTCTGCATGATCAGGGAACGAAGGCGGCGATTCATGCGGTCGTGGTCATGCCGGACCATGTGCATCTTCTGCTGACGCCGCTTCGTGACGCTGGACGGCAATCTTCACAGCCTGGTTGAGATTCTGCAGGGGATTAAAGGGGCTTCGGCGCACAGCTTGAATCGAGCACTGGCGCGCTCCGGCCCCGTGTGGCAGGACGAGTCGTTTGACCATGTGTTGCGGTCGGAGGAGAGCTTCGAGGAGAAGGTGGAATACATTCGGCAGAATCCGGTGCGGCGGGGGTTGGTGAAGAAACCGGAAGACTATCGGTGGTTGTGGGTGGCGTAAGGAGATCAAAACCAACAGCAACGGCAGCGGGCGAGGGCGCCCGCTCCACTACGCATAAAAGCTCAGACATTGTTCCCTCCTTGGTCAAAAGGAAAAGGCCACGCTGATTTCTCAGACGTGGCCTTTATTTAATGCCGGCAACTACCTACTCTCCCACACACTTTCGCGTGCAGTACCATCGGCCCAGCGGGGCTTAACTTCCGTGTTCGGGATGGGAACGGGTGGAACCCCCGCGGTAAGATCACCGACAACTTGGAGCCGTCAGCTATCAGCCGTCAGCCGTCAGCTAAACCTGGCTGCTGCGGCTGACTTGCTCCGCCGATGGCGCGGCAAACTTTCAAAGAGCGTGAGGACGAAGCCTCACAACTGAATAGATTGGGTGAGACTGGGCAAGTCCCGTCTCTGACATATCGTTTTCGTCGGCGCCAGTCGTCAGTACTGTGTCGTCAGTCGCGTCCAGTTTCTGACGCTTCTGAGGAGGCCATCGGCTTTCGAACAAGTTCGAACTGAAAGCTGATAGCTGAGTGCTGACGGCTGTTTTCTGCACCGAGTAAATTTTATGGTCAAGCCGAACGGGCGATTAGTACAGGTAAGCTACACGCATTACTGCGCTTCAACATCCTGCCTATCAACCAGGTAGTCTACCTGGGCCCTTCATTACCCTTAAGGGTTGGGAGATCTCATCTTGAGGAGTGCTTCCCGCTTATATGCATTCAGCGGTTATCACAACCGAACTTCGCTACCCAGCGATGCCATTGGCATGACAGCTGGATCACAAGAGGTTCGTCCATCCCGGTCCTCTCGTACTAAGGACAGGCCCTCTCAAATCTCCTGCGCCCACAACAGATAGGGACCGAACTGTCTCGCGACGTTCTGAACCCAGCTCACGTACCGCTTTAATAGGCGAACAGCCTAACCCTTGGAACCTTCTACAGCTCCAGGATGCGATGAGCCGACATCGAGGTGCCAAACCGGAGCGTCGATATGAACTCTTGGCTCCGATCAGCCTGTTATCCCCGGCGTACCTTTTATCCGTTGAGCGATGGCCATTCCATACAGAACCACCGGATCACTAAAGCCTACTTTCGTACCTGCTCGACTTGTAGGTCTCGCAGTCAACCACGCTTATACTTTTGCATTCGACGGCTGATTTCCAAACAGCCTGAGCGTAGCTTCGCGCGCCTCCGTTACAATTTAGGAGGCGACCGCCCCAGTCAAACTACCCGCCTTACTATGTCCATCTCCCGGATTACGGGAGTATGTTAGAACCACAGAACTCGCAGGGTGGTATCTCACCGTTGGCTCCTCCAAGTCCGAGAACCTGAAATCAAAGCCTCCCACCTATCCTGCGCAGCAAGTGCCATAGTTCATAGTAAAGGTATAGTAAAGGTGCACGGGGTCTTTCCGTCTAGTTGCGGGCAACCGGCATCTTCACCGGCACTACAAGTTCGCCGTGCCAGTTGGCAAGACAGTCGCACTTTCGTTACGCCATTCGTGCAGGTCGGAACTTACCCGACAAGGAATTTCGCTACCTTAGGACCGTTATAGTTACGGCCGCCGTTCACTGGGGCTTCAGTTCAAAGCTTCGCCTTGCGGCTAACCTCTCCCTTTAACCTTCCAGCACCGGGCAGGCGTCAGCCCCTATACGTCGTTTTCGACTTAGCAGAGACCTGTGTTTTTGTTAAACAGTCGCAATGCGCATTTCTCTGCGGCCTCTTCGGACTTGCATCCTAGTGAGGCACCCCTTTTCCCGAAGTTACGGGGTTAATTTGCCGAGTTCCTTACCAACTGTTCTCACGAGCGCCTTAGAATATTCATCTCGTCTACCTGTGTCGGTTTGAGGTACGGATCCCATATGTTCTCCTTAGAGGATTTTCTCGGCAGTGTGGAATCAGCAGCTTTCCCCCATACGGGGTACTGTTTTGCGTCTCAGTGATAACTTCCCCGCGGATTTGCCTACGGAAACACCTTACACGCATCGACCGTCATAGCCATAGGACGGCCTGCTTATCCTTCTGCGTCTCCCCATCGTGATAACGACCACACGGGAGGTCCGGAATATTAACCGGATGTCCATCAGTTACGCCTTTCGGCCTCACCTTAGGAACCGCCTGACCCTGAGCGGATTAACCTTTCTCAGGAAACCTTAGACTTTCGGCGCGGAGGGTTCTCACCTCCGTTATCGCTACTTATGCCGGCAGGGTCTCTTCTCAACAGTCCACCAGTCGTTTCCGTCTGGCTTCAAACCGTTGGGAATGCTCTCCTACCACGCACCGACAGTTAAGTGATGCATTCGCTGCTTCGGTAACAAGCTTAAGCCCCGTTAAATTGTCGGCACCGGACCGCTTGACCAGTGAGCTATTACGCTTTCTTTAAAGGATGGCTGCTTCTAAGCCAACCTCCTGGCTGTCTGGGCGTTCCGACTTCCTTTCCCACTTAGCTTGTATTTTGGGACCTTAGCAGGCGATCTGGACTGTTTTCCTCTCGACAACGAAGCTTAGCCCCCGCTGTCTGACTCCCGTACTGGTTGTTCTATGGCATTCGAAGTTTGATTGGATTCTGTAAGCTGGAAAGCCCCATAGTCCATTCAGATCTCTACCACCACGACAAATCATACGAGGCTAGCCCTAAAGCTATTTCGGAGAGAACGAGCAATCACGGAATTTGATTAGCCTTTCACCCCTACCCTCAGCTCATCGGAGCTTTTTTCAACAAACAGCCGTTCGGCCCTCCATTAGGTTTTACCCTAACTTCAGCCTGGCCAAGGGTAGATCATCCCGCTTCGCGTCTATTCCTGCCAACTTGTGTTCGCCCTATTCGGACTCGCTTTCGCTACGGCTCGCTTTCGCTTAACCTTGCTGACAAGAATAACTAGCCGGCTCATTATGCAATAGGCACGCGGTCAGACTTTCGGCTTGCGCCGCATAGTCCTCCCACCGTTTGTAGGCACACGGTTTCAGGTACTATTTCACTCCCCTCGAAGGGGTTCTTTTCACCTTTCCCTCACGGTACTGGTTCACTATCGGTCAGAAGAACGTATTTAGCCTTACGGGATGGTCCCCGTAGCTTCTCGCAGGGTTTCTCGTGCCCCGCGATACTCAGGTACCAGCTTCGAGTCCGGATGATTTTCGCCTACGTGGCTATCACACTCTATGGCCCCTCTTTCCAGAGGGCTTCGACTAACCACCGGATTGGTAACTCTACTGTTGCTGGCCCTACAACCCCTGTGTCACCCGAAGGTGAAGCAGGTTTAGGCTGATGCGATTTCGCTCGCCACTACTATCGCAATCGAGGTTTCTTTCTTTTCCTCCAGGTACTGAGATGGTTCACTTCCCTGGGTTCGCTCGCACCCGACTATGGATTCGTCAGGCCGTACGGGGGTTTTACCCCCGTGGGTTTCCCCATTCAGAAATCTCCGGATCAAAGCCTGCTTGCGGCTCCCCGAAGCTTATCGCAGCTTGCCACGTCTTTCATCGCCGTCTTCTGCCAAGGCATCCACCATGCGCCCTTAGTAGCTTGACCACAAAATTTACTCGAGCACACAGCGGCTTCGCCGCTAGCTTTCAGCTCTCAGCTGTCAGCTCTCAGTAAAACCACTAACACGCCGAGCAAACTTTATAGCGCCACCCTGCTCCTCGCACGCTTAGACATGTTCACTGTAGCGCCAACTACAGATCCCTCGCTTCGCTCGGGATGACAATCTGGGTAAGATCAGTCAATCGATTGAAGAGGTCTTACGTACACCAGCAGGTACTGCGGCACTCATAAAAATTTACTTCGCCTTGTAATTTGCCCAATCTATTCAGTTGTCAAAGTTCGTCCTCGCCAGCTTGTCAGCCGTCGGCTGACTCCGCCATGCAGCGTAAGCGGCTATGCGGACTGATTCGCTCACTCGCCCAGCGTTTGGCGCATTTCGACTTCAATGAGCAACGACCAAGTCGAATCTAGCTAATCCGACTGTCGAGCTTACATCCAACCCAATGTTCGGCGTCAAATCGACTTTCTTCATTGGACCGTGAACTGATCTCACGGTTGTCGCAATTTGACGCCCAACATCAGGTCTGACTTGGTGGAGCTGACCGGGATCGAACCGGTGGCCTCCTGGTTGCAAACCAGGCGCTCTCCCAGCTGAGCTACAGCCCCTTGAACCCAGCTGTCAGCTTTCAGTTGTCAGCTATCAGTAAAACCAACTGAGCTGAAACTGAGAGCTGATGGCTGACAGCTGATTCTGGTGGGCCTGGGAAGAATTGAACTTCCGACCTCACCCTTATCAGGGGTGCGCTCTAGCCAACTGAGCTACAGGCCCGGTTTCCCGATTGTACTCCCTGAGAGCCCAGCGTGAATCGGCTCTCAGCTATCAGCTTTCAGCTGTCAGTTAAACCGGTATCAACTGAGAGCTGATAGCTGAAAGCTGAGAGCTCGAATTTATTTCGAGGAAAAGGTTGAACGCGCGACCAGGCTAAGCCCAGTCTGACGGTTGTGGACAAATGTTCGAGCAAGAGAGGTCTGACCGTAAGCTCCCTCGCGTCTCTCTCAGGTTAGTTTAGAGATTTGAGGGGTACATAGCAACATTCTCTTGCCGAAGCAAAAATGCTATGACGTTCTCTCTTAGAAAGGAGGTGATCCAGCCGCAGGTTCTCCTACGGCTACCTTGTTACGACTTCACCCCAATCATGAACCATACCTTGGACGGCTGCTTCCCTTGCGGGTTGGCACACCGGCTTCTAGTGCAGTCCACTTTCGTGATGTGACGGGCGGTGTGTACAAGGCCCGGGAACGTATTCACCGCAGCGTTCTGATCTGCGATTACTAGCGATTCCAGCTTCATGGAGTCGAGTTGCAGACTCCAATCCGAACTGAGGCCGGCTTTTTCCGATTAGCTCCACTTTGCAGCTTTGCGACGGTTTGTACCGACCATTGTAGCACGTGTGTAGCCCTGGACATAAAGGCCATGAGGACTTGACGTCATCCCCACCTTCCTCCCCGTTATCCGGGGCGGTTTCACTAGAGTGCTCGGCTTGACCCGGTGGCAACTAGGGATGAGGGTTGCGCTCGTTGCGGGACTTAACCCAACATCTCACGACACGAGCTGACGACAGCCATGCAGCACCTATACAGCAGTCTCTTGCGAGAAAAGGATATTTCTACCCCGGTCTCCTGCATTTCGAGCCCAGGTAAGGTTCTTCGCGTTGCGTCGAATTGAACCACATGCTCCACCGCTTGTGCGGGCCCCCGTCAATTCCTTTGAGTTTCAGCCTTGCGACCGTACTCCCCAGGCGGATTGCTTATCGCGTTAGCTGCGGCACGATCGGATTGGGTACCGATCACACCAAGCAATCATCGTTTAGGGCCAGGACTACCAGGGTATCTAATCCTGTTTGCTCCCCTAGCTTTCGCGCCTCAGCGTCAGTAGTGGTCCAGTGCGCCGCTTTCGCCACAGGTGTTCCTCCCGATATCTACGCATTTCACCGCTACACCGGGAATTCCACGCACCTCTCCCACCCTCCAGCACGGCAGTTTCGCCTGCAGGCTCTGAGTTAAGCCCAGAGGTTTCACAGGTGACTTACCGCACCGCCTACGCGCCCTTTACGCCCAATAATTCCGAACAACGCTCGCACCCTCTGTATTACCGCGGCTGCTGGCACAGAGTTAGCCGGTGCTTCTTCCACCGGTACCGTCATTATCTTCCCAGTCGAAAGGAGTTTACGCCCCAAGGGGCTTCATCCTCCACGCGGCGTTGCTGCGTCAGGGTTTCCCCCATTGCGCAAAATTCCCCACTGCTGCCTCCCGTAGGAGTCTGGACCGTGTTTCAGTTCCAGTGTGTCCGTGCGCCCTCTCAGGCCGGATACCGATCTTCGCCTTGGTAAGCCATTACCTTACCAACTAGCTAATCAGCCGCGACCCCCTCCAAAAGCGGATTGCTCCTTTGATCTTGCGATATTATGCGGTATTAGCCTCGGTTTCCCGAGGTTATCCCCCACTCAAGGGCAGGTAGTCACGTGTTACTCACCCGGTCGCCACTATACTCATGGATTGCTCCACTTTCCCGTTCGACTTGCATGTGTTAGGCACGCCGCCAGCGTTGATTCTGAGCCAGGATCAAACTCTCATTTGAAACCTGAGTCGGTCTGGGTAGACCAACGGCCTCCGTCTGCTGTGACGAAGGTCCTATCTTGTGAGTACGTTCAGACTTGAGCCCGAACATTTGTTTCTCACGACTGGCACGTTCAACCTTTTGTCAAAGACCGATCCGCTTCCCGCCTGAGCGGTGCGCTTTCAGTCCGCCGCAGATCCCTTGCGGGAATTCGGCGTCCTCGAAACCTTGTTAAAGCTACGCGTCCGGCGACGCGCTGTCAACCCTCTGAGATCACAGGATTTCCACCTGATTTCAACAGTGCGGGGAGTTTCCATCCAGGAGCTTGACTGAATGCAAGACTGGAGAACTCTTTTTACAGCGCGCCCGAAAACGCTCTTCCACTCGGACTGCGCCACAAAATCCGGCGCAGGCCGAAGCGGAAGACAGTTCAAAAATTAAAGATCGCTTGGAGGCTCTGCTATTCGCGGAAACCCTTCAGGGAACTTTGTCCCCGAATGCGAACCCCGGAAAGGGGTCAATTGGAGGCTTACTGAATTGGATGCCAAAAGCTGCCGCGAGGATTCAGCGGACAGCTCAGACACTCATTCACTTGTCCTCGACTCAATTTTTATACCAAACCCTCGGACATTGTGCAAGGGGAGAATCAAAAAAGTTACTTGTAGTGCACAGGCGGGAATTCTGGCGCTGGTGGTTCGTCGTTGGTCGTTCGCCGCTGGCTGGTCGCTGTTGGTCGTTCGCTGCCCATGCGTTCCAATTTCGGGGTGCCCGCGCACGCATTCTGTTGGTCGCGCCGGGGCGATCAACGAACAGCCGGCGCTACAATCGTCAGGAGTGATTTCCGTCGTCCAACTCGGCGCCGTCGACTACGCCGAAGGTCTGCGCCTGCAGCAGAAGCTGGTCGATCTGCGCAAGGCGGACAGATCGGCGATGTGCTGCTGCTGCTCGAACACACGCCCGTCATCACACTCGGACGCAACGCCAAAGACCGCAAATGTGCTGGCTTCGACCGAAGCGCTGGCGGCTCGCGGCGTCGAAGTCTTCGAATGCGATCGCGGCGGAGACGTCACGTTTCACGGGCCGGGACAACTGGTCGGGTATCCGATCATTTGATTTGCGGGGATTTCCGAGTTCTCAGTTCTCAGTTGTCAGCTTCGTCAGTTCGAAGCTGCCGTCGCGCAAAACTCTCGGCGCGGTCGATTACGTGCGGCGTCTGGAGGAAGTGCTGATTCGCACCTGCGGCGATTTCGGAATCTCCGACGACGCGAATCGCCGGGCTTGACCGGCGTTTGGACGGACACGCGAACTCTTCCGCCGAAGCAAGATCGCGGCGCTCGGCGTGCACATTTCGCGCTCGGTCACTTCGCATGGCTTCGCTTTGAACGTGAATACCGATCTCAGCTACTTCAACCTGATCGTGCCTTGCGGAATTACCTCGAAGCCGGTGACCTCGATGCAGAAGGAACTGGGGCGCGAAGTTGATTTGAACGACGTGGCGCAGTCGGTGTCGCGAAACTTTGGCAGCGTGTTCGGGAGCCAGATGCTTTGGGTCGAGACGGTCGATGCTCTGCTTGGAAACAGCGTCGGAGTACCGATGAAGGCACCGGCCGAGTTGCGGCGGCTGCACGGCGACGATGATTTGTTTCTCGCCTGACGCGCGGCGTGACTTTTCACGGGTGCAGTTTCGCCGACGGCGATTTTGAAGTGTGCCCTCTGACCAAGAGCAAGCCCGGAGAAATGCAGATGGTTTGCATGGAATCCGCGGGCCATCTCGTGACCAGCGAAAACACACACTAAAAGCACACGCTAGCCGCCCGACCTGTTACCGCGATACCATCCTTTGGTAAAGCAGTTCGTGCGCTTCACGATTATGGCCGCCAAGAAGAAAGACACCCCCATCGCGAAGCGCCTCCAAGCCAGGAGCCAGAAGTCAAAAGCTAAGAGCCCACAGCCGAATGGCGATCTCCGCACCTACACCATCCGCGATTACCGCCTCGAGAAACCCAGCTTCACGCTCCGCCAGGTTCGCGTCGGCGACGAAGTTCGCTATGAGGTCGAGAGCGGCGATCTCTCCGCACCTGCGCCGCCGATTCGCGACTCGAAATATCTCACGCGCGAGCAGATGCATCGACATCTATCGCTGGATGCTGCTCAACCGCCGCATGGAAACGGCGCTCGAAAATCTCTACAAGCAGGGGCAGGTGGTCGGCGGCGTTTACTTCGGGCTGGGGCAGGAGGCTTGCTCGTGCGCCTCGGCTTACGCGCTGCACAAAGACGAGTGGCTCGGCCCGATGATTCGCAATCAGGGAGCGCTGCTGGTGCGCGGCTTTTCTCCGGCCGACATCATGATGCAGTACATGGCGAAGTCAGGATCGCCCACGAAGGGGCGCGATGCTTCGTCGCACTTCGGCGATATCGAAACGCGCAATGTGGTCTCGCCGATTTCCACTTTGGGCGATTTGATTCCGGTGCTGGCTGGCGTGGCGCTGGGCGCGCGTCTGCAGGGTAAAAACATCGCGGCCATGACTTACATCGGCGACGGAGGACAGTCCACCGGCGTGACTTACGAAGGATTGAATTTTGCGGCGGTGCAGAATCTTGGCCTGGTGCTGATTGTCGAAAATAATCTTTGGGGATATTCGACTCCGGCCGACATGCAGTTTCGCGTCAAGGATCTGGCCGAGCGCGCAATTGCCTACGGAATTCCCGGCGTGATCGTCGATGGCACCGACGCCTGCCAGGTTTATGACGCCTGCCACGAAGCCTGCGAGCGGGCGCGGCGCGGCGAAGGTCCGACGCTGATCGAAGCGAAGATGATGCGCATGAAGGGTCACGCCATTCATGATGCGGCGGAGTATGTTCCGAAGCCGTCTGTTTGAGTATTGGAAGCGGCGCGACCCGATTGCGCGCTTGGAGGATTATCTGGTGAATAAGAAGAAATGGCTGACTGCATCGCGGAAAACGAAAAACTGATTGCAGAGGTTGAGCAACAACTCGAGGCTGATCGGGAGATTGCCGTGAATTCGCCGATGCCTACGCCGGAATCGGCCGCCGGCGGCGTGTATTGCGAAGCGGGATGCCACGAGATCAAGCCGAAGTACGCGATGCCAAAAGCCCGCCCTGGCAAGTCATCTGGCCTGAAGCGTTCGGAATCAGCAGTGCATCTGAAGTAAATGCCGCCATTCGTTTTCCGTGCTGAGCAATTCGTTCCGCGACCGCTCGATCAGGTATTCGATTTCTTCTCGAAAGCGGAGAACCTGCAAGAGCTCACGCCCGGCTTCCTTCATTTTCGTATTTTGAGCGTTGATCCGGCTCCGGTCCGCCAAGGAACTCTGATCAAGTATTCACTGCGCTGGAGAATCTTCCCAATTCATTGGATCACCAAGATCATTGAATGGGAGCCGCCGCACCGGTTCGTCGATGTACAATTGAAAGGTCCGTACAAGCTCTGGCATCACGAGCATCGCTTCGTCGCCGATGGAAAGGGCACTCGGATCATTGACGAGGTGCAATATCAACTGCCGTTCGGCGTCTTCGGCTCCATTGCCCACTCTCTCAAAGTAAGAAGAGACGTTGAAACCATCTTCGCCTACCGGACTGAGGCGGTCCGTCGATTATTCGGGTGAAGTCAAACGCGTGACGTCAGGCGCTCGGCGCCGGAGCGGAAGGCGCACCAGCGGTCGGCTCCAACGTCCCGCCGCAGAAGGGGCAGAACTTGTCGCCCACGTTCACACTGTGCTGGCATTGGGGACAGACGGGTTGCAGCCGGGTGCGGCATCGGGGACAGAAGCTGTATCCCGGCTCGATCTCCGTGTCGCATTGCGGACAGCGGGCGATGCGCGGCTTGCGCAAAACAAAATACAGAACGATTCCGAGACCGTTGGGAACAAAGATGGCAATGAGCGTCCACAGCGCGCGGCTCATACGGCGGCGCCCGGCGTCCTGGTTCACGTAACCGATGAGCACGACGTAGCAGCCGATCACGATCCCAATGAGGACCGCCAACAGCACGCGAACCCCGAACGGAGGTGCATGCCGGTCCAGGCCGATCACGAATACAAAGAGTCCAACCACTCCAACTCCGAGCGCTGCGGCTACGAAGAAGACCCACGACGGAATGATGCCGAGCTCGTCCTTGAATCGCGTGGGATTTTGTTTTCCGTTTGTCATTGCAAATCTCCTGAATCAGTACTTCTGTTCGCTTAGAAAACCCTGTTTCCGCTCAACCCTGGTAAGAACCGGTGTGATCCGACAAGTGCGTATCGCGAGCCAGCAGGATTACCGCCACGACCAGCGCGGGCATTACGCAGAAGACGAGAAATCCTACTTGCCAGATCGAGGAACCTAACTGCGCGCGTTCGCTCAACCAGGTAAAGCCGCGCCACAGAGCGAACGTGCTGAGCAGTGCGCCTAGCGTCACGGCGATGCAACTTACCGACACTAGCCAGATGCGCTCGCGCTGCTGCTGCATCTCCAGAGCGCGGCGGCGCACTTTCGCCTGCGTTGTCGAAACCAGACTCCGTTCCGCGGCAATCGGGATTCCGCGCAACGAATGAATCGTCTCGCGGGCGTTGTCGGCGAAGGCGCGGCACGAACCACAGGTTTCCACATGCGCCGTCAGCCAGGTTTGATCCGCGTGGGAGAGTGCTTCCGGGCCGGCCAACGCAATTAGTCTTCGCGCTCGGTCATGCGCGTCGTTCGGAGAGTTCTTCGTGAGATCGCTCACAGCGCTGCTCCTTTCAACCACGGTTCCAGCGCGCTCAGGCCGCGATAGATGCGGGATTTCACGGTGCCCAACGGCACGGAGGCGACGTCAGCAATTTCTTCGAGAGTCATACCTTCCTGAAACCGGAGCACGAGCGCTTCACGATATTCCGCTGGAAGATGTTCCATGCCCGCGGAAATCTGCTCGTTTTGCTCGCGCTGCAGGCTGCTGTCGAAAGCCGAAGGCTGACCTGTTGCAGGAACATCGAAGGTCTTCTCCTCGTCGTTCAGCAGGCCGTCGAGGCTCGCGGGTTGCTTGCGTCGCATATGGTCGATCGCGAGATTGCGCGCCACCGCGAAGAGCCAGGTGCTGAAGGTGTATTTGTCGTTGAACTGGTGTCCGCGCTCGAGCACGCGAATCCAGGTTTCCTGAAACAGGTCTTCGGCCAATTCGCGACGGCCAGTCAGATACATGAGATAGCGAAGCAGACGATGCTGGTACTGTTCGATCAGGCGGTCGAGCAGATCGGGATCGCGGCGTCGAAGTCCACGAGCGATCTCGGTGCTCTCTTGCGCCATCGCGTTATCGAAATAACAGGCAGTCGCGTTCATACTACTGATACTTACGAACGAGGAGGAAGAAAAGACGCAGAGGCGAAAATGATGGTTGAGGTTTCGAGACCCCTCTATGTCGATCTTTTAGAATCAAGAATTTAGCGTGGCAATAATTGACTTGCGTGACCCAAATATTGCCTTGTCTGTGATTGATAATCGGGTGCGTGAGCGTATCACTTGATAAACCCGAGACGGCGAGTTTCAGCTTCCATGTCGGCAACGATCTGTCCAACGTGGACAAGAATCTGCCAAAGAAGTCCTCTTACAGCCATTCCACTTGCTGGCCCAATCTTATCGAACGCTACAAACAAAATGAACTGCAAGTGGCCGTCGTATGTCGCCCCCGGCCCCAAGGTCATGAGTACCATCTCTTGTTTAGCGCAATCCCAAATCGGGGGAGTCGGCAATTCAAAGAAGCCAGTTCCCTTGAGATTAATCCCCGGTTGAAAGAAACCAGTTCCCATGGGAGTGATGACTCTGTGTTTATCTGCGTTACAGAGCAGGTTAAGTGTCCACAAGAGCTCATCTCCTCCGTCGTAAGGTTTCAGGTTGCGAAAGAACGGGTAAATTTCCTGAGGGATATCCTTGCACCTTCCCTTGATGGCTGTTTCAAGTCTTTCGGCATTTCTGGCGAAGGGGAAGTAGGCGTTTTGGGGATCACTATTCCCAGATGCGGTAGCGACCGCGAAACAGGCGTGATCCAAAGCGGAGCGGAGATTGGTAATAGCGTCTCCAGCGATGTTCTCGATAGCTGGGGGAATCGTCTGAGTCAGTTTGATCTTATGAAGCTTGTATCCCGGTCGATTCGGATCATCTTCGACAACTTGTTTGTAAGCGCCAGCATCGACGAAAGCGCGGATTGTTACTGTCAAATCATCGATATGTTCCTTAGCCCGTATGATCTTACGACGCGAGCTATTGAAAGGATCTGAAGTAGAACCGGAGGGATACCACTGTGAAGGCAACTCGACGTTCACCGGAAGAATTTTCAAAAAAGTATCCGCGTTTATCGGAGTATGGCTTTGATCACGGGAGTGCGCTGTCCTTGCTCCGCACTATCCAGTCTTCGACATTATCCACTCGATCCGAGAGTGCGGGAAGAAGATCGAGGGAGATTCACCAAGGAAAATCTCTAAGCCCTCAGCCTTTGCGAGCTTCTTCAGTTCCAAAGCTAAACTCTTATCGACCACCCAAACGCCGCCAGAGTCAATTACGCGCAGTTTAACGTGTACTGGGTGCTCTATTCCCAAGAGTTTCAAGACTGCATCCCTGTCCCCATAAGTAGACATAGAACCTCATCCTGATTTGCACTATGATTAAGCATATGAAGTCTATTCCTGATCCAAACACGACACCAGAGCAAAAGATGCAACGCTTCCAATCTGCTCTTGGTTGCGTGCTCCAGGTATCGCATGAAGAAATGAAACAGAGACTTGAGGATGCGGAGAAGATACGCCGCCAGACGAAGAGGAAACCCGGCCCTAAGCCTCCGCTTTCGGGCCACGCTTCCGATACCGAAGTCTAGAACGGTATTTCGCCATTCTTACCTGTGAGTTCGGCGAACGTGAGACGCTTCCCGGCAACTTGTGAAAGTGCCAGAAGAAAGCGGTCGGAGTCGGTCAGTGGGTTGTCTTTCGTGGCGCGGTTGTTGTAGCGGAACACCTGTTCGTCAACATAGCGCTCAAGGTGAAACGGCTCTACCGCAACGTAAGTCCCTTTCAGGTTTCGTTTCAGCAACGACCAGAAGTTTTCCAGCCCATTCGTGTGAACCTGCCCACGCACATATTCCTCGGCATGATTCACGGTTTCGTGAATGTACTTCCATCGGAGATTGTCGTAGGGAACTGCGTCATCGGTATAGACTGGCGACCCAAACTTTACGTTATTTAGAATCTCCGCTTGCAGAGTCTCACGCTTGACATTAGGTACTACGGAAGCACGCACCTTGCGTTCGTCTCGGTCAAGCATTCCGACTACGATGGTTTTGCCAGTAGAGCCGCCAGTGTGACCGTTCTCGGCTGCGAAGCGTGCGCGGCGATCCCGGTGCATGTTGCGAAGTTTACCGCCAACGAATGTTTCGTCAACTTCTACGCCACCGCTTTCCTTGCCGCCGAGTTTGGTTCCGATTGTTCCGGCCTTAACAACCAATCGCAGCCGATGCAGCATGAACCAAGCGGATTTCTGCGAGACGCCAAGGTCGCGGTGGATTTCATAAGACGAAATGCCGTTTTTGCAGTTGACCAGCATCCACAGAGCGGGAAGCCACTTCTGTAAAGAAATGGGCGAATCCTCGAAAATCGTAAACTTCTTTACGGAGAACTGATTTCGGCAGGATCGACATTTCCAGCGTTTCGCAGCCTTAAGGTAATAGGGGTTGTTGGCATCTTCGCCAATGCAGTAGGGGCAACGCGGACCATCGGGCCAGCGCATTGCAGCTACAGCGTCGATGCAAACCTGTTCGTCGCTAAAGTATTGAATCGCTTGCTGTAATGTCTGTGGGACTTCCATGCCACAAATGTATCAAATTGGCGTGGGTATGTCAAGTTAATTAGTGCCTTTAGCGTCGATTTTACGCTAGATCTTTGAGGAATAAGGACTTAGCTGTAAGATGTATATAAATCAATGAGTTATGGTGGTTTTCAGTTTTCAGTTTTCAGTTGTCAGTCACACCAACTTTTGGGGTGGAGAACTGAGAACATCGCTGAGAGGGCAACGAAAGGGCGCTGGCCACCTCCTTCGAAGCAAATAATCGGGAAAAAAGGCGACAGCTCCGCCGTTAGTCTTATGCAATCGCCCACTGCAGGATTGCCGAAATCTGCCGGTTTACCGCTGCATCCTTCACCGCGATCCGGATGGAGCGCTTTCCGAGGAGTTCGGAAATTTCGGCCCCAGGTCGAAAAAAGAGTCCACGCGTACGGCTGCGCTGGCTGACCAAGGCTGCCTCGGGCGATTCGGGGGGCAGTTCGCACAGTAGGAAATTGGCCGTTCCCGGAAAGACATGCAGGCCGAGGCTGCGCAAGGACGAGGCCAAATCTTCGCGTAAGCTGTGAGTCTCAAGATAGCGAGCCTCGTAGTAGTCAGAATCCTCCAGCGCATAAACGGCGGCCACTTGGGCAGGCAAGCTGACGGCCCACGGTGGCGTGAGTCCACGAAGAGCAGCAACAATTGGTGCTGGTCCGCAAAGATACGCGACGCGCACGCCCGACAACGCGTAAACCTTCGACATGGACTTGCAAACTACGACATTATGGCTACGTGCTGCAAAGGCTTCCAGTGATTCAGCCCGCCCGGCGTACTCGATGTAGGTTTCGTCGACCCAGACGCGAGTCCGAGGCGGGACGCGTTCCAGCACCGCCTCCACGCGTTGGCGAGAGGCGTGCCCGCCGGTTGGGCTGTTCGGGTTGACAAGCACAACCAGGTCATACGCATCCGACGCCAGTTGGCCTTCGAGCGTCGAAAGGCGAAGGTGGTAGCCGTCTTCGCGCCGCAGGGATAGCCGGTCGACGCGCGAACCGACAATATTTTCTGCAACGTGAAAATACTCACCATAGCTGGGATCTAGCAAAAGAACGCGCGAGTTAGGATTGAGCCACTCACGAAGAGCCAGATAGATGAGTTCGGAGGATCCTGCCGCAGGGATGATGCACTCCGCGGGAACTCCTCGTGAGCGGGCGATGGCAGCGACCAGCCCTGAGCAATTCGTCGGGGGCGAAGTGCGCAGGAGCCACGGAAGATATTCGCTAATCGCCGAGATGACGCGAGGCGAAGGTGGGAACCATGCGTCGAGCACGTCAGCGCTGATGATATCGTGGCTGCGTTCGAGATGACGAAAGTCCTCTCCAATGGCTTCGAAGAAGGCACCGCCGTGGCTGCAGGGCGGCAGGGAACGAAACGGGATGTTGAGTTGCCAGTCGGCCCGGCACTCGATCCAACGTAGATCGCGCTGGTGAAGTTCCACGGCCTGGTGAAGCTCAGAAGTCGTGGCGGTCAGCGGTGAGTAGGTTACAGCGCCGGACTTGACCTTGCGGTCAAGCGAGCGAAGGCCAGCCTTATGATAGAGGCTGAGCACTTCCTGGCGGCCGATGGCGACCACGCGATTGCCATCATGGGCTTCGATCCAACGCAGGGCAGCATACATCAGGAGACTGGCAACCGGCCGGCGGCGATGGTTGGGCAAGACGGTGAGCAAGCGCACTTCGTAAAGGCTGCCGTCGAAAGAAAAGGGGAAATCTTCGCGGGCGAAATATTTGTCGACGGAATAAGTATGTCCGGGCGGCGTGATGCTCACAAACCCGACGATGCGTCCATCGTCCACCGCTTTGAGGTAAAGGTTGTAAGCATCGAGAGGATCGCTGAGGCGAGCGGATTGGTTCGGCGGATGCTGGCCTAACTCCACAGCATAGACCTGGTGACGGATGCGATAGATTTCCTCGCGATCCGACTCGTCCGCCACAGCGATGGTGATCTTCGACCCGATGCGAGGAGTCTGAACAATGTCTTCGGAATCCTTGGACTGCACGCTCTCGGCAAGCATGAGAAATTGTAGCGGAAGGGAGGAGGCGGATGCGTTAGAGGTAGTTGGACCTTCTTAAGTCAGGGGATGATGCAATCTACTTGAGCCGCTCGTACTCCGCTTTAGCTTCTTTCAAGATCGGAACATCGGGATCGGCGTCTTTCCAGAGGGCGAGGAAATCCTGGTAGGCGGCGCGAGATTTCGCCGAGTCTCCACTTAACGCATACGCGCGGCCGAGGCCTAACTTCGCCAGCGAATGCTCGGGCGCTGTCGGGGAGATACCGCGATGATCGATGATCCTTTGAAATTCCGCGGCCGCTTCGGCTCCGCGTTTGGCCTGAAGGTAGGCGAGGCCGCGAACGTAAACAGCAAAGGGCCATTGCGATGGCCCCATTTCGAAGGTCTTCGCCGCCTCCAGCGCCGCGACCGCTTTGTCGGGTGCTTTGCGGTTCATTTCGATCCACGCGTGGACAACGGGGATATACACCTGATGCAATAGTGCGTCGTCCGGGAACCGGCGAGCCAAGTCGTCAACGATGCTCTGAGCGTGGCTCGAGTCTCCGACCATGGCCAGCACCTCAGCGCACGCTTCCAGATTGCTCCGGCCATGCGCGATCCCGGAACTGGAGGCGACCACTTCTTTCGCCATCGAAATGTTCCCCACCTCGGCCTGCGTCACCGCAATATACGCTTGCGTGTCGGCCGTCGTTTCCTTGAAGTCGAAGTGGTTGCTGACCTGCACCGATCGCTGCATTAATTCGTTGGCCTTTTGCATTTGGCCGTGCGACGCGCTAACCCAGGCCGCATCGAGAAGCATTAAGTATTCGCTGGGCTTTCCTTCGGCCCACTTCATTTCGCGCTGCATGCCATCAGCATCGCCATTCAAGAATGCCAATTGGTACATAGAGTCGTGGATGAACAGGTTGTCCGCTTTGACATCTACGGCGCGTTGCAGGGTTACCCGTGCCTCCTCCAACCGATTCAGTCCGATATACGAGGTTGTGGCATGAGCGTAGCCAAACGGAGCGTTGGGTTCGAGGCGCGTGAATTCGGCGGCCAGCGGGAGGGCCTTCTCGAACTGGCCGTAATAAATAGCGTATTGCAGCGCCAGGTTGGTGTAGGCGCTGGAATCGTTCGGATAGGTGCGGATCGCCGTTTCCAAAGTTTCTTTGTCTTTTTCGACGTCGCCGTTCTCCGTATAGAAGTGGTCGTCGATGTAAAAGCGCTCGCGCTCACTGACGCGGTCGCGCAGGGCGAAGCCTTTTCTGGCCGCGTCTACCGATCGATCCTCTTCGCCGAGGTTGGCGTAGATAGCCGACATCCGAGCGTAGGCCAAGGCAAAATTCGGGTCGAGTGCGACTGCGCGCTGGAATAGAGGGAGCGACTCAGCCTCGCTGCCACCATTACGCATCTGATCGGCGGCGGCGAACGCTTTTAGAGCTTCGAGAGATGAGGTGGTGGCCTCGGTCACCGGCGTGTCGAATTTCTGAACGGACGCCAGCGACTCGCCGAGCTTTCCACGGAGACTGGATGCAGCTTTGCCGACGGCAGATAAGACCGCTTCTTTCGATGATGCGGTCACTTGCTCGCGGGCGAGGGAGTCTCCGGTGGAGCAGTTCGTGGCGTCGAGCGCAACCACGTATTGACTGCCGAGCGTGGCAATCGATCCGCTGAGCATGGCCTTGATGTGCTCGCGCTCGCAGACCTCGCGCGCCACGCTGCCGGTGACTCGCTCGTCCGGGGGGCGCCCCATGAACTGCAGCGCCTGGCGGATGGTTTGTTCCGGCACGATGTTCAAGTACGGCGACTGCTCTAGCTGCACAGCTAGAGCCTGTTTCAGCGCTCCGTCAAAGACCGGATCGCCCGTCGTGTTCACAAAATCGGCCAGCAGGATCGAGTCTTTTGCCGTGAGCTTGGTCGCTCCACGCGTGCGCCAATACGCAAACCCCAGCACTCCCAGCACCACCAGGAGACCCGCTAGCGCGAACTTGTACCACCCCGGAGGACCCGTCGCTGCTTGTTCGTGTGGCGTGGGCACTCCCTTCGACGAGCTCTGGGCAGGCTCCGTCCGCGCGGGTGAGACTGGCTGAGATACCGCTTGAGCTGAGCCGCTCGCCGCCGGCACGGCGCGTTGCGAAGAAACAGATTTCGAAGAAGCCGACGGCAGCTCCTCCGCCGGTTCTTCCACGGCTGGCCTCTTCCCCGATCCCGAATCCCGCTTCAGCCGCTGCAACTCGGCCCGCATTTCGGACGCGTGCTGGTAGCGCAGGTCGCGGTCTTTCTCCAGCGCGCGATTGATGATGCGCTCCAGTTCGGACGAGCATTCGGGATTCAACCGAACCGGAGATGTTGGTGTCCGCTCCAGGATGGAATTAAAGATCACCGCCGAAGTATCGCCGCGAAACGGCAGCGTTCCGGTCGCCATCTCGTAAAGCACCGCTCCGAATGAGAACAGGTCGCTGCGGGTATCGAGTTCTTTCCCCTTCGCTTGCTCGGGTGACATGTATGCCACCGTCCCAAGCGCTGTCCCAGGACTGGTCAAATGCTGCGCGTCCACGGTCGCGAGCGTGGCATCTTTTTCGCTGCCGGATTGCGCCGACACCTTCGCCAGACCGAAGTCCAGAACCTTGGCGTGTCCGCGCTTGGTGACGAAGATATTTGCGGGCTTGATGTCGCGGTGCACAATGCCTTCCGCGTGGGCCGCATCGAGCGCGTCGGCGATTTCGATGGCGAGCGACAACAACTGCTCAGACTCGAGCGCGCGCCCGGCAATGAGGTGCTTGAGGGTTACGCCATCCAGAAATTCCATGGCGATGAATGCCAGCCCGTCGTGCTCACCGATGTCGTGAATCGTGCAGATATTCGGGTGGTTCAGCGCCGATGCGGCCTGCGCCTCGCGTTGGAACCGCGCCAGAGCCTGCGGATCGCGGGAGACATCTTCCGGCAGGAACTTCAGGGCGACGAAGCGGCGCAGGCGAGTGTCCTCGGCCTTGTAGACGACGCCCATTCCGCCACCGCCCAGTTTTTCCACAATGCGGTAGTGCGAGATGGTTTGGCCTAGGATGGAGTGGTCGCTCATTCGTGCGCGAATCTTACTTGGGAGAGGCAGGCAAGTCAACGAAAAGGCGGGAGTTGTTCCTCACCTGTGACTGGCGTCAATGACTCGCGGGCGGGGGCGCCCGCGCCACACTTTAAGGTGATCCTCGCCCGAAAACTGAATCGTAACAATAAAACATTTTGATTGGACTTGGGGTGGGACGCGGCCTAAATTCTCTAGGTGCCTCATAGCCTTCCGCGAACTCGCAATTACATAAGGCCTGTGCCCGTCGCGGACGCTACGCGTTCGCTTTTTCGGCCTCCGTTTCGTAATTATCAATTCGATCTGGCCTACGACGAAATGTTTGAGGCGCCGGGGATTCCGCGGCCACACTACCAAGCCCTCTTCCAGACTCTTCTTGCGCTACCAGCCGAAGAAATGCGCAAGAGCCAGCAGGCGGCCGACCTCTCGTTTCTGCATCAGGGAATCACGTTCACCGTGTACGGCAACGATGAAGGCACCGAGCGCGTGTTCCCCAATGACCTCCTCCCCCGAATTATTCCCAACCCCGAGTGGCGAAAGATCGAAAGCGGTCTGACACAGAGAATCGCGGCCCTGAATCTATTTCTGGAGGACGTCTACCACCGCGGCAGAATTCTGGCCGACGGAATCGTTCCTCGGGAGCTCGTGTACAGCTGCCGGCACTTCCGCCGCGAGATGCGGAACCTGACCGTGCCGCGCGGCATTTACGTCAGCATCTGCGGCACCGATCTGGTACGGCTTCCGGATGGCAGCTTTGCCGTGCTGGAAGACAATTTGCGGGTGCCGAGCGGCGTCTCTTACATGCTGGCGAACCGCAACGTCCTGAAAAAAGTTTTCCCCACACTGTTCCGCGACTACGGTGTCTGTTCCGTCGATCATTATGCTCAGGCGTTGTTGGCTACGCTCCGGGCGCTCAGTCCGCAGACTTCCAGTCGCCACGAACCGACCGTCGTGCTTCTGACGCCGGGGGTATTCAACTCGGCCTATTTTGAGCACACGTTCCTGGCGCAGCAGATGGGCATCGAGTTGGTCGAGGGACGCGACCTGCTGGTCCACGACAACGTTGTCTACATGCGCACCACCGCCGGGTTGAAGCGCGTGGACGTGATCTACCGGCGAGTGGATGACGATTTTCTCGACCCGATGTGCTTCCGCAGAGATTCCAGTTTAGGCGTTCCGGGATTGTTCAATGCGTATCGGGCCGGAAATGTGGCGATCGGAAATGCAGTCGGCACTGGCATCGCTGATGACAAGGCGCTTTATGCTTACGTGCCCGCCATTATTCGCTATTACCTGGGAGAAGAGCCCGTTCTGCCGAACGTCGAGACTTATCTGCTCTCCGACCGTTCTCAGCGAGCCTACGTTCTCGAAAATCTGCACCAGTTAGTCGTGAAAGCAGTCGGCGAGTCTGGCGGATACGGGATGTTGATTGGTCCGCACAGCACGGCCGAGCAACGGGAAGAATTTCGCCAGCGGATCCTCGCCGAACCCCGCAACTACATCGCGCAGCCGACTTTGAGTCTGTCGCGAGCGCCGTGTTTCCTTGAGGGCGAAGCACAAGCCCGTCACGTCGATCTCCGGCCATACATCTTGTACGGCGACAACGTGACACTGGTGCCGGGAGGACTTACGCGCGTGGCGCTGCGCCGCGGTTCGCTGGTCGTCAACTCCTCCCAAGGCGGAGGCAGTAAAGACACGTGGGTGCTCCGCGCATGAACGAACGCCAACGAACAACCATGCTCTCCCGTGGAGCGGAGAGTCTCTACTGGATGAGCCGATATCTTGAACGCGCCGAGCACACGGCGCGTTTGATTGACGTGGACTTTCAGATGCGGCTCGATCAGTCTCCAGATGCCGGTGCAAGCCGCTGGTGGCGCCTGCTCGAGGCATTGCAAGCTCCGCCGCCCGAGGATGGCCGCATCGACGCAACCACTCTTACGCACATCCTCACTCTGGACCGCACCAATTCCTCCTCGATTACTTCCTGCGTCGCGTCGGCGCGTGAGAATCTGCGCCAGGTTCGCGAGCAGTGCAGCTCGGCGATGTGGGAACAACTTAATCGTCTTTATCTTCAGGTGAACAGCACGACATCCGGGGAAGCCTGGCTGCTGCACTCTTCTGTTTTCTTTCGCGCGGTGCGGGAAGGGGCGCATCTATTTCAAGGCCTCACTGATTCCACCATGTCGCACGGCGAGGGTTGGCAATACATTCAGGTGGGCCGGTTCGTGGAGCGCACGGACGCCATTGCGAAATTGATTGGAACCTATTTCAGGCATCTGCCCTATTCTCCCGATCAGGCGGTGGAGAGCGAAGAGTATCTGGAGTGGGTGGGACTGCTGAAGTCGTGCGCGGCGTTCGAGGCCTATTGCAAGAAGCACACCGCAGAACTGCGGCCACTGCGCGTGGCGGAGTTTCTGTTGTTGAATCCGGAATTTCCGCACTCGGTTCGCTTCTCGGTCGACAAAGTGCATGCCGCTCTCCGCGCAATCGCAGAGTTGACGGAGCGCAAAGCCGAACAACCGGTGCGACTGGCGGGACGCTTGCGTGCAACGCTCAGTTTCAGCCAGATCGACGAAGTCATGGCCTCGGGAGCCATCGAATATGTGGAGAGCATTCGTCAGCAGTGCGTTCAGGTGCACGGCGCCATCCATCAGATTTATTTTGACTACCCGGTAGAAACGGCGTTGGCATCGTAGCAAATTCTGGTCGAGACGCGCGTTGTCGCGTCTTCTGCCGCAGATTGAGACGGGGCAAGCCCCATCTCTACAGAAAGACTAAGGACACTTTGATCTACTCGGTTCGACACGTTACCACCTTTCGCTACGAGCCTGCCGTCCGTGAAAGCGTGATGGAAGTGCGCCTGCAGCCACGGAGCGAAGGCGCCCAGCGCTGCCTCAGTTTTACGCTCGACGTAACTCCTCCTGCCAATATCACGCAATACAACGATTTCACGGGGAACATCGTCCATCATTTCGACATCGCCGGGTCGCACAAAGAAGTGAAAGTCACGGCGCAATCCACCGTTCAGGTTCAGTCCCCTCCTGCTCCGCGGCCTTCTGAGGCCGGGGACTGGGCCGACCTCGACGCCCTGACCGCGAACGATGATTACTGGGAAATGATGCTTCCGAGCCAGTTTGCGCATTCCAACGAAGCGCTCGAGCAACTGTCGCGGGAACTGAAATGCGATCGGCACGGTAATCCGCTCGATCTGCTCACGGAAGTCAACGAGGGCATCTACGAGTCGTTCGCCTACGTTCCCAATAGCACTAAGGTCGATTCTCCGATTGAGGAAGCGCTCCTCACACGGCAGGGAGTCTGCCAGGATTTTGCCCACATCATGATTGCGCTCGTCCGGCCGCTTCGCATTCCGTGCCGCTATGTCAGCGGCTATCTTTTCCACCGCGAAGAGAACGGCCACAAAGATCGCTCGCTCGAAGGCGCGTCGCATGCGTGGGTCGAGGCACTGGTTCCGGGCATGGGCTGGATCGCCTTCGACCCGACCAACAACCTCATCGGCGGAGACCGCCACATCCGCGTCGCCATTGGCCGCGATTATGCCGACGTACCTCCCACGCGCGGCGTGTACAAAGGCGAGGCACAAAGTGAGTTGAGCGTTGCCGTGACGGTGAGCCCGTCCGACGGTCCTCCTCCGGAACAAACTCCTCCTAACATTGTGATTCAATCCCGCCCCGTATTTGCGCGCTTGAGTTCGCGCACTGATCAGGAGCAACAACAGCAGCAGTAACTCATCGCCTGGATCGGAGTTCTGGTCGGTGTTCAGATCGAACGCCTTCGTTGCACTCGTACGGACACGCATTGCATACTGGGAACCGTGGAAAAAGAAAATCTGGTGCTGGTCGGCAAGCATGTTCGGCTCGAACCGCTTGCTCTCCGCCATGTTGATGATCTGGTAGCTGCTGCCGCGGGAGATCGCTCACTTTACCAGTGGAGTCCCGTTCCGCAGAGCAAAGCCGATGCCGTCAAGTACATCGAGGCCGCAGTTTCCTGGCGGGAGGCCGGCACTGCCGTGCCCTTCGCGACTGTGCGAGTGGAGGACGGAGTTGTCGTCGGGTCGACTCGCTTCTTCGATATTGAACGGTGGGCCTGGCCGCCGGGAAACGCACGACATGGCCGCATGGCTCCGGATGCCTGCGAGATCGGCTATACGTGGCTGAATCATACAGCCCTCCGCACCCGGGTAAATACTGAGGCTAAGCTGCTGATGCTTACGCATGCATTCGAAACCTGGCAGGTGCTGCGTGTGTGCCTGCATACGGATGTGCGCAACCAGCGTTCGCGGGACGCCATCGAACGCATTGGCGGGAAGTTTGAAGGGATTCTCCGATCGCATCGGATGGCCGCCGACTTCATCGCTCGCGACTCAGCGCGCTTTTCGATCGTCGCCGTGGAGTGGCCGGAGGTGAAGCAAAAGCTCGCTCAAATGCTCGATCGATCGTGACGGCGGCTTCGATTTCACCGCTACCTGATAAAATTAGCGTTCGACATGTCCGCTTCTTCCCAGCTCATCCAGATTGATCTCGGGCCCAAGATTCATACGCCGAAACCAGCGTGGCTCAAGGCCAAGGCCCCAGTCGGCGACAATTTCCATAACTTGAAAAAACTTGCCCGCGGACTCGGTCTGCATACCGTCTGCGAGTCGGCGCAGTGTCCGAATATTGGAGAATGCTGGCACCACCACACGGCAACCTTCATGCTGCTGGGTGATATCTGCACCCGGCGCTGCGGCTTTTGCGCTGTGCCTAAGGGGCGTCCGGAGGCGATTGACTGGGATGAACCGCGGCGTGTGGCGGAAGCCGTGGCTACGCTTGGTTTAAAGCATGCGGTCGTGACCAGCGTGAATCGCGACGACGACAACGTTGGCGGCGCAAAAATTTTTGCGGAGACGATCCGGCAGATTCGCGAACTCGTCCCGGACTGCCGCGTCGAAGTGCTGATTCCCGACTTTCAAGGATTAGAAGAACCGCTGCGCATCGTGCTCGAGGCGAAGCCGAACATCCTCAATCACAACACCGAGACGGTTCCCCGGCTCTATCGCGCGGTCCGTTCGGGCGCGCGTTACCAGCGCACGCTCAATCTTCTGGAAAATGCCAAGAAGTGGGACGCGACGACGGTGACCAAGAGCGGCGTGATGGTGGGAATCGGGGAAGAGACCGGCGAACTTATCGAAGTCTTCCGCGACCTGGGTGCATGCGGAGTGGACATCTTGACGATCGGACAGTATCTGCGCCCGTCCAAAGATCATCTGCCGATGACGCGTTACTACACCCCTGCCGAGTTTGTGTCGCTGAAGGAAGAAGCGATGAAATTCGGATTTCGGCATGTCGAGTCGGGGCCGCTGGTGCGGTCGAGCTATCACGCGCATGAGCAGGCGGATGTGGCCGCGAGATAAGCGCTGTTCGTCGTTCGCTTTTCGCAATGGCACATCCCTCGTTTCGCTACGTACCTAGGCCAAGGTAGGTCTAGCGAACGACCAACGACTAGAGACCAGCGACTCTATCTACCACACCCTGCACGCATTCTGATTGACCATCGGCGCTGTTGCCGCGCAGTGATATGCCTCGCGGAACTCCGGCATATTGGAGAGCGTTCCATTCACCCGGAATCTTCCCGGTGAGTGTGGATCGATCGTAACCAGCATGCGCGTGAGCGAGTCGGTGCGACTGCCGCACCAAACGTTGGCAAATCCCAGGAAGAATCGCTGTTCGGCGGACAGACCATCGATCGCCGCCGGTTCTTTTCCGGCCAACGTGCTTAGCAGGGCCATATAGGCGATGCGCAGACCGCCGTTGTCCGCCGTATTTTCGCCGAGCGTTAGCTTGCCGTTCAGCTTCAGATCATCCACGGCCACGAAGCTGCCGTACTGGTCTTTAATACAGCTGGTACGTTCTTCGAACTTCTTTTTGTCGTCCGCGGTCCACCAATCGCGCAGATTGCCGTCAGCATCGAACTGGCTGCCTTCATCGTCGAAACCGTGCGTGAGTTCGTGACCGATGGCGGCGCCGATCGCACCAAAATTCATGGCGTCGTCCGCTTTGTTGTCAAAAAATGGAGGCTGCAGAATCCCGGCTGGAAACGTGATGTTGTTCTGGTTCGCGTTATAGCTGGCGTTGACGGTCATCGGGGGATACGGCCACTCGCCCTTATCGAGCGCCCTGCCGATCTTGTTCAATCGGCGTTGCACATCATACTGATTGGCGCGCCGCGAGTTGCCCAGGGCATCGCCGCGCACGATCTGGAGCGTGGAATAGTCGCGCCACTTGTCGGGATAGCCGATACGATTGGTGATCGCCTGCAATTTCACGATGGCCTGCGTCTTGGTATCCGCTCCCATCCAGGGCAGACCCTTGATGTCTTCGCCCAGCGCCTTTTCCAGCGCTCCAACCATGACGAGCATGCGATCCTTGCCCTCTGCGCCGAACGTCTGCTGGACATACACCTGGCCGACCGCTTCTCCTAAATCGTCGTTCGTGTAGCCCACGCAACGCTTCCAGCGCGGACGCAATTCTTTCGTGCCCTGCAGCGTCTTGCTGAAGAACTCGAAGTTCTCGTGCACGAATGCGGCGGGCAGCACCGGTGCGGCGCTATGCACAACGTGCCAGCGCAAATATGTCTTCCAATCTTCGAGTGAATGGGCGCCGATCACTTCCTGCATGTTCTTGATGAACTCGGGTTCGACCACGTTCAGCGAATCGAAGCGGGGCGCGCCGATTCCTTCGAAGTAAACATTCCAATCGAATGCAGGACTGAGCGCGGCGAGTTCCTTATCGCTCAGCTTGTGATAGATCTTCTGGGGATCGCGGCGCGTGGTCTGGTCGAACGCGCCCTTGGCCAATCCGGTTTCGATCTCCATTACGGCTTTCGCTTCCGCAGCGGCCTTCAAGGGATCGTCACCGAGCAATCCAAACATCTTCGCCACGTGCTCGACATACTTCTTCCGGAGTTCAATCGACTTGTCGTCGTCCTTGAAGTAGTAATCGCGGTCCGGCATGCCTAATCCGCCCTGGTCGACTTGAGCGATCAACTGGCTCGCGTTCTTGAAGTCGGACCCGGAGTCGAATCCGAATAAGACATCGGTGCCTTCGCGATGCAGCAGCACAACCTCTTTGGGCAGATCCTTTTTTGACCGGATGGCAGCGATGCGTCGCATGTCCGACTCAAGCGGCTTGGTTCCCGCTTTCTCAACCGCGCTTTCGTCCATGCAACTGGCGTAATAATCGCCGATCTTTTGCTCATTGGCGCTGCGTCCCGGACTGTCGGCCGACGCCTTTTCCAGGATGTCGCGCACTACATATTCGCCACGCTGCTGCAATTCGTTAAACCGGCCCCACGAGGAGCGGTCGGAGGGAATCGGATTCTTCGCCATCCACTTGCTGCAAGCATAGGCATAGAAATCGTTGCAGGGGTCGATGCTCTTATCGAGCATGTCGGGAGAGAACCGAACGTCGGATGACTTGCTCTCGGACGTCTTATCTTGTGCTGGCAAGGCGGGTGCCAGTAAGGCGGGCACAAGCAGAGCGAAGACTGTCAGACTTTTTCTAAAATTTCGCATGAGATCCTCGAATCAAGATGAAAACATTTGCCCCCGAGAGCAGCGGGCCGCAGTTTGCAAACGCACTTTTCCCAACGCACCGCAACCACTAGTATTGGACGGGCGCCGCGGAAAACGGTCACCCACGAACCCGACAGGAAAATCCCAAAAAATCAGACCGCTGGAAATCACCCTCAAGGGCCAAGCGCACGCGCCAACACCAAGGCCTACCGACGAACGACCAGCCCTCAGAATACCTTGACGTGGAACGTCAGATACTTCTTCGGGTTCTCCCGGATTGCCTTCACAAGTTCCCGGGTTTCGACCAGCATCTGGTTGCTGTTGTTGTAGAGCGCCGGATCTTTGAACAGCATTCCCGCTGTACCTTCGCCTTTTTCCAACCGCGAGGAGAGTTCCGACAGGTTGTTCATCAGGGTCTGCAAGTGGGCAGCGAATTCCTCATCGTGCGTCATCTTGCCGATTGCGCCCTTGCCAGCATTGATGTCATCGGTCAACTGGCGGACGTTGGCGATGGTCTTGTTCGCGTTGTCATAAAGCGCGGGATCCTTAAGCAGTTTGCCTGCCGTACCTTTACCTTGTTGCAGGTCGTCCACCATGACATTGATTTTGTCGACGGCCGCGATCACTTTCTTGTAGGCCTCGTCGCTCGTCAGCAGCGGGCCGAGGGAGCCTTTGCCGCTCTGAATGTCATCCACGATGCCCTTGAACTCCGCCACCGTTGAGTTGAGTTGGTTGTACAGCGCCGGATCGTAAATGACTTTGCCGATCGAACCCTGGCCGCTTTCGATAAATGACATGATGCGGTCGACGCGCTTGAGCAGGGAGTCCATGTTCTGCAGCGTCCCCTGGCTGGCGCGAACCACGTCTTGAATGTCGGGCTGGTTGCGGGCCGCGAGCGTGTCTCCGTCGGTGGCTTCTGGACCTTTCGCAGTCGAGCTATCCACGTCGACGTAAGTCTCGCCGAGGATGCCGGCCGTGCTCAGCAGCGTAACGGAATCTTTGCGCAGGTTGAAGGAGTACTTGGTATTGACCTTCATCGTGACTTCGACCGGCGTCATAGGCTTGCCGTTAACGATTCGAACACCGGCTACATTGCCAATGTCAACTCCCGCCAGACGAACCGGTGCGCCTTCGCGCAGGCCGCCCGCATTATCGAAATAGGATCGCAGGGTGATCTTGCTGGTGAACCAGCCGCCGGTGCCGCTCATTACAAAAATCAGGACGGCGAGCGTAATACTGGCGAACAGGACGGTGAGTCCCACGCGAAGTTGCGACCATTTGAGCTGCTTCTGGCTAGGCAATTGGGTCCGTAAACGACAGAAGCATCATAACAAACACCGCATAATTTCAAGCCTGGAGATTTTCCGGGGCGCATTTTCGGGCCTACCGGGGCCATTTTGAGATTGGGGAGTCTCTGGTGTCAACCACCCTCCAGCAGTTTGCCGAAAAACGCGACTCCTGCATGCCCAGTCCCTAAAGGGACATTTGAAATCAAAGACGTTACGGTATCGCTAAAGCGATACCCTGATACGAACCCGAGTTTTTCAGCAGACTGTTTAGCGGCTGCGGTGAAACTGTACTCAGCTTCAAGAAAAACTCCCTGCCTTCACTAGAAAGGCAGGGAGTCTTTGTGAGAATTGGTTCAATTTACCGATGCTGCTCGTGGGCATTACGCTTTTGTTCAGCCTTGGCCTGCTCACGATTCGCTTTCTCGGTTCGCTTCTGATCGGCCTGAGCCTGCTTCTGAGCCTGCTTCTGCTGCTTCTGTTGCTCCTTCTGGGCAGCTTTTTCCTGCTTATTTGAGTTCGAGTTTTCGTGGGACGCCATCTCTCCACGATTGCTCGACTGATTGTTTTTCATTTCCGAATTGTGTTGCGAGTTGCCGTTGCGGGCCATCTCACTGGACCCGCGATTGCCTCCCGTCACACGCGCTTCTTGCGGCGACATCTTAGGAGCGTGGTAGGACTCTCCCGCTGCTTTTGCTTGCACCACGCCGCGTCCGGAAAACTCTCCGGGCCGTGCTGTAGCCGCGATCGCCGGACGCCCATGATTCTCCGACGCGAAGTTCTGGCGGTTCTGGCTGGCCATGTGCTCGTGTTCGGTCTGCGATGACAGGGCGGCGGTGTGCTGCTCGCGTCCGTACTGTTCTTCTTCGCGGCTCGGACTGCGCTCGATGCCGCCAGGGCCATTAAAGCTGGTGCGCGTGTTGTTCACGACGACCGTTCGGCTATAGACGTTGGTCACGCTCGTCACATTGACGTTGACCACGGAACGGTTGTAAAAGAAGGCTCCGCCTCTCCACTCGCCACCGAAGAAGCCTGCACCGCCATAGCCGAAGCCATAGTTAATGCCGCCGTAGAAGCCGACATGGCGTCCCCAATAGCCCGGGTGCCAGGCGTAGAAACCGCCGCCCCAGCCCCAATAGCCGGGAGTCCAAAGCATGCCGACCGGACCGACTACCCACGTGCCGGGAACCCAGTAGTAGCCGCCGTCGTCATTCCATGCCCAATATCCCGGGGTCCATAAATAGCCGGGCCCAGGACAAATTGGCTGCGCATACACCGGCAGCGCGGGCGGGCCGATGCGGACCGAAATACCAACTCCAATCCCAATTTGTGCGGACGATGTTGTCGAGAGCGACAATACCGAAACCGCAACCATTAAAACTCCTAGAATTCCCAAGCGTACAGAGCGTTTCATCTCAGTGCCTTCCTTTAAATTCTGCGATCCTGATTTTGGCCGAAAACGGTGACGTGGCCTAATTACGACTCGCCCATATAAACCCTGAACTTCCGCTCATGTTGCGAAGACACTAAAGTTATTTGGAATCAGAGGGATGGTGACTGGCCTTGTTCGATTGCTAAGAGCCTGCAGCTAACTTTCCAGAATGACGTGGGCCAAGGCCTGCTCGGAGGTGTGGGTAAGCGAGAGCGCAATGTTTTTAGTACCGAGCTTCGCCGCGATGGCCGCGGCTTCTCCGTGAAACTGAATGGTAGGTCGCTGGCCCTTCGGCCGCACGACTTCGATATCTCGCCAGCGGACGCCGTGACTCCAACCGGTGCCCAGCGCTTTCATACCGGCTTCCTTAGCGGCGAAACGCGCGGCGTAGCTCTCAAAGCGGCTGGCCTTTCGTTCGCAATATTGGATTTCGCCTTCGGTGAAAATGCGCTTGATAAAACGGTCGCCGAACCGTTCGACGCTTTCGCGGATGCGCGGAACTTCGGCTATGTCCACTCCTGTGCCGAGAATCATAGACGTATTGTCGTTTGAGAATTTGGAAATGGCAATCGGCAGGTTGTCAGATCAACAACGTCAGCTCAAGGATGACAAGGCCGGGACGAGTGTTGCATCCTGTTCCGGAAACACGGTGCGCAGGTCGATGAGCACTCGCCCATCTTCGACACGAGCGATGATTGGCGGGGAGTTGCCACGAAGGCGGTTGCTGATCTCGTCGGTGCTGCGAGTGGCATGCGTCAGGGCGATCAAACTCGTGGGCAGAACGGCCGATGGTGCTGCACCACCGCCGATCACCGATTCGCCGTCGATTAGTTCGAGCTTTAGATGCCGGGTTGCCGCGGCCTCGACCTGCGAAATGAATTTCTCCGCGCGCCGCGTGATTTCGTCTTTCGACATGCGCATCATGCGCAGAGCTGGCACGGAGTCGTGGTCCCGCTTGACGTAGGCGAGCAGTGTGGCTTCGAGCGCGGCGTAGGTGAGTTTATCGACTCGCAGCGCGCGAAACAGTGAGTTGGAACGCATGCGCGCGACCAGGTCGGCGCGCCCGCTGATCAATCCGGCTTGCGGACCGCCTAGAAGTTTGTCCCCGCTGTAAGCGACGATATCGACGCCCGCGCGCAGACTGTCGAGCACTCCCGGCTCTCCGTTGATTCCGACCGAACGCAAATCAAACAAAGCGCCGCTGCCCAGGTCTTCCATGAGGGGGATATTGCGGGTGCGAGCTAGCGCGACCAGCTCATCCAGACGAGGCTGCTCCGTAAATCCCGTGATCTCGAAGTTTGATCGATGCACACGCAGCAGCAGACGGGTGCGCTCGTTGATGGCGCGCTCGTAGTCGGCAACGCGCGTGCGGTTAGTAGTCCCGACCTCGCGTAACGAGGCATTCGATTTCGACATTACGTCGGGAATGCGGAAGGATCCGCCGATTTCGACCAGTTCGCCGCGGGAGACAATCACTTCGCCGCCCTCCGCGAGCGAGTTCAGCGCAAGTAGAACGGCGGCCGCGTTGTTGTTGACCACGATGGTGGAGACGCGCGCATCCTCTTGTTCAGAACCCGATGTTTCATCCAGGAGTTTACGAAAGAGACGATCGACGTGGACGTCGCGCTTGCCGCGCTCGCCGGTTGACAGATCATATTCAAGATTGGAATAGGAGCTCGCCGCATCACGGACATGGTCAAGCGCCGATGCCCCCAACGGAGCCCGCCCAAGATTTGTATGCAGAATGACGCCCGTCGCGTTGATCACCGGTTGCAGCGAGTAACTCAGCGACTGCCGAAGCTGGCGTTCGATGGCGGAGGCGAGACCGCCCAGGGCAAGATCCAGCGATTTGTCGTCCATGCGTCCTTCGCTGATTTCCTGGCGCAGGCGGGCCAGCACTACACGAACACTCTCGGCAACAGCTGGCTGCCCCTCGCGTTCGATCAGCGGAAGCACATCGGGATGACGCAGAAGTTCATCCGTCGCTGGCAACTTTTGAAATAGCGCGGACTTGTTGGCGATGGGCACTGGCCGATTATCCTACAGGGGTTCTCACAGCGTATGAAGGTACACCAGCAGATCCTTAATCTGCTGATCGCTCATCACCTGACCGAAGCCTTCCATTTTCGATCGGCCGAACTTAACAATCTCCCCCACGCGCTCGTCGTTCGCAGGCAGGCCGCTGATCGACAAATACGGCTGCTTGAAAATTCCCTTCAGGCTCGGCCCTTTTTTTCCTCGCGAAGAGTACGGTTCATGGCAGCGGTCGCAGTAATTGTCGTAGAGTTGCCGCCCTGTAGCTTGTTGCGGGTTTAGGCCGAGTTCGGCGTCAGACTTGCGGCGTTCAGCATCGCAAGCGGAAAGCGTCAGCATCGCGAGAATCACGCCAGAAACACAGAGGCAGGGAAAAATCCGTTTCCAATAAGTCATGGTTATGCAGGTTGTCGCCTATCACGACACAGAAGTAGCATAATACGGAAAGTATGGCCGTAGTGGTCAAACGCGTGTACGAAGCCGCGTCTTCTTCCGACGGAGTGCGCGTGCTGGTCGATCGTTTGTGGCCGCGTGGCCTGACGAAAGAAAAAGCCGCAATCAAATTCTGGTTGCGGGATTTGGCGCCCTCCAACGAATTGCGGAAATGGTTTCATGCCAACCCCGAAGCCTGGCCAATGTTTCGCAAGCGCTATTTCAAAGAGCTGGCCAGCGAAGCAGCCTCTGCTGCCGTCGAGCAACTGCATCATCTCGCCGAAGGCAAGCGGAAAGTCACGTTGCTCTACGCATCGCGCAACGAAGAGCAAAACAACGCGACAGTGCTAAAGGAACTGCTGGAAGGCACTCCCAAGCCTCCTTCAAGCGTAGGCCGTGCAGCCCCGGCGCGAGGACGCATTCGAAACGCGAAAAGGCAGTAGGGCAGGTCTCAGGTCTCAGGAAAGGCATAGACCGCTGCGGCCGGAATGATTCCACTGAGAACCGAGAACTGACAACCGAGAACTGAATTTAGATCTCCCCTATAATTTCCCAGTCATGTCCAGTTCCGCCATCCAGAAGAAAATCGACAGCGCTCCGCGACAAGATCCGGCACCACGAATATCTCTACTACGTTCTCGATTCTCCCGAACTTTCCGACGCCGACTTCGACAAGCTGATGAACGAGCTTAAGCGGCTCGAGGCCGAGCACCCCGAGCTGGTCACGCCCGACTCGCCTACGCAGCGCGTTGGCGGCAAACCGCGCGAGGGATTTGTGAAAGCTAAACACTCCTCGCCCATGCTTTCGCTCGACAATGCCTACAGCGAAGAGGAACTGCGCGACTGGGAACGGCGCGTGCAAGAACTTAGCGGCCGCACCGACCTTGAGTACATGTGCGAGCTGAAGCTGGATGGAATGTCGCTCGCTCTTGTCTACAGTGAGGCCCGCCTGGAACGCGGCATTACGCGCGGCGACGGCAGCATCGGCGAAGATGTCACCCTGAATGTCCGGACGGTCCGCTCTATTCCTCTTTCGATTTCTAAGGACATGCTAAAGAAGGCTGGCATCCCCGCTGACTTCGAAACTCGCGGCGAAATGCTGATGCCCCTGGCGGCCTTTCGCAAACTGAATGAAGAGCGCGAGAAGCAAGGGCTTGCGGTCTTTGCCAATCCGCGCAATTTTACCGCCGGAACCGTGCGCCAGCTCGAACCATCGATCACTGCGCAGCGCCGCATGGATTACTTCGCCTACCTGCTTCTGAAAGACGGCCAGACCTTCTTCGACCGCCAGTCAAAAGCGATGGATGCGCTTGAGACGGCCGGATTCAAGGTCAATCCCAATCGCAAGCTGGCCAAGAATCTGGACGACGTGTGGAAATTTATTCAGACGTGGGAAGGCAAGCGCGACTCGCTGCCCTACGAAATTGACGGGATCGTCATCAAGGTCGATCGCACGGCATGGCAGCGCGAATTGGGATTCACCGGCAAAGCTCCGCGATGGGCCATTGCCTACAAATTTGCGGCGCGCGGCAGCGTCACCCAGATCGAGGACATTCTCGTTCAAGTGGGGCGCACCGGAAAACTGACGCCAGTGGCGGCGCTGAAACCGGTCCCCATCGGCGGGACGATGGTTTCCCGCGCCACGCTGCACAATATGGATTTCATCGACCAGCTAGGCGTGAAGATCGGTGACTGGGTCGAGGTGGAACGCGGCGGCGACGTGATTCCGAAAGTCGTGAAGGTGGTTGAGGATAAGGAGCACCCTCGCGGCCACAAACAGTTTGCGATGCCCGAACATTGCCCGGTCTGCGGCGGCAACGTGGTGCGCACTGAAGGCGATGCCGACCATCGCTGCGTGAATGCAAACTGTCCGGCAAAACTGCAGGGATCGATTCTGCATTTTGCTTCCCGCCACGTCATGAACATTGACGGCCTTGGCGAGGCGCTGGTGAACCAACTCACTGAACGCGGGCTGGTCAAGAACGTGGCGGACCTCTACAAGCTCACGACCGACGACCTGCTCAAGCTGGAACGCATGGGTGAGAAGTCGGCGGAAAACGTTCTCGGCGAGATCGAGGCCTCCAAGAAGCTGCCGCTCGAACGAGTAATTTACGGCCTGGGCATCCGCTTCGTCGGCGAACGCACGGCGCAGTTTCTGGCGGAGCACTTCGGATCGCTCGACGCGATCATGAAAGCGACGGCTGAAGAACTGGAAGAAGTGAACGAAGTTGGACCGCGCATCGCGGAAAGCATTGTGGAATTTTTTGCAGAGGAACACAATCGCAAACTGGTCGGTGAGCTTCGTAAGGCAGGCCTGACTCTCACCGGCCAGAAGAAAGAGAAAGGTACGAAACTGGCCGGAAAGACATTTGTGCTAACCGGCACGCTGGAGCGCCATACACGCGACGAGGCAAAGAACTTGATCGAAGACGCCGGCGGCCGCGTCTCCGGCTCGGTGAGCAAGAAGACCGACTACGTGGTCGCGGGCAGCGACGCCGGATCAAAACTGGATAAGGCCCGCGAACTAGGCGTCAGCGTGATTGAGGAAGATGAATTGGAGAAGCTACTGGCTTAACGCCGGGAGCCGGTTCGCTAGCTCTCGCACCCCCAGCGGCCAAGCCTCCACCAACCAGATTGCTGAAGATCGCCTGGAGGCCCTGCGGCGACTCGTGTCCATTGCTTTCCACCCAGCACTCAATCACCGCAAGTAACGATGAGCTCACGAATCTCGTGATAATCGCCTCTCGTAAATCGAATCCAACGCCACGATCTTGCGCACTCCCTGCCATGAGCGACTGCTTTACCCGCTCCTCAATGCATTCCCGGAGTACCCGCGGAGCTTTACCGGCATTGGGGCCCATCAGCGCCTTGTAAATCCGAGGCGACGATGTCACGTGAGCGAAAAAAGTCACCGCGTCCAGCGGGCAACCAGCGTCCCGCCTCGCCACAAGCATGGGTGCGACGATCCTGCGAAACTGCGATGACAGGAGATCGTCTTTCGAAGAATAGTGGGCATAAAACGTGGCCCGTCCCACTCCGGCCTTTTTTGTAATGTCGCTGACGCGGATGTTGCCGTAAGAACGGCGGTGAAGAAGTTCGATGAATGCCCCGTCGATTTGAGCGCGTGTCCGGATGACGCGCCGATCCTTCTCCGCGGAGTCCGAGGAATTTCCGCGAACATCCGAGACACTTGCAGATTTCTGTTTGATAAGTGCCATCCGTCAGCTTTTTTGCTTGGAGTGCGTCGACCAGTCTTTATAGCATCGACGCCATGGCGACTCCATCGACAACCGAATCAACGACCGAATCAACGACCGACCCGATCCGCAAGATTCTGGCCAGCGCGTTGCTGATCTTCCCTTGCTTGTTCATGCTTGTCTTCATCATGCACTTTCGGCGATTCGCGGACTTTCTCACTTTCCACTCGCACTATGAACCGCGAGACCCTGCGCGCGTGGTCGCGGCATTGATCGCTGCCCACAACCGCTATCCCCTGATCCACGATCCCCACATGATTGCCTACCTCGGGATGCCTCTGCTGCCGCTCTGCGCCTTCGCCCTGTACATACTCGGCCGGGGAGTGCGGCCGGTCGCCAGTGCGATCACCTTGATGATTACCATCAGCGGCACGATTTACATGGGCGGCGTATTTGGCATGTGGACCGCGTTCTACCGCGGCCTCGGACTGGTGGATCCCGCAAATCAAGCCGGAGCAATCGCCACATTCACAGCCATGACGACTCCGCAGGGTGCGTTTCTCGTGACTACTTCGCTTGCCAAGCTGACCATGATCGGCTTCGCGGCACAGGCTCTTGTTCTGCTGGGAAAGCGCGTGGTGCCAGTGTGGTCCGTGGTGAGTGTTGCTGTCGGCGCCTCGATGTTTCTTGCGTTTTGGGACCTCGACAACTGGATGCTGCTCGGTACCGTCCTGTTGTTGGTCGGCTTTCTTCCGATGCGGAAGGCGCTTGTGAACGAAACCCGCGACCTCCCAGCAAAGTCTGAAGCGTAGCTGACTCCGAACTTGCCGGAGTCAGCTCTCCAGTTATGGCTGTTCGTCTATTTTTTCGCCGTCGGCGGCAACACTCCGTTCAGGCGCAGATATATTGAAGCTTCGGCATAGTGGTCGGCCCAACTGCTGGCCAGCACCATGCTTGCCCACGCGCGCGATGCTTGATGCCCCGGAAAGACTTCTGTAACCTCGCTAAGTTTGGAGTCATCCATCTTCGAGAGCGCGTCTGAGCAGTAATCAAACGACCCTTTCAGCGCCGCTACCAGCTTGTCTTTTCCGTCGGATTCCTTGGCTTCATCGGCCTTGGAAGCTGCGACGCTGGCCGCCTTGCTACACAGAATATTGTTGGTTTCGATCATGTGGGCAACAAGGTGGCCAAAAGTATTCTGGTCGGCGGTGGGTTTGAAGCCGAACTTGTCGGCGGGCATGGATTCAATGGCAGCAACGGTGTTCTTCTGGCGGTTCGGGAGAATATCTCTCAGCGCGCTGCTCACCGGGTTCTTGATCGGTGCGGGTGCGGCGGCGGCAGGCGCAGTTTGGGCAATCGCCGCGGTGGCGACTAGTAGCAAGATCGTAGTCCCTAGCATCTTCGTCATTTGTGCTCTCCTGAGGTGGGAAGAAGGATAACGCGGGCGGGCCGACTTGCGCCACCTTGAGCCGAGGTATTCTTGACGGCTGGAAGATCAAAACCAAAGGCCGCGGGCGGGGGCGCCCGCGCCACACGGGCGTCTGCGCTATCCTAATACTATGCATTCGCACGGCGGACACTCGCATTCCCATGGTACCGGGCGAGTGCTGCGTATTTCGCTGGCGGTCACGGCGCTGTACATCGCGTTGCTGGTCGTGGCTGGCGTCCGCGCCCATTCTCTGGCGCTGCTCTCTGAAGCTGGACACAATCTCTCCGATTTTCTGGCGCTGCTGCTGTCGCTGGTGGCGGTTTATCTTGAAGGGCGCCCGCCGAGCGCCACTAAGACCTATGGCTACCGTCGCGCCGGAGTGTTGGCGGCGCTGGTGAATTCGCTTTCGCTGGTAGTGGTGTCGTTTTTCATTTTCTATGAGGCATTCCGGCGTCTGCAGCATCCGGAGCCGGTTCATGCCGGACTGATGATCTGGGTTGCCGCTGCCGGAGTTGTAATGAACGGCGCGATCGCACTGCTGCTGTGGCGTTCCAGTCAGGATGTCAACGTTCGCAGCGCGTTGCTTCATGAAGTCGGCGACACGCTATCGACCGCCGCCGTGATTGCCGGAGGCTTAGCTATTCTTTGGACCGGGCAATACTGGATCGACTCTGCCCTGTCGTTCGGGATCGGCGCCCTGATCCTCTGGTCGAGTTTCGGCATTGTCCGCGAAACGCTGAACATTCTTCTCGAAGGCACTCCGCGCGGCATGAGCCTCGAAGCGGTCGAATCGGCCATGCGCAAAATTACGGGGGTCAGCGACGTGCACGATCTCCATCTCTGGAGCATCGGGTCTGAAAACCATGCGCTTTCGGCGCACGTGAAAATTGCCGATATGGCGACTTCGGAGAGCGATACTATTCTCCGGGAGATCAACGAACAGCTCGGCCAGCGCTTTGGCATTCACCACACGACCATCCAGTTGGAACATGTGGTGTGCGAAACGGCGCATGGATGCGTGATTGCGGTACCGGACGAGCACGACGCGCACGATCATTCGACCCACGATCACGCGCACTGATCTACCTAACTGATCTGGCAATCTGATCAAGCCGAGTGCTGCCGCTCATAAATCTCTTTCACGATCTCCAAGGTATCGGCTTCTTCGGCAGGTTTGTCGGGACGAAGTCGCACGATCCGCGGGAACCTTAAAGCGTAGCCGCTCTCGTGCCGTTCCGACTGCATCATGTTGTTGAACGCGACCTCGACCACCATCTTGGGTTCGACTTCCAGACGCAGCCCCTGCTCGCTGATTTTGTGCGCTAGAAACCATTGCGTCATCTCGGCGATCTCCGCGTCGGTGAGGCCGGAATAGGCCTTGCCAATGTTTACCAGGCGATCGCCGTCCCACACTGCAAAGGTGTAGTCGCTGAGCACGCCGATGCGCTTGCCGTGTCCGTACTCGACGGCGGTCACGACCACGTCGAGCGTCGCCAGTTCGCGTTTCATCTTGAGCCACGATTTGCCGCGACGGCCCGGAGTGTACAGAGAGTCGAGATCTTTAATCATCAGGCCCTCGTTGCCTCGTTCGCGGGCGGCGGAGAAGAAAGCGTCGACATCTTCCGCAGAGGCGGCGGAAGCCACTGGGGCGCGCATTAGAAATGCGGGATTGAGTTCGGCGACAAACCCGAAAAGTGACTGCGACGATTGCGATATTGCCGATCGGCCATGCTCTGCGACGCCAGGATCGACGTGAACCTCACCCGCCGACGCAACTGCCCGTCCCGACATGATGTCGTCGAGAATCTTTGCGCGCTCCCGCAGAGGCCGATCCAGCAGCAGTTCGCCATTCGCATAGAGCACGTCGAAGACCATGTAAGCCACAGCGACATCCCGCATCAGCTTGGCACTGACTTTCTTCCGGCCCAATCGCTGCTGCAACGTACTGAAAGGCAGCGCCCGCCCAGAGCCCGAAGGATTCCAGGCGACAATCTCGCCATCGAGAATCGCATCGGAATGCAGGCCGATCAAAGCCGGAGGCAATTCGGGAAAAGACTCTGTGATCTCATCGCGAGTCCGCGAGAACAATCGGACCTCGCCGCCTCCGATGTGAGCCTGCGCGCGAATTCCGTCGTACTTGTCTTCCACCGTTGGATTCTGAAAATAGCTCAAGGCCTCCTCCGCCGATTCGACCGGACTCGCCAGCATGAAATCAATCGGATGAAACAGCCTCATCCGTGCCTCTCCCAGTTTTCCCGCCGACGCCAGCCGCAGAGTTTCGCCCAGATCGCCAAGCAGCATGTTCGCGCGCTTCACCCGGTCGATCGGCGCGCCGTATTCGCGGGCGATCGCCTCCTCAACTAGGCTTTCCTTCAGCCCGATTCGGAGATCGCCGCTGATGATCTTCACGATGTACTTGGCTTCGAGCGGCGCTGCACGTTCAAGAAGTTGGTGCAGCAAATAGGCCTTGGCCGTTGCCCCGCGGGCGTCGGCGATTTCGCGGAACGACTGCCGCACTTCGGTGAGCGAAAGACGCGTCTCCGGCCTCTCAGGCAGCGCGGCTGCGGCAACCGCCCCGGCGTCTCCGTGCTTGCGGTAGATCTCTGTCAGCTCGTCTTCCGACTTTCCTGAGAGCTCAGCAATCGCGCGCCAGAGCAACGCGCCTCCGATCTGCAGTGTCGCTTCCTCATAAGCTGCGAAGGGCCGGCCCGAAAGAAAAATCGCAGCGATCGCCGCTTCGTCCACGGGCAGCGACCGCAAGTAGGCGGCAACCAGCGCGGTCTTCTCCAGTTTCCTGGTAGTCGCGGCGACGGCGTCGCAGGTCTGGGCGAAACGCAGCATAGAGCATTCGATTCTATGGTGGCGCACCGCGATTGCATACGGGCAAACGACCGCGATGGACCTCATGGAAAGGGCCGTAAGCTGCTGATTCATAAGGAGAATCTACCTCCAATTCAGCAATTTGTCTGACCAAGGAATCGGCATTTTGTGGTAGGCTAGTGGTTCGAGTCGTCCTTCCTCGACGTAACATCCAATCGACTATGCGACGTTGGCAGCAAATCTTGCGTTTTTTGGCGGCAGTGCAACTCCTCCCGGCGTTGGAGAGCGGTGAGGAGACTCTCGTCGGCGGTCAGGCCGTTCTCGAGGGCGTGATGATGCGCTCTCCGCACGCGTGGGGAATTGCCGTGCGTAAGCCGTCAGGGGAGATTGTGACGCACAGCGAACCCTTGGAGCGTCCGTCGGAGCAACATAAGTGGATGGGATGGCCGGTAGTTCGCGGCGTGATGACGCTCGGACACGCGATGAAGCTCGGCTTCCGTGCCCTGAAGTTTTCCGCCAATGCGGCGCTCGACGAAATACCCGCTGACGAGCAGGGCAAGAAGATGGAAATTACCGGCTGGATGGCCGGTCTGAACATGGCCTTCTCCATCGCCTTCTTCATCTTCATGTACAAGTATCTGCCGTTGCTGGCGACGACCGAACTGAAGCGTGTGAATCCCGTTTTCGGCCAACAGTTCGTCTTCAACCTGGTGGACGGGTTGATTCGCATCGGAATGTTCCTGCTGTTTGTTTGGGGCGTGTCGCTTTGGAAAGATATTCGCCGCGTGTACGAGTATCACGGCGCCGAGCACAAAACCGTATTTGCGTTTGAGAATGGTGATCCGTTGAAGACGGACGCTGTGCAGAAATATTCGACGTACCACCCGCGCTGCGGAACCAGCTTTCTGATGACGGTGATGATCCTGTCGATGTTTGTGTACATGGCCATTCCCGTCCAGACGTTCTGGGCTCGATTCGCGATCCGTATCGCGTTGCTGCCCCTGATCGCCGGAGTTTCTTACGAGATCATCCGCTTCGCCGCCAAGCATCGCGGCTCGCTTTTCGCGTTGATGACTGCTCCGGGCCTCTGGCTGCAGCGCATCACCACGCAGCCTCCGGATGATCGCGAAGTCGAGTGTGCGATCGTGGCGCTGGACGCAGCTATGGCTCTCGAAAAACAGCGGGGCGGCGAACTGGTAATTGCCTAGCGGTGCCCACCGCGCATAGTTCTCAGTTCCCAGTTCTCGGTTCTCAGTAAAAACCCTACAATAGGATTCTTGAGAACGAGTGCGGAACTGATTTCTGCGCGCCGGTGATGGTTGTATGAAGGTTTTCTGAGAACTGACAACCGGGAACTGAGAACTGAATGTTTGAACGTTTAGACCAAATCGAAGTGCGCTACGAAGAGCTCACGAAGGCGCTGCTGTCGCCGGACATCACCAACGATTCGGCGAAATACCAGAAGACTGCCAGGGCACACAGCGAAGTCTCCGGAATCGTCGAGAAATACCGCGAATACAAAGATCTGAAGCGCGGAATCGCCGAAAGCAAGGCTATGCTCGCCGAAGAAACTGACGCGGAGATGAAGGCCTACGCCGAAGAAGAGCTGGCCAAGCTCGAGCCGCGCGTGGCTACCATCGAAGAAGAACTGAAAGTTCTGCTTCTGCCGAAAGATCCCAACGACGACAAGAACGTCGTCCTCGAAATTCGGGCCGGAACCGGTGGCGACGAGGCGACTTTGTTCGTTGCCGAGGTCTTCCGCATGTACAACCGCTACGCTGAAACGCAGAAGTGGAAAGTGGAAGTGCTTTCCACCTCTGAGTCGGGTGTGGGCGGATTGAAAGAAGTGATCGCGCTCATCGAGGGCGACCGCGTCTTTTCGCGCCTCAAGTATGAGAGTGGAGTCCATCGCGTGCAGCGCGTTCCCGCCACCGAACAACAAGGACGCGTTCACACCTCGGCCATTACCGTGGCCGTGCTCCCGGAGGCGGAAGAAGTCGACGTCAAGATTGAAGCCAAAGACCTGCGCATCGATACATTCTGTTCGTCGGGACCGGGAGGGCAGTCGGTGAACACGACCTACTCGGCTGTCCGCATCACGCACATTCCGACGGGAACCGTGGTCAGCTGCCAGGACGAAAAATCGCAGATCAAAAATCGTGAAAAGGGTATGCGCGTTCTGCGATCGCGACTCTACGAAGTCGAAATGCAGAAGCAGGCCGATGCGCTGGCGAAAGAACGCAAGCAAATGGTCGGCTCCGGCGACCGCTCAGAAAAGATTCGCACCTATAACTTCCCGCAGAACCGGCTCACCGATCACCGCATCGGCTTCACCATTCACCAGCTCGAGCAGGTTATGGACGGCAAGCTGCAGCCGATCATTGATGCGCTTGTTACGCACTATCAGGCGGAGAAGATGAGGGGTGAAACGGTTGGAGCGTTGTAATTCTGTAGTCGACCGGTCGTGGTCTTAAAACATGACGCAGCACGGTTGCTACCTCGGCGGACTTTCCGGTCTTGGATTTTCGATACTCGCCACGCTTGCGCTGCGAGCCCCTCTTCTCTGGCTTGCGGTCCCTGGTTGGTACTGCGTGTACCCAGGCATCCGAATTGCGGAATTTCTTGCCTGGCCTGACTCCGTGCTCTTGATCATGGCTGGGAATGCGGCATTCTATTCCACTCTGGCTTTTCTCATCCTACTGGGCTTCAAGCGAATCTTGACTGCCCGAGCTATGCGCCTCGCATCCATCTGGTTGGCGTTCCCCGTGGCGGTTCTGGTATTTCTCGCCTTGTATCCATCTCTCAACCCAATGTTGCCCGGCGGAATGCTTAAGTTGGAGCGGCAAGCAACCAGATTGAGCAATGAATTCCCTGACGCCATGAATTTGGAGCAAGCACGGGGATTGCTGCGACACAAGAACATCTGTTTCTCTGAGTCAGGGGCAACCGCGGGGCTGGTTTTGCTCGGTGATGGTAAGTCGACGTTTATGGCGACTTCCGGGGACCTCCTCATTAAGGGTGGAGTTGAGACTAGTTCCGGTGCGTTTCCTTGCGGTTATGACATCAGGCTCGATCTCTTATTTGACGCCTCTGGCAAATTGAAACAACGCAAGGTTCGCCCGACTGAGGGTGCCTGCCTCTAAGATCGTCTTGCCACCGCTGAGAGGAAACCCAAACGGTAGTGCTGGACAAGTTTTGGAGTCCTCTTCAGTTCGTGATTATGGTATGATGGTGCCATCATGATGTCACGCACACAGGTTACCCTGGAGAGTCAGACTCACCGGCGAGCTCGCCTACGGGCCAGCGAGTTGGGTGTGTCCCTGGCGGAGTATGTCCGCCGGCTGGTAGCTCGCGATCTCGCCGGCCCGCAAGCGGAAGTGGACGTGACTTGCGTGTTCGACCTGGGGCGTTCCGCCAACTCGGACGTGGCCAAGAACAAGGACGCGATGATCGGCGATGCCTTCCAATTGTCGCAGCGAAAAATCCGGCGCCACCGCAGCCTCTAAGGGCCCTCCCACTATGAGCCTTTTTGTCGATACGTCGGTCTGGTATGCCGCCGCCGATTCGTCCGACTTGAGTAATGTCCGCGCAAAGGCCATCCTTGCCGAAGGCGGCCCGCTGGTGACCACCGATCACGTGCTGGTGGAAACGTGGACCCTGCTCCGATACCGGATTCACCGCCATGCTGCCGAACGGTTCTGGGAAGGCCTGCGCGGCGGCACAGCCGTAATTGAACCGGTCGGCACCGCCGACTTGGAGGCTGCCTGGCAAATTGGACTTTCCTATCGTGACCAGGATTTTTCCCTGGTTGACCGCACGAGCTTCGCCGTGATGCGCCGTCTGGGGATCGAGCGCGCGGCTTCTTTCGACGATCATTTTGCAGTGTTTCGTTTTGGTCCGAAACGACGCCATGCTTTTGTTATCGTCCGCTAAGACTCTGCGAAGACAACTGCTATTCGGCTCGCATTTTCACGGCTTGAGCCTCTTACGCGGGTTCGTGGTGAAATAGCACTGTGCAACTTCGCCCGGCTCTAAACGTAGCGATCGACCGCCTCACCGCCGCGGACGTTCCTTCTCCGCGCATGAACGCCGAATTGCTGATCATGTTTTCCCTCGATTGCGATCGCGCCTATCTCTATGCCCATCCCGAGCGCGAACTTACGCTGGAAGAATCGCAGCGCTACGACGAAGCTCTGGCACGCCGTGCCACCGGAGTCCCCGCGCAGTACATCACTGGCCATCAGGAATTCTGGGGATTGGATTTGATCGTGTCGCCAGCCGTACTCATTCCGCGTCCGGAGACGGAGCATGCGATTGAGACGGTGCTGGAGATCCTGTTACGGACTGGGAAAAACCAGAAGCAAGAGCAACAGCCGCGGGCGGGGGCGCCCGCGCCACACGGGCTGAGCATCGTCGATGTGGGTACGGGTTCGGGAGCGATCGCACTGGCTTTAGCCAAAGAGCTGCCCTCCGCCGAAATCCATGCTACCGACGTCTCTGCAGAGGCACTCGAAGTCGCTCGCGCCAACGCGGCCCGTCACGAACTGACCTCACGAATCCAGTTCCACCAAGCCGATCTGCTGACCGGCCTTCCCGGAGAATTCGACTTTGTCGTTTCGAACCCGCCCTACGTCGGAGACTCGGAAGAGGATTCCGTCCAACTTGAAGTGCGCAAGTTCGAACCACGAAATGCCGTATTCGCCGGACCGACAGGACTGGAGATAATCGCGCGCCTCATCCCGCAAGCGCAAGCCGCGCTGAAACCCGGAGGATGGCTGATATTCGAAATCAGCGGAACGACTGCGGATCGCGTGTTGGGACTGCTCTCAACCTGGGATGAAGTGGCGATCAGAAACGATCTGCAAGGCATCGCGCGCGTGGCGACGGCTAGGAAACCGAGAAGGGGCTAGAACGTCACTCGCACGCCGATCTGCGCCGTAAATGGAGTTCCTACTGTAGTTCCCGGGCCGAAGAAGTCGCCCAATCCTCCCTCCGGGATCTCGAGCTGCTTCACACTGGTCAGCGGCACGCAGCTCGGATTGCAAACTCCGGTGATCACGCCATTCACATCGGTTTGCACTGGCAGCTGCGCGACATTCGCCGCAAAATTTGCGCCCGGATTATTGCGGTTGAACAAGTTGAAAAATTCAATAAACGGATCCACTCGCCAGCGTTCGTTAATCTTGATGGGACGCGTCACTCGCAGATCTGCCTGGATGTATGGCGTTCCGCGAAATTCGTCGAGACTCGTCTCGACCGGTGCCCCGTTATTGAACGACACAGAAACGCGGTGGCTGTTGTCAGCCGTCGTAATCGTAAACGGACGCGCGCTCTCCATTTGCGTAACAGTGCTTAACTCGAACCCACCGGGAATGTGCACCAGGCCCGCCAGCACGAAGCGATGACGAACGTCTTCCCCCGATGGGCCGTAATCGCCCTGTCTGAACGCATTCAGCGGATCGCAAACGCCATTCACATAGTCGAATAGCTCGCCCAGCACGCACCCCCAAGTCTGCGCCTTTGCCAGCGTGTAGTTCGCAACCAGATTGAATCTGCGGGTATTGCCCTGCAAATGCAGCATCAGCGCGTTAAAGCTTGAGCGGTTATCGGAGCGGAAGATCGTGACGTCAGGGTAGGGATATGCGCGATAGCCATGATTCCCCTGTTCGTGAATGTAGTCCGCGCTGGCGCTCCAGTGTTCATTGATGGCATGCTGCACACCGCCGGTAAAGTGGATCGCATAGGGCGTTTTGTAATTCGGATCGATCAGGGATGGCGGAGCAACCGAATTAGGATTCACCGCCTGCATCGCCGTTGCCCAGCCATTCTGCGCAAGGTCCTGGTAAAACAAGCCGAAGCCCGCGCGAATCACTGTCTTCTCGCTGCCGCCTGGCGAATAGGCGATACCGAGCCGCGGCGCAATCTGCTTCCGATCATCATGCGGAACCGTCAACGGGTATCCCCACTCCGTAAGCAACGGGAACGAAGGGTTACTCGCCTGGCTTACGTTGGAAGCATTGAACAAGCCAAATGTGGTTTGCCAACGCAGTCCATAATTCACAGTCAGATTATGTGAAACACGCCAGGAGTCTTCCGCATAGAGCGCGAGCCGTTGCACGTTTTGCGCGAAGGCGCCGTTGCCGGCGGGGGTAAAGGCACAACTGGATCCATCTGAGGCGGTGAAGTTCACGCACTGTGGATTGAACGTCCCGAACACGCTCGGATTCTGGACGTAGTAATCAGGATTGTTGATGTACTGCGCAAAAGTTTCCGCCGTCGCGGCAAACGCTCCGCTGAGCACCGGCTCGTGAATAAAATTCACGCCAAACTTAAGAGCGTGACTTCCCGCAATATGACTCAGGTCATAGCGCAGCTGGTATTTGTCCTGATTTCGCAGGTCGGGGAAAAGAGTAATCGGCGTGGCGAACTGATTGTCGCCAAACGTCTCGAAGCCCGAAACGGTCAGCGCTGTCGAACTGAAAGGAAACGCCAGCGCAAAGCCCAGATCAGAGTTGCGTGTTTGCGTAAGGTGCAACAGGCTGGCATCGAGCACCAACGAACTCAGCCACGTCGGGCTGATTGCGTAGCTGTTACTGAGCGCGATGTTCCAGTAGTTGTTGTGCGTGGTCAACCCGGTCGAGGGCAGCGTACCTTGCTGCACCAGCGCGTTGCGCGTGAGGTAGCTGTCTTGCGAAGCGCGCAGGAACCACTGCGACTTCGAGGATTGTGCCCAGTCAAAACGCGCCGAACTGATGTAATCGCGAAACGGAATCGGAACGTTCGCGGGCACCGTAATCGACGGAACTCCGCTGATTAAGCCATCGGCAGCCAACTGCGCCAGCGCATTAAATTGGGCCGTACTGGCTGGGCTATAAGCAATGCTCGCGTTTTCGTGAACGTGTTCAAACGAAGTGAAGACCCACACTTTGTTCTTGGCGACCGGTCCGCCCAAAGTCGCAACATAATTCTGGCGCGAAAACGGCTGCTTCGGATTGGGAGCCGGATTCTCAATCGGGAAACGCGCGTTCAGCGACGCCGCGCGCTCATAAAAAGCGCCGTCTCCATGCCACTCGTTCGTGCCGTGTTTGGTCGTGATGACTACCGACCCCGCGGTCGTCCAACCCGTGTCCGCGTCCTCGTTCGATGTTCGTACGGCAAATTCCTGGATGCCATCGGGGGAGAAGTTTTGCAGAAAGCCGCCAATCCAGTCATCGGAATTGTCGGCGCCGTCAACCGACAATTCATTGTTCAGGCCCGAACTTCCGCCCGTGGAAACAGCCGTGATCCGCGCCTTGGTCGGATCGGACGGCTCTACCGGCTCAGTTCCTGGCACCAGGTAGGCGATGTTCGCAAAGCTGCGAGCCGGCAATGGAAGCGTCTCCAGATCGTGCCGGCTGACCACTCCTCCCCGCACTGCGCTCGCCGTATCAATCGGTTCGGTAGTGATAGAAGATGCGTTCCCTTCCACGCCGACCGTCTCGTGTTTGGTCTCCGGTTTCATGGACACGTTGACATCCCGCACCACACTGACCGCAACTTCGACATCTGCCGAAGCCTCAGCAAAGCCCTTGGCAGTAACGACAACGTGGTAGGCTCCGGGCAAGAGACCCTCAATGCGAAACTCTCCGCGCTCATTCGCTACCGTTTCGCGGCTGATGGACGACCCGCTTGACTGAACCGTCACCTCGGCGCCCGCAACGCGTGCGCCGCTAGTGTCCTGCACCTCTCCGCGGAGCGTGCCGTTTGGGTTCTGCGCCTGCACGGGTAACGATTGCATGATGAACATCGCGGCGAAAATCGGAAGAATGAAAGCGCAGCACACAAAATTTGATCTGCGGATCGCAGATAATTGTGGGGCGAGCATCTAGAAACCGTCCAAGAACCAAGGGATTGCCGCTGTCAAGACTTGCTACGGGAAAGCGCCCGCGCGGCGAAGCGGACTAGCTCAATCAGAGTACTGGGACGGGATTACCTACTACCAGACCTAGTGGTAACCATGGGTATTGAGGGGATTAACGGAGAGTTATCTAGCGGACAAGCCACTCGGTGGCTTCGTGCGTGAGGGCTAAAACCGGGCCGTATGTGGCCACGATACCAAATAACGTAGCCAACAAAGGAACCACAACCAGCCATGGACCCACTCTGCCCTGTTCTGCTTTACCAACCTTATCCCAAGCCAGCAAGCGAGTGACGCGGGCACTGATGGAGCCGGTGACAAATCCCACAGTGCAAACCGGAGGGACATCGACGGGAACAAGACGTGAGAGTTTGACCAGAGCAGCCGCAAGATCGACCGCATCGTCGACCTTTGATACTGCTGCGTCATCGGCAGCGATTTCGGCCGCCTGCGACCACGCGCTCTCCAGTTGAGACATTCCGGGGAAAGGACAAAAGCGGAAGATGAGTTTCCTTAAGTTGTCGCGCGACTGCATGTGGGCAAGTTCGTGCTTGAGTGCGATCTGCAATTCCTCTTCGGTTAGAAGAGAGACAGTCGACTTCGAAACCAGCACTCTGGGCTGACGAACCCCCACCAGCGTCAGTGGAGGAGCATCGCGCCGCGCTTGCAACGTCACCGTCGGTAGTCCTGCATCCAGTGGGTGCGCGCCGCGCAGCCAGCCGTTTACCACGCGCGTCGTCCTCATCTGAGCGGAAATCACGTTGATACATCCGCTTGCGATCAGCAGGAGGGCACAGATTCCCAGAGCGAGCGGCATGGCACCCATACCTTCGTCGGCTGAACGGGGCTCTAGCAGCTGAAATGAGGGCACAACGAACGCGAATGTAATGAAAACCGAGGCCAGGAAGGGGAAGACGCGCAATCCGAAGAACAAATTTGCGAATCCGCGTTCGGTGGCTCGCAAGATTTTCAGAGCGCGCCATGCTACTGCCACTAGCGTCGACAGTAGACAGTAGAGCAAAACGAAAAAGGCAAGCGAGACGGCGATGCCACGGAGAGCGAACACTAGCGTTGCTCCTTGCCGTTGGCGGTTTTGCTTTTCAGCTCGCGGCGTTTCTGCTCGACCAGAAGCTGCAGCTCGTCGAGCAATTGAGCGTCATGAGAACTGAGCGCTTCCACCAGATACGAGAGAGGCAATGAAGAAGTGTCGCCGGATCCTAACAATTGCCGGATGCCATCCAACGCCGCGGTTCGCTGCAGTTCTTCCGGAGACTGACGCGGCGTGTAGCGAAACGCCCGGCCTTCGGCGATGCGGTCGAGCAGTCCTTTCTTGTAGAGCCGATCCACCGTAGTCATCACGGTGGTATAGGCCTGCCGGATCGTGCCGTCCGCAATCAACTCGCGAACCGTGGCACTCCCCCGTTGCCAGAGTTCCTCCAGCAACTGCTGCTCGAAGGGACCAAGCAGCGGCCGCGAACTTGACCCGAAAACTGAGAACGATTTCGTCATTATGCGCGGACGCGGCGGCGTCCGCTGGAAGAGAATACCATCGGGAGGGCGCGCCCGCATCCCCCAAATGGGCCAGAAAAGGGGTGAGCTAAAACCGCAGAACATTACACAATCGTGCAAAATCGCCGGTCGCCCCATAGCCAATTGATCAACCTAGGCTTGTCTGGGCTGGCAGTCGATAATTTCTTCCACTGTTTGTATGTGAATCCGGGCTACCGCGTGGCCGCGGCCGGCAGAATTTCTTCTACATCGACTTTCGTCGGGTACTTGCCCGTATAGCAGGCCGTGCAATAACTGGTCTTCTCGCCTTCTGCGCACGCCTTCTTGAGACCTTCGAGCGAAAGATAGGCCAGCGAGTCGGCGACGATATATTCGCGAATTTCCTCGATCGACTTGTTGGCTCCGATCAGTTCTTTCTTGGAAGGCGTATCCACTCCATAAAAACACGGCGAGATGGTCGGCGGACAGGAAATCCGCATATGCACTTCTTTCGCGCCTGCGCTGCGGATCATGCGGACGATCTTCTTGCTGGTCGTGCCGCGCACGATCGAGTCATCGATGAGAATGACGCGTTTGCCTTCCAGAAGACTGCGCACTGCGTTCAGCTTCAGCTTCACCCCGAAGTCGCGCACCGATTGTTGCGGCTCAATAAACGTGCGACCAATGTAGTGGTTGCGAATCAGCGCCAGGCGAAACGGGATGCCGCTTTCGGCCGCATATCCGATGGCTGCGGTATTGCCGGAGTCAGGAACCGGGACGACGATATCGGCATCCACCGGAGCCTCGCGCGCCAACTGGCGGCCCATAGCGTCGCGGCTCTGATCGACGGAACGGCCAAACACCAGGCTGTCAGGACGAGCAAAATAAACGTGCTCAAAAATGCAGCTCGATTGGGCCGGAGACGGTGAATAAAAGCGCGAACTGATTCCTTCCGGGCCGACAATTACCAACTCACCTGGCTTGACGTCGCGCTCGTAGGTTGCGCCGATCAAGTCAAAAGCGCAGGTTTCCGACGCAAACACGATCGTGTCTTTTTTCTCGCTTGTTAGCGCCGGAATACGCCCCATGGCCAGTGGGCGAAATCCCCGTGGATCGCGCGCGGCAAAGACCCGGTCCCGGCTCAGCATGACCAGAGAAAAGGCGCCTTCCACGCGTCGCAGCGCGTCGGCGATAGCGTCCGGCAGAGTCTGCTCCCGGGAGAGGGCGATCAGGTGAACCAGCACCTCTGTATCGCTATTGGTCTGAAAAATCGATCCCTGCCCCTCGAGCTTCGCGCGTATCGCCTGCGCATTCACCAGGTTGCCATTGTGGGCAATCGAGATCATGCCCTTGTTGGACTGCACCATGATGGGCTGCGCGTTCAGCAAGGCGGAATCACCGGCCGTCGAATAGCGCGTGTGCCCGATGGCCAGAACGCCACGAAGAGACGCGAGCACGTCGTGGCCAAAAATATCCGCGACCAGCCCCATGGATTTGTGTTGCCGTAGACGCTCGCCATCGGACGTGACGATCCCCGCCGATTCCTGTCCACGATGTTGCAAGGCATGCAGGCCGAGGTAGGCAAGCTTCTCCGCCTCGGGGTGCGCGTGGATCGCCACCACGCCGCACTCATCACGAAATTTGTCGGGAGTCAGCATTTAGCACTTAGCCTTTAGCACTTACCTTGCTCGCCTTGGACTGGCGTATCGCGCAACTCCCTCAGTCTGCAGCGGCAACGACTGCCTCCGCCCGTAACGATTTCTCCAGCGCGCCTTCGTATGCCTCGCGTAGTTCGGTCACGCTGGCGGAAATCACGATCTGCTCGCCGATTGCGATCTCTATTCTGTCCGACCCCGTTTCACCGAGCACATCCGCGAACACTTCATACTCTTCGGCTACTTGTTGGATTCGCGCCAGGTGGTTTGGGTCGCAGCTGAGTACGACACGACTGGCATCTTCGGCGAACAGCCGGAACTCAGGCCCCAGCTTCCACTTGGGCAATGTGATGTTCGTGCCAATGCCGGCCGGCAGCGCCGATTCCACCAGGGCTACCGCCAGCCCGCCATCGGCGCAATCGTGCACGGACTCGACCAATCCCGCCTGAATCAATGCCACCAGAGCGCGTTGCAGCGTGGCTTCCTTTTCAAGATCAAGCTCGGGTGGATACCCCCACACCGCTCCGAGAATTTCTTTTGCGTATTCGGACGATCCAAACTCCGACTCGGCATCGACGGCATCGCCCGGTTCATTGGCTCGCAGTAAAACAATCGTGCGTCCTGCTTTCGCGAAGTGCATTTTCGCGCTCTTGTGAACGTCCTCGAGAATTCCCACCACTCCGATCACTGGAGTCGGATAAATTCCCTCGCCCAGCGTTTCGTTGTAGAAGCTGACGTTCCCGCCCGTAATCGGCGTATCCAGTTCTTCGCAAGCCTTGGTGATGCCATCGATCACTTGCGAAAACTGCCACATGATGTGCGGTTTTTCAGGATTCCCGAAGTTGAGGCAATTCGTAGCGCCAATCGGAGTCGCTCCCGCGCACGCCACTTTGCGTGCGGCCTCGGCGACTGCATGCATCGCTCCCAGCCGCGGATCGAGATAGCACCAGCGCCCGTTGCCATCGAGCGCCATCGCGAGCCCGCGCTTCGAACCCTTGATGCGAATCACGCCCGCATCACCCGCTCCCGGAGCTTCGACCGTATTGGTCTGGACCATGTGGTCGTACTGCTGCCACACCCAGCGCTTCGAGCAGATGTTCGGACTCGCCAGCAATTGCTTCAACTGCGGCGTGAATTCGGCGAATTCTCCAAGACTCACATGCTCCGGCTTTTCCCGATCCACCGGAGGCTCCCACCGCGCTAGCGGACGCTTATACACTGGCGCATCATCCGTGAGCGCAGCGTTCGGAATCTCGGCAACCACCTGGCCATGCTCCAGCACGCGCATCTTCGCGTCGGGCGTCACTCGTCCAATTTCCACTGCATCCAGGCCCCACTTCTGAAAGACCCGGAAGACCTCGTCTTCGCGGCTCTTCTGCGCCACCAGCAGCATGCGCTCCTGGGACTCACTCAACATGATTTCGTAAGGAGTCATACCGGTTTCACGCTGCGGAACGCGGTCGAGTTCGATTTCGACTCCAGTGCCGCCCCGCGCGCCCATCTCGCATGTCGAGCAGGTCAGCCCGGCCGCACCCATATCTTGAATGCCGACAATCGCCCCGGTTTGCATCGCTTCGAGACAAGCCTCGAGCAATAGCTTTTCCAGGAACGGGTCGCCGACTTGAACATTCGGACGCTTGGCTTCCGAGCCTTCGCTGAATTCCTCACTCGCCATGGTGGCGCCGTGGATGCCGTCGCGCCCGGTTTTCGAGCCAACGTAAATTACCGGATTCCCCTCACCCGACGCCCGCCCATAGAAAATCTGATCGCGCCGGACCAATCCAAGAGCGAACGCATTCACCAGCGGATTGCCCGAGTAGCAGGGCTCGAATTTAACTTCTCCGCCGAGATTAGGGACGCCAAAGCAATTTCCATAAGAAGCAACGCCCGAAACGACACCCTCCATCACCGAATGATTCTTATGAATCTCAGCTTGTGTAGGCAAAGCTTGTGTGGCGCGGGCGCCCCTGCCCGCGTCGACCGCATGAATCGGCCCAAATCGCAGCGAGTCCATCACCGCCACGGGCCGCGCTCCCATTGTAAAAATGTCGCGCAAAATTCCGCCGACACCAGTCGCGGCACCCTGAAACGGCTCGATAAACGACGGGTGATTGTGCGACTCGATCTTGAACGCGCAAGCCCAACCATCGCCGATATCAACGATGCCGGCGTTCTCGCCCGGCCCCTGCAAGACCAGCTTGCTGCGCGTGGGCAAACGCTTCAAGTGAACGCGCGACGACTTGTAGGAGCAGTGCTCGCTCCACATCACGCTAAAAATGCCGAGTTCCGTCCGCGTCGGCTCCCGCCCGCCCAGCAGCTGTTTGATTTTTTCGAATTCGTCCGGAGTGAGGCCGTGCTCCCGGATCATCTCAGGCGTAATGGCAATGGGAGTGATTGCAGAGGTGATCATCGGGAATCTTTATTGTCGCATCCCAGCCCCCTTTACGCATGTCGAATTCGTGAATGACTTCGATAAGAAATGCTCGCTGCGCCATCTATACTGGCGCAGATGAAATCCGTCATTGTCGGTACCGCCGGACACATTGATCATGGCAAAACATCGCTCGTCAAAGCCCTGACTGGCATCGACGCCGACCGCCTGGAAGAAGAAAAACGCCGCGGCATCACCATCGACATCGGGTTCGCTAATTTTGACCTTCCCGCTCCCGACGGCAGCACCATTCGCGTGGGATTTGTCGATGTCCCTGGTCACGAGCGTTTTGTCCGCAACATGCTGGCGGGTGTGGGAGGCATTGACCTCGTCGTGCTGGTCATCGCCGCTGACGAGGGCATCAAACCGCAAACCCGAGAACACTTCGACATCTGCCGCCTGCTGGCCATCCGCCGCGGCATTACCGTGCTCACGAAGTCCGACGCCGTCGATGAGGAGACGCTCGAGGTTGTGCGCCTAGAAGTGGAAGACTACCTCCGAGGATCGTTTCTCGACGCTGCCCAATCGCCAATCGTCGCTGTGAGTTCACTGACCGGAGCCGGTCTCGGCGAACTGAAATCTGCGCTCGCGCAAGTTGCCTTCGAAGTTGCCGCGAAAAATTCGGCACCGCTGGCTCGGCTGCCCATCGACCGCGTTTTCAGCATGAAAGGCTTCGGCACAGTTGTGACCGGCACGCTCGTCGCCGGTACGATCCGAAAGGAAGAAGAACTGGAAGTGTTTCCCGCTGGACGAACGACCCGCGTTCGCGGTATGCAGGTTCATGGCTCGACCGCAGAATCCGCCGCCGCCGGACAACGCACCGCGCTGAACCTCGCCGGATTATCCACCGAAGACTTAGCCCGCGGCATGACCCTCGCCACAGCGGGAGTATTCCATTCAACTTCGCGACTTGATGCGCTGCTCTCGCTCCTCCCGTCCGCGAAGCCGCTCAAGGATGGCGCACGCGTACACTTTCACGCCTACACTTCGGAAACGATTGCTGAAGTCCGCCTGCACGGCAAGAAGCAACTCAAACCCGGCGACGAAGCGTACGGGCAGTTGCGACTCGCCGATCCCGTGCTTTTGCTCCCCGGCGATCGCTTCATCGTCCGGCAGTTTTCGCCGGTCGTGACCATCGGCGGCGGCGTTGTGCTCGATGCCTCTCCTCCTCGTCGCAAAACAAAACCGGACGAGACCATCGCCTTTCTCGAAATCATGCGCAGCGGCTCTCCACAACAAATGCTGGCCGCTCGCGTCGTTCGGCGAGGAAGTGCCGGCTTGCTCCTCAACGAGGTTCCTGCGGAAATGAACATTCGCCGGGGAGATGCCGCCAAGCTGGCCGCTCAGGCCGGATTAATCTGGTGCGATCCGGTACTGGTTGCGCCAGCAGCATTCGCGGAGGCGAAAGCGCAAGTTCTTGAAGCTCTGAGGAAGTTCCATCAATCGAATCCCCTCGTGGCAGGGATGAGTAAAGAAGAGCTGCGCGAGCAAATCAGCCTCAGCCCTGCGGTCTTTGACGGCGTGGTGGCCAAACTGGCCGCGGAGAAAATGGTGGAAGTTGCCGGCGAGCTCGCTCATCTGCCCGGGCGCGGCGTGATGATGAAGGACGAAGAGACCGAATCCAAGAAGACGATTGAGCAGGCCTTCGCAGCGGCCGGCCTGAAGGTGCCTTCGCTGAAAGAAGTTCTGGCCAGTCTCACGGTAGACAAGATACGCGCCCAAAAAATTGTTACGCTGCTTCTGCGCGACAGAGTCCTCATCAAGATCTCTGAGGACCTCGTCTTCCATCAAAGCGCGCTCGCGGACCTGCGCCAGAGGATCACGGCGCTCAAAGCAACCACGCCGAAGATTGACGTCGCCCGCTTCAAAGACCTGACCGGAGTCAGCCGCAAGTATGCGATTCCCCTGCTCGAATACCTGGATCGCGCACGGGTCACTCGGCGTGTAGGGGATGAACGGATAATACTGTAGCTTCTAGATTTTCTCTTCTGGGAATTCCACTTCCAACGCCAGTGGCCCAGTCACCCGGTTAGTCAAGTTCGCCAGCCCAATCAACATGTGCAGATCCACAATCTGCTCGTCGGAAAAGCTCCGTTTGAGTTCTGCAAAATCAGTATCCGTCGCTCCATCTGGCGTTCGAGTGAGCTTCTCAGCGTACCGCAGCGCAACCTGCTCGAGCGCGCTAAATCCGGAGTAGTGGCCCTCCTTCAGCCCCCTCATCTGCTCCGCCGTAATCCCCGCGCGCTTCGCACCCTGAATATGGTGCTGCGTGCAGTAATGGCACCCGTTGATCAGTGACACACGCAAATAAACCGCCTCATACATCTTGCGATCGAGCGAGCGTCCAACGCTGGCATAGAACCCAAGAAAATTTCCGAGCATCGCCGGACGATGCGCCAGCGCCTTCTGGATATTGCCGGGCTTGCCCTTGAGCTTGCCGTCGTAGACTTCCTTCACTTCCGGACTGGCCTGCGCCGGTTCGATCAGACTGATTCGTGCCATGTGTCCTCCAAACGTCCCTCTATAATAACCGTAGGAATTTTTCTCTCGCTTCCCTTGCTGACTATTCGCCCCGCTACCATCGCCGACGCCGCCCTGATCAGACAAATGATCTGGGAGCTCGCCGACTTCGAGAAGCAACCCGATGACGTTCTGACCACCGAGGCCGATATCGCGCGCGACGGTTTTGGCGCGAATCCTCAGTTCCGTGCGTTGATTGCCGAATGGCAGGGGCGGGCCGCGGGCTATGCGCTTTATTTTGATTACTACTCCACTTGGCGCGGGCCAGGTTTTTATCTGGAAGACCTTTTTGTTCGTTCGGCTTTTCGCGGTCGTGGAATCGGCACCGCCCTTCTCGCCAACGTTGCCGCTGCAGCTGAACGCGAGAAAAGGGTCTTCCTTAAGTGGGAAGTGTTGCACTGGAACCAGCCCGCCATCGAAATGTACAAAGCGTTGGGTGGGGAATTTATGGACGAATGGCGAAGTGTTTTTCTGACCGGAGACGGCTTGCGAAAACTGGCGGAGAAATCGTTTTGAAGCGAATACAAATAATCGGCGCAGGCCTCGCGGGATCAGAAGCAGCGTGGCAGTGTGCCCGCCGCGGCGTACCGGTCGAACTTTTCGAAATGCGCCCAAATCGCCCAACTCCCGCACACCAAACCGAACACTTTGCAGAACTGGTCTGCTCGAATTCGTTGAAGTCCGAGAGCGAAAACACGGCGCCCTGGCTAGTGAAGGAAGAAATGCGGCGCGCGGGATCCCTGCTGCTGGAGATCGCGCGAAAGACTTCCGTCCCCGCCGGGCACGCATTGGCTGTCGATCGGGCCGAGTTTTCTCGCCTGGTGACGGAGGCAATCTCAGGCGAACCTCTGATCACGGTCCGCCGCGAAGAGGTCCGCCGGATCGAAGACGGATTCCTGACGATCATTGCCACCGGCCCGCTGACATCCGACGCGCTCTCGCAAGAAATCTTGCGGCTGAGTTCAGGCCATCCCCAGGCAGGAGTCGCTCCAAGTAACAATCTCTATTTCTATGACTCGATCAGCCCCATCGTCGAAGCCGACTCCATCGACATGAGCAAGGTGTATCTGGCGGCCCGCTATGACAAAGGTTCGGCTGACTACATTAACTGCCCGATGTCGAAAGAAGAATATGACCGCTTCTACGATGCACTGCTCGCAGCGCAATCGGTCGAACAAAAAGATTGGGAGAATCTGAATTACTTCGAAAGCTGCCTGCCCATCGAGGAAATCGCCCGCCGCGGACGCGACACGCTGCGCTTCGGCCCGATGAAGCCGGTAGGTCTCAAAGACCCTCGCACCGGCAGAATTCCCTACGCCGCAGTCCAACTGCGCCAGGAAAATCTGCGCGCCGATTCCTACAACCTGGTCGGATTCCAGAATCACCTGAAATTTGGCGAGCAGGCCCGCGTACTGAACTTAATCCCCGGTCTCGAGAACGCGCGCTTCCTGCGCTACGGACAGATCCACCGCAACACCTACATCAACTCGCCGACTCTGCTCAACCCGACCCTGCAGATGAAGGCTCACCCACATGTAATGTTCGCGGGACAAATTTGTGGCGTCGAAGGTTACGTCGAATCGATCGCAACCGGTTTGATGGCAGGTATGAACGCGGCGGCGCTGGCCACGGGCAGTGAACCCGCACCCCCGCCGCGTGGTTCTGCATTCGGCTCGCTCGTCCACTACATTACCCAGGCGGAGAGCAAGAACTTTCAGCCCGCCAACATCACATTCGATCTCCTGCCCGCACTTGAAACACGCGTTCGCGATCGAAAGGAACGTCACCGCCAGCAGTGCGAACTGGCACTGCGTGAATTCGACGGATGGTACAACCGTCAGGGTCACGCTATTGTCTTTTCTAGCGATTCCCATTAGCGTGCTGATGTAAGCGAGGTCCTCCCGTGCCCCTTTCCGCCGTCGATTCCGTGCAACCCGCCCTGCAGCACACCCGAGAACAGCTCTTCACCCGTTTCCGTTGGGGGCAATGGTCCCGTCTGGCGCTGGTTGGGATTCTCGCCGCCGAACTTCATGTCGGTGGATGCAGTTTCGGCAACATGGGCGGAAAGTGGCCCCGGATCCCGCACCGAGACGGCAGTGGGCTCCTGCCCTCGTCCAGCATCCCTTCGGGTTTGCCGCACTTTAATCCCTCGCACATTTCCGATCACATCGGCCAGTTCCTTGGTTTGATCGTGTTGGGAATTTTTGCCGTCATGGTGATCTCTTTTGTCTTCCTGTTCATCAACAGCGTGTTTCGATTCATTCTGTTTGAATCGGTTCTGCGGCGGGAGTGTTCGATTAGCGATGGCTGGCACAAATGGCGCCGCGCCGGCGGTCGATTTTTTCTATGGCAGATCGTTTTCCAGATCTCGGCCATGCTCTTTCTCGGCGTTCTGATCGGGATACCTCTAGCCCTGGTACTGGCGTCCGGCTGGACCAACAATCTGCAGGATCATATTGGGCGACTCGTCGTTTTAGCGATTGTCTTTCTCGGCTTGATGCTCGTGTTCGTGCTCTCCGCCGCCGCGGTTCAAGTCCTGGCCAGAGATTTTCTGGTACCAGTCATGGCGCTCGAGAATCTCGATTTTGCCGACGGCTGGAGCCGTTTGCTGGCCATCATTCGTCCGGAGAAGGGGCGCTTCGTGGTTTATCTTCTGCTGAAGCTGGTGCTTGCGATCGCGGCCGGGATCCTCTTCGGCATCATCACCATCATCCCGGCAATGTTGATCTTCGTTCCCGCAGTTGTCGCGGTCGTAGGAGGCCACCAAGCAGGCCTTGGATGGAACGTGACCACGATCAGCCTCGCAATTATTTTTGGCACACTGCTCTTGCTCTTATTCATTTACGTAGTCGCTCTGGTGTGTGTACCGGCCACGGTCTTTTTTCCGGCCTACGCAATGTATTTTCTGGCCTCACGCTATCCTCAGCTCAACACGCTGCTGAATCCGCCGCCGGTAGCGCTCACGCCGGAGCCGCCTCCAGTGACCCAACCGCCACCGCCGTTAGAACCACCGCCGCTGCCGCCATCGGCAGAGCCAATCGGCTAGCAAGAAATATTGTCATCCTGACGAAGCGAAGGATCTGCTGGCTGGCACACCCGAGAACTACTCTTGTGGCGTGCTCGCCTTCCGCCCCCAGCTAAACCGTCGCCCCACAATGCACTTGATAATCAGATGATCGGAAGAATTGCTAACGTCCACCCCAGCGCCAAAATTAAACTCCCAATTCGGCGACAGGTTCAGGTCAATCGTCGGAAAAATCTGCTGCGACTGCTGCGATATCGGATCGAAATTTGAAACCGGCCCGAGCGCTCCGTAGTATTCAAAGCCGCCGGTGATCTTCTTCGTGAAGTCGTAGCTGACTTTCACATTCGGAGAGAATCCCCACCCCTTGCCCGTGTTCAGGCCATGTAGAGAACGATCGAACGCCGGATTAAACGAGAAATACCAGGGCCCCAGTTTTTTGTCGATAATCGGACGCAATTCGTAGTTCCAGCTGTCCTCGGCAAACTTCCGCCGCTGGTATCCGATTTCCTGCGACAAACTTAGCCCCACCGGCAAATGCCACGACTCTGGGGCCACCAACCGCGGACGAATATGATCGCCCACCCAATTCCATCCGCCGCCACCCGTACCGCCGGGCTGAATGCTGGAGAAAAGATAGAAGCCAGTTTCGAACCAGTCTGTCCATCCGTGCGTGATCTCCAGCGTCTCGTGCTCGGCGTGATTCGTGGGAACCACGCCATTGATCACCTGCTTTGAGCCGTCAATCGTGAAGTTGGAATGGATTTCGACGAAGGTAACGTTCTTCGGCGTGGCTTCCGAACCGTAAACCTGGATCTCGTAGTTGTCCTGCGCGTGGACCGCAGGCACGAGCAGAAAGGGACCGAACAAGAGAGTACACACCAGGCGAGAGAAAACCGTCACCATCACCCCTAATCAATCAGCCGGAATATGCAGCCCACCGCACGAATATTTGATTCTAGCGGCTCGCAGCCCGAAACATGAAATTACGAAAATCCGTCACGATCAGCCAGCGCCAGCATCGCAATCCACAAAAGTCTAGTTGGTGGTTCAATGCACAATCAACGGACGTCCGGATCACCGTGGAAGAGTGGCCCTTCAGGGCCACGCAAGTTCGCCTAATCAGGAGGGCTTTAGCCCCTGCGGTCTGTCGTGGAACTCCCCGCCCCGCCCAGGTGTCCAATGAATCAAGACACGCGCGTGCCGGTTCTCCATGCAACGAAAGGAAAGTTGAATGGGATTCTCCGGCGGTGGTTCATTTTCTACAGGTCCCAAGATGAACGTCACTCCTTTGATTGACGTTCTGCTGGTGCTCATCATCGTTTTCATGATCGTGGTGATCGAGCAGCGGCCAACCGGATTGCAAACCGAGCTCCCCCAACAACCGAAGATCACTGATCCGACGATCCCGCCGCCACACGCGACGATCGTGATTCAGATCCATCACCCGAAACCCGGCGCCGAGCATGTGCAGGTGATGGTGAATGAAGAGGCGGTCGACTGGGACCATTTGCGCGACCGCCTCCGCGACATCTTCGCGATTCGCGTGGAGCGCATCGCCTACGTCGAAGCTGACAACGACATTGATTTCCAGGATGTGGCGGATGTGATTGCGGTTGCTAGGATTGCTGGGGTTGATCGCGTGGGACTGCTGACAGAGGATGGGAAGCATTTGCCGATGGCGGGGTAGGAATTCTTGATGGTTCACTAAGGAGAAATCGAGCGAAGAGCTGAGCTCCTACGGTTATACTGCAAACGCTCTTAGCTCGATGCCGCTCGGTGACAACGATGATAAAACTGTATCGGACGAGTGATGGTTTGACTGAGTATTGGGAGGCTTGGTTCACAGCAACTGAAGTAACGATCCATTGGGGGAGACTGGGCGAAGAAGGCGAAACTCGCGAACTCCCTTTTGAACCCGGCCTTCATCCTTCCGACATAATCAAACGGGAGGCGAAGCCGGCCCGAGCCGCCGGATTCAAGTCACGGAAGCCCGGCGATTTACACTCTATCGTCATCCAATACAAGATTGAGGGCCATGGCACGGTCACCCACCACGAGCAGCGGGTTCGCGTCGAGGAACTTATGAACGAGCGCCTTGGTTGGCTTGGACTTGGACACTGCGACGGAGGTGACATGGGAAACGGCCAAATGAACGTCTTCTGCTATGTCGTGGATGTCGCAATCGCCGAGAAAGCCATTGTCAGCGAGTTGAGAGGAAGCGGACTGCTGGATGGAGCCATCATCGCTGAACGAAAAGCCCATGAATCGAAAGTCCTATGGCCTCTCGATTTTGCCGGCACGTTCAGTGTCATCTAACCTCTCGCTCTGCTCTTAATCCAAATCGGCGACCCTACAAACCCGAACACCTCGCGAATCTGATTCTCCAGAAACCGCTGATAAGAAAAATGTAGCTTCACCGCCCGATCCGTGAACAGCACAAACGTCGGCGGAGCCACTCCCGCTTGCGTCATGTAGAGAATTCGCACCCGCTTGCTCATCGGCACCGAGGCGCGTTCAAAATCAACTGTCCTGATAAAGCGGTTCATCTCGCCAGTCGTAATGCGCTTGCGGCGCTCAGCAGCCACCTTCTCGATCAGCGGCAGAATCTTCTCCGTCCCCTTGCCGTTGTGCGCGGAAATAAACAGCACCGGAGCATAGCTCAGAAACTTGAGCCCATAGCGCAGGCGCTCCTCATACAGCGCGCGGTCTTGCGGACGCTTCGCATCCTGGATGCGCGCCGTCTTCGACTGGCTGACAGGACGCTTCTCGCCGCTCGCGATGAGGTCCCATTTATTGACCAGGATAATCACCGAGCGTCCACTCTCGTGCGCATAGCCTGCGATGTTGGCGTCGAGTCCGCTAGCGCCCTCGGTGGCGTCGACCATGAACAGCACGATATCGGCATCCTCAATATTCTTGCGCGAAAAAACCACCGACAGCTTTTCGGCCATCAAATGCGTCTTGCCCTTGCGCCGAATGCCGGCCGTATCAACAAAGCGAATATCGCGCCCGTGATACCGGATGACCTCGTCGATAGAATCACGTGTGGTGCCGGCGATCGGCGAGACAATCGCGCGGTCGACTCCCGTAAGCTGATTCAGCAGCGTCGACTTCCCCACATTCGGATGGCCGATGATCGCCACCCTAATTTCATGCGGCTCGGCGACAGCTGGTGATTCTGCTTCCTCACTTTTTTCTGCGACCTCAGCGCTCTCCGCGGTTGAGGTCTTGACGACGGGAATCACCTCAAGGACAGCGTCCAGCAAATCATCGACGCCACGCCCATGCTCGGCCGACACCGGAAACACATTGCGAATCCCGAGCGAATGGAACTCGCCCAGCAGCGCATCCTGCTTGTCGGAATCCATCTTGTTCACGGCAAGAAATAGCGGCTTCCCGGTTCGCGCCAAAAGCCGCGCCAGTTCTCGATCTGGACCGGCAATCTCCGTGCGGGCATCGACCACCATAATGATCGCCGCCGCTTCCTCGAACGCCACCTTCGCCTGCCGGAAGATTTCCGAAGGAATGAAATCCTTGTCATCTGGAATAATGCCGCCTGTATCCACCACGCGAAACTCGCGCCCCAGCCAGTTCACCTCGCCATACAAGCGGTCACGCGTAATGCCCGGCTCGTCGCCGACAATCGCCCGCCGCGATCCCGTTAGATGGTTAAACAGCGTCGATTTGCCGACATTCGGGCGGCCGACAATCGCGACCAGCGGCGATAACTTCTTTTTGCTCAATGGGTGTCTTTTCTAATCCCGATTCGATGTAGGTTTACTGAGAAGTGAGAACCGGGAACTGAGAACTCTTAGCTATTATAGAGACTCCGTGGCCCCGTCACCCCATCCCGCGTCTTCTTCAGAGACCCGCGCAGCTGGATTCTCGCTCTACCAGTTCTTTTCGCCCGGCGGTCTGCTCTCGAAAACGCACCCCGCCTATGAGTTCCGACGTGGCCAGTTGCAGATGGCGCAATCCGTCGAAGAAGCGCTCGAAGAGAAACGTCACCTGATCGTCGAGGCTGGCACAGGCACCGGAAAAACGTTGGCCTATCTACTGCCGGTGATCCGCTCTGGCAAGCGCGTCATCATTTCCACCGGCACCAAGAATCTGCAGGAGCAGCTTTTCTTCAAAGACGTTCCCGCGCTTGAGCACGCCCTCTTCCCCGAAGGCGACCGCAAGCTCAGCGTCTGCTACATGAAGGGACGCAACAATTATCTGTGCCGCAAGAAGCTGATCGACCTCACCGACCAGCCCGTCCTCAGCGGACTCGAAGAAATCGAACACTACCGCGCCATCGCGGCCTGGGAAAAAACGACGCGCACCGGAGACCGCGCCGAACTCGCCGAGTTGCCCGAGGCGAGCGCGCTTTGGCACAAGCTCGATGCCCGCGCCGACACCTGTTTGGGCACGAAGTGTCAGGAATACGACCGCTGCTTCATCACCGAGATGCGCCGCCGCGCCGCCGAGAGCGACATCATCATCGTCAATCATCATCTCTTCTTCGCCGATCTTTCCATCAAACTCGAAGCCGAGGGTGCGCCCGACGCCGGAGTGCTTCCCGAATGCGGCGCCGTGATTTTCGACGAAGCACACGAACTGGAAGACATCGCTGGCAACTACTTCGGTATTTCCGTCAGCAACCTGCGCATGGACGAGCTCACCCGCGACGTCGAGCACCTGCTGCAGCGCGAGAAACTCTACACGCCGCAGATGTCAGGAGCGATCCAATCCGTGCGCGAGCGCTCGCAGCTGTTCTTCTCGCTGCTACCGGCGCAGGAAGGCCGCTTCGCTTTCGATTCTCGCCGCGAGTTTCTCGAAGAGAATGGCGAAGAGTTCATCTCGCTCAATCAATCTTTGAGCCGATTGGGTGCAGAACTTGAGCAAATTCCGCAGAAACCGGAAGACGTATTTTCGCTCGTCCGCCGTGCGCAGCAAGTGCAGGTGCAACTCCGCTTCGTAATGGAGAACGAAGACCCGAACACCGTCTTCTGGATCGAGCGTCGCGGCTTCCGTGGCGCTCCCGGCGGTCGCCGGAAATCGTCTGACGACAAACAATCAGGTGGCCGCACCAACGTGTTCTTGCAGGCTACTCCGATCGAAGTCGGACAGATCCTCCGTGAATGCCTGTGGTCGAAGCTTGAAACATCCGTCCTGACCTCAGCCACGCTCGCCGTCGGCGGCAGCTTTGACTACATCCGCCAGCGTCTCGGACTCGACCACGCTCGCGAGCTTATCGTGCCTTCGCACTTCGACTACGAAAGCCAGGCGATCCTTTACGTTCCACCCGATCTGCCCGATCCGCGTACTCCGCAGTTTATTGGAGGGGCCACCGATCGCGTACGCCGCCTGCTCGAAATCACTCGCGGCCGCGCCTTTGTCCTCTTCACCAGCTACGCGCAGATGAATGAAATCTACGAGCGCCTGCTCGGCCTGCTTGAATATCCCATGCTGAAGCAGGGAGATGCCCCAAAATCAGCGCTGCTCGAGGAATTTCGCCTCACGCCGAACGCCGTGCTATTCGGGACAAGTTCGTTCTGGCAGGGCGTGGACGTTCAGGGCGAGCAACTGAGTTGCGTGATCATCGATCGCCTGCCATTTGCTGTGCCGAGCGATCCGGTGGTCGCGGCGCGTGTCAAAGCAATCGACGCCGGAGGAGGCAACGCATTTTTTGAGTACCAGGTGCCAAGCGCAGTCATCACCCTGAAGCAAGGCTTCGGACGTCTGATCCGCTCGCTGCACGATCGCGGATTACTAGCCCTGCTCGACAATAGAATTTTGAAGAAGCAATACGGAAGGGTATTTATCGAGAGTCTGCCGCGCTATAGCCGGACGACAGATTTGCGGAAAGTAGAAGAGTTTTTCGGGGCGGATGTTGAACAGTAGGAGTGGTGGAGCTTTACCCCACCACTCCACCAATCCGAGAACTACTCTGCCGCCGCCGCTTCCTTATCGACGACCACCTTCAAGTGTGTGGTCACGTCCTTATGCAGCTTGATCGGGACGATGAACTCGCCAATCGTCTTGAGCGACTCGTGCAGTTGAATCTTCCGGCGATCGATGTGGAAACTCTTCTTCTCGAGCGCTTCGGCAATGTCGCCAGCCGTGACCGATCCAAACAGCTGATCGCCCTCGCCTGACTTGCGCAGGAACTTCACTTCGAGCCCGTCAAACTGCTTCGACAGCGCTTCCGCTTCCGTTTTCTCTTTGGCGGAACGGCGAACCGCGGCTGCCTTCATCTGCTCGATTACGGTCTTATTGGCGATGGTAGCCTCAATCGCCAGCTTCTTGGGCAGAAGAAAATTCCGCCCGTATCCTTCGGCGACCTTCACCACTTCGCCGCGATTACCCAGCTTCGGCACATCTTCTTTCAGAATGACTTCCATTGATAGCTCCTAGCTCCTGGCTGTTAGCTTCTAGCCAACCAAGACTTCCGCCTTTTTTGCTAGGGCTGGAAGCCAGGAGCTAGAAGCAGCTCTCTACTGCGCGCGTCCGGCGAACGGCAGCAATGCAATATTGCGTGCCTGCTTGATCGCTCTCGACAGACGGCGCTGGTGACGCGTGCACACGCCGGTGAGGCGCCGAGGAGTGATCTTGCCGCTCTCCGCCACGAACTGCGCCAACAGACGCACATCTTTGTAATTGACCGCTTCGATCTTCTCGGTGCAGAACTTGCACACTTTCTTGCGCCGGAAGAACTTGCGGCCGCCTTCGCGGGGACCACCGGGGCCTCCGGGACGCGGGCCGCGAGGACCGCCACGATCCGGTCGATCGCCGCCGCCGTGTTGCGGACGGCTTTCGCCGCTTGGTGCTTTCGTTTCTTCTGCCATAGTGCTCCTTCTCAGATTTCGCTTGTGTGGTAGCAGGGCTCTGCCCCGCGTTTGCCAACGGTCGTAACGCTACAAAACCGCGCCAACCAAGACCTGCACCAATTAAACCGGTGCCGACGCCGGTGCCTCGGGTGCGGCTTCTGGCGCTGCCGGGGTTACCGGAGCCGCCACCGCAACCGGCTGGGCGCTGACCTTCTTCTTCGCATCGCGAAGCTTCTTGACCTTGTCCAGCCGTTTCAGTTCTTCGTCCGTTCGCACGGTCAGGAACTTGATCACTGGTTCCGTCACGCGCAAGCGGCGTTCGACTTCGTGAACGACAGCTCCAGTGGCGTCAATCATCATCAGCACAAAGATGCCGTCATTGAACTTGCCAACTCTGTATGCGAGACGGCGCTTTCCCCAAATCTCGCTCTTGGCCGTTCCGCCTGCCGACGTCACTGAGGACTCGAGCGTGGAAATCAGCTTGTTCAGATCCTCATCCACCATGTCAGGCCGGACGATGAACATCAATTCATAGTTACGATTCATTCGTTATCTCCAAAATCTAAGTACCGTCGCTGGTCGTCAGTCGTTAGTCGCTCGGCGACTCGTCGCAACCTGCCAGCGTTTTGCCAACGCCCAACGACAATCGACCATCACTCACTCTGCAGCGTCATTCTTGCGATTGAACCGGTTCATTGCCGCCGCCGGTCCGTCTTTCAAAATCATCTCGACTGCTTGCGCTCCCAGATCGATCAACTCGTCGACCACTTTTTCCTGCGCCTTGCGAAACGGAGCCAGCAGATACGACGCGCCGTCCTCCACTTTTCGTTCTGGCGAAACTCCCAGCCGGATCCGCAAGAACTCGTCGGTCCCCAGCGCACCCAGGATCGACTCCATCCCGTTGTGTCCCGCCGTCCCACCCCGCTGCCTTATTCGCATCGTGCCAAACGGCAGATCGAGTTCGTCGTAAATCACAATCAGATCGCGTGTTACATCGACCTGATGTTCCGCCACCAGTTCGCGCACCGAAAGCCCACTCAGGTTCATGTAGGTTTCCGGCTTGGCGAGGACCACTGGCTCCCCGGCAACCGTCCCTCGCGCTGTCAATGCCCGGCACTGCCGGTTCCTGACTTCGATCCCGAGGCCGTTGGCGATCCGATCAATCGTCAGGAACCCGAGATTGTGCGGCGTGAACTGGTACTCGATTCCGGGGTTGCCTAAACCGATGATCAGTTTCACGCAGATTCGCTCTTCGCTTTTCGCTGTTCGTCGTTCGCTGTTCCGCTAAGCCATTAGTATTCTCGCGCGAAAAGCGAACAGCGAACGACGTGTTCCCGCCAAAAGCTATTTCTTTTCCTTCTTCTCAGACTTTTCGGCCTTCTCCGGCTTTGCCTTACCCTTGGCATCGCCCTCGGCTTCGCCCTCACCCTCGACTTCCTGCTTACCCTTCTTGATAACTTCGGGCTCAGCCGGAGTGGCTGCCGCATCCGCCACTGCTTCCGGTGCCGCGACCACTTCTTCCTTCACCGTGGTGATGTGCGCGATCATCTGATTCTCATCGGTCAGGAACTTCAGCTTCGGGTCGTGCGGCAAGTCCTTTACGCGCACTTCGATCCCGAATACCAGGTGACTGATATCGACTTCAATATTCTTCGGAATATCGGCTGGCAGACACTCAATCTCGATCTCACGCAGAAGTTGCTCGAGAATGCCGCCTTCGGTCTTCACACCCGCGGCCTCGCCCTTCAGCACAACCGGGACCGTGACAGTCAGCTTCTTGTCCATGGCGATGCGCTTTAGGTCGACGTGCAGCAGCGTGCCCTTGATGGGCTCGAACTGCCAGTCGACGATCATGGCCTTCACTTTATTGGTGTCGAGCGCGAGATCAAAAATCGTGTTGTGTCCGCTCTCCGATTTCAGAATGCGCAAAACCTGCCGCGGATCGACCGCGACTGCTGCCGCATCTTTGCCCGCGCCATAGACCACCGCGGGAATCTTTCCGCTGACGCGCACGCGCCGAGCGGCGTTCTTGGTGCCTGGTTCGCGCTTCTGCGCTTCCAAAATGCTGATATCCGTTGCTGTAGCCATAATCCTGTTTCCGTCCTTCTTTAAATCGTCGTTTGTCGTTTGTCGCTAGTCGTTGGCAAAACTTCTCAGTGCTGACGACCTTCTCTAAATAAACAAATTGCTGACTGACGTTTCTTCGTGAATCGACTGAATCGCCCGCCCAATCAGCCCTGCAATCGTACGTACCTTGATCTTCGAGAGCTGCTGCGCTTCGGCGCTCAGCGGGATCGTGTTCGTCACTACCACCTCGGTGATCGGAGAGTTCCTCAGATTTTCCACCGCTGGCCCCGACAGCACCGGATGCGAACAGCACGCGTACACCGTCTTCGCTCCATTTGCCACCAGCGCCTCGGCGACTTTCACCAGCGTTCCCGCCGTGTCGATCAGATCGTCGATGATCAGACACGTGCGGCCCTCGACATCGCCGATCACGTTCATCACTTCTGCGACGTTCACTTCGACTCGGCGTTTATCGACGATCGCCAGAGCCGCGTCCATCTTCTTCGCGAAGAAGCGCGCCCGCTCCACGCCGCCTGCGTCCGGCGAAACCACGGTCAAATCCGGCAGATTCAGCTTTTTGAAGTAATCCACCAGTACCGGCGAAGCAAACAAGTGATCCACCGGGATATTGAAAAATCCTTGCAGTTGCGGCGCGTGCAAATCCACTACCAGCGCCCGATCGGCTCCAGCTGTGGTCAACAGATCCGCCACCAGCTTCGACGAAATCGGTACCCGCGGCTTGTCTTTGCGATCCTGCCGCGCATAGCCGTAATACGGAATCACCGCCGTAATCCGCCGCGCCGACGCCCGCTTCAGCGCGTCGATCATCAGCAGCAGTTCCATCAGGTGCATGTCCACCGGCTGGCAAGTGGGCTGCATCACGAAAACATCAGCGCCGCGTACGTTCTCCTGTATCTGCACATACGCTTCGCCGTCTTTGAAGCGCGTCACCAGCGCCTGCCCGCGCGTCAGTCCCAGAAATGCGCAGACTTCATCGCAGAGCGCCTCGTTGGCAGTTCCGCAGAAAACTTTGAACCTGTCGTCGACTCGAGCTCGTTGCGGCTTGCGTTCTGTCTTTTCGTCGGTCGTCGGCTTTTTTTCCGCGGTCGTCTTTTCGGCAGTCGTTTTCTCGGCAGTCGTTGCGACGGTGGCCATAGTTTGAGTTCTCAGTTCTCAGTTCCCGGTTCTCAGTTGTGGGACTCCAGGTTCTCGACTGAGAACTGAGAACTGGCAACTGAGAACTGTATTTCTGGCTGGGCCGCTAGGATTCGAACCTAGACAAAGTGCTCCAAAGGCACTTGACCTACCATTAGTCGACGGCCCAGTGAAGCGATCATAGGTTTCAAGTTGCCAAGTTTCAAGATCGTTTACCTTGAAACTCTGAAACTTTGAAACTTTGAAACCTGCCTCCGCGTCAACGTCCGCGTCGCCACCGCCCTCAGCCCCCGCTTTCGCAGACGGCTCGCCGCTTTCGCAGCCTCGGCTGGCGACCGAAACAGCCCGTACACGGTCGACCCTGAACCGGAGAGCGAAGCATAACGCGCACCGGCGCGCTCCAACTCACCTTTGATGTCACGCAATTCGGGATACTTAGGAAAAACGACTTTCTCGAAGTCGTTTTCAATCCCGGTACGGACTAGGTCGGAAAGCAATTTTCCGGCCCGGCTCCCGCCTTTTGCGGAAGCACCGGTGTTGGGGTAACCATTCAGCCACGCCGAAAGCACGCAGCCAACCTCAAACAGTCTATCGGAGCCGACATGCTGCGTCAATTGGTCCCGCGTGGGGACAGCCGAGCGCAGCTCGGCCCCTTTGTCCCGTTCCACCTGAGCGTCCCAATCAGCAAAAGCGGTTGGCGTCGACACTCCCAGTTCCGGAGTTACCACGACCATCGCCACCGAGGGCAAATCCGCCAGCGGATAAACTTCCTCCCCACGCCCTACTCCCAGCACCGTGCCTCCCACCACAAACAGCGCCAGATCCGAACCCACCTCAGCCGCAATGCGCAATCGGTCCGGGCCGCTCAGCGACTTCTTCAGCGCCCGCTCCAGCGCAAACATGGTCGCGACCGCATTCGATGAAGCTGCGCCCATTCCGCCCTGCACCGGCAGCCTCTTCTCGATCTCAATGGAGACTCGGCCTGAAGCACCAAGCGCCGACATGACGCGCTCAGCCATGCGCCAGCAGGTATTCGAGGAATCCAGCGGAACCCGTGGATCCTTGCAAAGAATCTCAATTCCGCGACCCTTCCCGACCGTCAAACGAATAACGTCGTGCAAAGCAATCGTCTGATACACCGTGCGTAGAGAGTGAAATCCGTCCGCCCGCGAAGCGCCGATATAAAGCCCGAGATTGATCTTCGCAAACGAACGAACCGCGACTGTCATATGTAAGAGAATCGAGGAAGGGGAATTGTAAGCGATTTGGGCGACGGCATTCGATAATCTCCCCAGGTTTTACTGAGAACTGAGAACCCGCCATACGGTAAACTTTCCCCAATGCCCACCCTCACCTACCTCGAAGCCATCCGCCAGGGAATCTGGGAGGAGATGGAGCGCGATCCTACCGTCTTCTGTCTCGGTGAGGACATTGGCATTTACGGCGGTGCGTTCAAAGTCACCGACGGTTTCATCGACCGCTTCGGCGCCGAGCGTGTGATTGACACTCCGATCGCGGAATCAGCAATTGTTGGCGCGGCGTTTGGCGCTTCGCTTACCGGATTGCGTCCGGTCGCAGAGTTTCAGTTCATGGACTTCATCGGCTGTGCCTTCAATCAAATCGTCAACATGGCCGCGAAGTCGCATTATCGCTGGGGAGCGCCCGCTCCGATCGTGATTCGCGGACCGAGCGGAGGCAATGTTCACGGCGGTCCGTTCCATTCACAAAATCCGGAGACGTGGTTCGTGCACGCGCCCGGACTGAAAGTTGTTTGCCCCGCAACCGCGTATGACGCGAAGGGATTGATGAAGGCTGCGATCCGCGACAACAATCCAGTCATTTTCTTCGAGCACAAATATCTATACCGCCGGATTAAGGGAGAAGTTCCCGAAGGCGATTACATCGTCCCGCTCGGAAAAGCGAGAGTCACGCGCGAAGGGCATCATCTCAGCGTCATCACCTATGCCGCGATGCTTTACACGGCACTCGAAGCCGCGGAGGTTCTGAGTAAAGAAAGCATCGAGCTCGAAGTGCTTGATTTGCGCACCGTGTCGCCGCTCGATCGCGAAGCGATTGCCGCCACCGTGAAGAAGACTAACAAGGTCATTATCCTCCACGAGCACGCGCGCACGGGAGGACTCGCCGGAGAAATTTCCGCCATCATCAACGAAGAAGCCTTCGACGATCTCGATGGACCGATCGTCCGCCTGACTTCGCTCGATACGCCAGTTCCGTTCTCTCCGCCGCAGGAAGAATTCTTTCTGCCTAAAGTTTCAGACCTGGTCCGTGAAGCACGCCGATTGCACGCCTACTAAGCTCGACAGCTCCGGGCGTACTTCTCAGCTCTCGCCAGCCGGATGATCCTGTTGTATATAGGAAGTAGCGGTCCTGATTTTCGGACTGTGTGAGGATCTGCGATGCGCAACTTTATCCTGGGAATCGTGATCACGATTGTGGTTTTGTTGATTATCGGCCTGGGCTTAGCGCTGCTTGGCTTTTTGCCCACCCGTGCCAACAGCACGCCGCCGGATATGGAACGACATCTGGCCATGAGCGCTCTCGACAATTCCGTCGAGCGCCACGCGCCGCGCGTCAACAATCCCGTTCCACCAACGGATGACAATCTGATCGCTGGGCTGAAGATCTACACCATGAATTGCGCGCTGTGCCACGGTGGCATCGATGGCCAGCCCTCCACTCTTGCGAACTCTTTTTATCCCGCTCCTCCAAACCTGATTCTCCATCCTCCAGACGATCCGGAATGGCACGTCTATTATGTGATTCACAATGGCGTCCGCTATTCAGGGATGCCGGCGTGGGATAAGACGCTCTCGGATGCGGACATCTGGAAGATCACGGCGTTTCTTGCACGTGCGGATAAACTTCCGCCTGCGGTGCAAGACTATTGGAAGAAATCTACCGGAGTGAGCCCGCCAACGGCTGCACAGCAAGGGCATGAAGACCACAAGTAGAAAAAACTCCATCGGATGAGAAGACACGACCACCGGGGCTAAAGCCCGCACTGATTGGAGAAGGAGTACGCGGCCCTTGAAGGGCCGCTCTTCCACGGTGACGCAGGCATTCGTGAGTTGTTGCCGGAGCCTCTGGAACTCGTGCGTTTCCCGGTCGCGCAGGTATCGAGAGTTGTTCAGGACTCTGTTTATCCGTGCTTACCCAGGCGGATAGCTGAAGTTTACGGTAATCACAGTTTGCGTTGATGCGGCGTGGCCGTTGAGCGTGTAGGGTTGAAAGCGCCATTGCTTTACTGCGGCGATCGCTGCCCGTCCCAAAATAAAATATCCGCGAACGATTTTCAGATCTTCGACGCTGCCATCGCGCGCGATCAATGCTTGCAAGACCACAGATCCCTGAAGTTTCTGGTTCAACCCTTCCGACGGATAAACCGGATCGACCGTGTGCACCAGCCGCGCGCGCGCTGACTGTTCCGACAGTTCTACGGGTTCACTTGTCGTCTGAATCTCAGGCGCTCGCACCGGAGACGAAACGGGCATCATCTGCGCGGGATTCACCGTGACCACCACTGGAGGCGCGATCGGGGGCGAATTCCTCATACTGTCGGGAATCACGGCAGCATGCTCTTGGCGGACTGGCGGTGTCACTGGAGCCTCATACACTGGCGTGGGCAACGGGAAGTCGTAAGCCTTGGACAAAGGAATGCGAGTATCCGGCAGTGATGATTCCGTCGCGGCAACTCCCAGGTGGTCCGGTTGCGCGCCGGAATTGGCAGGACTTCGGCTGAAATACGCATCCTGCTGCGCGTCACTGCCTGCGGAGCTTACCGGCGTCGCTCCGCCCTGGTTCATGTAAAAAAGCGAGGCAACGGATTCCTTCAAGACACGCGACACTCCCTCAGGAGTGTGCGCAAGATATACGATTGTGTCGCGCGCTCGCCACACGGTGACAACAGCTGCCAGCATGATCACGGCCGCGACAACGGTTCGTGGCCCCAGCAGGTGACTGATGCTGCCGTGCGCGGCATCGCTTTCGTCGGCGGTGATTTCGTAGTTTTCGTTTCCTTCCGACGCGGATGCTCCCCCAGAATGTTCTGACTGCTCTTCATGACTTTGCGGAGCTGCATCGTTGGCGGAATGGGAACCTTGGTCTCTCGTCTCTGGTTGCGCGGCGGAGTCAGCCGCATCCTGGGCGCTCAGGGGCCGCATCTGTTCGCAAGCTTTGGCCAGGACAGCATCGGCTTCCTCAGCGGAGATCGGACGGTAAATCAGGAATTCGAGCCGGTTGTCGCGCATCTCGGCCGCTGTAGGCTCGTTATCGACGATTGCGATTCCGACTGCTTCCCGGTTCGGCGTGGATTCCCGAGCGCGCTTGAGGAGAAAACTCGACTCTGGCTGATCATTCCAGTCCGGAATCAGGCAGGAAAAGGCCCGAGTCTTGACTTTTTCGATGGCGGAAAAGATGTCGGAGCAGACTTCGAGGCGAATTTCGGCGCTTTCGCAGGCCGCGGTCATCGCGGTAGAGGTCTCGGGACTTTTTGAGAACAAAAGTGCGCGGAAAGCCATCGCGGAAACAGCTTATCGGGGATCACCGCAGCGCAACAGGTAACGAGTGGGTAGTGCAAACCGGGAATCTGGCCAACCTCAATGAAATCTGAGGTTTTCCTTGGGCTTGGTGACTTTAGTTACCTGCTGGCAGCCGGCCCAGTTCGCTTCGCCAGGCTTAGATATCGGCCCAATGAGTGAAAAGTCCGTGATGCTGTTCCTGCCGCCTTTTCTGCATTTCCTGGATCCGGTCTTGCATCTCTCGTTGGCGATCCTGCCATTCGCGCTGACGGTCCTGGAGCCGCTTCTCCATTTCTTCCGAGCGGCGGGCTTGTTCCAGAGCCCTTTCCATGATGGCGGGATTAAGACGGGCGAGCTGATCTGCCTCACTGATCGCTTTCTCCGTCTCGGCAGTGAAATTGTGAAGATCGAAGCTGTCTTCCCACAGGCTGCCGGAATCTTTCTTCTCCGGAAGCGGCAGCGTGAGGTTCTGCTCGCGCTTGTCGCGGATGACGGTCACATTCGCGCTGCCACTCGAGGAAGAACGCAGCGCATGCGTAAAGTCAGACGTGTCGTGCACTGGCTGATTGTTGACCTTGATCACAACGTCTCCAGCGCGGAAGCCAGCCTTCTCGCCGTGACTGCCCTTTTCTACCGACCTGACCAGCACGCCGTTGCCGCCCTTGACGCCGAAGAAATCACCAAGTTGTGGGCTGATATTTTCCACCATCAACCCGCTGCGCGCCGACTGGTGTACCACCACCACCGACACCGGAAGATCGAAGTCCGGCATATTCGGCATCTTCGGAATGTCGATCTTGAAGTTGCCGCTGTTCGGCTCCCAGGTCATCGATTTGTGACGGTCGGCCAGTTGTACCTTGATCGTCTGGGCCACGCCGTCGCGGCTAATGCCGAGATTGACGATGCGACCCGGAGGCGTTTCCTTGATCATCCGGCGCAATTGGGCGGCGCTTTCGACCGCCGTGCCGTTCAGGCTGACGATGACGTCATGTTCGTGAAGACCGGCTTTGCCAGCGGGAGCGTCCTGGTCGACCATGGTGACTTCAGCGCCGTGCTCTTCTTTGAGCTTTAATTCCCCGAGCCGTTCCGCGGAGACGTCGGCAATGTCGACTCCAAGATAGGACGAACCGCCACCGCCTTCATCCGAACCGTAGCTCGAATCCCAGTTTTCGCCGGCGCGATCGTAGTTCTGCGCCGGTTGGGCGCTGGAGGCGAGTGAAACGACGAGCGCAAAAAGAGCCATGCAAAGCAGAAAGCGATGAAGCATAGACCCTCCGTGAATTTGGTCGTTGGTCGTTCGTCGTTAGCACTACGGCTTCTGCGCGGACGACCAGCGACTAACGACCAGCGACTGTTCTTATCGACTTACGCGACGAAAATTCACATTCCCGGAATTTGTCCGGACTTTCAACACCGGCCCGCCACCGTTGAGCTGACCTTCCGCCGTCACCGTCTTCGGACCCCACTGCCCGCCTTCGCTGGACACGTGAATATCCTGGAAGTCGCTGTGGATTGTGTGGCCATTCGCAATTTCGATTTCCGCACGAATTGATATCGCAAGGTCATTCGCGAGATAGACAGTGATGTCGCCAGCGGAGGTCTCGAGTGTGGAATCGCTGCGGTGATCGGCGCCGGAAAGCAGTTTCACGATGATGCCACCGGCTGAGGTTTCCGCCTTTACCGACGTGGCGCCGTCCAATTGAATGCTGCCGCCACCGGTCTGCGCCTGCACCCGGCCTTTGGCTGAAGCCAGTCGAATGCTGCCTGCACCTGTTTCGATTTCCGCTGGACCGCCGATTTCGCCCAGTTCAATGCTGCCACCGCCGGTTGTGGCTTTCACGGTGCCGCCACATTTTTCCACTCGGATACTGCCTGCGCCCGTCTCGAGCACCGCGCCCTGGAGTCCGGAAAGCAGCACTAGACTGCCACCGCCGCTTTCCGCCTTGATCTCACCTTTGACCGATGAAATCTTGATGTTTCCGCCGCCGGTTTCGAGCTTTACGTTGCCCTGGACGCTGCCCACTTCAATCGTGCCGCCGCCAGTTTCCGCTGTTACCTCGCCGCCAATATCATCCAGATGAAGATTGCCGCCGCCGCTGCTGATTTCGACGCGGCCGGCGATGCTGGTCGCGCTGGCGCTGCCTCCGCCGGTTTCGATTTTCGCCCAATCGAGGTTTCGCGGCACGTTGATCACAAAATCGTCGGAACATCGACGATCGCGTCCACCCGACTCGGCAACGATCCAAGCGGTGTCTCCCTTGACGGCTGCGCTGATGCGATAAGACTCAAATTCGCGGCGGGCTTGCTGCTCTGAAGATGTATAGGCTTTGCGATGAATGACGTATGTAATGCCCGATTGCGATCCGCCCTGAACTCGCACCGAACCAGAAGCCAGCTTTGCCCGCAGGTTCTTTGCCGCGCCGAGGTTGCCGGTCATTTCCTGGACCCAGTTATTGCCTTCGCGATAGACCCGTGTTTCCTGGCTGAGAGCCAGTGACGCCAGTGCAGCGACCACGACTGCAACACCAGCGAGTTTTATTGCCTGCTTCAATGAATTGCCTCCTTAAAGTTCCTGAGTCGATGGTCGTTCGTCGTTCGTCGCTCGTCGTTCGCCATCTCGTCGAGGGCTCTGAGCACTTGCTCACGACCAACGACGAACGACCAGCGACGGTTTTCTAATCCATCTCTGGCATCTGCGCCAGCATCGTTCTCGCCTGCGACCGGATCGACGGATTTTGATCCGTCTGCGACAGCTTGGTCAGCACCGAACGCACGTTGCTGTCGGTTTTCATCGGCTCGACCAGGCGCAATGCCTGCATTCGCACTCCGGAATTCGTATCGCTGATCAGCGCCCGCAGTACTCCGTCCCTCACCTGCGGATCCTGCCGCACGAAGCCACTCAGGCCATCGATCGCCTTCAGACGCACGCCAGGGTTGGTGTCGTTCTGCAACGCGTAGAGCAATGCCTCGCGCACGCGCGAGTCGTCGGGCGCCTGCGTCAGCAGATCCACCGAATCCATTCGGACTCCCGAGTTGTAATTGTTGCGCGCCGCGAACAGAAGCAATTGCTGGATGCGTTGGTCGTTCAATGAGCCTTGCGCTTCCTGGGTAGAAACTGTGTCGTACTTGATGCTCACCTGATTCGATCCCGGCTCTTGCGTAACGGACCGGATGCCCGTGATCGCAGATGATTCCAGAGGTTGACCCGCCGTCGGAATGCTGCCGGTGGATCCCACCGAACTCGTCAACGTGCCCGTATCGCTGCGCCCCGAGGCGAGAAAGTTGTACGTAGCGCCAATGCCTCCGCCAAATCCCACGATGAAGATTGCCGCGGCCAGCGCTGGCGCCATGCGAATCTGCCGCAACCAAAGTGCGGGCTCAAGAATCAGCCGCTGCCAAAAGCCTCCCGGCCGCGTCGTTTCGAGCGCTTCCTGCAACCGCATGCGCGAGGATGCCAGCAGGTTCGGAGTCGGCTCGGCCACCGGCAACTCCGAAAGCTCCGCATGGAACTTGCGAGTTATTTTCAGCTCAGTGGCGCACGCCGGACAACGTCCGAGGTGCTGCTCGACCTCGTACCGGGCATCGTCTTCCAGTTCGTTGTAAACGTAGAAGAGAATATTTTGTCGTACCCAATCACATTTCATGTTCGTATTCCTTCGCGGGAACTAGTCCCTCAGGGGCTAAAGCCCGCATCCTGCCACGTGCCGAGCGGCACGGCTAAAGCCGTGCCCTACCCAAAAACGATTCACTAGCAAATTTGAACTCATCGCATCTCCGCCAGCGCGGCCCGCAGTTTCTGCGTCGCGCGAAATAACGTATTCTTTGCTGTTTCTTCCGTCGTATTCAGCATCTCGCCCACGGTCCGCAGCTTCAGGCCGTGGTAGTGCTTCAGCTCAAACACCATTCGCTCGCGAGGCGTCAGCGTGGTCAACGCCTTTCCGATCTTCCTGCCCAACTCCCGGCGCATTAAGTCGCGCTCCGGATTCGCTCCCGACCGTATGTCGGCAAACTGTTCGAGCCGGCTGTACTCTTCGCCCGAGGCATCGATCGCTACGGGAGCTTCTTCCTTACGCACGTTCCGTTTTCGCAGATGATCGAGGCAGAGGTTGGTAACGATCCGGTAAATCCAGGTGTAGAAGGAACACTCAAACCGGAAACTGCCGAGGTTCTTGTAGGCCTTGAGAAAGGCTTCCTGATAGACGTCCTGAGCGTCGGACTCAGATCCGGTCAGGTGCAACGCCAGCCGCAGCACCGACTGATCGTAGTGACGCACCAACACCTCGAAGGCGGCACGGTTGCCCTGCTGCGCCTCCCGGATCAGACCGGTATCGTCAATGCGGTTGCCCTGTGCCGCCAAAGAGCCCCTCAGATTCCCATACGACGTGGGGTTCCGGTTACCGCTACTTTGTTCCGTCCGTCTTGGTCCATAACTTTGTCCATAACCAGGACGGTAATTCTCGCCAACCGGAATTGCTACTGCGCATGAATCGGCCGGCATTGTCTCTCTCTGTCCCCTACAAGTGTCAATCCTTGGCCTTGCACAGAAATAGACGAGGTAGCAGCCGGAACGTTAGCAGATTATCAGGAGTTGGCCCTTGGTTTGCTTGACAGTTTGTCGGTGTATGGCGGACGCCTTCCGCTATCCGGGCCCGATTCACGCCTTCAGTTCAGAACTTCAGGCGCATCTCGTTGGTAGCCTCAAATCCCAGCTTTTCATACAAATGGCGACCTTCAGGGCTGGCGTGCAAGTTTACGCCGCGGAAGCCCTGCCGTTTGAGCCACTCCATGATTGTCAGCATGACCTGCCGGGCGATCCCTTGCTTGCGGAACTCAGCTTCGGTATAGACGTTCAGAATGACGGCTCGCTGCGTGCAGGGATCGTGCGGATTTGCTGGCCACGGACAGAGCAGGACCCCGCCGCCCCCGGCGACGCGACCGGAGGCGTCGAGCGCCAGCCAGTGACGGTACGAACCGTCGGCAAGGGCCCGCGCCAGCCATGGTCTGGCAACTTCCACCATGCGATCAAGTTCCTCAACCGTGCCTTCGGCCATGTCGCGAAACATCGACCGCCGGTGATGAAGAATGATCGCCGACTCACTGGCTGCCGCCTCTCGGATTGTGATTTCACCTGCCGTCATATTCGTGCCGTGTTTCTGTAGCTCTCAAAAGGTACAATAAAAATCAGATTCGCAGTCGAGGCTAACCAGATTTCATGTACGAAGTAACTGTCGAAGACACATTCGCAGCAGGGCACTACCTGCGCAACTACAAAGGCAAGTGCGAGAACCCGCACGGCCACAATTACAAAATCCGTGTGACTCTCGCCGGCACCGAGCTCGATAAGGCCGGGCTGTTGCTCGACTTCAAGGATCTTAAAGAAGTGATGAAGCATGCCATCGACCGCCTCGATCACCAGATGATCAACGACATCGAACCCTTCACCGTCCTGAACCCGTCGGCCGAGAATTTAGCTAAATATTTTTATGACGAAACCAACAAGCATCTCGCCGCCGTAACCAGCGGGCGCGTAAGAGTAAAAGACGCCACCGTGTTTGAGACTGACACGACCACGGCGAAGTACGCGGAGTAGCGCGCCGGGTTTTACTGAAAGCTGATAGCTGACGGCTCTCCCATGCAGATCACCGAAATCTACAAATCGCTCCAGGGCGAATCAACCTATGCTGGCCTGCCATGCGTCTTCGTACGCCTGACCGGATGCAACCTGCGCTGCTCCTGGTGCGACAGCGAGTTCAGCTTCTACGGCGGCCGCAAGATGTCGATCGGCGAGGTGTTGTCTGAGGTTGCCCGCCTGAGTCCGGACGGCGGACTGGTCGAGATCACGGGCGGCGAGCCGATGCTGCAGGAGCGCGACGTGATCCCGCTGATGGAGCAACTGCTGGATGCCGATTATCACGTGCTGCTCGAAACCAGCGGTGAACGGCCACTGGCGCGGGTTCCGAAGCAAGTGATTAAGATTGTCGATGTGAAGTGCCCGCACTCAGGAGAGCCAAATACCTTCGCGTTCGAGAACCTGAAAGCGCTGAAGCCACACGACGAGTTGAAGTTTGTCTTGACCGATCGCGCGGATTACGAATTCGCCCGCGACTTTGTCCTGGAACACGCGCTGGCCGCGCGCGTACACGCCATCTTATTCTCGCCCGCCTTCGAGAAAGCCGCGACGGGCTCCCGCGATACTTCGCACTGCCTGCTCGATCCCCAGGAACTCGCGCAGTGGATACTCGCCGACAACGTTCCGGCGCGGCTCAGCCTGCAAATTCACAAACTGATCTGGGATCCAGCCGCTAAGGGCGTGTAGCGACAAGACTAGATTCGTATCGTGGCACGCCTTCAGGCGTCTCTGAGTCCGGCTTTCGGCCGCCCCTGAAGGGGAATCTGATATGAAGAAAAGGCGGCATCGCTGAAGCGATGCCCTGATACGAAACTTCAAATTTCTGTTTTTCTGTAGAAGCTTACGCCGTCTTCGCTGGAATCCGATTCTCCGCCCGCAGATGTGCCACAACCAGGCGTATGTCTTCAAAACTTACGTAAGGCGGTAGCGCATCCTTGATATCGCCGAGGCGCTCAACTCCGCGCGCCATGCATGCCTCTTCAATCAGCGGCTGCGCGTCGGGAGAAATCCACTTCGGATTCAATTTCACCTGCCCGGTCTCGACCAGGCTCGCTACCGTGCAGACGACGGTCGAAATCTGCCGCGCCCGGATTCGCGCTATCTCGTCGAAGTTGTGACCCTCCCGTAATAGCTGAAGTGTTTGTTCTGCGGGAGCCGGGTTGCTTGCTGCCTTCGGCTCGGCTCTTGATCCATTGTCAAAGTTTCGCAGCGCCTGCAGGATCTCGGCGCCGTACACATCGGCCTTTTTTTCGCCAATCCCCGGCACCTGCTTCAACTGCGCAATATTGGCCGGACGCCGCCGGCACAACTCTTCCAGCGTGCTGTCGTGCAGAATCATGAAAGCAGCGATTTTGTTCTCGCGGGCCAGACTCCTTCGCCACTCACGCAGATAATCGGCCAAAGCAGGATTCGCTTCCGTTGGCGTCAACTCCGAGGCGCGACGCTTGCCTGACGACGGCAGCGAACGGTACGTTGATGGGCTCGGCCGTCGACCCGACGCGCCGGCCGTCGCGGCGATCGCAATCTCCTCGCTCAGCCACTCGATTTTTCCGCCGCAATTGTCGCAGTTACCGCAACTCTCCCATTTCGGAGTTTCCCCGAAGTGCTGGCAGATCTGCCGTTGGCGGCACCGCGATGAATCCGCGAAGCGGCTGATCACTCGTTTCCGCTCCACCGATCGCTCCCGCTCCGCATCATCCGAAATTTGACCGATGAAGTAATCGAGCAGGATGTGGTCGCGCTTCTGCCACAACAAGACACAATCGGCCGGGCGTCCATCCCTCCCCGCGCGGCCAGCTTCCTGGTAATACTGCTCGATCGATTTCGGCAGCGACAAGTGCACGACGGCCCGCACCGCAGGCTTGTTGATGCCGAGCCCGAACGCGATGGTTCCCACCAGCACCCGCACATCGTCGGACATCCAGCGTTCCTGGTTTTGCTGCCGCATCGCCGATTCCATTTTGGCGTGATAGGGAACGGCGGCAATCCCGCTCTCCTCGAGGTATTCAACCGTTTCTTCTACACGCTTGATCGTGGGTGAATACACGATGACGCTCTCGCCGTCGTACTGGCGCAACGCGCGCGCCAGCAACTCAAGTTGTGTGCGCGCCTCGCATTCATGCACAACGTATCGCAGATTCTTGCGGTGAAAGCTGGCGATGTAGAGATCGGGATCACGCATCTGCAACTGTTTGAGGATGTCGTGCCGCACTTGCCGCGTAGCGCTCGCCGTGAAGGCCGCGATCGGAAATTTCGGGAAACTGGTGCGTAACCGGCTCAGTTGCCGGTAGTCAGGACGAAATTCGTGCCCCCATTCGGAGATGCAGTGCGCTTCGTCCACCGCAAAAAAACCAACTGGCACGCGACTCAGCCAATCGAAAGTGCTGCCTACCGCCAGTCGCTCGGGCGAGAGATAAAGCAGCCGCAACTCGCCGCGCGCCGCCTTCTCCATCACGACGCGCCGTTCGGCGGGAGTCTGCATGCTGTTGATCGCAGCTGCTGGAATGCCCATCTGCGCAAGTTGAGCTGCCTGGTCCTGCATGAGCGCGATGAGCGGAGAAACCACCACTGCCGTCTTTTCCGAAATCACTGCGGGGAGCTGGTAGCACAGCGACTTGCCGCCGCCCGTCGGCATGACCACGCAGGTGTCGTGCCCGGCCAGCAGGCTCTGGATGACATTCTCCTGCTTGGGACGAAACTCGTGATATCCCCAGTAGCGCCGGAGGACTTCCCCAAGATTTGCGACTTCAGGCATCATTCGGAGTATAGCGTTAGAAGTATTTCGGAAGTCTGTGAGCGATCAACAACCAGTTTGTGATGAATTGGAAGGTTGAAGATTGAAAGTGATTGTGAAACTCGCGATCCTCGGTGTGATCTCGGACACTCACGGCCTGCTGCGGCCTGAAGCGGTTGAGGCGCTGCGCGGATCGGATCGCATCCTTCACGCCGGAGACATCGGCGACTCGGCCATTCTCGACGCGCTTGAAAAAGTCGCGCCCGTAACCGCTGTTCGCGGAAACGTCGACACGGCTCCGTGGGCGCGCCGTTTGCCGACGACGGAAGTGATCGAAGCGGGCGGCATTTCGATCTACATGCTGCACGATCTCGCCCAACTCGACCTGAAGCCGGCCGCCGCGGGATTCCGCGTCGTGATTTACGGCCACAGTCACCAGCCGAAAATCGAAGAGAAAAATGGCGTGCTCTTTTTCAATCCGGGGAGCGCCGGACCGCGACGGTTCAACCTGCCGGTGAGCATCGGGAAGTTGGTGGTTGAGGCAGGAGAAGTGCGAGCGGAGTTGATAGAGTTAAAGATATAGTTCTGAGCGGACGCTTGTGCGGACGGTTCGGAGACTCCTCTGCTGAAGAAAATCAAACTTATGCGGGACCGGGTCGAGGATTGGCAGAGCTATCCGTTCTCGGTCCCCGCCATCAACACCTTTGATGAGCTTGTGCTGCGCTCGCGAATCTGTTTCTTCGCGGGCGAGAACGGCACAGGAAAATCGACATTGCTGGAAGCCATCGCAGTGCACTATGGCTTTGGACGCGAAGGCGGAACGCGGAGCTTCACGAACGACACTACCGAAAGCAATCATTCGGTCGATCCACTCGTGCGTGGGCTGCGTTTATCTTTCGACAAGCGGACCGGTGCCGGTTATTTTCTGCGTGCGGAGAGTTTCTTTAACACTGTTTCGTACATGGACACGCTCGACGAAGAGGATGCACCAAAATCGCCGCCGATCAGCACGTTTTATGGCGGCCGCAGCCTACACACCCGCTCACATGGCGAAACATTCTTCACGCTGCTCGAACTCAAATTCCAGCGGAATGGGTTGTTCCTGCTGGATGAGCCCGAAGCCGCCCTATCGCCGCAGCGCCAACTTGCCTTCTTGGTTCTGCTTCACGGAGTTTTGAAGAAATACAAGGATGCCCAGTTCATCATCTCGACGCACTCTCCGGTGCTACTCGGATATCCGAAGGCTCAGATCGTCTCTTTCGACGATGGCCCGCTTCATGAGATTGAGTACGAAGAAACGGCTCCTCTACAGATTGTGCGGCAGTTTGTGAATCAACGAGAGAGCTTTCTGGAAGAGTTGTTTAACGATCCGCCTTCTTTATTCAACGACGAGCCCAAGTAAAAAGGCCGACTCGTAAGCCGGCCTTTTCTCGCTGCTAACTTTTCGCGGACAGCAGTGTCCGCGCCACAGATACACCAAACTACTTCTTCGGCGCGATCGCGTCCTTCGCGGCCTTGGCCACGCGGAACTTTACTACCGTCTTCGCCTTGATCTGAATCGGTTCGCCGGTCTGCGGATTGCGGCCCATGCGAGCCTTGCGGTGCGCTTTCACCAGGCGGCCGAGGCCGGGCACCACGAATACACCGTTCTTCTTCGTCTCTTTAATCGCCGTGTCTGCCAGGTGCTCCAGAAAAGCGGCGGCGGTCTTGTTGTTGAGTTCTAGCTTTTCCGCCAGGTGGCGAGTGAGTTGCGTCTTGGTCATACCAGAAGCCATGAATTCCTCCTTCAGGAACCTACAAGTTTGGCTTGTTTCGACCGAATACTAACGCACTCCGCTGTGGAAAAGTAGCAGTTTGTGCAGATTTTATGCGGTTTCCGAGAAAGGTACCCCCTGAAAGTCGGCATAAAATGGGGGTTTCGTGCCTCGAGCACGACCGGCCTAGCACCTTTTCGCGGCAATTTGATCCGTGCCCGTCAGTCATTCATCAGAAAAAAACAAGCTCCGCACTGGTCTGACGCGCGGTTCGTTCGTTACACTGAACACCATTTTCAACACGATCAAAAAGATCATGGAGGATTTTTCTATGGCAGATGCCGCTCTCAGTGGCTCCGAGTTCAAGAAGCAGTTGCGCGCGGGAAACCCGAAAATGGGCCTGTTCGTCAACTCTCACAGCCCGACCGTTGCCGAGCAGCTGGCGCACAGCGGTTACGACTGGCTGTTGGTCGATACCCAGCACGGCCCCATGAATTATGAAAAGCTTTCCGCCATGTTGAGCGGCATCTCGAACGGAGGCGCAAAATCTCTGGTTCGCGTTGGCGGATACGACGACCGCCCCGGCATTCAGCAAGCGCTCGACCTTGGCGCGGACGGCGTTCTGGTTCCATACATCAATACCGCCGAGGAAGCGCGTCAGGCGATCAGTTGCACCAAGTATCCGACGGTGGGTACACGCTCGGTGTACTTTCCCGCAGCGCAGCATGAACAAAGGCGGTCTGCTCGGATACGCAGGCAACTGGAACAACGAAGGCATCGTTGCTCTCCAGGTCGAGACGGCATCGTGCATCGAAAATATCGTCGAGATCGCCGCCGTCCCCGGTGTTGACATCCTCTTTCTTGGACAAAACGATCTCTGCATGTCGATGGGGCTTTACAACAAATACGAATTTCCGCACATGTACACGTCACCGGAACTCAACGCCGCCACGCAGAAGCTGGTTGAGCAGGCGCGGAAGAACAATGTCATTTTCGGCGTTTTCCTGTTCGGGACATCTCGCGTCGGCGAGTTCCTGGAGAAGGGCTTCACCTTCATCAGCGTCGGCAACGATCTGCACCACGTACTGACCCAGACCGGCGCCTATGTGAACGACATAGAAAACGTCTCAAAAGAGAAGGGCAAGAGCTGGAAGAGAAGGCCGACGTCGCTGTTCTAATTGCTTTTCGCTTGTGTCGGGACGGGGCTATGCCCCGTCCGCCGAGCGAATCCCGGCTATCCGCGCGGCTGCAGTTTGCACGCGTGCGAGATGTGGTGGCGGTTCCGCGCAAACCACCGGTAGCCGATGTGAATCAGCCAGTTGAATCCCGGCAGGCTGAACACGGCGTAAAACGGCCACGCCCACCAGATTCGCCGCGTCACATACAAATAGACATCAGCGCCGGAAACGAGCTGCCCATCGGAGGTCAGCAGGCGTATATCGGTGAGCAATTCTTCCAGCGGCATGTGAATCTTGTCTGCGACCCACGACTCATCCAGCGAGGCCACGTCGAATCCGTGCTCCGTGAGCATCGGAGCCCAATAGCGCACCCAACGCGAACAGAAGCCGCAGTCTCCGTCGTAGAGGACCACAGCTCGACCTGTTGGCCGTGAGTCGACACCAGATAAACCGCTCACAATCGTCGCCCCCGCATGACACTCACCGCTGAACCTTCCGCCAGAAATGCCAAGTGTGGCTTGCCCGCAAGCACAGCCGCGAAATCCTTGCCGTAAGTCTCCTCCGCTTCACCGTCAAATGCCGATTGCTGAACTTGCCGCACCTTCCACGACGGATGCGTCACGCGATACTCCACACATCCTCCGTCATTCTGAGCCGCATATCCCCAATAGTGCTCGGTGATGAACTGTTCCACCGAGCTCTCGCCAGGCACCGCGGAGTCGCCATCGGTTTGAACGCTGATCCCGCTCCAGGTCTTCGCGCTTCTCCATCGGTACTCTACTCTTAGACTGCGGCCGCCGACCCGTCGAATCTCGTGCTCCATCGGAAGCGCGGTGTAGTTTTCGTTGTAGAACGTGCGAGCCACGTAGGCAATCGCCCAACGCGGGACGATCTCCCGCACAAACACTACGCCGCGACGGACTTCTCCGACCACTTTCCGTCGTACGTAGAACCGCAGGTTCACTTCATCAAAGTCTGAATGGAAAGGGATCGGCACAAACCCGCGCAGCCGCGTCTTTAGAAAACGAAATCCGACGAGACTGACAAAGACTTTCCCATTCCAGCGATCGAGTTCAGTTCCCGCGGGCACGAAAGGAAGTAGCAGCGTGGGGTCTACTTCGTAATTGAGCATGACCAGATGCCGCCATTCGGCGGTAAGGAAGACTCCGCTGGAGCCCATACTATTAGGATGTTTCCATAGATCGGCGCGATTCAATGACCAGCATTGAGCGAGTTCATGTAGCGACGCGCGCCCGCTGAGGAATTCATGAAGCGTACCGGGCGGCTGGGATTGTATACCGAACTGGGCATGCCCGCCTGTTTTGCGGCTGCCTGCATTTGCTGGAGTTTCTCTTTCTCCTGCACCAGTTGCTCCTGGGCCTTCACCGCCTGTGGATCTGTAAAACCTTTCGGCGTTGCCGCCGCCAAACGATCGGCCTGCCCCTGAAGGTACGCGACCCATCCCTTTTGCGCGAGGATTTGGCGTTTCCATGCGTCCGGTGTTTTCTCGGACGTGTCGGCCTCAGGCGCCGCATCTGGGCTGGGAGACAGGTCATCCGTGGTGTAGACCTTCTTGGTTGTCGTCGTGCTCTGATCTTTTTTAGTTTTATTCTGCCGCGCGGCGTCGGCGAGCGACTGGCCATAACTGGCTCCGCTAATCAGCAGCACGATGAACAGAAATCTCGATAAGGTTCGGTACATGCCAATCTCCGGCTAAATTGTTCCCGCGTTACTGCACGGCCCACAGTTCGGGAGGCAAACCCGCTTTCCGCGCTTCCTCGCACATTTCTAAGAGTTGTTTTTTCTGCTCAGGAATCTGCGCCGCATATTGCCTCTGCATCGCCTGTTCTTCCCATTGCTTCCTGATTTTCGGATCATCGGTAACCTGTTTCAGGTCCACGGTCGGCTGGGAGTCGAACTTGGCTTTCTCTGACTCGAGAAACGCGATCCATTTCTTCTTGCCTTCAATGGCGCGCTTCCACATGTCGGGAGTGAAGCTGGAATAACCCATCTTCTTGTAAGGCTCAGGTTGAGGCGGATCGGCTGGCGCGTCGGAGGAAAGATCGTCGGTGGTAATGACCTTCTTCGTGGTAGTCGTGGTCTTATCTTTTTTCAGGCGGTTCTGACGCGCGGCGTCAGCGAGCGACTGGCCATAACCGGCTACAGCGATCAGCAACGCGAGCGGTAGAGCTGCTTTGGAAATTCGCCCCATGAAACATCTCCCTCAAAAGCTACGGATCGTAAACCGCAGTATGCATGCCAGCACGGCGCGCCGCTTCCTGCATCTCGGCAAGCTTGATCTTCTGATCGTCAAGTTGATCCTGGAGTTGCGAGATGCGCCGCAGTTGCCGCACTTGCGATGTGTTGTAGGGAGGTTCGTACTGCACGCTTCCGCCGGAGGCACGCATCGCTTCATTCAGTTGGTCGATACGCACTTGAAGGGCGGCCATCCGATTCTTTTGCGCGAGAATCTGTCTCTTCCATTGATCCATCGCCCTTTGTTCCGCCAGGCGTTGTTGGGCCGACCGATGCGCGGCACGCTGAGCAGATCGCGGAGTGGTGGCGGGCACCGGAGCGTCCGCGTCGGGCTTGGAGTCGTCCGCCGCATCCGGATCCACGTCGGCATCTTTCTGGAGGTCTTTGTTAGTGATGACTTTTGGCGGCGTCGAAGTCGAGTTATCTTCGGCTGCCTTCTTATCCCGGTTCTCGCGCGCAACATCGCCCAGCGACTGCCCGTACGAAGCCGCGGTCATCAACAGCGCGATTGCCAGCACTTTCAAGAACATTCGCTGCATAGGTCACTCCTAAGCTGTGTACACCAAGCTGTGCAGAACAAGCTGTGCGGAAACCGTTCTATCAATGCTAACCCGGCTTCCTGCGATCTGTTGCTGACCGTTGTAACTCGCAGGGCAAACGAAAGTACCACTTCATTGTGACCGACTGGCCATCTCCAGAACTTCTGCTGGCGTTAGTCCGGTCTCTCGTAAATGCCGCAGGCTCAACGCGTCATGTCGTTTCGCCAGCCGGAGTCCAGATTCATCGCGTACCAGTTCACAGTGAAAGTGATCTGGGACGGCTACGCTCAGCGCTCGTATCAATAAAAGCTGTCGCGCAGTCGACTTGAGCAAGTCCGAGCCCCGGACGACTTCTGTAATCCGCATCGCCGCGTCATCGACCACGACTGCGAGTTGATAGGACGGAACGTCGTCGCGACGCCACACCAGGAAATCGCCGAAGTCGCGGCCCGCAACGTATGCTTGCCGACCCAGATTCAGATCGGTGAACTCAATCGTCTCGCCGTCCGGAACGCGGAACCGCCAGTTCACGCCTGCCGGCTCGGCGAAGGAAGCTGCGTCGCTTCGCTCGCGGCATCCTCCCGGATAAATCGGCTCATCGTCGGTGTCGTTGGGAGCGCTGGCGGATTGCGCCAGATCCTTGCGCGAACAGGTACAGGGATAAATGAACCCCTGGTCGCGGAGCCGCCGCCAAGCCTCGAGGTAATGCGACCGCCGCTCGCTCTGCGTGTAAGGGCCGTAATCGCCGCCACAATCCGGACCCTCGCTCCAGCGAATACCCAGCCAGCGCAGATCGTCAATCATTGCCTGCGCAAACTCCGCCCGCGACCGCTGCGGATCGAGATCCTCATTCCGCAAAATCAAAGTTCCGTGATTTTCGATTGCGCGCTGCGCCGCAATCCAGAAAGTCCGCGCGTGGCCCAGGTGCAACAGGCCGGTTGGGGAGGGCGCGAGGCGTCCGCGATAACTGCTCTGATCAGGGACAGCGTCGGGTGAACTCTGGCTCACAGGTGCATTCTAGACGGGAAAGGCGCTCCCGTTTGCAGCGTGTTGTCGGCCACACGCCGTGTCCAGCGCCGCACGCCGCCGGACCGGCCATGTACCCGCAACTCCAGCAAAATCAATGCGCCGCGAATCGGCACGCCGCCTGCTTTTGTTATAGCAACTGCGCCAGCCGCAGAGGAGGTGACAAAATGACCACGACTTGGAAATCCGGTGACGAGAAATCGACGAATCAGAAATCCGCTAAACAGACAACGAACAACAATACAATTTCAGGGACCAGCCTTACGTCCTGGTCGCGGCAGCAAAAGTTCGCCATGATTGCGAGCTTTGGACTACTCGGCGTACTGCTCGTCATCAGCGCATGCTCGAAGGGATCCCCGAAACCGGCTCTGGTCGGCGTATCCAGCGCGTCCCAGGCTCCGGCCTCGCCCACGTCAACCGCGACTCAGGCAGCCACGCCTGCCTCAACCGCGCCAGCCGCACCCGCAAAGAAGAAGACGACCAAGAAGCGTCCGGCGAACGTGCAATACACGGACGCGAACTCGGGCGTTTCTTTCCTCTATCCGCGAAAGTTTTCGCTCAGCTCGGGCGACAAAGCGCAGCCCCAGTTCGCAGGAGTTGACGTGCCCATGAACTTCGTACAGCCGGGTGGAGTTACCGTTGCCACTGTCGAGGTGCCAAATAGTTCCTATCCCGGCACCGATTTCACGGCTGCGTTTTTCAATGTAAGTGTGAATCGAACCCTGTCGGAGCAAGAATGTTCGCACTTCGCATTCGTCGACACCAGCAATCCCGACGGCGAGCCAGTCGACGCCGAGAAAGTGAAAGTCGGATCGGCTGAAATGGAGAAGACTTCGGATTTCTCCGCCAACGCCATCAAGCAGAATGAAACGCAGTACTACCATCACTACGTAAACGGGGCTTGCTACGAATACAGTCTGGGCATGGGCACGGAAGGATTCGCGACCGAAAACGGCATCAAGCCCGTAGACCGCGACGACGTCTTCGCCAAGCTGGAGAAGATTCTGGAGACGGTGAAGGTCAATCCGGTAGAACAGCAGCCGGTGGCGGAACAGACAGGCGGCATGGCGAGCGGCAAAGAATAAACAGCGTCTACTTCGAACCACTCGGGGCCACGCACTTTCTGCGCGGCCTCTTTTCTTTTCGGAATCACGATACAATTTCGAGTGGTATCTTCGCGTGGTTCAAGGAGACAGGAATGACTCAGAAAATTATCGAAGTGATTGGTACTTCGAAGGACAGCTTCGCCAAAGCAGCAGAGCGTGCCGTGAAAGAAGCGTCGAAAACCGTACGCGGGCATTAAGTGGGCGCACGTCGATTCGCTGGATATGGAACTGGACGGCGCCAAGGTGGTGCAGTACCGAGCTACGACCAAGATCTATTTTGACGTAGAAAGCTAGATCGGAATCTAACGTTACGACTTAGGCAGACAGACGCGTCTGGCTGCCGATCGTCCTATACGCATCCTGCGCTTTTTGCATCCTTCACGAATCACGGCACATCTGACCTTGTACCTCTGGCAATCACTGACAAAAAAGGATATTGGATTCGTTATGTTGAAAACCTCGCATCGCATCAGCCTGGGCTTCATCGCTCTTTTTCTCGCCACGCTTTCGGCGTTCGCGCAGCAGGCTGCCACTTGGAACATTGACTCGAACCATTCGACCGCGCAGTTCACTGTGCGTCACTTTGGCATTTCGAATGTCACCGGCAGCTTTACGAAAGTCAGCGGCAGCGTCGTTCTGAACGACAAGGACATCACGCAATCGCAGGTTTCGGCAAGCATTGACGTCAACTCCGTCGATACGCGGGTTGAGGCGCGTGACAAAGATCTTAAGAGCGACCATTTCTTTGAAGTGGAAAAGTATCCGACGATCGAATTCAAGTCGAAGAAGATCGTGAACGCCGGTGGAAAGCTGCAGGTGGTAGGCGATCTCACCATGCACGGGACCACGCGGGAAGTCACGCTCGACGTCGATGGGCCAACCCCACCCTTGGCTGATCCCTACGGCAATTGGCGGCGTGGAATTTCGGCAACCACGTCGATCAACCGCAAGGATTTCAATCTGCTCTACAACAAGGCGCTCGGCACTGGAGAAGCGGTTGTCGGCGATATTGTCAAGATTCAGATCGACGCGGAAATTGTGACGAAGAAGTGATTCACCGGCGGCCTGACCGGCGCAGGGTATCATCGACTAGTGGCGACCCAAATCCATCGCAAAGAACAAAGTACAACTTCTGCGTTCCGACAAGCTCGGAGAAGGTTCCATGGCTGGTGCATGCGTTCTCGACACGGCTCGGCGGAACATCACGTGTCTATGGCGGAAATGCGCTGAATCTCGGCTTTATCAAGCAGGACTCCCGGGCGGCCGTCGAACGTAACCGCCAGCTCTTTCTTAAGGAACTCGGCGTCGTCAATGGGCGCGCCCCGTCGCAGCTGGTCTCTCTGCGGCAGGTTCATTCCGATCTCATCCATCGCGTCGACAAGGTACCTGATCAAATCCCGACCGGTGACGGACTCGTCACCGATACGCTTGGATTAGTGATCGCGGTCCAGACCGCCGACTGCCTTCCCATTATTCTTGCCGATCGAAAGCGGCGCGCTGTCGGAGTCTTTCACGCTGGCTGGCGTGGCACGGTCAAGCGGATTGCCGAAAAAGGTGTTGGTGAAATGCGGAAAGAGTTCGGCAGCGATCCGCGTGACGTCGTGGCCGCGATCGGGCCGGGCATCCAGGGCTGTTGCTACGAAGTTGGGGAAGAAGTGCGGAGAAACTTCGAGATGCAGTTTGGCTATGCCGACAGTTTGTTCCGAGAGGTCAAAGAGTCCGATCCGGTGCGGGAAAAATATCCTCTGCTGTTTCTGACTGCGCGCGCACCCGGACACAGCGAATTACCGGTGAAACTCTTTCTCGATCTGGTTGAAGCCAACCGGAGGCAGTTGCTGGATGCGGGCGTCCCGGTAAAGAACATTGACGCGGTTGCCCCATGTACCGCATGCCGTCCGGAATTACTCTTCAGCTTCCGCGCTGAAAAGGGGATAACGGGGAGAATGATGGCAGCGGCTGGAATTGTGAAGTAAAGGTTTCAAGGTTTCAGAGTTTCAAGGTTTCTCACACTTATGTCTTATCGCGTGGTTGCTTTCACCATGGCGCAGGTGCGGCAGGGAGCGCTCCGATTCCAGCGCGATCTGGGCGCGGCTCTACGGGAACTTCCGGAGATCAAGGTGTATTCCGTGAGCCCGTTCGACCTCGATGAGCGCCGGCGCTTCAAGGATCGATTTGGCGGAGATGTCGTGTACTTCCTCAACGAAGCGGCGTGGCAGGAGTGCGAGCGGTTGGGACTCGGACTGCAGTCTGCGGGAGAAGTTTCTGACCTGGAACTGCCGCGGCGGCGAACCGTCGTCGTCGGTATGCCGGAGCGAAGCTAATCTTTTTTGTGCTTCTTGCGCGAGCTTTCCGACTTGGGCCTGTCGTCTTTCTTGCTTTCCTTCGTTTCCTTCGAGTCTTTGGATTCCTTGGAATCCTTGGATTCTGTCGATTCCTTCTTGGCACTGTCACCGTCGGACGAAGACGAAGCCTCGGAAGAAGAGGAACCGGAAGATGCAGTCGAACTCAATCCCTTCTTGGCGTAATCGGTCACGTACCAGCCTGAACCCTTGAATTGCACGGATGAGGCCGAGATCAGTTTCTCCAGAGGGCCGCCGCATTCGGGGCACTTCCTGAGAGGCTTATCGGAGAACATCTGAAGTTTTTCGAGGCGGTGTCCGCACTTCTTGCACTTGTATTCGTAAAGAGGCATGTGTGGCTTGATTCTAGAGGCGCGGATTCATGGCGTCAATTTCGCTCCAGTTTCTGATTGGTCGATTATTTTGATTTCTTTAGAACGTTCTTCGAAGCCAGCACAATTCCTAAAGGAGTATCCGGCTTCTTCTTGAAACCGCGCTGTCGACTTGCCGCAATCCTTGTCTTGGCCTGCAATTCAACTTCTGTCGCCTCGTCTTCATCAATCTGCCCTTTTAGCTGACCAAGTACCACGCCTACGGTTCTGCGTTCGTCCATGTGCCGGAGTTGCTTTCCGCGTCGAATACTCTTACGGCTCGACTTACTATTCTCGCCATACCGATTGCGTCGATCGCGTTTAAGGCTCAACTGTTTTTTCTCTTCAGGATTCTTAACCCTACTCACCCAGTTCCTCCATGCTTGAGCGCTACCGTTTCAGCAAGTCTACCGGCTCTCGCACATCGACCACCCGGAAGTATTTGGCTAACGCAGGATACTTGCCCGCCACCGCCTCATACATCGCATAAGCCACGTTGCGGTAGGATGTGTGCCCCGCCGGGGTAGTTCGTAACTCGGAGATATAGAGAGCTTCGGCGAAGTCCATCTTGAACAGCGTGCGCTTGCGGAACGCAAGCGGAATGGCATACTGCGCGCTCTCTGTCGCTTCGTCTCTACCCGACGCGGAGAGCTTCTCCACGGCAGTCGCAGCGCGATTCATCGCCGACTCGTAACCAGACCGCACTCCGGCGGCTTCTACTTCCGGCGGCGCATCGAAGCCGTGCTTGGTCGAGAAGTCCTGCATGATCTGAACGCAACGACGGTGACGGTGCATGTCGCGGAAGCCGCCGATATCCATGAGAATGTCGAAGCGGAACTGCTGTCCCGCGGAAAAGGGCCGCGGCAGTTCATCGTGTTTGCCTCGATGGCGAAGTCCAAGATCGATAATCTCGCGGCGTTGCGTTTCGCCGGCCGACTCTGTCGCTTTACGAATCTGCCGGTAAGAATAATGACAGTGGCCGTAGAGCAACGTGGTCGCCAGCTCAATCTCGAGCGGATCATCATCCACCAAATCCACCAGCGGAGCAGGCTCAATGGCTGCGCCTCGCATCAGTTCAGCGGCGGCCTGCTGCAGTTCGCGGCGGGTCTCGATTTCGTAGAGATTCGGATCGGCATACTTCACCAGGGTAGGCGCAACTCGCACTTCGCGCAGCAACTCACTTTCGGCACGATCCGCGAGTTCGGGAGCCACGGCGCGGATCTCGGCCACCAACGCGCGCAGCGATTCCTCATTCGCGTTATACGCCGGGCCGATGGCAGCTTTTTTCAGCAGTGCTCCCAGATCGCGGACCTCTTTATGCGGTTGCGAGAGCAAGTGCGCGACTTGCGTCTCCAGCGTGCGGGCATTGACGATCTCGCCCAGCGAGGTATTGGTCGATAGCGGCAAGAGATAGCGCGAGATATCGAACGCGCGGGCGCGCAGCGTGCGTTCGTAGGCATCCTGCTTCATTTCAGCGGGACGAGGCGTGATTCCGGCAAGATACTCGAACGTCCGCTGCGAAATCTCTTCGTAAGACGAGAACAATGACGCAATCGTCTCGCGATATAAGGTCTGCGATGCGGCCTCCGCGAATGCGGGCGTATAGTAGCCGCTTTTGCGGAAATCCTGATAGCGGGTCGAGCGTTCCTGACCGTCCCATCGCTGCTCGTCGGCAACCACGATCGCTGCAAGAATCGAAAGCTTCTCGATAGCGAGCGCAATGTGCGCGAGGTCAGCGATCGAGCGGTGCCCGTACTGGAAGTAAAAAGTATTGAGAAACTTTTCCGCCTTCTGTAGCGTGATCTCTCTCAGCGACTCCTTCATCGAGAGGGAAGAGCGCGAATACTTGGCCATGGCGTAGGCCTGAATTTCCGGCTCGACCCCGTAAACGGCAAATACTTCGACGGAAGGTTGGGGAACGGATGTGGAATCGATGGGCGTAGTCATGGGTTCGGTCGCGACGGCGTCAGACATGGGAGTGCTCGAATCTTAATCGTCCGTTGCGCTGTGCGCAATCGAACGAACGGGGGATAAAATTAGAGGAAGCTTCCGAAGCAACGGTGAGGTTCCATTGACGATCTCCGCAGACCCGACCCGTCCGATCGAATTGTTACAGGCAACACTGCCCCAGCAAATCGAGCAGGTTCGCGCGCTTTTCCTCGAATACGGCAACTCCCTCGGTTTCAGCCTGTGCTTCCAGAGCTTTGACGAGGAGTTGAAGACACTCCCCGGAGCCTACGGTCCGCCCGACGGAAAACTGATCCTGGCGCGCCACGCGGGCCACCCCGCTGGATGCATTGCACTACGAAAGCTCGAGGCCGGAATCTGCGAAATGAAGCGGCTCTATGTACGCCCCTTGGCTCGCGGCAACAACTTAGGCCGCATTCTCGTGGAGCACTTGATCTCCGAGGCCCGCGCTATGGGCTACACGCGCATGCGTCTGGATACGATCGAATCGGCGATGGGGAGTGCCGTGGCGCTCTACCGCAGGATGGGCTTCAAGGAAATCGCCCCGTACTCCAAGATCCCCATTGATACCGCACTGTGGTTGGAATTAGTGCTGTAGCCTGACGTCCGCCTCGCCCAGGCCAGTCGGCTTGAGTGCCACGGTCGGAGAGGGTTTCGTCGGTGTGCCAGCCGCAGGTGTAGCGGTGGCAGGCGCAAGGGCGTTCGTAATCGAGCTTGGCGCTGTTTGCGCTTTCCCGAGAATGACAATATCGACGCGGCGGTTCATCGCGCGTCCTTCCGAGTTGAGATTGGTCGCGACCGGATGGTATTCCGCATATCCGGCAGCGCTCAACCGATCGGGAGCGAACCCATCACGAACAATGAGCAGACGGACAATCTCTGTTGCGCGGGCAGTGGAAAGCTCCCAGTTCGAAGGAAACTGCAGCGTATGGATCGGAGCGTTGTCGGTGTGTCCCTCGATGCGCAAACGATATCCGCGCGGGCGAAGCAGTCCAGCAATTCGGTCGAAAGCGGCCACGGATGCCGCTTTCATCTGAGCCACGCCACTTTCAAAAAATCCTGCTTCCCTCAGGCTGATCACCAAGCCGTCGGGCTCGCGATGCATCGCGATTTCCTGTCGCTTCAACTCCGAGGCAAGTGCAGTTTCCAGCTCGGACTGCAATTGCGTGAGGTCGCCGTTCTCCGCTGCTCCTCCGCCAAGCGCGCCTTCGGGTCGCGAGACGATCCGGGCAAGCGCTGCCGTGTGCTCGGTGTTTTCGATAGCCTGGGCAGTGCTGAAGGGCATCGGCTCCGCCCGATCGATCGGCACCATTGTCGTCGATGCCTCGAACACTCCCATCTCCTGAAAAGCCACCTGAATCGCCAGAGCCAGGCGGCCCACTTTTCTCTTGTCGACTTGCGACGAGGCATAGAGCACAACAAAGAAGGCAAAAAGCAAAGTAATGAAATCGGCGTAGGAGACCAGCCACCGGTCATGATTGGCGTGGGCAGCGCGCTTCCTGCGACGTTTCATACGCTTGGAGCCTCGACAACCGCCGTCTCCTGGGCATGGACGAGAAATCCGCTGAGCTTGGTTTCGAGCATACGAGGGTTCATCCCTTCGAGAATCGAAACGACTCCCTCGATCGTCATCTCACGAATGATCTGTTCGTCCCGGATGCGAATTTTCAGTTTCCCCGCAGCAGGGAGGAGAATCAGGTTCGCGGCGCCCACTCCATAGAGAGTCGCGACGAATGCAACCGCAATTCCTTTGCCGACTTCATCGATCTTGTCGAGGTGCTGCATCACCTGAATCAGGCCAAGCACTGCCCCGATGATTCCGATGGTTGGTGAAAAACCAGTCGTACTCGAGTTCGAAAGATTGTTCGCGATGGTATCGAGATTCGTTTGCTGCGCCTGCATCCCGCTGGCGGCCGTATAAAGTGCTCGAAACATATTTCCCCTCGGTTTGTTCTCTCCGCTTTTTAAACCTTGGCCAGTTCGGTCGCCGCCGTGCGGTTCAATTCGCTGTCGAACAGAGACATCGCGCGTTGCAGCATCTCGGCTTGGCGCTGCACTGCGATCAGCGTTACCACTGCGCCGATCGAATTCACGTTGGACGATTCGAGCGTGCCCTGCTTCATAGAGGATTGCTGCGCCGGTTTTGCGCTGCCTTTCGGTGCCGCCAGCAGGGTGGCTCCTTCAGGTGTCAGCATCGTGCCCGGAGCGAACTCCATCAACTGGATGCTGCCGGCGACCGCGCCATTGACCGAAAGCGTTCCGTCATTCGCAATCGACACCGTGCCCGCCGGAACCGAGATCGGTCCGTTCGCTCCCAGCACCGTCTCGCCCGCGCGGGTCACGAGCTGGCCGCTCGTCGAGAGCTGAAAGCTGCCATTACGCGTATAGCGAATGCCGCCTGCTGTCTGAACCGCAAAAAATCCGTCACCTTCAATGCCTAGATCCAGCGTGTTCCCGGTCGCTTGCAGATTTCCAGCAGTCATATCCAGGTGCGACCCTTCGAGCACCCCGAAGTTGTTCGTCGCCAGAGTCAGCGCGTTGGCAATGAATGGACGGGATATGGCCATCAACGATTGAAAGGTTGTTTGCTCCCCGCGAAAGCCGCTGGTATTCAAATTAGCGAGGTTGTGTGCCGAAACTTCCAGCGCCTGGCTCTGCGCTCGCATCCCCGCGCACGCTGCATAAAATCCACTGTCCACGATGGCTCCTCGCGATTAAACCAGATGCAAGCGAATCGCCAAGACGTGGATGGGAGAGTTTTCACGTCCGCTTTGTCCTGAGTCGTTTAGCAGAGAGGGACAAGACGCCAGAATAAGACGCAGCTAAGAATTCGCCGCAGAGGAAAACTCTGCCGCGATCACCCGGCAAGGTTTGCTGGTGAATATGAATGATCTATCGAAGGAGACCACACAAAAATGCAAATCCCATCGCCCCGCGGCAAGCAGGGTTCTATCTTCTTGCTGTGGCTGGGGATTATAGACTTACCCCGTTCCTAGTTGACCTAGTACGGGTACACCGTAATCGTCTTGTCAGTCTTCTGGACGAACATGCGGGCGTGCTCGGCTCGGTCGTTCACGATCACTTCCACCACCACGCCTCCGCCACCAAACCCCTTTGTGTTCACCGATCCGTAAATGCTGTGAGACTTGACTAATCCCCATTCGCCGCCCGGTCCCCAATCTCGATAGAAATCGGCGTAGGGGTACTGCGAATATTTCTGCTGATGCTGGCGCCAGTCCGGATCGTTGAAATAGATGCCGTAGGCAGTTTCAAAGTCCTTGTTCTGGATCGCGGTGAAGAACTTATCGACGGCATGCTCTTCGGGCCAGTTGCGATACATCCAGGCGAGAACGCCCAGAACGACAACGGAGAGGCATACGACCGCGATCGTGATTTTCCGCCGGCGGGCTTTCGCGGGGTCGTAAACAGGAGCGTCGAGCAGGGTCATAAGTCTTCTTTAAGAATAACGGATTTGGTAGGCAGAGCGGTAGGAGTCGCATTGCGTGGGTAAAGAAATCGTTTTCAACTGCCGATGTACGTCAAGTCAGGCCGAAGGCGCATTTGCGACCTGACAGGGAATCGGCGGAGCGGTGGACCATGGATAAGATACGGGCGCTCATCGTGGATGACTCTTCGGTGATGCGCAAGATTGTCGAGCGGTCGCTACGTCAGGCGGGCGTCGATCTCGAGAAGGTCTCAGAAGCCTCGAACGGCGCGGAAGCTCTGGCTGTGCTGGAGGGTGGTCCGGTCGACGTAATTCTTTGCGATATCAATATGCCGGTGATGGACGGACTGGAGTTCGTCCGTAAGGTCGCCACCATGGAGAGCGCGAAGGGCATTCCGATCGTGATGATTACCACCGAAGGCAGCGAGTCGCATGTGGTCGACGCGCTATCGGCGGGGGCTCGTGGCTACATCCGCAAGCCCTTTACTCCCGACCAGGTGAAAGAGCATGTCTTGCCCTTGCTGGGGAGGAAGTCATGAGTATGGCCACGGGCTATGCCCCACGGGCTCATGAAGAGAATTGGCTGCCGGTCCTCGAGCTGGCGATTGAAGAGGTATTCGAGATCATGCTGGGCTGCAAGGTGAAGCCCACAAGGGAACCGGAGGCGATGATCCACGGCCAGTTCACCGCCATGATCGGACTAGCCGGGGCATTGTGCGGCATACTGACGGTTTGCTGCAGCGCCGAGACCGCGCGTCAGATCGCCCAGTCCATGCTGGGAGACACGGTCGATTGCGAAGACCAGGTATCGGACGCGCTGGGAGAGGTCTGCAACATGATCGCCGGGAATTTCAAAAACAAACTCGCTGGTACCGATGAACGATGTTTGTTGAGTGTGCCGAGCGTAGTCAGCGGCGGAGAATATAGCCTCCATTCGATGGTAGACGGCAATGCCCTCGAAACCGCGCTGATTTTTCAAGGCGCGCCGGTCTCAGTTCGCCTGCAGTTGCAAAACTGACAAAGGCAGGGTTTAGGTCGCAGGTTTCAGGAACAGAGGGGCGGAATTTGCTAGCCAGCGCGTCAGCGCTGGGGCAGGACGGAGGCCGTCCGAGTCCCGCAAGGGACGCTACTTCCAGTAACGATGCGGTAAATCCAACCCCGGCGAAGCTAAGCCGCCGTCGCCATCTACGTCAGCGTCTTCTGCAGCGACGCCTCATCGCCCACCGTCATGCAGGTCTTCGACCGGTCGATCTGCCGCATCAGTCCCCACAGAACTTTTCCCGGGCCAACTTCTACAAACACCGTGGCTCCCTTTTCGATCAGCAGCCGGACTGATGGCTCCCATTTCACCGCACCCGTCACCTGACGAACCAGTGCGTCGCGTGCGGCCTCCGCCGAGCTGACTACAACTGCATCGACATTACAAACCACGGAGCAGGATGGATTTCGAAAGCTGAGTCCATTCAAATCTCCCGCCAGCCGATCCTGCGCGGGCTGCATCAACGCGCAATGGAAGGGTGCGCTTACGGGCAAGCTGACGGCCTTCTTCGCGCCGCGTTCGGTCGCTAGCTTGATCGCCCGTTCGACCGCGCCAGCGTTCCCGGAAATCACAATCTGCTCCGGCGAATTAATGTTGGCCGCCTGGCAGACTTCCCCCTGCGCCGCTTCACGGGCAATTTCGCTGACCTTTTCGAGCGGCATGCCGAGAATGGCCGCCATCGCTCCCACGCCCACCGGCACCGCTTCCTGCATATACTGACCACGATTTCGAACCGTGCGCAAGGCATCGGCAAACGACAGAGTGCCCGCAGCCACGTGTGCCGAATATTCTCCCAGGCTATGTCCAGCGACAAAATCCGGTTGCAAACCTTTTTCCTGCAGCACGCGCCACGCCGCCACCGACGCCGCCAGAATCGCTGGCTGGGTGATTTCCGTCAACTTCAACTTCTCTTCCGGACCTTCAAAACACAGTTCCGACAGCTTGTAGCCGACAGCCTCGTCGGCTTCTTCAAACGTCTGCCGCGCCACTGAGTAATTGGCAGCGAGCTCTTTGCCCATGCCAACTGCTTGCGAACCTTGTCCGGGAAATAGAAATGCAATCGGGGAGTTTGAATTTGTCATGGTTAAAAACAATGAGATGCTACGAACATTGAATCGCGCGCTAGGTGCTAAGCGCTAAATGCTGCAATTGGGCCAGCTCCCGCTCGATGGTTTCGTTCACTTTCCCTTCAGCGAATTCTGCAGCCACTCGCACCGCATTCTTGATCGCATTGGTATTGGACGACCCGTGCGTGATGATGCAGACGCCTTTGATCCCCAGCAGCGGAGCGCCGCCATACTCGGTGTGATCGAGCCGCTTCTTGAAATCGGAAAATGCGTCGCGCGAAAGATACGCGCCCACCTGCCGCGTGATCGTCGCTCGCAGAGTTTCTTTCAGCACGGTCCGAACGAGGCGCGCCACGCCTTCCGAAGTCTTCAGCGCAACGTTGCCGACAAAGCCGTCGGCGACAATCACGTCTACATGGCCGTTATATAAGTCGCGGCCTTCGACATTGCCGATGAATTGTATGGGAAGCCGCTTCAGCAATTGAAAAGCTTCGCGCGTCAGGTCGTTCCCTTTGCCTTCTTCTTCCCCGATCGAAAGCAAACCGACCCGCGGATGCTTCTTCCCAAAGATGGACCGGCAATAAATATCGCCCATCACCGCGAACTGCTCGAGATTTTGCGCGGTGCAATCGACGTTCGCGCCAACGTCCAACAAAACCGCCGCCGTGTTGAGCACCGTGGGAAATGCGGCCGCCAGTGCAGGACGATCCACTCCCGGCAGCGCTCCGAGCACGACTTTAGCCGCGGCCATGGCCGCGCCCGTATTGCCCGCCGTCACAAAACCGGCGGCCCGCCCTTCGCGCACCAGACGCAGTCCGACTCGGATCGACGAATCGCGCTTGCCGCGAATCGCATCCACTTTGTCGTCCATGGTGATGACTTCGCTGGCGTGAACTACCTCCACGGGCAGCCGCCGCGCACCAGGATAGCGCGCGAGTTCCGCTTTGAGACGGTCTTCCGGCCCCACCAGCAGCACCCGCACGCCGTGGTGGCGTGCCGCCTGCAATGCGCCTTCAATCTCCGGCTTCGGCGCCTTGTCGGACCCCATCGCATCGAGTGCGATTACGCTAGGCATGGATGATGAAGAAAGAAGGAACTAGGACTTTTCTTCAACCGCTAGAACTTCGCGCCCCTTGTAAGTCCCGCACTTTGGGCAGGCACGGTGTGGCATTTTCTGCTCGTGGCAGTTGGGACACTCCGAGAGCGAGTGCTTGGAGAGCGAGTCGTGAGCGCGCCGCGTAGCCGTGCGCTTCTGTGAATGTCGTCGTTTTGGATTAGGCATGATGTTCCTTCTTAGTTCTCAGTTGTCAGTTCTCAGTGAACCCGCCTTTACTGAAGACTGATAACTGACAACTCTTTACTGATTCAATTTCGTCCGTATCTCTTTCAGTGCCGACCAGCGCGGATCTTCCACTTCATCCACGCACGAGCACTGCACTTCATTCAAATTCTTGCCGCAATGCGGACACAAACCTTTGCAATCTTCGCGGCAAATCGTCTTCAAAGGCAGCGCCAGCAATACCTGCTCGCGCAACGTGTCTTCCAACAGCAAACCTTCGCCGCTGTAGTACCCGATCTCGGCCTCGGCGTCCGTCACCGAGAGCTCCTCATGGCCGGAGTCCGTTCCCAGCGGCCGGTAGAGCAAATCGAAACTGCGCTCCACCGGATGCACCACCGGTTCGAGACAACGCGCACAAGGCACTTCCAGGCTGGTATCCAGCTTGCCTTTTACCCGGATGTCCTGCACCACCTTGTGCTTACCGTGATGCTCTTCGACCAGGTCGGCCCGGCCTTCGCTGCGCAGCGGCGATCGCTGCCGCACCTCGTCCCCCAGATCGATCACACCCGGGCCAAACTCCTCCCGAAAATCGACAGGATTAATCTCCAGATCCTTCAGTTCGATGAGCATCGGAACCCCCGCCGCCCCCACTCAAATTACCGCAAAGGCCTGCGGAAGTGCGCACAGAGACGAAAGTCTCTCAGGGAGCAATACTTAAGAATAAAGGGCTGAAATAGCGGTGTCAAGCAAGCGACGAAATCTCCTGACCTAGGGATATGCTAGACTATCCCTATGGCCACCCTATACGTGGAAAATGTGCCCAAGGACCTCTACGAAGCCCTGCGCGCCCGCGCCCGCAAGAACCGCAGCTCCATCGCCGCCGAAGTGATTGAACTTCTGGAGCAGTTCGTCCCAACCCCGGCCGAGTTGCGGCGGCGCATGCGCGCCTATGAACAACTGAGGAAGGTGCAAGCCTCCACGCCTCCCGGCCCGGGGCCTTTTCAAAGCGCAGAAGAAATGATCCGCGAGGATCGCTCGCGGTGACGACCTGCGTGGTGGACGCCTGTGTGGCAGTCAAGTGGCTCTTGCCCGCGGCTGGCGAAGGACTCCTCGAACAAGCTAATCATCTCCTCGAAAGACATGCGAGACGCGAGTTGCAACTGTTGGCACCAAACCTTATCGAGGCGGAGATCGGCAATGTCCTTTGGAAGGCTGTACAGCGCAACCGGATCAGCCCGACGGAAGCCGAGAATTCCTTGCGACAGTTCACTGCTCTTGCCATCCACGTCCTTCCCACTTCCGATTTGTTGGGCCAAGCATTGCAAATCGCTGTGGGGTGCAACCGCAGTTTTTACGATAGCCTCTATGTCGCGCTCGCTCTCGCGACCAAGACGGAGCTCATTACCGCCGACGAGCGCCTGGTCAACGCCCTCGGCAGCCGCTTCCCCATTCGCTGGCTGGGAGCTTTCTAGTTGGGCACAGGTCTTGCGCTATACTGTGGCGCAGGCGATGGAGTTCGCCGTTAACCGCCCTCCGGGCTGATAACTCCTACAGAGCTTTTGCAGGAGGACTCCGCCTTGAGCATTCAAGCAAGCCATCTCTCCAATTACATCTGGATCGCCCTCGGTGCCGTGGTCGGAGCCAGCGCGCGCTACTTCCTGAACACTCTCATCGCGCGCGACATCTCATCCGCGTTTCCCTACGGCACGCTGCTCATCAACATCACCGGCAGCCTCATACTCGGATTTTTCCTGGTCTTCTCAACCGAGCGCGCGTTGCTTGATCCGCGCTGGCGTCTGCTCGTGGCGGTCGGCTTCTGCGGCTCCTACACGACGTTCTCCAGTTACGCCTTCGAAAGCTTCGCGCTCATGGAGCAAGGACAGTGGCTCCTGAGCGGCATTAACGTCATCGGTAGCAATGCTCTCTGCCTCGCGGGAGTACTCGCTGGCGCCGCCCTTGCCCGGGCGCTGTAAAATTGCAGTCGGAGCGGACATGGCCGTCCAAGTCACGATCTATCTCACCGAAGGCGACTCCTGGCACCATCGCCCGCTGCATCTCGAAATCCTGAAATATCTGCGCGAAGAAAATGTCTTCGGAGCGGTCGCCTACCACGCGGTAGCCGGATTCCTCGGGCGCGACCGGGTCCACACCGCCCACCTCGTCGAAGCCGGAGGCCAGTTGCCTGTCGTCCTCTCCTTTGTCGACACCGACGAGCATGTCAACCGCGTTTTGCCGAAGCTCAAAGAAATGGCCGCCCAACGCCTCATCGTGCGTGAAAACGTAGTCATCGAGCAAGGCAGCCTCGACTAAATTCCCCCTCCCCGTGTACCAGTGATTTTTGTCCAAAGTACACTCCGATTCCGCCAAATGGCCAATCGCCGCGTGCCCACTCGCACAACCACAAGCACACTCCTGAGAGGGGAAATCGACCCGCACCTCGCGGTACTTTAATGCAGAGGATCCCCATGTCAGCTTCCATGTCGCACGCCCTACGCCGCAGTTCGAGAGTTCCGGTTTCCCTCCCCGTTCGAGTGACCAGCCTCGAGCCCAATCCCAAGTTCTCCGAGATCTGCGAGACGCTGGTGGTTAGCGCGCACGGTTGTGCGCTCCGCCTCCCCGTGAAACTAGACGCTGGGAGCGCTCTGCGCCTGCAAGGACGAGGAGGGCGCCAGACGACCGCCTATGTCGTCTTCTGCCAGCCGCTAGGAGGCGACGGACAAGGCTTTCGCCTGGGCGCACAGCTCGACCAGCCAGAAAATTTCTGGGGACTGGAATCCTATCCCGATGACTGGAAAGTGGTGGAGATGCCCGCACTCGCGACGCTACAACCTACCAAGAAACCGTCGGCGAAGGCCGTTGTTCTCGCCCCGCCACCAACCTCTTCCCGGGCTTCGCGAGAAGTGCTCGACAAAATCGAGGAGCAACTCTCCGAAGACCGTTTGCGCGGTGTGCTCGCATTTCTAGTTCGCCCCTTGCAGGCCGAGGTCACCGAACTCCGCGAGAAGTTGGCCAACAACGCGAAGCGCAATCGTTTCGAAGTATCGCTCGGCTACATTCCTCCCGAACTGGAGGAGAAACTGTGGGAGCGCCTTCGCCAGGACCTGGGCACGCGCGTTCTGCAGGAAACCAGGGAACAGTCCACCGAAATGCTCGGATCGGCAAAGGCATCCATCGAACAAAAAGTCAGCGCAGCCCTGACGGAGTTCCGCCATCGACTGTCCGGGGAATTGCATTCTGTCGAACAACGTGCGCAGGTGTTGTCCAAGGAAATTACCACCACCGCGCAGCAACACATCCGCGCCGGAATCGAGAAGCTGCAACGCCAGGCGCTCGACACGGGAGCGCATCTCAACGTCCAAAGCGAAAAGCTGTTGACCTCTCTGCAGGGACAACTTGTGAATTCGCACGACGCTCATCGCCGCGAGATTGAGCAAATCCATGCGGAAGCCACTGGCAAGGCAGAACACCTGCAGTCGGAGGTCACGGACCTGAACCGCCGAATCGGCACGCTGAACGAATCTGTGCGCCGACTCGAGTCCGATCTCGACGCGCATCTCGAGGGCGTCGCCGGTGAAATCGTCAAGGAAGCGCGAGCGCACCTTGAGAATGCGGTCGTTCTGAGCCTGAAAGACCTGCAAGCCCGCGGCTCCAACGAAGTCGAAAGCCGTCTCAACGAAATCTGCGGCCACCTGAGAACAATCCAAAACCGGATTGAAGAGTCCTTCGCCGGTTCGCTGACCGCCCAAGGCGATGAAGCCCTGCAGTCCATGGGACAGCAGTTCGAGGAAGTAGCGCATAAGTCCACCGAAAAGTGGCGGCTGGCGCTAGCCAAAGATTTGAATTCAGTTGCAAAGACTCTGGGCCAACAACTTCGTCAGGACCTGGACACCGAAGGAGAGGGGAGCTAGAACCCAGCCGCGGAGCGGCGTTATTCGTTAGCCCAGCGCGTAAGCGCTGGGTACAGCATCGCATCGACGGCGAGCCCCGGAGGGGCGACACCTCCACTTACTTCATCCCAAGCGCCCGCAAAACCCCGTCATCCGCGACCGCTTTCCCTTCGTTCTTCGTAACCACGCCGAACGATCCCGAATAATCCCACATCGTCCAGCCAATGCCTTCGTGCTCGAGCGCGGTCCGCACATCGTGCAACCACGCCGCCCGATCGCTAGGATCGGCAAACTCCCGATACACGCCGAACTCGTCGCACACCACCGGAACCCAATGCCTCCGTGCCCACTCCGCAGCCTGCTTCATCTCCGCTTCAATGCGCTGAGCATCCCAGTGATCTTGTCCATAGCGGATCACCTGGAGCCGGTCGTTCTCGTCGGGGACCAGCGCGGCCGCGCGCGCCGCGTTCTCGGGGCTCGACGGATACTTCACACCGCGCAGCCAGTGCCAGTAATACGCGCTCCAGGTCGCGCCCTGATGCGTGAAAATGTGGGGCTCATAAAAATGGAAGCTGTAGATTACGTTCGGATCGCGCAGCGGCTCCTGAAAAACCAAATCGTCGTCATCCGACCAGCGTGCCCCCGCGGGCGATTATCGTGTGCGAGGGTGCACCTTCCCGGATTGCCGCCACCAGCCTCATCTGCACCCCTAGCCAACGGTACCGGTCGCTGAACTCGGGCTCATTCAGAATTTCCAGAAATACGTGGTCGGCGTCCCACGTCGAGTAATGTCCCGCCAGCGCCCTCCAGAAATCGGCCAGCTTCTCGACAAACAGATCATCCTTGGCCAGCCGCGCCTTGAAGTCGCTCTCCGGATGCAGGTCGATCACAACGCTGAGCCCATGATCCAGAATCATCTTTACCGCCGCATCGAGCGACGCGAGATACGCCGCCGGAATTTTGTTCGGTTCGCGCTCGTCAAACATTGGCTGCGGATTCACACTCAGCCGCACATGATCAAAGCCCATCGCCTTGATCAGCGCGATATCGTCGGCGGTAGTCCAACTTTCGAAATGCTCCTTCGTGTATCCGCGCTTGTCATAGACCTGCGCAAACCATTCGCTGGCATTGATTCCCCGCTTGAGTTTTTGCGCACGCGAAAACGCAGGCGGGTACTCGCGAAAAGCCGACCCGCTGCCAGCCGCGTGACCAGTCTGGCCCGCAGCGCTGCCTGCCAGCCATAATGCTGCCAGCACCAGCGCGAATTGCGATCTCAAGCCGCGAATCATGAATTCCTTCCAGATTGATACACTGAATTCGCCGACAGCAACCAACAGCGAACGACCAACGACAAGCGACTAAAGACAAGCGACTAAAGACAAGCGACTAACGACCAGAAACAAAGACTAGCCCATGCTCCCCTGCCAGCGCCATCTCTTCGATATACCCGACGACGTTGCCTACCTGAACTGCGCTTACATGTCGCCCCTGATGAAGCCAGTCATCGAAGCCGGCACCGCGGGACTGGCGCGCAAAGCGCATCCGTGGGAAATTACTCCCGACAAATTCTTTACAGGAGCGGACGAGTTTCGCACGATCGCGGCGCAGTTCGTCAAGTGCTCCGCCGATGACATCGCCATTGTCCCGTCGGCCAGCTACGGTATCGCAACCGCTGCCCGCAACCTGCCAATCGCAAGGGGCCAGGGCATTCTTGTTCTCGACGAGCAGTTTCCTTCGAACTATTATCCATGGCAGCGATTGGCGGAAGACAACGGCGCGTCGATTAAGGTCGTTCCCTGGCCGCAAGACAACGACTGGACCGCCGCTGTCTTGAATTCCCTGACAGCAGACGTCGCCATCGCCGCCCTCCCACATGTGCAGTGGACAAGCGGCGGCCAACTCGACCTCGTCCGTATCGGCGAAGCCTGTCGCAAGCTCGGCACCGTTCTCGTTCTCGATCTGACGCAATCACTCGGCGCGCTTCCTTTCGATGTGAAAAAGGTACAGCCCGATTTCGCCGTAGCCGCCACCTACAAGTGGCTCCTCGGACCGTACTCCGTCGGACTCCTGTACGTAGCTCCAAAATGGCAATCCGGATTGCCGCTCGAAGAAAACTGGATCCAGCGTGCCAACGCGCGCGATTTTTCGAGTCTTATTCTCTACACCGAAAGTTACGACAACGGCGCCCGCCGTTTCGATATGGGCGAGCGTGCGAATTTCGCGCTCCTACCAGCCGCCATGCGCGCCATGAAACAGTTGCTGGAATGGAAAGTGGAGGAAGTCTCTGCGACAGCCGGCGCCATCAACCGCCAACTTGCCGAGGCGGCGGCAACCCTGGGATTTTCCTCGCCAGCTGAGCCGTTGCGCGCCCCACACTACCTGTGCCTGCGAAGCAAAGAGCCAATTCCGCGAGAGCTTCCCGAAATGCTGGCCCGGGAGAAAGTATTTGTCAGCGTTCGCGGCACCTCGGTTCGAGTAGCGCCAAACGTCTACAACACCACCGCCGATTGCGAACGGCTGATCTCCTGCCTCCGCCAGATCGCCAGATGACGAAAGACGTTGGCCGGGCAGCCTAGACCTTCGGCAGCTGTCCGCGAACGCCCCTCCCAGCTAGAGTGTTCCGATCCGGCCACCACCGCGCGCACAGGAGGACCATCCTGCGATGAACCTGTTCCAATGGCTCACTCAGCACGCCGTTCCGTTCACCCTGATCCTCGCTTACGTTCCATTGATTGCAACGGTTGTGACCACCGCCGTCAGCCTTATTCTCGTACGCGCCACCCTGCGTTACACCGAGTCGAGTGACCGCAGCCTCGCACTCGCTCGCGAGCAATTCGAGCGCGAATGGGCGCCCGAACTACACATCAAGCTGGAGCGGCTCTCCGCTCGCGAAACCAGGATCTACGCCACCAATCTAGCGAAGATTTCTGTCCTCATGCAGATGGTGCAACTGCGCAAGCTGTCGATGGCCGTCCCATCGCTGCGCTGCTTCCTCAACGAACCGCTGGTCGGCGGCACCACGTGGAGCGACGATCTTGGGAAGCGTTTCTTCGCCTGCACTGGAGAAGACTACGAGGGGCAGATCGCCGTCTCGATCACCTTCTATGCCGCCGGCCGCATGTATCGCACAGACTGGTTCCGCTTCCAGGTCCAGGTCCGCGGCAACCAACTCGTGAAGCTCGACCCGGTGAATATTTCGGCTCGTCGAGTCCGTGTACTCCAGAATAAAAACGGCACTGGAATCACCCCCCGCGAACTGGTAAGGGACGTAGTCGATACCGCCAGGAAGAATAAAGATGAGGACGCAGAAACAGCGCCGATAGGCGCCACTGAAAAGTGAACAGAATGGTTTTTTGCGTTTACTGAGAGCTGACAGCTGAGAGCTTCTCTACTTCGTCGCCCCCGCCCGCCGCTGCGCCAGTGACGCCGCTTCGCTCGACGGATTGTCTTTCTGCACCTGGTCGTAGATCTTCTTGGCTTCGTCTGGTTTCTGCTCTGCTTCGTAGAGATCGGCAAGTTCCAGCTGAGCCGTGGCCTTGCTAACGACCAGCGTCGGCTTGTCAATTAGCTGCTTGTAGAGATCAATCGCTAGCGCGTCCTTCTTCTCCTCGCGATAAAGAGCGGCGAGCGCGAACTTACCCAATGCGGCAAGATCGGCATTCGAAGACTTGGATGTCTCCTGCAAATTCTTCTCAGCCGTCGCCGTATCGAGCAGGTGCTCGGATGACAATCCCACGAAATACCGCGCCATATCGGCGGTGTGCGTGCGCGGGTACTTGTCAACAATATCCTGGAACTGTTTGCGCGCGGCCGTCGCCCGCTCCTGCGGCGAAGCAAAACTGTCGAATCCGGGCTGTGCTGGGACGCCGGCCGGACGCACGGGCGTTTCAAACGTTCGCACCGCCGCCGAAAACTCGCCGCTCGCTTTTTCGTCTTGCGTGCTGATGTAATACCACCCGCCAAAGGCGATGGCGGCAATGACCGCGACCGCAACCACGCCAGCAATGACCTTCGCTTGATTTTCCGCCGTCCAGTGAGCGGTTTTCTCTGCTGCCTCTAACGTGACTTTGCTGAAGCGGTCTTCTTTCAGTTGATGCCGGGTCTCTGCGCGCACGGGCTTCCTTCTTGGCTTAGATATAGGCTGGCAATTCTTCAGTTTAACAGGCGGATTTCCAGAGCGTCAAAGCGGTCAAATCCTTAATACTCGATAATGCCCTGGGCGTGCAGTTGCTCGAGAAATGTCCGCGCCTCAGCACGGATCTTTTCTTTCGTCGCAAGATAGAACTGCGTCTCCAGCTTTTGCATGATTTCTGCCAGAGAGAAGTGGCCGTCGCAGAGTTCCAAAATGATGCGGCCTGTTCCTTCCAGACGGATCGTGCCTTCGGGAACGACTACCACCGGCGCTTCTGTAGTGCCGCCCCACCGGCATCCGTCGGCAAATTTCGGAATGCTTGTGTCGACAAGATCAGACAATTTTATTGAGCCGCTTCGAGCAGACCCTGTTCCGCTTTTTCCTGGCACTCGATGCAGTGGCGCGTCCAGGGCACCGCTTCCAGACGCTTGGCGTTGATCTCTTTGCCGCACGATACACACTCGCCAAAACTGCCTTCGCGAATTCGTGCCAGCGCTCCGTCAACCATGTTGAGCAACTGGCGGTCGTTGTTGCTTTGGCTGAACAGGAATTCCTTGTTGTACGAGCTAGCGGCGCGGTCGGCGACGTCCTGAGTAGCCTCATCGTCGGCGGTACGCCCGTCCTGCTGGTTCCGGACAACCATATGGCGCAGTTCATTGCGCCGGGTCTCCAGTTTCTTCCTGAAAGTCTCTAGTTTCTTCTTATCCATGATAGCGGCCTAACCATGAAACAAAGGGCTCGTCCTACAGCACTTCATCCCGCGTGAAGTGCAAACAGTTATCGTAAGCGCGGAAACGAGCAGGCGTCAACTGCACCAAAACGTCGAGCGTACGTTGCAGATTCTCGCCGAAACGCGAACTGCTCTGCCCTCTCGCTCCTTACTTCTGGCTTCGGGGCAGGGTTTCCGGCATGGCCGCCAGCGCGTATCCCATCACCGCCATCGCGGCCGCGTTCTCCCTAAGTTCCTTCGGATCGACTTTGTCGAGCGTGTCAGCGGGGCTGTGATGATAGTCGAAATACTTGCGCCCATCTTGGATGATTCCGATCCCCGGCACGCCACCTTCCACCAACAACTCAATGTCGGATCCCGGACTATATTCAGCTGGACGAAAGACGGTTGCCCCAACCGTCCGCAAAATTTCAGTAAGCGGCCGCAGCGCGGTCAGTCCAGTGGGCGGCATCTTCATGGAGAAACCCAGCGGATGCCCGGCACCGGCATCGCTCTCGATAGCGGCAATGTGGTTGGAAAGTTCCGCGGCGTGCGCTTGCGCGTATGCCTTGCTGCCTCCGCCGCCATTTTCTTCATCCATCCACGCGATCACGCGCAGCGTCCGGCGCGGACGGAGATGTAATCGCTGCAGAGCTTCAGCGGTCGCCATCGCGATCGCGACCCCGGCCCCGTCGTCAATCGCTCCTCTGCCAAGGTCCCACGAATCAAGATGTCCGGATACGATGACCACCTGCTCCGGATGCTCGCTCCCTTTCAGATCGGCGACTACGTTGTAGCCAACGACATCGGGAAGACTTTGTGGAGTGAGCGTCAGGCGCATGCGGACTCGTCCTTGAACAGCAAGACGCTCGATCAGTTCGGCATCTTCCGCGGCTAGCGCTGCCGCGGGAATTCCCGCCGGCAGGCTGAATCCCGTGTGCGGCAATCGGTAGTCAGCGCCCCCTACCGACCGGATCAGCGATGCTGCCGCGCCCAACTGAGCAGCCGCTCTGGCGCCACGCGTCCGATAGACGACCGCCTCGCCGTAGGCCTCAAATGCCATGCCCGCCAAGGCTTTTCGTTCGTCGTAAGGAACATTGAAGAGGACAATCTTGCCCCCAACCTTCTCTCGTCCCAGCGCCGTCAGCTCATCGAAGTTGTGAACCACGATCACATCGGCAGTGATGCCATCAGCTGGAGTAGGGGAACAACCGCTGATGGCCGTTAGCACGATACGCTGCGTCGTCTCCGGCGCCTGCCCCGGATATTCGACGAGCTCAGCTTTTTCCTCGCCGCGCACCCAATGCGAGACCGCTGCCGGTTCGAGGCGAACCTCCAATCCAAGCTTGCGCATTTCCGCGGCAACATATTCGGCAGCGGCCTTCGCCTGCGGCGATCCCGAGGGACGCGGTCCAATGTTCTCCGTCAGATGTGTGAGCTGTTGCCACGCATAGTCGCTGTTGAGCGTGGCGTCCCGCACGGCTCGCAACTGCTCGCGAAGTTCGTTCGAGAAAGCCGGAGGTGCGGGCGCATCCTGCGACCAGGCAAAAGTCACCGAAAGAACGAATGCGCAGATTGAAACTCTGAGACTGTGAATTCTCATACGGAATGTAGATACCTGTAACCTTTATTCTGACCTCGTACCAGGGACTGGCCTGGTACGAGGGACTCGCCTCGTATCAGGGACTGGCTTCGTACCATGCATTCTGGCTTCGTATCAGGGCATCGCTTCAGCGATGCCGCAAGCCTTCCCGACTAACTGCCCCTTCAGGGGCTGCGCTAATCCTTACGGTTTATTCGCAGCCGAACTCAACTCCGGCGCCGGATACTCCGGCAACTTCGACTTCGCCGACTGCGTTCGCCTGACCTGCAGCTCGTCAAACAGCAGCGCAGGGCTGGCTACGCTGTACCACACTGGCTCGGCGCGATCCTCAGTCGCCGGAACCGTCCCGGCAGCGATGAGATCGCTGCGCAACGAGCGCACATCGAGATCTCCGAACACAGCGCCGCGGACGAGTTCTTCGTGCCCGTCCTTCGCCCACACCCGATACAGAAGCCGCGGCTGCATCGACGGACCCATCGTTTCCACATACAGTCCGTACGGCAGGTCGCGCTGTTTGCACAACTGAATCAATCTTGCCTTGAGGCCGGCATCGGGCTGCGGATCGATCGACTCCAACACCAGGTTGCCGGGATAAGGCGAAGCCGCGCTGGTCGCGCCAGCCCGGCCGTGGCCGTTTGAAACCGGAAAGTCGCGAATCGGCTGTCGCCCGATGAGATACGACACCAGCTTTCCCTTCTCGATCAGCGAAACGCGCTGCCCTTTCACGCCCTCATCATCCAGTGTGTAACCGCCAAGTAGCGGTTGGCCGGAGATCGTAGCAATCGTCGGATCATCAAACACATTGATGAAATCGGGGAGCACGCGCACGTTATAGCTGCTTGACCATTTTCCCGTGGTGCGGGCGTTCGCGCCCACCTCGGGCTTCCTCCCCAGAACGTTGGGCTCCACTAGATCCGTGATGACGGTCGCCGCCGCATCGTTCGAGAACAGCACCGGCCCACGAAACTCCTCGTCAACCACGGGAGCTTCTCGCAACAACTTCAGAGTTCCGAGCAGGCGCGCCGTCGTCTTTAGAAATTCTTCGCGGCTGGGCAACTTCGCCAGATCATTTCCGTCGTCGCCATGCGATCGCTGCAGCAGCATGCCGTCGGGCGCCTGCGTCGAGCCAGCAATCGAAATCGCATAGTGCGTGTGCCCGGACCGCGCCACTGTCCCCTCTGAGTTCAGAAAGTAACGATTCTCGGCAGTAAATCGCAGCGACGATTCGAAGTTCTGCACGTCCTTGTCGCTGCGGTACTGGCCCGACGCTTGTTCGATGAGCTGTACCCACGAAGTGAAGTCATCTGACGAAAAATGTACGAGCGGCTCGACTGCTTCCACCGCAGTAGCCTTGGCGAAATCATCCACCGGGTCATCGACCTTCAATTGTTTCAGTGCAGCCTGCTTCGCGGTAAGCGCCTCGCTGGCAGCTTTGTAGGCGCGATCGGTGGCTAGCCAGATCCGGTGGCGGATGGCAAAGACGTCATCATCCGACGAAACCAGGTCAATCGTCCCTTCTCCACTTCCCACAAAACTGTCTTGCTTGTAGTCGCCTACTCGCACCACCACCCGCAGCAAGCGGGCGTGGTCTCGTTGCTGTGCGCGCAGCGCCCCGAAAACAGCGGTGGCTTCGAACTGATCAAGATCCGTGACGCGGTACTCTATGTAATACGGAGCCGGCACGTTCTCCAATTTGAGATTTGCCCTGGAGCGGTCCATTTCCTCGTGAAGCGCCCGCAGCACCGCATCCTCCGGCGCAGCGTCACTTGCCCAGACTGCAGTAGGCAAACTGCAAATCAAAGTCGCGAGAACCAAAGCGAGTCGGCCGAAAGGCCTGCGCATATTCGAGTGCATGTCCCCGATCATTTCCCGCCGCCCTTCTCTTCCGCCTGCGGTGGCGGAGGCAGCACCGGAGGACGCGCGTCTCCATACTTTCTCTTCTGCACTTCCATATCAGAAAACAACATCGCCGGAGCGGCCGCCGATACCGGAACACTCCCCGACTCCGCCCCGCACACGCCGTTGAATACGCTGGTCGTGTCGCCGGTGGCCGCGATCTGCGTCAACACCGTCAGCGGAGTGCCCACAATGTCGACGCCTCGCACCAGTTGATCCGGACGCCCATCCGCATAAACGCGCCACACCATCACCGGCAACACCTGAAACGCCTGCGGCAGATCGCGCGACGTTAACGTAAATCCGCCCTGGATATCCTCAAAGTACAGCCCGTACGGTTTCCCCTGCTTCTTGATTTCCTCAATGAAGCGCTCACGAAGTTGAGCATCGGGAATCGTCTTTGAAGACGTCACGATCAGATTTCCCTGCCGCCCCACCGGCATCCTCCCGGACTGCGCCCGCCCATGGCCGTTCGAACTGTCGAAGTTCTTCACCGGCAATCGTCCCATCAGAAAATTCTTCAGGATGCCGTCCTTCACCACCTCAACCCGCGACGCCGGAATGCCTTCGTCGTCGTAGCGGTAAAAGCCCGACAGGTCCATGCCTGCGATGGACGCGCAGCGTGGGATCATCCGTCACACTGAGAAAGGCGGGCATGATCTTTTCGTTCACCTTTTTGGTAAAGGTCTGTCCCTCATCGCGCCCTCGCTGCCGCTGTCCCTCAACTCGATGGCCTAGCACTTCATGAAAGAAAACCGCTGACGCCCTCCCCGACAACAACGCGGGACCATTGTAGGGTTCGGCCAGCGGCGCCGACCGCAAGGCGGTCAAGTCTTTCGCCATCTTCTTGACGCTCGCCGCCACTTCCGCTTCGGACGGCACTTTCTTCGAATCGGAAAACTGAAAAGTCTCCACCCGCATCAACTGCATGCCGTCGTCGTGCGCGAGTCTGCGCCTGAATCATGATGCGGAAGATCGCATCCGCCGTAACGATCTTCGTCCCTTCCGTGGACACCAGGTAGTTGTGGCTCCGGGTGGCCTGCAGAAAAATCAGCGATTCTTCCACCTGCGGATACTGCCGGAAGGCCGCCGAATACCGGCGCGCCAGTTCTTCCCACGCCTTCTGATCGGGAAACGACGCCGGCTCAGTTTCCTCGACATACATCGAAGGCTTCTCTTGCGTGAAATCCGGCGAATCGTCCTCGTCCTTGGCGCGGACCGCGCTCTTGGTCTTGGCGTTGATGTAGGCCTGCCGGGCCTTGCGTATTGTTCGTAAGTCAGTTTCCACAGCACGCGCGCAATCGCGTCCGCATCGTCGCGCTGCGGAAGATGCCCCGAAGTGATCCCAGAATCCCGCTCCTGGTCGTGGGTGTGTCGAGCCGGAGCCCCGATCCGCGTGCTCGCGTCAGCCGCCCGATGCCGGTTGTAAACCGAACTGAGGATGCCCCCTTGTCGCGCTATAAATCACCAGCGACTCGCCGTCGGTGACGTTGTAACTGGTGAAATCGGGTGCCGGATCCTGCTTGGCGAGCTCGGCTTGCCCCCGATGTAACTCCTTCTCCAGGGCACTGAGAAGGATGTTGTCGGGTGCGTCAGGCGCCTTTTCGGCGATCAGCGGTCTCCCCGTCAGGGCAACCACGAACAGAAAAGTGCAGAGGGAAACGGCCTTTTGAAATTTCATTCGGAACCGTGAGTCTACAGGAGCGGGGCGCGCAAAAAAAGCGGCCCCTTTCGGGGCCTACCTTTTCAAAGAGGCTAAGTGGCGGGTATCAGAGGAAACTTAAGTTGACGCCGTTCCGGGTGAGCAGAACGGACAGTGTGAGATGTCGAGGACATCGAGAGTGAAGTGTTCCAACGGGTCGGCCTCTTAATACCTGATAAACGAGCATTTCGCGAACCAAAGTGGTAACTCACAGTCAAATGTGCGTCCCCTTTCGGGAAACTGTTCAAAATCATGGCCTTTAGGGTGAACACCTTCAGAGGATCGCCGGTCCCGAGATGAGCCACCCTGTGTGATGTTCGAATGCACAAACCTGCACATTCACAGAAGCTCCCCGCAGATACCCTAGCCGAGCCGCGGAGAGGAACGCCCACCTTGATTCTCCGCACAAAAAGAAAAAGCCCCAAACAGGGGCTTGATGATAAATCGTAAGCCGCTTCTCACTGTCGCCTGCCACCGTCCGGACTTTCCCGGCAGGAAGTGATACGGCGGCCACGACCAGTCACTACCATCTGGCAGTTCTTCAACTGCTTCGCGGCCGTGCTGTACCGGTTCTGATATTTCTCGATCGACTTCGTATCAATCAGGTGGGCGATGTCGAGCAGCATCCCGTCAGCATCGACCTTCTTGCAGCTGATCTCTTCCTCAAGCAGATTAAAGAGTTTATGCACCTGCACCGAGAGCGCGCGCGCTTTGGTCTGCCGCTCCCGCTCGCGCGATGCTTTTTCGCGCAGTTTCGTGAGATATTCCCTGCCTACCGTATCCGGCAGCACAATCTCTTCCATATTTCCGCGGCGATCGTAGCGAACCGTCAACTTGATGTCATTCTCAGATTTGCCGCGCAACCGCGCCACACTCTCACAAAATGTTCTGCGGTTCGAGCGGACGGCCTGGCGGATAGCATCTTCGGTATCGAAAATCGTTGCCGAAACGGAAAGGAAGAACGGTGGCAGTTTTGAAAACTAGGCTTACAACCCGGGCATGTTCCAAAACAGACTTTTCATCC
>CAWKAZ010000002.1:0-375149 GCA_963847715.1 Terriglobia bacterium
ACGATCGCGGGGCAGGAAGGGGGACTAATGAACAGCGGTTCCGAGTGCAACGCTTGTTTTCGATGATTGAGCTTGCTGGTTCCTAAGGCTGGACGACGAAGGGAACCCTCCAGAGAAGAACGCCCCGCGCGTGGCAGCCGGGGCGCTCGTACTCGCGATGGTGAGCACAACTATGTTCCCCTTTATGCTCCCCTTAGTCGTTTTCTCTGAGCACAACGGACACGATCTTCCATTCGCCGTTCCACTTCGTGAGCGTTATGTAATCCACCCAATCGGCTGTCACAAGCTTTGCCGAAGCGATATCGCCAGTTACGTCGAGAACCGTGATCCGTTTCTTGGTTCGGATGGGTTCTTGGCTCGTCCATTCGAGCGAACATCCTGTACCATCTGCAAGCCAGTCTTCTCCGTCATTTTGAGTTGACCATCGGAACCGCTGATCGTGTGCTTCAGGTAGTGAGGATGCAGCGATTTCTCCATACGTGTGGCGTCCCCCGTGTAGTAGCCCTCTATATAGTCGGTGACGGTGGCACGAACGGCTGCCTCCTCGGACGTTTTCTGCTGTCCGGTGGCAGACAGGATGTTGAGAAGCGAAAGTGTAAGTAGACCTAAGCCCAACGCGAAGCGCTTCATGGTAAAGTTCCCTTCCGGATGCTCGGTACGAGCAAAGTGATTATGTTCCGGTGTGAGTGCTTACACAAGACACACCAAGGTACATGTACTCCCAAAGGCGATGTGCCGCTCTTCCATAGTTCTGGTCATAGCTGACGTGACATCCGATTTACCCTCGTTGAATCGGTTCCCCTCTGGCCAGCGCCCTTTACCCAAACATTGTTTACGGATCACGTAGACGTATCAGGCTCAGTTGTCCATGGTGCTCCATCACATCTCCAAATTAAAAAGGCCCGACGCCTGTACGAGCGCATCGGGCCCGAGCCCTCCCTAGGGCACTGGTGCTTCTGGAATGCTGTCACTCCCGATGGTGCGCGTCTATCGCACCGGAGACCTAGAGCAATCGGACTACACCAGGGCCGAAGCTGCCGTGGTAGAAATCACGGTCCAAAACGGTCCAATAAGAGCAGTTTTTGAAGGTCACAGAAATGGCTGAAATTGTCGCCAACTCGTTGAAGATTTTGGTGGAGCTAGTCGGGATCGAACCGACGACCTCATCGTTGCGAACGATGCGCTCTCCCAGCTGAGCTATAGCCCCAAACTGTGGTGGGTTACTTTTTATTTTAACAGCCGTTCTGAGAATTCGCCTACGGCGCGACTCTGTCATCGCGCTATTTGCCATCACGCGCGTCCTGCTCTTGAATCGCTTCGCGCATCGCCACATCCAACTTAATAGCCTCGCAAATGCGGGAGCCCCAAAATTGAAGGCTATAATTTAATCGTGAGTTCTTCGAAGGTCAAACAAGTCGCGTCCGCCGACTTCCCTACTCGCTGGGGACATTTTCTTATTCATGGTTTTACGACGAAAGCATCGGCCTCCGGCGATGGCGCGAAGAGCGAAGAGGCAGTCGCTCTGGTAATGGGCGAAGTTCATTCCGGTTCGCCCCTGGTGCGCATTCACTCGCAGTGCCTCACGGGCGATGTCTTTGGATCGTTGCGCTGCGACTGCCGTCAGCAACTGGAGATGTCGCTATCTCTCATTGCACAAGCGGGCGCCGGCGTCCTTATCTATGAACAGCAAGAGGGACGCGGCATTGGCCTCATGGCTAAGCTCCAGGCCTATGCTCTGCAGGACAGCGGTCTCGATACCGTTGAAGCGAATGAGCGTCTGGGCTTCAAAGCTGACCAGCGTGAGTTCCTCATGCCCGTCGAGATTTTGAAGGCTCTGGATATCCGGCGCGTTCGGCTGTTGTCGAACAACCCCGACAAAGTTTCCGCGTTAGAGCGCGCCGGAATTCAAGTGACCGAGCGCGTGCCTTGCGAAGTCGCTCCGACCGAGCATACGGAAGAATATCTGAAGACGAAACAGGAAAAGCTGGGACATCTGTTCAGCAACCGCAGACATCACAACTGAGGATTGATTAAAGAACTGCTGCAAGAGGATCCGCAGCCGGAGCCTCACTTCTTGAGCAACCGCCACAATGCCGTCCGATTTTTGACCGGGAGCAGGTCAATTGCGTTGCGTGCGAGAGCCGCGTATACCCCTCGTGCCATGGGATGCCGCTTCAGCAGCGCCAAGTGCTTCGCCACTGTCTCCGCATCTCCGCGAATGAACGGCCCGCTAAAAGAATGTTGTGGACCAAGCCGCTCGTAGTTTTCCAATGTCTGCCGGATGATCGGCAAACTCATTCTCCGCGCATCTTCGCGCCGCCATCCAGCCGCGGTGGCTGCCTCCTCTAGCGTAACGAGATACGCCAACAAAAGAGGAGAAGTCATGGTCGCCCAAGCGTGATAAGCGGCCTTGCGTTTCGGGGATACGGAAAAACTCTCGCCCCCCAGGTCGCGCACAATGCGCCGAGCAATTCGCACCGCCGGAGCGTCCCCTTCCAGAGCAAACGGCACGCCATCCAAACTCGGCTTTGATCGGGAAACAAACGTCATCAGTGGATGAACCGAAGCAACAGTCACGCCTGTCTTGCGAAGACCGCCGAGTTCCCCGCTGAGAAGCGCACCGCTAGAGTGGAATGCGAATCGTATCGCGGCCGCCCCATGACGCGCGATCGACGCGGCCGCCCCGCGAATCTCACGATCCGGCACGCAGAACCACAACAAGTCAGCTTCGAGCGCCGCGGTCTCTACCGTCACTTCGCGCGCTCCTGCCTTCGCCGCGAGAGTTCGAGCTCGCTTCAGCGATTGTGCCCGCCCGCGCGCGATGATCTCGGTAATCCTGTAACCCGCCTCTCGCAGCGCAGGGGCCAGAAACGTCGCCAGACTTCCCGCTCCGACGATCGCCACCGTGGGTTTTCTGCTCATGCTTTTTTCGGCTGCCGGTTTCCGCTCAACGGCGCAGCATACCTTATATTGTTGTCATGACGAAATCGGTAAGAACAAAATCGCCGGGGGCACGCATCATTTCTTCCCGCATCGCGTATCAAGGACCTGTTTTTCACGTTACCACCGACGAAGTAGAAGAGCCGGGCGGAATTCGCGCGCGGCGCGACGTCATCCGGCACTCTGGATCGATCGTAATTCTGGCCGTCGACGCTCCCGCAGCCACCGGCCGCAAACGCGAACCGCGCATTCTGCTTGAGCGCCAGTATCGCCACGCCGCGCAGTTGATGATGTGGGAACTGCCCGCCGGACGCATCGACGACGGAGAGACAGCGCTAACCGCTGCCAAGCGTGAATTGCTGGAGGAGACCGGTTACAGTGCTCGCCAATGGAAGCGAATCCTCCATTTCTATGTAAGCCCCGGTTTTCTCGACGAAACCATGACCATTTATCAGGCACGGGGGCTCAAGGCCGGGGTGGCTCAACCCGAGGCCGATGAGAGGATTGCGGTCAAATTCTTCAGTCTCTCCGAGGCGAAGCGCATGGCGCTTCACGGGCGCATCCGGGATGCTAAAACGATTGCCGGAATTCTGTGGCTGTCCGAGACGGCGCGCCGGGAGCCGTAAGCCGCCTGCCCCCAGTTCCTTCCTGAAGAGGGGGGCGCGTCACCCGATTTTCCTGACCATGCCTATGTGATAGCAAGCCTTGACAGTCCCCCCCTTCAGCAGCACAATGCGTACACATTTTTGCGGACCCCTGAATTTGCGCCGTTTTGGGGGCAATCCGCAAGAAGGAGGGCGCGCACGTGGAACGTTTGAAAGGCACAGTCAAATGGTTTAACAACGCCAAGGGATACGGCTTCCTCGGACGTGACGATGGACCGGATGTTTTCATTCACTACAGTTCCATCACCACCGAGGGCTATAAGAGCCTGCAAGAAGGCGACAAGGTGGAGTTTGAGATCGTCCAGGGGCAAAAAGGGCCGCAAGCCGCTAACGTAACCAAGATCACTTAGAGTTGTACGCTGTGGGTATTAACGTTCAAAGCTTGAGGAAGAACTGTCTCCCGAGCATTTTCGCCCGCTATCCCAATCACATGAACTCAGTGGTCCGCAATCCTGGCGGGAATCGTCCCGACTCGTTTAACCTTATCTGTCAACCATGGACAACAAAGCAATCGCCACACTGCTCTACGAAACTGCTGATCTTCTCGAGATCGACGGCCAGGATTCGTTTCGCATCCGCTCCTATCGCAACGCCGCAGAAGCCATCGAAGCGCTGCCCCAACAGATTGCCGGACTGATCGACGAACCGAAGAAGATTCTGGCCATCCCCGGTATCGGCAAAGGCATGCTGACCAATCTGCAGACTCTTTTCAAAGAAGGACGCATCGAGGCGCACACTGACCTGCTGAAAAAATACAAGCCTTCGATGCTCGAATTGCTCAAGATTCAGGGCCTCGGTCCAAAGACGATCGCCCTGATCTGGAGCTCTTACCAGGTTAGCGATCTCGAAGGGGTCGAGAAGTTGGCGCGCGAGGGCAAGATTCGCACCCTGCCGCGCATGGGCGAAAAGCACGAACTGAAGCTCCTGAAAGCCATTGAAGATTACCGCCGCATCGCCGGGCGCTACCTCCTCGACAAGGCCGAAGAACTCGCCGAGAAATTGACGGGGTTTCTGCTCTCGTCTCCCGGCATCGAAAAAGTCACGCCCGCCGGCTCGCTCCGCCGCGGACGCGAAACCGTCGGCGACCTCGATATCCTCGTCACCGGAAAAGACTGCATTGACGCCGAGAACCGGCAGAAGCTGATCGAACACCTGCTGCGTTTCCCCGGCCTGATGGATGTGATCGCGCAGGGCGAAAATAAAGTCAGTTTCCGTCACCGCACCGGCATGCAGGTGGATGTGCGCTTCCTGCCTCCCGAGTCATTTGGCGCGGCTATGCAATATTTCACCGGCTCAAAGGCCCACAACGTGGCGTTACGCCAGCGCGCGCTCAAGATGGGCTTCACGCTTAATGAATACAGCCTGTCAACCGTCGAAGACGAGAAGCCAGTCGCCCGCAAAACCGAAGAAGAGATTTACGCCAAGCTCGGACTCGACTTCATTCCTCCCGAGTTGCGCGAGAACCTCGGAGAAATCGATGCCGCGGCCTCTCGCACCCTGCCCGTGCTGATCGAGCAGTCCGACATTCGCGGCGACGTGCACATGCACACCGTCGAGACCGATGGCCGCAACACGATCGAAGAGATGGCGGAAGCAGCGCAGGAACGCGGCTACGAGTACATGGCCATTACTGATCACTCCAAGAATCTCGCCTTTGCCAACGGCCTTACCGATGAACGCGCTCTCCAGCACATCGAGAGAATTCGAGCGGTTGAGAGGAAGATGAAAGGCATCCGGATTTTTGCCGGAATTGAAGTCGACATTCTCGGCGACGGTTCTCTCGATCTCTCCGACTCCGTGCTCGCGCAGATGGATATCGTGATCGCCAGCGTGCACTCCCTCTTCAACCAGGATCGCGCTACCATGACCGACCGCCTGTTAAAGGCCATCGAGAATCCCAACACGTCTCTGCTCGGGCATCCCACCGGGCGGCAACTGCTGCGCCGCGAAGCCTATTCATTCGACTTCGACGCGGTGCTCAAAGCGGCGGCCAAACACCGAGTGGCTATGGAGTTGAACTCATACCCCGAACGACTCGACCTCAACGACGTTCACCTGCGGATGGCCAAGCAGCACGGAGTGAAAATCGTCATAAACACCGATTCCCACCACACCTCCCACATGGAAAAACTGCGCTACGGAGTCACCCAAGCCCGCCGCGCTTGGCTAACCAGAGAAGACGTGCTCAATACTCTACCCACCCAGAAATTCGCTAAAGCCATGAAACACGGATGGTAGTGACTCTCTCATTGGGGTGTGCGCTCGCTGCACATAAATTCCCATCCTTCGGCGCAAGGTTGCAATCCTCTGCACACCTGCTCAGCAGAACAGGACCGTTTGAGGTAAAATCGAAGACAGGTATTGTTTTTAATAGTTTACAGGTGGCCGGTTCGCTGGCTTTCGGTATGAGGATTGCACCTTAACCACGTTCCGTTGACTCCAGGTTGGGCAGATACATCAGAACTGATCTTAAATTCGTGGCTCGACTGAAGTTCCGGCAGTTACCTGCAGCCCCCGCAGGTAGCTTGACGAGTCAATACAAGCCGGGCGACCTTAGATAGAGACCCCCCAAGTGATTTTTTATCAGCATAAATTTTAATGAGAACATCCGGAGGATTACTGCTTTGAGTGCAACTACCAGTCACCTTATCGCCCCACACGGGGGAGAACTTGTTCAGCTGCAAGTGCCGGCGGAGCGCGCCGCGGAATTGAAAGCGCATTCGAAGGATTGGCCTTCCTGGGACCTTACGGCCCGACAGCTTTGCGACCTGGAACTGCTGATGAGCGGCGGCTTCTCGCCCCTGCGCGGATTCATGAACCGCGCCGATTATGACGGAGTCTGTAAAGACATGCGCCTGGCAAGCGGCACGCTGTGGCCGATGCCGATCACTCTCGATGTAACCGAAGACTTCGCCAAGAAGCTGACTGCTGGCTCGAGCAAGATCGCGCTACGCGATCCCGAAGGCGTCATGCTGGCCGTGCTGCATGTCGAAGATGTGTGGCAGCCCGACCGTAAAGCGGAAGCGCAGTCCGTGTTTGGTTCCGTCAGCGCCGCTCATCCTGGCGCCGACTACGCCATCAACAAATCCAATCCGTGGTACGTGGGTGGAAAAGTAGAGGGACTACAGGCGCCCGCGCACTACGATTTCCGCGCCCTGCGCCTGACGCCCGCCGATCTACGCGCCCAATTCGCCCGAATGGGTTGGACCACGGTCGTAGCTTTCCAGACCAGAAACCCCATGCACCGCGCTCACGTCGAGCTGACGATGCGCGCCGCCAAGCAAGTTGAGGCGAACCTGCTGATTCATCCTTCGGTCGGTATGACGAAGCCCGGCGATGTGGATTATTTTGTCCGCACCCGCTGCTACGAGTTGCTGCTCGCCAAGTATCCCCACGGAACGGTGGAACTGGCCATGCTGCCGCTCGCCATGCGTATGGGCGGACCGCGCGAAGCGTTATGGCACGGCCTGATTCGCAAGAACCACGGCTGCACCCACTTCATCGTAGGCCGCGATCACGCCGGTCCAGGAAAAGACACCGATGGCAAGAACTTCTACGGTCCCTACGACGCACAGGAACTGTTCAAGAAGCACGAAGCCGAAATGGGCGTGAAGATGGTCCCGTTCCAGATGATGGTCTATCTGCAGAATGAAGACCGTTACGTTCCCGCTGATGAAGTGCCGCAGGGAGCCAAGGTGCTCGACATCTCAGGTACCGAGTTGCGCTCGCGTCTCAACGAAGGACGCGACATTCCGGCTTGGTTTACGTATCCAGAAGTCGTGCAGGAACTGCGCCGCAGCTATCCACCCCGCCACAAGCAGGGCGTCACTATCTTCTTTACTGGTCTTTCGGGATCGGGCAAATCGACTATCGCCAACGCGTTGATCACGAAGTTCCTTGAGATGGGTGGGCGCCCGGTTACGCTTCTTGATGGAGACCTGGTGCGCAAGCATCTGTCGAGCGAACTCGGCTTCTCCAAGGAGCATCGCGACATCAATATCCGTCGCATCGGCTACGTTGCCTCCGAGATCACCAAGAACGGTGGCATCGCGGTCTGCGCTCCCATCGCTCCCTATGAGGCGACTCGTAAAGCGGTTCGGCAGATGATCGAACCCTTCGGCGGATTCATCCTGGTCCACGCGGCGACTTCGATCGACGTCTGCGAACAGCGCGATCGTAAGGGACTGTACGCCAAGGCCCGCGCCGGCATCGTAAAGGAGTTCACCGGCATCTCGGACCCCTACGAAGCGCCGACCGATGCGGAAGTCGTGATTGACACGGCCAAGCTCAGCCCCGAGGAGGCAGCGCAGACCATTATTCTGCACCTCGAACGTGAAGGCTTCGTGGGGGCCAATGGCAACGGCCAGTAATGTCAATAAAGTCGATTAGTACAGTCGTCTTTATGGCATAATAGGCGCGGGGCACGGGTTTTCCGGGTTCCCAGTTCTCGGTTCCTTAACATGGCTTTGCTTTACTGAGATCTGGGACTCGAGGAACACGCGAAAAACAGCATGGACTTGTTTTTGTTAAAAGTTCTGATCGGCTTCACCGTGGGGACGCTGATCGGGTTAACGGGTTTGGGTGGCGGCGTACTTCTGCTGCCCCTACTCATCTTTGGGCTGCACATCCCTCCTATCATCGCCGTCGGCAGCGACGCCATGTGCAATTTCTTTACCAAGATTCCAGCCACGATCATCCATCTCGCCAAGGGCACGGTGCGAAGAAAAGTCGTGCTTGCGATGGCCGTGGGTAGTATTCCCGGATCGTTTCTCGGGGTCAGACTCCTGGTGCACCTGCGCGAACTGCACGGCGCCGGTGTCAACGATTTCATCAAGTCCGCAGTCGGACTCCTGCTGGTGATCATCCCCGCTCTCCTCTTATTTCAAAGAAGAATTGAAGATCGCCTCGTGGGTCGCGCCCCTACCATGAAATCGTTTGCCTTCATGAGCGTCATCGGACTGGTCGGCGGCTTTCTGGTGGGCATCACTTCCGTAGGATCGGGCAGCATCATTATGATGTTGCTGCTTCTGTTTTATTCCTTCTCGCCCAAGATCATGGTTGGCACCGATATCGCCCATGCCGTGATTTTGACGGGCGTAACGGGCCTGCTGCATTTGCTCGCGGGCAACGTCGATGGGCACTTGGTCGGCGCTATCCTGGTCGGCTCCATCCCCGGTGGCATCCTCGGTTCGTATCTGGCCACTCGCGTCCCCGTGCTCTGGTTGCGGCGAATCCTATGCGCGATACTCTTGATGACCGGAGCAAGAATGTTGTGGGCGTAAGAGAGCAGGTGTCAGGTGTCGGGTCCTAGGTCTCAGGGAAAACGCATAATCCGAGACGAACGACCTGAAACCTGACACCTGACACCTGACACCTGAGACCTGAGACCTTTTTTATTACGGAGCATTGATGTCTTCTTCCAATTCGGCCGAAACTCTGGAACGCATTCACGCCGCTCTCGAAGCAGCCCGCACCGTACTCAACGGGTTCACTCCCGGAGCTATTGAGGCGAAGTTTAAGGTCGGAGACGATCCGATCACGGCCGCCGATCACGCGGTTGATGAAGTCCTGCGCAAGCAACTCCTGCGCCCCGGAGAAGGCTGGCTCTCGGAAGAGACCGTTGACGACTTCACGCGCCTCGACAAACAGCGTGTCTGGGTGGTCGATCCGCTCGACGGCACGCGCGAGTTTGTACAGGGCATCCCGGAGTTCTGCGTTTCGATCGCCATGGTCGAGAATGGCGTTCCCGTCGCCGGCGGAATCTGCAATCCCGCAACCGACGAACTCATTCTTGGATCCCGTGACACCGGCGTGACCTACAACGGCCAGCCGTCGCAACCAAGCCAACGTAAGGATCTGCACGGCGCGCTCGTGCTCGCCAGCCGCAGCGAAGTGAAGCGCGGCGAGTGGAAGCAGTTTGAGTCCGCCGAATTCAATATTCGCCCGATGGGTTCGGTTGCTTACAAGCTTGGACTCGTGGCCGCGGGCCGCGCCGACCTGACCTTCACTCTGGTGCCAAAAAATGAGTGGGATGTGGCCGCAGGCGCTGCCCTGGTAGAGAGCGCTGGCGGCTGGACGCTGAAACTCGACCACTCTCCGCTGCGCTGTAACCAGAAAAACCCGCTGATCTCCGGTCTGCTGGCGGGAAGTCCATTCCTGCGGGCGCCATTGCTTGAACTGCTTGAAAAGCATGCCCAAACAGCCGGCGCGGAGAAACAATCCTGATTTATCCTTTGTTCGTGAAATAGAACCGTGCCTACCTCACGCATCGTTTTCCTGATGTACCACGAACTCGAGCTTGCAGGCCGGAAGCTTTGCCAGTCTGATCCCGGTTACGTGCGCTACATCTTGCCCGTCGACGATTTCCGCCGCCAAATGGAGTGGCTGCAGAATTCGGGCTGGCGCGGCCTCAATGTGACCGAAGCAATGTGCTTTCCGACGGGCCAGAGTGTTTGCATCACTTTCGACGACGGCTGCGAGACCGATCTGATCGCCGCCGCCCCGGCGCTACGCGACTTCGGTTTCAACGCTACCTTCTTCCTGACCTCCGGATTCCTGGGCACACCCGGCTATCTCAGCGCTGACCAGGTCCGCGAACTGGACGGGCTGGGATTTCAGATCGGATGCCACTCCAAGACGCACCCATATCTCTCCGATCTGCCCGAACCGGAACTTAAGCGCGAAATCGCTGACGCGAAATTGCAGATCGAAGAAATGCTCGGACATTCCATCGAACATTTCTCCTGTCCCGGCGGACGTTACGACCAGCGCACCCTCCAGATCGCACGCCAGGCGGGCTTTGCGACCGTGTCCAACAGTCAGTTCTACGCGAACTCAATCAGCACGAATCCCTATGAACTTGGACGCGTCGCCATTCTGCGTGATCTGGCTCTCGACGAATTTGCGGCCACCTGCCGTGGCCGCGGGCTCTGGAAAAAGCGCCTGCAGTACGAAGCTCGCCGCAGCGCGCAACGCGCGCTCGGAAACCGCGCCTACGATCAATTGCGCTCCGTTTTGCTTGGGGAACCCCGCCAGTAACTTTAGTAACTCTGCCGGTTCACGTTCGCTATTTCCCGTTCAGTTCGCACGCCAATTTTCGCTAACTCATCAAACAGCCCGTCCCGCGCCGAGTTTCACGAATTCTTAACAAAAACACGAGTGGCCAGTGCGCGCGCGCGAAACGGTACACTCCACATTCTTATGTACTAACGCGTGACAAATGAACTTCTGGTATCTGGGACCTGACGCGGCTTATGGATAGATTGAGCGTGAGGACAATCGACTAGTCCCCCAAATTAGTAAAGTCGAGGGCTCACGATGTTTGAAGCAACTGCGCCACAGAAATCAGCAAGCGCTCTAACTGATTGCCATGCTGAATTTCTTTCCCCGCGCTCACAGCGCTTGAGTATTTTGATTGTCCTGTTGGCGGTCGCTTTACTCACCACCTCATGCGGCACTGTGGCGCAGGCCGCCGGCTCATCCAACCAGAATAAACACGCCTTGACGTTGTCCGGGCATCTTCCCGCGGCCACCGTGAGCGAGACCTACAACGCCGTGCTCGCCGTCGGAGGCGGAAATTCTCCATACCATTTCTTCTTAAAGGGCGCTCTGCCTCCGGGCGTGATCTTGAACCCGAGCACAGGTTCGTTCTCCGGCAAACCGACAACGGCGGGTAACTATTCGTTCGAAATAATTGTCACCGACTCTCCGTGGCTCGACCAAGGCAGCCAGTCTTTTTCATTAACCGTCGGTAACAGCGGCGGCGGCGGAACTGGGAATGGCATTCGAGTCAGCGTATCTCCCACCACCGCGACTCTTTCTTCCGGTCAAACCCAGCAATTCACCGCCAACGTGGCAGGAACTCCCGACACTGCCGTGCAATGGTCCGCGACCGCGGGAACAATTGACGCCAGCGGTATGTACATCGCGCCGACCGTAACTGCTCAAACTAACGTTACGGTCACCGCAACCAGCCACGCTGATCCCAAGAAAACTGCCAGCGCCGCGGTGCTCGTGGAACCCTCAAATCAGACATCCGTGAAAATCACTACCGGTGGCCTTCCCGAAGCGCAACAGGGGAACGCCTATAGCGAGAACTTCAGCGCTACAGGTGGAACGACGCCATACGCTTGGAGCATTTCCTCCGGCGTGCCTCCTCCCGGAATTGCGATGAGCGCAAGCGGCGATCTCGCCGGAGTGCCGACCGGAGCCGGAACCTTTCCTTTCACGGTCGTAGTAACCGACGCCAAGGGCAAGACCGCCAATGGCAATTTCAGCGTTACTGTAACGGCCGGCAATAATTTCGACGGCCCGGCGGAATTGCCGAGAACAACGGTCTCCAGCGCAATGTCCGACACGCCTGCTGGGGGAAACGTGATTAACGTTAACGCCGGTGGCGATTTCCAGGCAGCCCTGGACAACGCGCATTGCGGCGACACAATTCAACTGCAGTCCGGCGCAACGTTCTCCGGAAAATTCATCGTCCCGGCTAAGAATTGTGACAACAATCATTGGATCGTCGTCCGCACCAGTGCTCCCGACACCGCTCTGCCAGCGGAAGGACTGCGCGCCACACCTTGCTATGCCGGAGTCACGTCTCTAGAAGGGCGTCCGCCATATAGCTGTCCCAATCCGAAAAACGTGATGGCGAAAGTCCAGATCTCGAAAGCTGGAAATGGGCCCATCCAGTTTGCCAATGGCGCGAATTTCTACCGCTTCATCGGATTGGAAGTCACTCGCCCGTCCGGAACGCCCGGACCGGCAGTCCTCTTCATGGGACAGGGCACCGCTGATCACTTGATTTTCGATCGCATGTGGATGCACGGGCAGTCGCAGGACGAAACTCACAACGCGATCACCATGGATAGCATGACCAACGTTGCTGTGGTCGATTCCTATCTCAACGATTTCCACTGCATCTCCAGAACAGGCACGTGCACCGATGCGCACGCGATTTCAGGCGGCGTCAGTGATACGCAGGATGGCCCGTACAAGATTCAGAACAACTTTCTCGAAGCCTCCGGTGAGTCCATATTGTTCGGCGGCGGCGGGGCATCCACAACCCCCACCGATATCACCATCACCGGGAACCACTTCTTTAAGCCCTGGCAGTGGATGAAGGGTAACTCTCCCTTTGTCGGCGGAGCGGATGGAAGTCCCTTCATCGTCAAGAACCACCTCGAACTCAAGAACGCAGTACGCGTTCTGATTGAGGCGAATCTCATGGAAAACAGCTGGGGAGGCTTCAGCCAAACCGGCTACGGCATTCTGCTCACTCCGAAGAATCAGCACGAACCCAGCGGAGCGAACGTCTGCCCGCAGTGCCAGGTCACCGACGTCACAATCCGCTACGTGCACATTTCGCATGGCGGCGGCGGAATTCAGATGGCCACCGTGCTCTCTGGCCACGACAACGGAGCGCCTGCGCTAGCCGGTACTCGTTGGAGCATCCACGACGTTGTCATTGACGACCTCAACAAGAAATACGTGGGTGGAGGCACAGTGTTCGAACTCATGAACGACTGGCCCAAAAACCCGCTCAATACCGTCACTATTAATCACGTCACCGCTTTCCCGGACTCCGACAGCCACGTGATGATCACGGGCAACACTGCGTCAGGCTCAAACATGTATGCCCTGGTGTTCACGAACAATCTGGTGATCACTGGCGCACACCCGGTCTGGAACACAGGCGGCACGAACAGCTGCGCTTACAAGGACGTGCCGGTTTCCACCATCAAGAATTGCTTTGCCACCAACACATTCGGCAACAACGGCCTGATCGCGAGTCCGCCGGTCTATCCGCCCTCAGCTTGGCCGTCGAACAACCTGTTCCCGGCAACGGTGGATAACGTCGGCTTCGTGAACTTCAACAACGGCAACGGCGGAAACTACGAATTGCAGTCCGGCAGCCCCTACAAGGGTAAAGGCACCGACGGCAAGGACCTGGGAGCCGATATCGCCGGACTCAACGCAGCTCTGGCGAACGTCGAATAGCTTTCCACTTCGAAACAGATTCGACTCGATAACAAGGTCCGCGGTTCGCCGCGGACTTTTCTTTTTCTTCTGACAGTCGCCGCTCTGGCGCTAATTTTTCGACCTTTGCGAGCATGCTATGATCGCCCTATTGAAAACGCTGCGGAAGCGTGCTTTCCTGAAGTAACACCGGTTGCACGGCGGGGCGTGCCACAGGTACTTCGAACGACTACTGGAGAAACTGAAAGCATGGCTCCCCTTCTGACACAAATTCCCTGCCCTGTTCCGGTACCGCCAAAACCGGCGCTCTCCATCGGTCGAATTGCTCTCACGTCCGCATTAGCAATCTGGGTAGCCTTGCCGGCGTGGGCAGCCGCGCCTCCCACAGCCGAAAATGCTTACTGTGGAAAGGGGAACGTAGCGCAGTTTGGCGCGAAAGACGGCGTCGCTGAACTGCCCAAAACCTGCTACTACACCGCGCTCGATGGAACTCCCTCTCCGGGCAAGCAGGTTCGCGTCAGTGCCAAATCCAGCATCGCCAGTGCTCTGGCCGACGCCAAATGCGGAGAAACTCTCCTCCTGCCCGCCGGATCTTCTTTCGACGTAACCGATCTGCCCGCGAAAAAATGTGACGATCAGCACTACATCACGGTTCGTACCGACACGCCCGATTCCAAGCTTCCACCTGAAGGCTCTCGTGTTTCTCCCGCCTGGGCGGGAGTCGCGAGCCTTCCGGGCCGGCCTGCGTTCGCCCAACCCGCAGGTGGAGCGGCAAAACTGCTCGCGACTTTCGTTGTCCGCCGTCCCGCCGGAGTCAGTGTGGGTGACCACATCCGCTTCATCGGAATTGAATGGACCACTCCGGCCGACGTCGACATAGCGCGCATCGCCACCGCCGAACATTCCAATCACGTCATCTTTGACCGCAACTGGCTTCATCCCGCCGAGGGTGCGGAAGTTGGCCACGGCATCGGAATCATCGATGGCTCGAACACGATTGCCATCATCAACTCCTACATCAGCGGCCTCAATTGCATTGCCCGCGCCGGCAAGTGCACCGACGCCACCGCCGTCGGCGGAGGCAGCGGCGACGAACCGATCTTCACTCTTAAGCTCTACAACAATTTTCTGGAGTCTTCCGGCGAAAACATTCTGTTCGGCGGCAGCGCCTCCTCCATCAATCCCACAGATATCGAGATCCGCCGCAATCATCTCTTCCGCCCCATGATCTGGAAAGAGGACGCACCCGGATACACTCCGACCGCTGCCGGACATCCCTTCATCGTGAAGAACAATTTCGAAATGAAGAATGCGGTGCGCGTTTTATTCGAATCGAATTTGCTTGAAAACACCTGGGGCGGGTTTAGCCAGACCGGATATTCCATTCTCATTACGCCCAAGAACCAGGAGAGCAAGTGTCCCGGCTGCCGGGTGAACGACGTCACCATTCGCTACGACCGCATTCGCAATGTTGCGGGGGCCCTGCAAATCGCCAACGCGCACGCCGGCAAGACCGGCGCGTTTGCCGCCGACGGCGGCCGCTACAGCATCCATGACATTTTCGTCGACGACCTGCACGACCGCGATTACAAAGGCGGAGGAACTTTTCTCATCCTTGTATCGGAAGAGCCCGCCGTGCACGATCTGCAAATTGATCACGTGACGTCGTTTGGCCCCGGCGTGCTGATGTCGATTCTGAACGCCGGCCCGAAACTCCCCAACTTCGCGCTGACCAACAGCGTGTTTGCCGTCGGCGACCGCCGGCAGCCCATCACATCTGCGGGTGGAGGCCCGGAGGCCTGTGCCTCCAAGAACCAGGCTATCGGCGGAGAAGCCGTCCTGTCCGCCTGCTTTGAGCCGTACAAATTCGACCACAACCTGATCATTGCCAGCCGCGGCTCGTTTCCCAAGGGCAATACAACGGTCGGATCGCCCGAGGCGGCGGGCATTCGCGACTTGAAAGACTATGTCAGCAAAGATCCACGGCTATGCCACGAGAAAGGGGCAGGGTGCTCGAAAGCATCGCCAGGAGCGGGCGCCGCCTCCGATGGGCGCGATCTGGGCGCGGATATCGACGGAATCGAAGCGGCGATCGCGGGTGTTGAATAAGACTGATCAGCAGACCAACTAACAGATCACGCTCCAAACTGACGGAGATGATGGTCGAGGTGCTTGTACATCCCTGTACCCCACTCGTGGGGCGTCAGCGCGCCGAAAAAGGGATGCGGATGTTTTGTGCAGCCTGCTTCTCCACCTTCGTGAAATTGCCGCACTAGCGCTTTGAGTTGTTCCCGCTCGCGTGCAAAATCTCTCAGATCGGAGACCACCAGTTTCACGTCGGTGGGGCTATTTCTGGAAAGAGGTTTTTCGTTGCTGTAAATCGGCCGGAATATCGGACCGATGATGCGGCCGATGAAGATTCGTGGACATACCATCCGGCCGGAAGCCATATCGAGTCCTGCCGAGCAATGCGCCAACATCTGAGCAGCGTCCATTTTGCCCCACTGGCGCTCGGCGGTGGCCTGAAGTTTGTCGATCCGCGAGACCACTTCATCAACCGCATCCGGCTGGAATAGATTTTTCATTCGCTCCTTTTTTTGCTGGTCAAGTCGCCGAAAATCATAACATTCGCGGCCGATATCCTCACCGCCGAAGGCCGCAGTGACCTCCGTAACCCCTTTTCTAACAATGGTTTCAACCGACTTCGCCCATGCTGCGTGATAAAATTTCAGAGTGCCCACCGCCAGCCTCAGCGATCGCAAGCATGCTCCCGTCTTCGTGATGGGATGCCACCGCTCCGGCACAAACCTGCTCTATGACATGTTGTTGTCGAGCGGCGGATTTACCATCTATCGCGGATTTCTGCCGATTTACAAGATTCTGATTCCCCGCTTTGGCTCCATGGAAAATCGCGCCAATCGCGAGAAAATCCTCGAAACGTGGCTGCGCAGCAAAGGTTTTCGCCGCACCGGTCTCGATGCCGGACAACTTTCGGCCCGCATCCTCGACGAATGCCGCAACGGCGGCGACTTCATTCGCGTGGTCATGGATTCGGTCGCCCGCAGCCAACAGGCGCAACGCTGGGCCGTGTACGATCCCGACAATGTGCTCCACGTCGAGCGGGTGAAACGCGACATACCGAACGCTCTATTTGTGCACATCATCCGCGACGGACGCGACATTGCGCTGTCGCTCAAAAAGATGGGCGGCTTCGCTCCTCTGCCCTGGGACCGCGGCCAAACCGATAGCCTCGTCGCCACCGCGCTCTATTGGCAGTGGATGATTCATCAAGGACGCGCTCACGGCCAAAAGTTCCCCGCCGACTACATCGAGATCCGCTACGAAGATCTAATCACCCAGCCGCACGAGACCCTTGCCAAGCTGGGCACTTTCATCGATCACGATTTGGACTACAACCGCATCCAAAGCGCAGGCTTGGGACGACTCTCGGAGACCAATTCGTCGTTCCGGGAGGAAGGCACGAAAGAAAAGCTTAACCCGCTCGGACGCTGGAAAGAGCGCCTGACGCAAGCGGACGTCGCTGCTATCGAGGCGACCGTGGGTGATTGCCTAGAGGAGAATGGCTACGAGCTATCGCTGCCCGATGCCGAGCGACGCCGAGGCTTGCGGCAATCCTGGATGCGCGGCATGTATCCTGCGTTTCTCGGCGGCAAGCTCTGGATGAAATTGCACACACCGGTAGGACGGCTCGCCAACATGTCGGTGCTCGAACTCGAGGACGAATCAGCGCCCATGCCGGAGTCGGTCCGCCCCTGAGCAGTTTGGGGACCACAGGCACGGAAAACATCATGGAAAAGGCCGTCGTCGACAATCGGACTGCAGAGCAAGCGAGCGCGCCGCGAGACGCGCGTTCCAAGGCGCCGGTGTTTGTACTCGGCTGCGGACGCTCAGGCACGAAATTTCTCTACCACACGCTGCTCTCCGCCGGAGGCTTCGCCGTATATCACGCCGAGAGTAACGCCTTCAACCTGCTCGGCCTGCGTTTCGGCAATTTGGCCCGGCGAGGCAACCGCCGCCGTCTGCTCGACGAGTACTACAAGAGCAAACTATTTCAGCGCACCGGACTTGAGCCCCGCGATATCGATGACCGTGTCATGGAAGATTGCCGCAATGCCGGCGACTTCCTGCGCATCGTGATGGAAGCGATTGCCCGCAAGCAAGGCGTCGAGCGCTGGGCGGAATCGACACCGCTCCACCTGCTCTATCTCCCACTCATCAAGCAGGTCGTTCCGGACGCCCTGGTCATCCACATTATTCGTGACGGCCGCGACGTAACCGCATCCCTGCTCCGCATCGGATGGATTCGTCCATTTCCGTGGGACCGCAGCCGCGCGTTCCTCGTGCCCGCAATCTTCTGGCGCTGGATCGTCAGCAAGGGCCGCCGCTACGGCCAGGCGATGCCCGGAGACTACATGGAAGTGCATTACGAGGAACTGGTCGAGAATCCGCGTGAAACGCTGGCGCGGATCGGCACCTTCATCGATCACGATCTGGATTACGACCGCATTCAACAGGTGGCTCTCGGGTCGGTCCACAATCCAAATTCTTCATTTCGAGGCGACGGCAAAGAAACCGAAGCCGCAACCATCGGCCGCTGGAAACGCATGTTCGACGCGCCGCAAGTGTGCGACATCGAAGCGAGCATCGGCAATTTGCTCGCCGCCACCGGCTACCCGCTGGAAACGCCTCCCGCCGAACGTGGCTCGTCGCTCGCGGTACGCGTCATGAATTTTCTCTACCCGTTATATTTCGACTTCAAGCTTTGGCTCAAGTCGGTCACCCCGCTGGCTCGCATCGCCAACAAGGGACGCATGGGCATTACCGAGCCGGGCGAAGAACCTGCGTCCCAGTAATTCGTTTCAAGTTTGAGTGTGGCGGCAAACGGCATGAATGCGATTTCCCTGACTTGGCAGCCCGAAGGATCATTTCACCACGTCGGCTTCGTGGTGTCTTCGATTGCAAACTCGGTACAGGGGTTCGCCGGCATGCTGCAAGCGGACTGGGATCAGCAGGTCTTTCACGATCCCAATCAGGGTGTGCGGGTTACGTTTCTGAAGAGCCGCCGCGAAGGCGATCCGCTGTGGGAACTGGTCGAACCGGCGGATGCCAAGTCGCCGGTGCAATCGTTTGCGGCCAAAGGTGGCGGCCTGCATCACGTTTGTTATGTCGTGGATGATCTCGAGCAAGCCCTTACCGCAGCGCGCTCGCTAGGATCGCTGGTCACGCGGCAACCGATGCCAGCAGTCGCGTTCGGCGGCCGTCGCATTGCGTGGATCTACACCAAGAACCGCTTGCTGATTGAGTATCTGGAACGGTGAAATCGATTCCCTGTGTCATTGCCTGAGTCCAATTCGACACCGCACGACCACAGTCCAGCCAACCTGCGGATTGAAGCCGATCGCCTGATTGCCGCCAACGCTTTCGATTCCGCCGCACAGCGCCTTGCCGAACTTTGGCGGCGGGACTCCTCGTCAGCCGCGGCGAGTTTCATTACCTCGCGCCTTGACGCGCTGCGCGGCCACCTCACTCTCACCAAATTCCGGCTCGCAATCCTGCGCTCGTTTACCGTTGAGCCCATCGTGCCGCTCCTGCGTGCGGAGGCTTTCGCCTACGGCATCGATCTGGAAGTTCATGTCGGAGACTTCAATACCTACGTCCAGGACATTCTCGACGGTCAAAGTTCACTCTACCGGTTCGCCCCAAACGCGGTTGTGCTCGCCGTCCGCGCCGACCAGGCCGCGCCCGAATTGTGGCGCGATTTCGCGGACCTCTCGCCCGAGGTCGCACAACAGGCGGCGAAGCGCGTTGCAAACAGCTACGAACAGTGGATCCGCGCGTTCCGCGAGAAAATCTCCGCGGCTCTGATTATCCATTCTCTCGAGCGTCCCTCTACTCCCAGTCTCGGAGTTCTCAATGATCAATCAGAAACCGGACAGTCCGGACTCATTCGCCAGATCAACAGCGAACTGCGTCGCGCGGCCGCGAAGTTTCGCGGTGTCTACTGCCTCGACTATGACGCGCTGGTAGCGCGCCATGGCAGCGAGCATTGGCATGACGAACGCAAGTGGCTGATGGCTCGGCTACCGATTTCCGCCAACTATCTCTTGCAGATGGCCCGCGAGTGGACGCGGTTTATCGTGCCGCTGAGCGGTCGGACGGCCAAAGTCCTGGTCGCCGACCTCGACAACACGCTGTGGGGCGGCGTCATCGGCGAAGACGGAATGGCCGGAATCAAGGTTGGACCGGAATATCCCGGCGCGGCCTACCAGGCTTTACAACGCGCGTTGCTCGACTTGTCGCGCAAAGGAATTCTGCTCGCGGTATGCAGCAAAAACAATCTCGACGACGCGATGGAAGCGCTGGACCAGCATCCTGGAATGCTCGTGCGCGCAAAACACTTTGCGGCGATGCGCATCAACTGGACCGACAAATCGCAAAACCTTCGCGAGATCGCGCAGGAACTGAACGTCGGCGTCGATGCTCTGGCGTTCCTCGATGACAATCCTTTCGAGCGGGAGCAAGTTCGCGCTGCTCTTCCCGAAGTTACGGTGATCAATCTGCCGAAGGATCCTCTGCACTACGCCTCTGACGTCCGCGATTGTGCCGTATTCGAACGCCTCACTCTCTCCACCGAAGATCAACAGCGCACCGAAATGTATGCTGCGCAGAAAGAACGGTCTGGCGCCGAGGAGAGCTTCCAGTCGAAAGAAGATTTCTTCCGCTTCCTCGAACAGGAAGCCGAACTCGAACCGGTTTCGGATCTGACGCTGGCGCGCGTCGCGCAACTGACGCAAAAAACCAACCAGTTCAACCTGACCACGAGCCGTTACACCGAACCGCAGATCGCCGAAATGGCGAAGCGGCCCGAGTGGCACATTTTCTCCATCAAAGTGCGTGATCGTTTTGGCGATCACGGACTAGTCGGCGTTGCCATCACGCACGACCAGGGCGAGCAGTGCGAGGTAGATACTTTCCTGCTGAGTTGCCGCGTGATCGGACGCACCGTCGAGACAGCCCTACTCGCGCATCTCGCGGAGAGCGCTGCCCAGCGCGGATGCAAGCAACTCGTAGGCTGGTTCCTGCCGACCAAGAAGAATGCTCCAGCGCGGGATTTCTACCAGCAACACAAATTCAACCGGCAGGAAGACAACGGCCAGGGCTCGCTCTGGGTGCTTGATTTGACGAGTTCCCCCCTGCGCTGCCCGGAATGGATTAAGCTGAAAGCGTCGGCCGTAACCACCGTGGGAGGAAAGCATTGATAGACAGCACGTTCGATCAGGTGCGGAATATCGCCAGCGATATCTTCGGCGTCCCCACCAATAAAATCACGGCAGAGTCCTCGCCCGAGACCATCGAGAATTGGGATTCGATGCAGCACCTGAACCTCGTCCTTGCCATTGAAGAAAAGTTTGGCGTGCAGCTTGCGCCCGAGGACATCGAGCAAATGAAAAACGTTGGCGCAATCGCGACGCTGGTAGAGAAGCTGCAGTCAGCAGCACGCTAGGTTCGATCAAGGCATCACTTAGCCGTCAGGGGCGATTCGGGCCTAGGCCTTCGCTGCAGTCGGCGGCACGAGATTCGTATCAGGGATTTGCTTAGCCGTGAGCAGCGCGCTAGGTTCGTATCAGGGCATCGCTTCAGCGATGCCGTAAGTTCTCGAAATGACTGCCCCTTTAGGGGCCGGGCAGGCGCAAAACTCACTCTCATCCATGGCCATCGCCATCCACCCCTATCGTCCCGAGCACGAACCCGCGGTCGCTGAGTTCAATCAGCGCCTCCAGCAAGGCCGCGCGGACGAGAACATGGTGTTCTACCGCTGGGCTGAACCCCGCTGGCTGCCGCGTTTGGCCGAGTCGCGAATCTACAACGAATACTTCCTCGCCATCGACGCGGGCGTCGTACGTGGCGGCTACGCGCTCAAGACACAGGAATTTTATTTCCCCGACGGCCAGATCCGCTCGATCGGTTACTACCACCATCCGCTTTCAGAAGGCATCGTCAACAAGGCGCACGCCATGGTGGGCACACTCCTTCTACGCGACGCCATGCAGCGGGCTCCGCTGCTCTACTGTCTTGGCATGGGCGGATACGACAACCCATTGCCGCAGATGCTGATCCGGCTGGGATGGACACGCTGTCTCGTCCCGTTCTTCTTTCGCGTGGTAAGCCCTTCGAAGTTTCTGCGAAACATGGAAACGCTGCGGTCCTCGGCCGCCCGAAGATTGCTGTTGGACCTCGCTGCCTACAGCGGCGCCGGTTGGGCCGGATCGAAACTGTTTCAGAGCTACCGCAGTCTCCGCGCACCACGAGTGGACGCAGTCGAGTGCCGCGAAGTACCAAGCTTCGACGCCGATGACACAGCCCGAACTGTTCAGTCGCTCTGGGAACAATCCCGGCGAACGTGCTCGTTCACGGCGCTACACGATGCCGCTACCCTGCCAGTTCTGTATCCGCCAGCGCAAACGCATCTCACGCGCCTGATCGTGCGACGCGGCGGCTCTGCTATCGGATGGGCCGTGGTCGGTGAGCGGCGCAAAGACGCCAAATACGGCGACATGCGCATCGGCTCCGTAGTTGATTGTTTCGCGCTTCCGGGAGAATTGTTTTCAGTGGTGCAGTGCGCCACCGAAACACTCGAGCAGCAGGGGTTCGACCTGATCCTCAGCAATCAGAGTCATCAGGCATGGGGAGAAGCGTTCCGGGCCGCAGGCTACCTGTCCGGGCCGTCGAATTTCATTTTTGCGGCGTCAAAGAAGCTGGCGGAATTGGTAACGCCGTTCGAAGAAGTCCGTCCCAGGATGCATCTGACCCGAGCCGACGGCGACGGCCTACCGGCCAACTTCTAGGGAAAGCCTCATTTTTAGCGGCCAAACAGTTTGCAGAAAGAACTACGATTCCTATCTAGGATTCGCCTCTGGGATTCCTATTGAAGGTTCGTGTCGAGGTTCAAAGATTCGTATCAGGGTATCGCTTTAGCGATACCGTAACTTGCCAGATTTCAAACGCCCCTTCAGGGGCTGGCATTAGCAGGCCAGATACCCACAATTCCCCGGCCCGGTCTCCTACGCGTGCGTGATCTCGGCCGTTTCGCTTTCCGTCTCCGTTGAAAGCTTGTATCCTAGCTGCTTCATCAGCGGTCCCCAATGCGCTTCCATATAAGTGACCGTCTTTTCGGGCAGAATGGCTCGCCACCCTCCCGAAGACGCCTTCCGCACGAACGGCTTGTCGCTGCGCGTGTGGAACGTCGCCACCCACTTCTTGCCTTGCGTCTCTTCCATCTTGCGCATGTTGGCGGCGGAACTGCGTTCAATGGCCTGTTCGATGCGCCGCGGATCGGGATTCAGGCGCATAAACTCGGCCACGCGCGCCAGTTCTCGCTGCTGATCAGCCTGCAAATCCTCGTAACGCATTAACAGGAAGTTGTCATGCCCTTGCCGCGTCGCCAGCCAACTATTGACATGATCGGCCCAGGAACCAATGCGGCGCCAGAAATTCCCATCCATCCAGAGCGGAACGAATTCTTCAATCGGACAGCCCTCAGGAATCGAACGCAGTTTCATTTCCCAGTGATAGTTGGAGATGGCCACATCGCGCGGATCGCGCACAATATAAATGACGCGACGATACCGCGCGTCAAAGCACTCATGGCTCTTCAATACGCGCGGACGCGGCAGGCGGCGCAGTGCCCAATCCGCGGTCTTATACATGTCGGGAACCAGCCGCTCAACGTTGAGAAACGTAACCGGCTCGTTCGGGTTGACAAAATTGCCGACGAGAAAACGCGTCCATGTATTGCCCGACCTCGGGTAGGACGTGAGAAAGACGTCGTCGTCGAAAATTGTGATTTCGCGCTCGAGCAGCGTGCGCCGAAACAACACGTCGTGAACCCGCGACAGATGCCGGAATGCTCTGCGTACCAGAAACGCCATCGGTGCTTCCCCTCGTTATTTCCAGTCTTCTTCTACCCCGCGTTTTATTCCTCGGCCGGAGCGCGTTCAGCGGTGGAACGGTTGCCTTGCAGCCATCCGAGAAATTTTTGTTTCCGGGCAAACATGTTACGCGCTTCATTGCGCAACGTACCTACAATTTGATAACGCGACTTCGTGAACCACGGCACGCGATGCGGAACGCAGCCGTATTTTTCCTTGTACGTGCCCTCACCGCCCCAATCGAAAATCGAGATTCCCCGTGCCTTCCAGTAGCGCATGGCATACCAGTGGCAGGCTTCGTTGGGACGCAAATTCTGATACGCGCGAAAGCTCGCGTTGCCCCAGAACTCCGCAATCTGGTTGAAGCCGGGATAGATTCCCGTGGCGATGCACTTCCCTTCCGGATCGCGCGCGCGCAGCAATAGGATGTTGCCCGAGGGCGCAACGTTGCGTACCAGGGCGCGGACCCGCTCCACCGAGTACGTGGGCACCAGCGACTGCTTGGCAAAAACGTCTTTGAGCTGCTCGTAATATTCGTCAGCGAACGCGAGGTCGTGCGCCTCTTCGATCTTCAGTCCGCTCTTCTCGGCTTTGCGTATACACCGACGACAAGAGCTTTCCATGCCGTTGAAGAGTTCCTCTTCGGTTCGAGTCAGGTCGGTTCGGTAAGACGCATAGTACTCCGCTTTGAATCCCGAGCTCTCACCATCTTCAAACGTAAAGTTCGGATCAGACACTTCAAGATGCACGCACTTGAGGTCGTCCCAGGCGAATTTTTCGAGTGCTTCGAGTGCGGCCCGGCGCGCGACTCCAGGATTGAGATTGAAACCGATATACGGAGTCGTCCACCCCGGAAACGAACTCCCCAGAACCTTCATGCCGAATTTCGACATGGTCAGCCCCGAGAAGTAGCCGAGGACTTCACTCTTCTCGCGCAATTCCGCCAGCACCGGCTGGGCGTTCTGCGCCTCCGCGATAAATTGCAGCCACGCATGCGTCTGGAAGACTGTGCGGTCGGCGAACGCGTCGACATGCTTCCAGTCTGCCGATCCGATGTCGATGGAGTGAAACTTCATGATTTGGCTCTCCAGGTTCGGCTTCTACCAGCAAATCCCTTCATACTTCTTCGCGCCTTCCGGGCGTCCAGCCTTGTCTAGATGAATCAGATCAATCACGATCTGTTCTGGGCGCAGATGCTTGGCCAATTGCTCTTTGCTCGCCGACTTGTTGCCAAGGATCACCACCTCTGCCGATCGCAACGTGCCCTCAAGGTCGGCGGTGAGCACCGATCCGATGTGCGGGATCACTTCTTCGATGTACTGCCGATTCGAACCCGCCAGGCGTCCCAGCGAAACGTCTTCGTCCCACACCTTCACTTCCAGGCCCTCGCCCATCAGCCGCTTGATCAACTGCACTTGCGGGCTCTCGCGCAGATCGTCCGTGCCCGCTTTAAAGCTGAGGCCCAGTTGCGCGACCTTCTTCTTGCCTGTGCCCAGCACCATCTCCACCGCGCGATCAACATGTTCGGCATTGCTGGGCATCAACGATTCAAGCATCGGCAGCTTGAGGTCGAGCTCCTTGGCCTTATAAGTGATTGCGCGCAAATCCTTGGGCAGACACGAGCCGCCAAACGCAAATCCCGGAGAAAGATACGCCGGAGAAATGTTCAGCTTTGTGTCAGAAGTAAAAATCTTGGTGACCGCCTGTGCATCGACGCCGAGATGCTTGCACATGGTTCCCATCTCATTGGCGAAGCCAACCTTCACTGCGTGATAGCAGTTTGAGAAATATTTCACCATCTCGGCGACAGGAATCGTCGTCTCGTAGAGCGTCCCTGGCGTGCTCTTGTAAAGTTCCCGCAGCGGAGCAAGATGTTGCGTGTCGCTCGCTCCCAGAATGGTGTAGGGCGGATTCAAAAAGTCGGCAACAGCGCTGCCTTCGCGCATGAACTCAGGGTTATAGCAAACGGTGAAGTCCTTGCCGCACTTCTTGCCGCTTTCCTTTTCGAGAATCGGCAGCACCACGTTTTCCGTGGTTCCGGCCAGCACCGTGCTGCGCAGAACAAAAACGTGCGGCGCTTTTTTCTGGCGGATGGCAGCGCCGATTTCCCGCGCCACGTGCTCGATGTGGCTGAGATCCAGCTTGCCACTTTTCAGGCTGGGAGTTCCGACGCAAACGAATGAGACCTCGGAATTCATGACCGCCATTGTGGCGTCGGTCGTTGCCTGCAGAAGGCCTGCTTTGTGCGCCTCGGCGACCATCTCGGTCATGCGAGCTTCGACAATCGGGGTGCGGCCCGAACCCATCATCTCCACCTTGGCCCGGCTCAGATCGACGCCGATAACTTTGTGGCCCATGGAGGCAAAGCAGGCGGCTGAAACCGAACCGACGTATCCCAATCCAAAAATGCTGACGGACAATCCCAAGCGATCTCTCCTGGCAAAATCGATTTCGGGGCGACAGCCCAACCGTATGCGCACCCAACAGTCTCATGTTAAACGTTAGCAAACCGTTCTCCATCGGCGGTGTCGTCCGAATCGATGGAGTCAAACAACGTATTCATTTTCAATAGTTTACAAAAACTCGTCGCGCTTGCGATGCGGGCCGGTCGGGCCGTGGGGCAAAAGTGGGCAATTGTTTTCCACCCGATGGAACGTTCTTGGGGTGGAAGTGCCCCATATATCTAATCGTAGCGCTGTCCTTGAGCTTTGGTCACGAACCGGAACCGGCGAGGGTAACAAGGGTAACAGCCGCGTTAATGCCGCCCTTTTCCGCATGTAAGATTGAGTTCTGTGGCGACCGGAATTCCAGGCAAGTTGGCCCGCATATCCAGAATGGACTGGAAAGAACTTCGCGTACGCCTGCAGCAGGAACTTCACAAGCGGACGGACTTGCTCCAGCACCGCATGGGAACCCACGCTGGCAAGGTCCGGCCGAACTTGGATCACACGGTCCGGATGGGACAGTTCTTCTTCCCTGCAGCGGAAGCCTCCGAACGCGCCGAACTGCTGCGCACGCATTTGCCTGACGAAGCGTCCGCTATTTTGCGCGAGGCCGATGAGGTCTGCCGGCACCAGTTTCGACTACTGGGCTACGAAAGTCTTGACTACGGCCGCGAAATCGACTGGCACCTCGATCGCGTGCACGGCAAGCGAGCCCCACTCGACCCCTGGTTCCGAATTCCCTTTCTGGATTTCGCCGTCGTGGGCGATCACAAAATCACATGGGAACTGAATCGTCACCAGCATCTGATCACACTCGCGAAGGCACGATTGCTGAGTGGCGATGACAAGTACACTCGCGAACTGATCGCGCAGTGGCGCAGTTGGACAAAAGCAAATCCGTACCCGCTCGGAATCAACTGGGGAAGCTCTCTCGAAGTTGCCTTCCGCAGCCTCTCCTGGATCTGGGTCGACCAACTGCTCGCGGGAACTCGCCGAGTACCAGCCGTTCCGCGCCGCACTTCTGCCCGCACTCGCGTTTCACGGACGATACATCGAGCGTTATCTGTCGACTTACTTCTCCCCCAACACGCACCTCCTCGGAGAGGCCGTGGCGTTGTTCTTTCTCGGCACGTTGTATCCGCAGATGCCGCATGCCCCGCGCTGGAAGGAATCGGGTTGGCAAATCGTGCTGCACGAAGCTGGCAGGCAGGTTCGTCCCGACGGTGTGTACTTCGAGCAGTCGCTGCACTATCACGTGTACGCGCTCGACTTCTTCCTTCATGCGCGATTGCTGGCGACACGAAATGCGGTCGAAGTCCCTCCCGCTTACGACGCCGTGCTCGGACGAATGCTCGATGTCGTCGCCGCCCTCGCCCAGGCCGGCCCTCCCGAAGGTTTTGGAGACGACGATGGTGGGCGTCTTTTCAATCCGCGCCGCAATCGCACCGAACACACGACGGACCCGCTGGCGATCGGCGCGTTGCTCTACGGGCGTCGAGTACTCAGCGGCACGACTAACGGAAGAAGCGATCTGGTTGTTTGGGAGTCTGGCGGTCGAGAAACTTCCTTCATCGTCGGACGCCAAAGCGAGACCGAATGCGGCCACCCCCGCTGCCTTTCCTGACGGTGGCGTCTACGTGCTCGCAGACACGAATCCGTTCGCTCAAACTTTCGTAGTCGATGCCGGGCCACAGGGCGTAGGCCGCTCCGGACACGGCCACGCCGACGCACTCAGCTTGCGCCTTACCATAGATGGACGACGCTGGCTGGTCGACTCGGGCAGCGGCGTGTACATTTCGAAGGATCCCGCCGACCGCGACACCTTTCGCGCCACCGGCGCTCACAACACACTCCGCGTCGATGGAGTGGATCAAGCGGTCCCCGACGAGCCTTTCTCCTGGACGCAAATTCCGTCGCCGCGAGCCGAAGAATGGGTGGTCGGCAAGAGCTTCTCTTATTTTGTGGGCAGCCATGACGGATACGCCCGGCTCGCCGACCCAGTCATTCATCGCCGTTATTTGCTGAAGATCGCAGGCGGCCCATGTCTCGTGCGCGATGTGGCGCTCGGACAGGCGGAGCACGATCTCGAGTTGCGCTGGCACTTCGCTCCCGATCTCGAAGTTCGAAACGCGGGAACCGGAAGGCGTCGACATTTCGCCGGCGGACGCCTCAACAAGCGACGCGAGTCTTGAGTTTGATCGTGCTGGAGCAAACCGTCTGGGCGAAATCAACCGAAGTCAGCCGCACTCTCCTTTCTCCGGCCTACGGCGCATACCAACCAGCTCCTGTAGTGCGGTCTCAGGCCCGAGTCCTGTTGCCTGCTGAGACAGCAACCGCACTGCTCGCGCAGCGCATGGCAACCCGGCAGAATGAACATCGGCTCGCCAGCATGACGCAAGCGGCGGTCCAAGTCTACGAACTCGACAATGATAATGAGAACGAATCCCAAGGCTTCTTCTTTGCGAGGGGCAACACCGCCTGGAGTTTTGGTCCCTGGTCTTCGGATAGCCGCCTGCTCTATTGCTGCATCCAACGGGAGAAACTTTCCCATCTCGTCGTGATCGGCGGGACCCACGTCGCGTGGCAAGGACGCCCTTTGCTGCAGGCATCGGGATCGGCAACTTTTTTTGAGTGGCATGGACACGATACGATGATGCATGCGGAATCGGGGCACTTTTCAGTGACGCCTTTATTCGACGAATTGACAGGCAGCGTGAGTGCTCCCTCGGCATCTGCCGGTCCGTCCACCTACGCGGAGAAACATTAAATGTGCGGGATCGCTGGAATTCTTGAGTTCGGACGAGAAAAGCGCGCCAACGCCGCAGCCCTGCGCGAAATGTGCCGCGTAATCAGCCATCGTGGACCCGACGACGAGGGCTTCTACACCGATGGCCCGGTCGGCATAGGCATGCGCCGCCTGAGCATCGTCGACGTTGCCGGCGGACACCAGCCGATTTCGAACGAAGACGGATCGCTGTACATCGTTTTCAACGGCGAGATCTACAACCATCTTGCCTTGCGTGAGCAACTCATCGCTCGCGGCCATCGCTACAGCACACACAGCGATACTGAGACGGTCATCCATCTCTTCGAGGAATATGGCGCCGATTGCGTTCAGCACCTGCGCGGCATGTTCGCCTTCGCCATCTGGAACCGCAATACGCGAACGCTCTTCATCGCTCGCGACCGGCTCGGCATCAAGCCGCTGTACTACAACTTGACGCCCGAGCGCCTGCTCTTCGGATCGGAAATCAAAGTGGTGTTTGCCCACGGGACAGAGCGTCCCGAGTTCAATCGATCAGCGCTGCCGGAATTCCTCGCCTTCGGCTATTTGTCGGGCACCGAAAGTTTCTACGACGGAATCCTGAAGCTGTTGCCCGGACACACGATGACCATCGGCCCGAGTGGCAAGCCTGAGATTCGCCAGTACTGGGACCTCAACACATCGAAGCCGCACGAATCGCGCGACGAAAATTACTACGTCCAGAGCTATCGCGAGTTGCTGGAAGGCGCGGTCAACAGCCACCTGATGAGCGACGTACCGCTCGGCGTTTTCCTGAGCGGCGGAGTCGATTCGAGCGCGGTGGCCGCGCTCATGACGAAATTGCGCCGCGAACCCGTCGAGACTTTTTCCGTCGGCTACACCGAACAGACATACAGCGAACTCCCCTTTGCGCGAACGGTCTCCGATCACATTCATTCCAAACATCACGAGGTCCTCGTCAGCGAGCAGGACTTTTTCGGAGCGCTCCCGCATTTGATTTGGCATGAAGACGAGCCGCTCGTGTGGCCTTCCAGCGTCTCGCTGTATTTTGTCGCGCGCCTCGCCCGCGAACGAGTCACGGTCGTGCTCACCGGAGAAGGCGCCGACGAAACGCTCGCCGGCTACACGCGCTACGCCTTCACCCTGAAGAACGCGGCGATGGATCGCGCCTACCGCAGCGTCGTCCCAGGCTTTCTCCGTAAGGGCTTGCGCAATCAGGTTGCAACTTCTTCCCTCCTCGGCGCGACCCTCCGCCGCAAACTCGAACATACTTTCTTGGCCAAGGATGGCAACTCCTGGGCATCGTTCTACTTCGACAATTTCTTCTCCGCCTTCGGCGAAGCCGAGCAGAACGGATTGTTGACCAAAGAATTCGCACGGGAAGCTCCGCCCACCACGGCTTACAAGCACGTCCTCGATTACTGGGAGCGCTCGTCGGGCGAAATGTTGCAACGCCTGCTCTATACCGATATCAAAACATATCTCGTCGAGCTGCTCATGAAGCAGGACAACATGAGCATGGCCGCATCCATCGAAAGCCGCGTGCCGTTTCTCGATCACGTGCTCGTGGAATTCGCGACGCGCATTCCGCGCGAAGTGCAGATCCAAGGTCTGGCCGGCAAACGCATCCTGAAAAAAGCAGTCGAAGACCTCTTGCCCCACGAAATCCTCTACCGTCCCAAGCTAGGCTTCCCCACGCCCTGGAGCGGATGGCTCGCCGGCCCGCGCCTCGAAACCATCCGCCAGATGCTCCTCGAACCGCGCAGCCTCGATCGCGGATACTTCCGCCGCGAAGCGATCGAAAAACTCTTCGCCGACCATCGCGCCAAACACCGCGACAATTACGACCGCATCTGGCGGTTGCTCAATCTGGAGTTGTGGCACCGCGTCTGCCTCGAAGGCGAGTCGCACGACGAAGTAGGCACGCCCGCAATGGTCGCCGCAACGCGCTAGCGGATTGCCGCCGCGCGCCGATACTCCCCGCATCTCAAGTGCTATCCTCGTTAGCCATGCGCAGCTTTCGACTGACCGGCTTGCTCGCCTTGTTCACGACGTTCGCATTCGCCCAACAACCATTCCTCAACACGAAAGAATGGAACGCGCTCCGCGACGAATCCAGCGGCATAGCTCCCTATGAAAATCTGCGCTACCTCACCGGTCTGCACCGCGTCCCGGCGACTCCCGACTACGATCAGGCCGCGCAGTTCATGCTGCAGCGCGCAAAAGAATATGGACTATCCGACGCCCACGCCGAGCAGTTCCCCATCGACGGGACGAAGCAATACGGCCTGATGCGCTCCTACCTCGCCTGGACGGTCGAAGAGGCTCGCCTCTGGGAGATCCGCCCGCAGCATGTTCTCCTCGGAGACTGGAAGACCGATCCCATCCGCCTCGCGGATTACAGTCACTCCGCCGACGTAGAAACCGAGTTGATCGACGTCGGCCGCGGCGACAGTGACGCCGACTACGCGAGCAAAGACGTCCGCGGCAAAATCGTTCTCGCCGATGGAGTGCTCGCAAGAGTCCAGGAACTGGCCGTCGCAAAATATGGAGCAGCGGGCATCGTCAGCGACATGCCCAACCAAACGACCGCCTGGTCAGGACTCGACCGCACCTTAGTTCGCTGGGGGCATTTGAATGCCCGTCAGCCCTCCGGCTTCGCCTTCATGGTTTCGCGCCAGACCGCCGCAGCCCTGCGGCTCCGCTTGCACGAAGAATCCATCGTGCTGAACGCGCACGTCAAAGCCACCGTCGGCCCCGGCCACTGGACCGTCGTCACCGGCACAATTACCGGCACTGATCAAGTCTCCGGAAATCCAGCCGCAGGCGATCCGTCCTCAGCAGAAATTGTCTACAGCTGCCATCTCGATCACGAGCGCCCCGGCGCGAACGACAACGGCAGCGGATGCGTCACCATTCTCGAATCCGCCCGCATCCTCGCCCACTTGATCGACACCGGCAAGCTGCCGCGTCCAAAGCGCACTCTGCGTTTCGTTTGGGGCCCAGAGGTCGAAGGCACCATGGCATTCCTCGCCAGCCATCCCGAGATTCGGCAGCGCCTGCGCGCCAACATTCACATGGATATGGTCGGCGGCGATCCTTTCAAGAACAAGTCCGTGTTTCACGTCACCGCAACGCCGTGGTCGCTGCCCAGTTTCGTCACCGATGTGGGCGCGACATTCCTCGACACGATTCGCACCGGAGCCAGCGGATACGCAGCCGGCGAGTTGCCCGCCGAGGCGGGCATCGTCGAAACTCACGCCGGCGCGCAAGGCACAAGCAACGAACTCATCGCCGACGTCACGCCTTACTCGGCCGGCAGCGATCACGACGACTACGATTCCTCGACCATCGCCGTTCCGTCGCTTTATCTGCGCGATTGGCCCGACATTTACATTCACACCGATCACGACACGCTCGACCAGATCGACGCGACAAAACTGCGCCGCGTGGCATTACTGGGAGCCTCCTCCGGATACGTTTACGCGAGCGTGACCGCGCAACAACTTCCCACGTTGCTACCGTTTCTAACCGCACAGTCCGAAGCACGCATGGCGCAGGCTTTCGGGACAGCGCAGCAACTTGTCGACGACCCGCAACTTGACGCAAGCGTAGCTTGGTACGAATCCCGCAACCTGATGAATCAGACCTTGCAGCGTGAGCGAGCAACGCTGCACTCGCTAGTCGAACTCACCGCAGGGCCCGCCGAATCCTATGCAGCAGGAGCCAAAGCGCTAGCAGATCAGGCCGCCGATTTCGAGCGCTGGCTCGACCAGCAGGCAAAACGGCGAGGAGCCAAAGACAACACTCCCGCGCCGCCATGGTCAGCAGATCCCGACGCCAAGCGCGTGCCTGTTCGCGTAGGCGAGTTCGGCCCGCTGACCTATCAGAATGACAACGTCTTGCTCGCGCGCCTCGGCGCCGAGCGCTACCGAAAAATCAAGCTGATCAACAGCGAAGCGACGCACCTCCTGAACGTGCGTGATCAATCCGAACTCTACGCCTACGAGATCGTAAACTTCGTGAACGGCAAGCGCACAGTAGGAGAGATCCGTGACGCCGTCTCCGCAGAATACGGTCCCTTACCGCTGGAGTTAGTCGCCGATTACCTCAAAGCCTGCGCCGAGGCGGGCGTGGTGCAGTGGAAATAGTGGCTAGTAGCTGGTTCGCGAGTCGTTCGGCGTTCGCTAAAACAAAAACCCATGTCATCCTGAGCGGAGCCGGGACTCCACGAAGTGAAGTTCCGGCGGAGTCGAAGGACCCCTACCCTCCCCTCGGTCGCAACGGATGCGTAACGGAATTCTCCCCGTGCAGCCGCCAAGGATTTTGTACCCCCCTACCCCCTCCCCTCCGCCAACCCAGCCGCAGAGAATTCTCCCCGTGCCCAATGTAGAGCGGGCGCCCCCGCCCGCTGCCCTTGATTTTGGATTTTAGCGGCCGGCCAACAACGACGAACGGATAGCGCCAACGTCCCCACTCCAGCACGGTAGAAATAGGTTCGCGATGGCGCGGAGTACCGAGCAGCGGCTGTCGCCGGTAACAACTGGAAGTAATAAAATGTAAGTGTCCAGCGCCATAATAGCGCTTCACGTGCTCGCCACGGGACCACAGTAAGGGCGCAGGGGGCAAGCGCGCGGTGTTGGTCCACACCACTGGTTCGTGACGAAGGAATCTACTCCGGGTTCCGGATCAATCGCGGTGCGGGGCGACTCGTCTACGGGGCTTCTGCTATTTTTCCTATAGATTCAGCCAGCGGGCAGAGGTCCTTTAGGTTCGTTGTCAAAATGACGGCGTCTGGCGGGCAAAAATAGACGAAGATAGCATCACCCAAGTGTCGACACTGTTGCGAGGTCAACCTTTGGTTTGGGCGACCTAGGTTCCGCAAGACCTGGGCTCTCTTGACATTCTCATCTTTCGGGTCCTGTTTTCCTATCGCAGCTCTCATCTTCTTAAGAATTTCCGGGTGTTTTCTTAGCTCGGTGGCCAAGCAACATTCCTTCTTAGGGTCGCAGTCGACTTCCCCAAGGTCAATGAGCCCGCGATCCTCAACAATATCCTCTTCCGGATAGCAACTCAGTTCGTCAACTACAGCTGATGTTAGCTTGCGACGAAGTTTCCACGCTCGCATAATTATTGAACGCAGTGAGTATCGGTATCGTTCGCATCGAACTACATCGTCCGTCGCAAGCATCCCATACTTGCCTATCAAATGACCAAGCGTTGTGTTGCGGTCTTTGTGCGCCGCCGCCTCAAGAGCCTCGACCGCAGTGCTCACCCAACGACTACGGAAAGGTGACATTGCCGTCTTGCGGAGTTGCATCAATGTCTTTTCCCAAGACTTGGTAGTAACTAGTTTTCCGTGAAACCACACGTAATGATGCAGCGGGCCAGCTTTGAATTCCTTTATGGAGTAGACAGGCAGGAGTGATGCTTCATATCGCCGAAGCGCGGACTTTGCTGAATTCGAGCGTGGGCCAGGTTTCAGCAGTGCGTCTGTCAGTACCGTTGTTTCAACGTAGGCTTTTGTCACTCGAGAGAAATTCTAACAGCTCCGCTGGGTAAGGGCTAAGTCCCACAGACTCTAGTAGCTCAAGTTGTTTGTCGGCTTCGTCGGCGCTTAGGAACGGCATTTCCCGCAGGAGTTGGAGAACCCTATTCATTGTCCTGATCTGGCTTGCATCAGGCGTGTCGCCCCCTAGCGTTTCAAAAGCAGACATGAAGGCGTTAATAACTGTGCCAAAACCGTCGCCTAGACTCCTGCAACAGAATAACTCAGGAAGCAGCACCTGAAGTCTCTGAACCTGGGTATCGGCCGCAATTGCATCGTTCGCGGCAAGTCCGTCAAGCGCACGCTTGGAACGGCCTACCGCAAGTTTCAGAAGTCTAAGGGCCGTGATATGGTCGCGGCTGAACGCTTGCCGCGACGGGTAAAGCTCAGCTTGGCTCATTCTCAGACTCTGAGAAACTCGTGAGCTCGACTGAGAAACACCAGATTCGCCTGTACCTTCAAAAGCAGCTGCAGTTGAGGTCTCTGGAGGTTTTCTTTGTCCGGCCCCGACGTCGGTAATCGAGCGGGTCCGAATTCTGTGCGACTGATCGGGAAACTCGAGGATGTTTGTACCAGTTGCCATGAATCCTAGTCCTCAAATAAGTAACGGATATCCCGCGAGATGACGTGAAGGCCGTGATTCATCCACTCTCCCATGTCTAGTTGTCCTATCTCGACGGGCGCAACAGTGTAGTAATCAACATCAACGACGATGCCGTTCTGTTCGCGGTGGATCGGACTAAATAGCTGCACAGATTCAATCGGGGGGTCATAGTCGAATTTTCTCGTTTCCGCCCTGCACTGGATTAGTGCGCCCTTCTTTTCCGATTCCCACCGTAGTACGTACTGCGGATTCACGGGCTGCGCTTCCACCTCAAACTTCTTTCCGTGCGGGATCTTGGTTAAGCCCAGCGAGTGAAAAGCCGATGCTGTTTCTCTTCTGTCCTCAAACTCCTTGAAGTATATGAGCCGCAGACCTAAACGCTCATAAAGAGACAACTGTAAATGGAATGCGACCAGTTTGAAAAAGTCCCTTCCAATTCTTAATAGTTCCTCTGTCCCCTTAGTCGAATCCAGGACTACGAGTTTTGCCAACTCGAGCTCCACTATAAGTCCTGTTTTACCGCTCTGGAAGGATACCTTGGCCGGCTCTGCCTTTACTAAGCGAACATCGGGCCATTTCTCAAGAATCGCGCGCCCCAACGTGCCTGCGTTATCCCACAGTGTTAAAGCTTGAGGGTAGCGAGTTTCGAGGATGCACTGTTCCAATTTGAAAGAAGAAAGGTTGAACGGAAGTATGGTTTTCGGTGCCGCGCCGGTGGCCGCCTTTTCTGCCGCGTCGACGTTTTGGGATTTCTTCTGTGGCGGATTCGGCATTGTCGCTCGCGTGCCAAATATACCTCACCGAGTCTTGTAATTCATAGTACGACCCAGAATTCGGCATCTCCAAGATTTGCAGATACACAGGTGCGCGGCAAGATGGCACGCCCTCGTTGATCAATGAGAAAACCGCGGAGCGAAGGAAAGTCCCCAGTTTTTCGACGCGTGGAGATGGGTGAACGTCGAGTGTGTTCTCAGTCCCATGAGAAAGCTCCGGCGCTGGCCCAACAGGAACCAGAGCGGCAATTCCTCCGCGCCGACCCACCCCTCACCCCACCAAATACTCTTCCATGTGCACCGCCACGATCCCCATACTGTGGCGCAGCTCCTGCAAATTGAGCTCTGGCTCATGATCAAGATATTCGTTCATTTCCCGTGCCAGTCGTCGCGCCGTGCTCTGATGCATTGCGTACCGCTCCCGAACCGCAATCACCTCCCGCTTCAGTTTCGCCGCCATCTCTCCCTGGAACCCAACCGCCGCGTCCTCGAGCTCGTGCCCCTTCCCGTTCCCCGACCACGGAGTCATCCCCAGCGGCGTCTCCCCCACTTTCGCCGGATCCACCACAACCTGCACCGGACGTGGCTTTTCCGCCTCCATGCGCTTCAGGTTCGCCGACGCGATCTGCAGCGCGTACAGCACACGCCCCGCCTTCTTGTCGTCGATCTTGTCTTCGAGCATCAGCATCACCACCTGCCGCACCATCGTCTGGATCGAGTGTGCGTCCTCGAACACCGGCACCAGAATCTTGCTCGCCTTCCCACCCACACCCTTAACGGTCACCAGCTCCGGACGGCACTCCTGATGGTGATAACAAAATTTCCCGCCGCGGAGCGCGGGCGATCCACACTGCGTTCCGTTCGTCCTGATATGCTGACACCGCCGAACATCCACTGGATAACTCAAATTGATTCCCCCCGACCCCTGCCTCAACAGTTTGGTGAAAAACTCGGCCTCGTATCAGGGTATCGCTTTAGCGATACCGTAACTTCCGTGACATCACATGCCCCGCTTCAGGGGCTGGACATCGAAGGTGCGTTTTTTCCAGCACACTGTTAAAGCCCACGATTCCTGGCACCTTAGACCTGAGACCTAGACCCCACACCTGGGACCCAAAAAAAAGCGCGACCCAAGGGCCGCGCTGTTTTTTTCCTCTATTTACCATTATCTCATTTTCAACCAATGACCCGGACACGACTGCCGACAAAACAAATCCCACAATAGCAATCACTTAGCCCAATTCATGTAGTTTCTCCCTATTGACAAGAATTCGGCCAGACCGAACCCAACATAACCCTTTATTCCTCAAAGATTTAGCAATAAATAAGCTCTAAGTTATTGATTCCAAAAGACCGCCAAGGGAGGCTCTCCGATACCAATGAGTAAACACACAAAAACAAAAAAATCCCATCCTTGCTGGGGGAGGAGCGCAAGGATGGGAATCTTGGGGAAGTGAATGCTAATTTCTGTTCAGCTTAGGCGTGATAAACCTGCTCGTGCTGACGCGCCTCGTACCAAAGCGCCAGTTCGACCCTGTTCCACAACCCCAACTTGTCGTAAATCAACCGCAGATAATTCTTCACTACATGCTCGGTGGTTCCGAGAGAATCGGCGATCTCCCGGTTCTTGCAGCCCTCGGCTACGCGCTGAATGATGAACTGTTCGCGTTCGCTGGGCCCGCGGTGGTTTGCTGTCTCTCCAACCATAATTGTCTCCTATATAGCAAAGTCGCGAGCTTTACCCGCTTGATGCCGCCCTTGATTCCAAACCGCAGGAACAGGCGGTTGAAATGTGCTTTCACCGTTCGCTCGGCGATGTTGAGATCGTGAGCGATTTCCGAGTTGTCACATCCTTGAAGCAACAGATCAATAATCTGCCGCTCCCTTGGCCCCACTTGATTGAACTTTTCTTCCATAATCACTGCACCTGACCGATGCTGCCCTAGTAGCCGCAAGTGGCGCGGAACCAGGTTCCAGGAAGCATCTGGATTCGGGTCTTTGCGTCTCATTTTGCATTCACGCGGCCAAAACTCGCGCTTTCACGTTAACTAAGTGTGAAATTTCATACTTTCCCGCTTTTATCCCCAAAAAGTGCCATTACTTTCGTCATTTTTCTTCCCCCTTTGGCCTTGGAAACACTGAGGTTTTGCTCAAGGCTAGGGTGAAACACTTAGTACAAATTTCCGAGTGCCTACCTACCAAACGGCATATTTACACAGAAGTACATCCACAGCGGGTCGTTTCCCGCTCCCCTATAATGGTTCGTGGACTTCAAGCTGGTAAGCACCTACAAGCCTCAAGGCGACCAGGGACGCGCCATCGAAACCCTGACCCGTGGCGTGTTTGACCGCGAGCAGCACCAGGTTCTGCTTGGCGTAACCGGATCAGGCAAGACCTTCACCGCCGCGAAAGTGATCGAGGCCGCCAACCGACCGGCGCTCGTCATGGCCCATAACAAGACCCTGGCTGCCCAGCTTTACCACGAATTCAAGAGCTTCTTCCCGCATAACGCGGTCGAGTACTTCGTGTCGTACTACGACTACTACCAGCCAGAGGCCTACGTTCCGGCGGCGGACCTTTATATCGAGAAAGAGTCGACCATCAACGACGAGCTCGATAAGCTGCGCCTCTCGGCCACGCGGTCGTTGTTTGAGCGGCGCGATGTCTTGATTGTGGCTTCCGTCAGCTGCATCTATGGCTTGGGATCTCCCGAGGCGTATTACGGGATGATGCTGTTCCTGGAAAAGGGGCAGAAGATCAAGCGCTCCGACATCACGCGCAAGCTGGTCGACATTCTTTATGAACGCACCGAAGGGGACTTTCGCCGCGGAACCTTTCGCGTGCGCGGCGATGTCATCGAGATTTATCCGACGTACGACGACAATGCTTATCGCGTCGAGATGTTCGGAGACGAGGTCGAGTCGCTGTCGCAGATCGATCCTCTGTTCGGAACGGTCAAGCAGAAGTACATGCGCCTGCCGATCTATCCGAAGACGCATTATGTGATGAAGGAGGAAACCAAGGCCTCGGCCGTTGCGTCGATTAAAGCCGAGTTGGCGTGGTGGGAAGTGGAGCTTGAGAAGCAGGGACGGCTCGTTGAATCGCAGCGCATCCACCAGCGCGTGATGTATGACCTCGAAATGATCAAGGCGATGGGCTACTGCCATGGCATCGAAAACTACTCGCGTCACTTCACCGGACGACTGCCGGGCGAGCCGCCTCCGACTCTGCTTGATTATTTTCCGCGCGACTTTCTGATGTTCATCGACGAGTCGCACCAGACAGTGCCGCAACTCCATGGCATGTATCACGGTGACCGCTCGCGCAAGCAGACGCTGGTTGAATACGGATTCCGGCTGCCGTCGGCGCTCGATAACCGTCCGCTGACGTTTGAGGAGTTCGAGCATCGCACGAACCAGCTTGTTTACGTCTCAGCCACGCCTGGTCCGTATGAACTTACCAAGTCGGCGGGAGTGGTCGTCGAGCAGATCATTCGCCCCACTGGCCTGATCGATCCTCCGGTTGAGATTCGTCCGGTTAAAGGACAGATCGACGACCTGCTGCACATGATTCGTGACCGCGTTTCGCGCAATGAACGCGTGCTGGTGACGACGCTGACCAAGAGAATGTCCGAGGACCTGGCCGAGTATTACAGCGAAGTGGGAGTGAAGTGCCGCTACATGCATTCGGAGATCGAAACGCTCGAGCGGGTCAAGATTCTGCGCGATCTGCGGAAGGGCGAGTTCGATGTCTTGATCGGCATCAATCTTCTGCGGGAGGGCCTCGACTTGCCCGAAGTGTCGCTGGTGGCGATTCTCGATGCTGACAAAGAAGGCTTCCTGCGTTCTGCAGGTTCGCTGATCCAGACCATCGGACGCTGCGCCCGTAATCTGAACGGAAGAGCCATTCTCTATGCCGATCGCATGACCGACTCCATGAAGAAGGCGCTCGACGAGACCAACCGCCGCCGCGCGATTCAGCAGGCCTACAACGATGCCAACGGAATCACACCGGAATCGATCATCCGGCCACTCGACATGACCTTGGTAGCCATTGTTGGGGCGGACTACACCGATCTGACTTCCTCGGAGTCTGACGGCATACCGGACTTCAAGTCACAAGAAGAGCTCAACTCCTACATCGGAAAGCTGGAGAGCGACATGCGCGAGGCGGCCAAGCGGTTCGAATTCGAAAAAGCGGCGAAATTGCGCGATACGATCAAAGAGCTGCGAACCAAGGAATTCCTCTTCGCCTGAAGTCGCGGTAGCCAAGAAACAGGTTCAGCCGATGAATATTTTTTAACGAAGTTTTTACGCCTGACGTCTTGTACTCTGGGCCGCCTCCCACTAGAATTCCCGCAAATCTCAGGAGGCAACTCGTGCAGACTCGTATAGCCGTTGGCTTCTCCGGGAATAAGTGTCTTCTCCCTACGCTCCTAACCATTATTTTTGTCGCCACATGCGGAAACTTCGCATATAGCCAGCAAACACTGGGCTCAATCAACGGCAATGTAATGGATAGTTCCGGCGCTGTGATTCAGGGAGCGCAAGTGAAAGCCCGCGCGACAGCCACCAATCTTGAAGTCGACGCCACCAGCAAATCCGATGGCTCGTTCAGCATCAACGATCTGCCCATCGGCACCTACGAAGTGAAGTTCATCAAGGACGGATTCGAAACCGACGTCCACCCACGAATCATCGTGCAAGGAAACCGCACGGCGACGATCAATGCCAGACTGAAGCCGGGTTCGGTTGCGTCGACCGTGACGGTGGAAGCGACACCTTTGCTGAACGCGACCGACACGACGACCGGCTACACGTTGACTGAGTCTCAGATCACGGAGACGCCACTCGGCGACGGGAAGCTTTACGCAGTTGGCCATATTGAGCCCGGGCGTAAGCGCCGACCTGCTGAACACAGCTGGCACGAATGCCGGGTTGGGTAATCAGGCGATCTGGGCCAATGGACAACGTGATACCAGCAACAGCTTCCTCATCAATGGCGTCAATGCCAACAACATCTTCAACGGCAAATCCACCAGTCAGGTAACCTCCAGTCGTGTCGCGGTCAATATCGGTGAGAACGGAAATGGCAACAATCCTGGAGGAGAGATCGCGACGAGCACAACCGTCTACGGTGCGATCGGTCAAGCGCTGCCCACGCCGCCCCCGGAAACCATCGCCGAAGTACATGTAAACTCCGCAATGTACGACGCTTCACAGGGAGCCAACAGCGGCGCGCAGATCAGCACCACTACCAAGTCAGGATCCAATCAGTTTCACGGAGGAGCTTACGCCTATCACCAGCAAACCGGCTGGAACGCCAACCAGTGGTTCTTTAACCTACATCAAGTGCCGCGTCCGAACATGCATCGCAATGTCGACGGTGGGTACATTGGCGGCCCCATCATCAAGGACAAGCTCTTCTTTTTTGGCTCATATCAAGCACAGCGGGTGAGTGATCAGTTGCTGGCGAGCTCGATTGTCGCGGTGCCGCCTGGCCTTAACGACAGCAATCGCACGGCGCAAGGACTGGCGGACCTGGCGAACGCCAACTTTCCGTGCGGCGGCAGCGGCGAACCAGCGTGCGTTCAGGCAAGCCAAATCACTTCGCAAGCCCTAGCCATCATGAACCAGAAAGCACCCGGCGGCAGCTTTTGGATTCCGAATGCCGTAACTGATCCGGTAGAGCTAATGAACCTGCAAAACAACGGAGGTGATGCGATCGTCTTCGGCCCGAAATCCCACTTCAGTGCCGACCAAATCAACGGCAATGTGGACTACAACTTCAGCGCTAAAGACCGCCTAGCCCTCAAGTACTACTTCCAGAATGTTCCCAATACCACTCCGTTTGCCCAGAGTTCTCTGCTCGGATTTCCCCAAAAGCTGTCGGCTGGGAGCCAGACGTTTGGCCTCGACAACACCACTTCGATGACCCCAAACCTCAATTGGGAACAGCGCTTCGGTTTCCTGCGCATGAAGGATTATGCTTCCACCAGCCAGTTCCTGAATCCGTCGTCTGTCGGGATCAGTGTCCCGGGAACGAACCTCTTTCCGGGTATTAATCTCCGTAACGGCGACAACGCCTTCTCCGGCAGCGGCAACGGTACCTCTATCGGCCCGATGGACAACTTCGCAAACGCTGGGTTCTATGAGAACAATCTAGACGCATCCACCGACCTGAAATGGGTGCATGGAGTCCATTCCATTTCGGTAGGTTTCAATTTCGACTACACCCAGCTCAACGTGATCAACAAGCAAGACTCAGTTGCCCGCATAACCTTCGCCGACTTCCCTGGTTTCCTGACTGGGCAAGTTTGCGGGCCGAACACATTCAGTTGCGGTGGACAGGACGCGTCGCAGGTTCTTAGTGGCGCTACCAGTCGCTACTACCGCACGAAGCAGGTGGGCACGTACGTCCAGGACAACATTCGTATCAAATCAAATCTGACCTTAGATCTGGGACTGCGCTGGGATTGGGATGGCCCGCTCACGGAAAAGAACGGCAACCTCGTGAATTTCCAGCCAAAAGATTATTCCTACAACGTGGCCAGCGACACCATCAATAACATCGGACTGGTAGTTGCCGGCAACAACAGAACATTCGGAACGAAGGGCGTCAGTAATTCGACGCTTACCGGACGCCAGTGGGGCTTTGCCCCGCGTATCGGTCTTGCCTATAGTCCCTCGTTCCTCCACAATATCGTTGTCCGCGCAGGCTTCGGGATGTACTACGATCGCGGGGAATATTTTGCCGACCTCTCGGCGCCGGCCGGCGGGGGCATAAGTGGCCCGTTCGGCGTAACCGTCTCGGAGCCGTTTGTCGTGCCGTTCTTTGCAGTTCCGGGAGCCACATTCGGCCAGCCTTTCGGTACTTCGCCGCCTCCGCCGCCTCCTTCCAACCTTTCCCAGGTGCAGTCTCTTCTGCCGAACGCCAATCTTCTGTTGGCCAACAATACAAACTACTGCGCTTCTTTTGGCCAGTCGGGTTGTGGCCCCTTCTTGTTCGCAGGCTACGATCCAACCAATAAATTGCCCTACTCAGAAAACTGGACACTCGACTTGCAATGGCAGCCCCGCAACGATGTGGTCATAACATTGGGCTATGTGGGGAACCATGGAGTTCACGAAACTATACCGTTGCCATTCAATCAAGCGCGAATCGCAACGCCTCAGAATCCTCTACTGGCTGGAGGCCCATTCCAACAGAACTATTCCTATGGCTACAGCGTTCCTGGCGTTGCTGCGGAAAATAATCAGACGCTTACCGATGGGTTCCCGACAGGCAATGCATCTCTACGCTCCCCCTACATCGGGTATGACCCAAACTCGGTCTACACGCGGGCAGTAGGGCAGTCCAACTACCATGCCCTGCAATTTAACGTCACGAAACGAATGAGTCACGGTTTGCAGGTCTCGGGCTCCTATACGTACTCACACACACTAGATGAGCAAAGCGGACTAGGTCTTTTCTTCAACGGCAACGACCCCAACAATCCGCGCTCGGCTTATGGCAATTCAGACTTTGACCGGACGCACGTATTTACGATCGTTTATCACTACGAACTTCCAGCAGTCGCTTCCGCCCGTGGATGGGTGAAGCAGGTAGCCAACGGTTGGGCATTTAATGGTGTGACGGTGCTCCAGAGCGGTCAACCCTACAGTGTGATCGATTTTACCGGAGGCGCGGGTAGCCTCTACTGGGGCGGAGGCCAGGATGCAATCACGAATCCGATCGTGCCGGTTGGCGGGGTCGGATCTACGAGCACGAACCCGTATCTTCAGGGAACTACGGGTATTAATGGAGCAAGGCCCGTCCTAAACATAAACGCGTTCGGAATTCCCGCCCCGATCGCCCCTGGTGCCAGCGGAGTTCCCCCTTGTGATTCCAGCTCCGGAACGACGGTGTGCGATAACTACGAAACTCCCTACACGACGGGAGGCCGCAACATTTTCCGCGGCCCTTTCCAGAACCGCTTCGATTTCGGCCTGTCGAAGAACTTCAAGTTCCATGAAACGTGGGGACTGACTTACGATGTCATCGCCTTCAACATTTTCAATCACCCGAGCTTCGACATCCCCAGCAACAATGTCGACTTCAACCCCTTCTTCGGCAATCCGCCGATATACGGGTTTCCTGGGTTCCCCGCTTGCGTACCTAGTACGGGTGCTTACACTTGCCCGCCCACGGGGAATCTCGGCGTACTGCAACACACCATCGGCAGCCCGCGGTTTATTCAGATGGCATTGCACTTGACGTTCTAAACAATCGTGTCAATCGCCCATTCTAAAAACGAGCCCCTCGCTTCCAAATTTTGGGAGCGAGGGGTTTTGTAAAATAACCCGAGGCACGTTTCTTCTAACCTGGTTTCTTCTAACCTAGGAGTAGTTCATGCTCCGATTGCTGCCCTTGAAGCGTATAGTCGGCTTCGCGCTCGCTGTCTTTTCTCTCGCTCTAGCGTCTTTCGGACAGGCCATCGCTCCGGTCATCTCTGTTGATCACGGCCCGAATGCTCCGGAACAGATTTCGAAGCCTTACGTCATTCTGGTTTCTCTCGATGGCTTCCGCTACGACTACGCGAAGAAATATCATGCCGAGCATCTGCTTGCGTTGGCGAAACAGGGTGCGAGCGCGCCGAAGGGAATGCTGCCTTCTTTTCCGTCGATTACTTTTCCCAACCATTACACGATCGTCACCGGGCTCTATCCCGAGCATCATGGCATTGTTGCCAACAACTTTTATGATCCGGAACGAAAACAGACGTACGGCTATCACGACGCCAAGTCGGTCGGCGATGGTACATGGTATGGCGGAACTCCGCTGTGGGTGCTCGCGGAGCAGCAGGGCATGCGGTCGGCTTCTTTCTTCTGGGTCGGGTCGGAGGCGGACATTCAGGGAGTCCGCCCGAGCTATTACCTGAAGTTCGATGGGAGTTTCCCGAACAAGAAACGCGTGGAGCAGGTGCTCGCCTGGCTTCATCTTCCTGCTGAGCAGCGTCCGCACATGATCACGCTGTATTTCTCGGATACCGATACTGCTGGGCATCGCTACGGACCTAAGAGTCCGCAGGTGGCGGAAGCGGTCTCCGAACTCGATGGCGAAATCGGAAAGTTGATGGATGGTATTAAGGAATCCAACCTGCCGGTGGATTTGATCGTGCTCGCTGATCACGGCATGGTCGAAGTGAAAGGCGCGCCCATCCATCTGGATCAGTATGGATTGGACCCGTCGGGATTCGCGCAGATCATCGGGTCGAGCGTGTATCCGAAATCGGAAGACGATGCGCAAAAGGCTTATGAAGCTCTGCGCGGAAAGAGCGATAAGTTTCGCGTTTATCGACGCGCGCAGGTGCCGGCCTATCTGCATTTCGACAGCAATCCGCGGGAAGGCGATCCCGTCGTCATCCCAACCGGACCTTATTTCATTAATGCTGTCGCTGACCTTCGCGCACCCGAACATCCTCCTCAAGGCATGCACGGATACGACGTGACCCGTATGCCGGAGATGAAAGCGTTGTTCGTCGCTGTCGGGCCGGATATTCGCCGGGGTGTGGAGTTGGCGCCTTTCGAAAACGTCGATGTCTATCCGCTGATTGCGAAGATCCTCGGGCTGGACATCAGTCACTTGAAGACCGGTCCCATTGACGGCAAACTCGATCCGCTTGAGAAAATTCTGCAGGCAAAGTAGGGTTTCATAAATACTTTCTGCCAGGAGCAACCATGACGACGCGTCCTCCTCTGCCTCCATTTACGCGCGAGTCGGCGATTCAGAAAGTACGCGGGGCCGAAGACGGCTGGAACTCGCGCGATCCGGAGAAAGTGTCTCTGGCCTATGCGGTCGATTCTCGGTGGCGAAACCGCTCCGAATTTGTAAATGGCAGGCAGGAGATCGTCGCCTTTCTCACGCGCAAGTGGACGAAAGAACTGGACTACCGGCTGATCAAAGAACTGTGGGCCTTCACTGAGAATCGCATTGCAGTGCGCTTTGCTTACGAATGGCACGACGACGCGGGAAACTGGTTTCGGTCTTACGGCAACGAGAATTGGGAATTCAATGATGACGGTCTCATGCGGCTGCGCCTGGCGAGTATTAACGATCTTCCGATCAAAGAAGCGGATCGCAAGTATCGCTGGCCGCTGGGCCGGCGTCCCGATGAGCATCCGGGATTGAGTGATCTTGGGCTGTAGGAGATCGACTTAGCTGCGCCCGGTGGCGGCAGCTTTTTTGTTGGGCTGGCGTTGCGCTACACCGAGTTCTTTTTCAATCGAAGAGAAGCGTTGAAAGATTTCATGGAGCCGGAGCGCCATGTTGCGGATGGCGTCGGCTTGCGTTTGCACGGTGGCGGGAAGTCCGGGTTCGTGGGCCACGAGTTCGGCGTTCCCGAGAATGGTCGTGAGGGCGTTGTTGACGTTGATGCGCATTTCAACCATGTAGCGCCCGAGAATGGCTTCCCCTTCGGCAGCAGCGCAGGTTTTTTCGGCTGCCTGAGCGCGGGATTCAGCCTCACGCCGGCGCAGAATTTCTCGTCCTACCAGGCCCGCAAATGCCGGCCAGACTCCCGGCTCGCGTCGCAAATCAACGATGGCGCCGTGAATGTTGTAGAAATCGCGGGTGGGATCGGAGTGAATTATGATCGCAGCCTTGCCGGCAGCGGTCAGTGATTGCCGGAGGTCTTTATTCAACGGCTTGGTCAGCGGCTTGCGGCGCTCAGTCTTTTTGTCCACTGTCTTCACTACGAACGAGGCATCAGCAATCGCCAGGTCATAGTGGCCGTCCTCGAGGCCCTTGGACACGCCTTCGTCGAGGATGATGAATTCCGGCACGTCGGAGTGCGGTGCGGGTCCGTGCGGCCAATGCGCGGTTATTTCGCGGACAAAGGCGGGATCACTGGCAAGGATCAGGACGGTCGGGCGATGGGTGCTCATCGTCGCTTTCTTGGCTCGGTGGTGGGGCCTCGGGGCTGGCCAATTATTCTTTTGCCGGACCGGACTTCCCGGATGCCGCAGCGCCTTTGGCCAGCGGATTCTTGCGAGTTCCATTCTGCATCGCGTCGTCGACAGCTGCACGCAGGTCAACCAGCATGCGCAGCGGCTGGCCCGAGGAATATTCGGCGTGGAACATGACCTTCCACGACTGACAGATCATGCGCAAGCGGCCAATCGGTTCGTCCGCAGAAAACTGGGCGCGGCGGCAATCGATGGTTGCCACGCCACGGCGCTCAAGCTCGCGCAGACCATCTTGGATGGCGTTCAGGTCGTCGTGCATCAGACGAAAGAATATCCGCCGGATCATGAAGCTGAAGCGGGCAAAAGCAACCATAGCCGCTGGATCGAAGTAGTGCGCGGCGTTCTGCGTTTTGAGCTTGCGTCCCTGTTCCAGCGTGCCGCTATGCAGCAACTCGCTCAAGCGCTTCGAACGCCCGGCCGTCTGCATAATGGTTTCAAGGGGATTCAACCAGGCGGGAAGCTTCGGATCCTGCGGCCCGAGCACGGGTTCGAGAACCTGCGCGACGTAATCGAGATCCACGTCGGCATCTTCTAGGCCGGAGGGCGCGCACAACGAGAAATACTGCACCAGCAGGAAATCGGTCTTGTCGCGGTCGCTATTCGTCTTCGCAGCCTTCTGCATGTGGTGCACCAGAAGCTGGCGCAATACGGCCTCATTCGCGAGCGGCGTGGTCTGCAGAAACTGGCGCAATTGATGCACCTGGATTTGCGCGTCCACCTGCTGAAACCAGTCTGCGGCTTGCCGCACCGACTCCGGGGAAGCGGAAAAACCTTCCCCGACTGGGCACTCGGGAACGTCAATCACAAATTCGCGGACCAGCGCTGAGTAGATGGGCTGTAGGGCAGACAATGTAACTGCCTGCTCTTCGACGGTCGGTTGGGCGGGAACAGTCATGATTTCACTATCCAGTTGGGAACATTTTTAAGGAAACGAACAGCGACGACTGTCCGATCCGGATGATATTGAACGGCCACGACCGATGCTTCGGCGCGGAGAGCACCATCTTTACTTTCGACCAGAACTCGGTCAGCAAACTCTAAAGGCTGATTGACGACAAATAGAACTTCTCTGGGCGTGCCAAACTCGATGACGGTCTCTTGAAAAAAGATATTCTCGCTTTCGACGCCATTGCCGTTGCCGTTCCCGTTGCTATGAGAGCGGCTGAGCTTGATGGGAATCCTGACCGGCGTGGCATCCGGAAAGAACCGCGCCAAGCGGCCAACAATATCTGGTTCGAGAGCACGAGCAATGGCCTGGTTGGGCACGGTAGACCTGAACCCCTTTTACAAAAGAAACACTCGAGTCCCCTCCTCTTCCTGGTTTGAAAGAGCTACCAGGAGACTCGGTCTGCTTTATCGGTAATTCACGGTGCACGAGCAGCGCCAAAGACTTGAAGGTCATGCACTGATGGACAAACATAAGAGTGGCAAGGAGTTAGGACAGAGAAGACGACATCTAACTGGACTGGATTCTACAAGGGAATAGCACGGTGTCTCAAAATGAAACAGGAATCTCATCATAGGCTGAGCCGCACCAAAGGTGGAGGGTCCGGTCCAGTGAGATTCCGGGTTATCGAGGCTCGGCGACTACGATCTGGACCTTTTGGTCGTCACTAGCACCGAGGAATGTGAACTGCCTTGGATTTTCGGTGTAGCAGGCAAACGTCGCACCTAGCCTGTAGATTCCTTTCTTGGAATCCGGCGCGGGCTCGTCATAGGTTGCCAGTTCGTGACCTTCCAAGTCGACAATCTTCATGATTTTCTCGTTGCTCTGCGGTTCGATGAAAAGTATTGCGATCCGGTTCTTGTATATGTGCATCGCGGACGGACGATACGACGAGGCTGACTCGCCCGGGTCGACAATGAACTGCCGCACTACTTCGCCGCCCGGCGATACAACATAGAAGATGGCTGGATTCGTCCCGCGCATCAGGTAAGCGTTGCCGTCGTCCGCCACCTCCAGTTGGCCATTGGACACCGCCAAGTTCCCTTTCGCATGCCCCGGCGATGCGAAACGCGCATCGCCGGATACCGCCAAATCGTGAAGATCCTTTTCATCGCCCAGTTCCAGTTCCTTCAAGAGCCGCCCGTCGGCGGCGAAGATCCCCGTGAAGGGCCACATGGCCGCCGCCTTATCAGAGTCGTACTCCATACCCGAAACCAGAAACTGACGGCTCGGGAACACCGCTAATTTCCCCGGGAAAAACGCAAATCCCGGTTGGAGATTCACGGCCGACTTGAAAGTACCATCAGACTTGTAGACAAAAACATACCGGTTGATCTCGTGGGGAAACACAAGCTGATACACCTCTCCCCCGCCCGGCTCCAAAGCGTAATGGACGGCACTGTCTATCTTGAGGTCGGGATTCGAATCGGCCTCGAATATGGCAAGTCTCTCCCCCTTCCGATTTAGCTTATGAATGCCGGATACGCCTGCAGTATCCGAGAGGAAAAAAACGTTACCATCGCCATCGCATTTCACCGAGCCAAACAAAAACCGCCCAGCCACCTCTGTCGGCGACGTGATCGTGTCTGTCCGAGTCAGGTGCCCATCAACGATCCCCTTAGTTGGCCTCTCGGCTGGCTGCGGGGACTTGGCCAGCGACGATTGTGCCGACGGTGGAGCTGGCGCTTGATGATGCACAGGTGACGGTCCTGGCGCAGCCGCGCTCTGCCCGGACGGTGCGGACTGCGACGATACGAACCCGCTCAGCAATACCGAAGCGAAGAGGAAATCAATCCTGCGTCCGCGCACGGCTACATACCCCCTCGTTTGCCCGCCTGTTCTTCTTCAAAGACCAGCACGTACGTGTGTTTGCATCGGTTGTAGGCGTAGCCAAACACCGCCGGCCGGCAGCTCGCCGTCGCCGTTAGCATAATCAGTCCAGGTGAATTATCCCGGCGCAGCGCAGCGCTGAAAGGCGACCTGATAGTCTGCCTGGCTGCATGAGTCCGAGCGTGCTTAGCGATGTCGCCGCATTCTATGCCAGAACAGCTTCCGCTCCCTGGATCAATAACCGGGACAGAGTACTTCGTATCGCAGCATAAGCCACTGCCGCCCTGCCGCTGGCATGTCCCGCAAACGCACCCGGATGCGCAGCTCTCGTCCTCGTATTGACCCGAACAGTTCTTGCCGGTACAAGGCACCGAGCCCCAGTCCCAGACATCTGAGCAGAACCTGTCGCAGTCGTCACCCGCGATGGCTCGCCTAGGGTTGATCAGGAGCAATGGGAAAACAAGGATCAGGATCAGAATGGGAGTTCGGTTCATGAAAACCCTCCTGTAGGCTGTGAACGCCGGACAATAAGCGAAATCAGTGGGGCAAGAGGAGAATATTGGCAAATTTACGAATTTTAGAACAGCAACCCGTAAGTTATTGTGGCTACAATAGCGGGTCCTATGCGGCATCTCAAGAGCAAGTCTCCGTCTTTACAGATTCGGAACAAGCCACTCGGTGTTATCACTGCAAGGTCGCAGCGGAGGAGGTACCCTCTTGCACTCCAATGTTATACCGCTTCAACTTCCGATAGAGCGTAGCCCGGCTGATGCCCAGCATTTTACCGGCAAGCGCCTTGTCTCCCTTTACCTGGGAGAAAACACGCTCAATGGTGGCCCGCTCGATGTCTTCCAGGTCGGTCGCACGTCCGGAAAACTCGACACTGGCTGGCGCTTCCGATGGCGTCTCCGCATTGGCGATGGAGGGCGGCAAGTCGTCCACCTCAATAATCGACTGGTCTCCCAGAGCCACGGCGCGCTCCAGGCAATTCTCCAGTTCGCGAACGTTGCCGGGCCAGTCGTAGGTCATCAACGCCTTCATGGCATTGCTGGATACCTGCAGGTCGCGTCCGGGTGCGAGGCGATCGAGGAAAAACGCGGCCAGAATCGGGATGTCGGAACGACGTTCGCGTAGCGGCGGAAGAGAAATGGTCACTACGTTGAGGCGGAAAAACAGATCCTTGCGGAACGTGCCTTTCTTGTATTCGCCTTCGAGGTCGCGGTTGGTGGCCGCCATGATGCGCACATCGACTTTTACTTTCTGATTGCTGCCGACGGGACGAACTTCTTTCTCCTGCAGAAAGCGCAATATCTTGGCTTGCATCTCGAGCGGGAGCTCACCGACTTCGTCGAGAAAAATTGTTCCCGTATCGGCGGATTGCAGCAATCCTTGCTTGGAACGCAGCGCGCCGGTGAAGGCTCCCTTTTCGTAACCGAACAGTTCGCTTTCAATCAGCGTGGGAACGAGTGATCCGCAGTCGACTGCGACAAAGGGGCGGTTGGCCATGCTTCCGCGAAAGTGCAGGGCGCGAGCCACCAACTCCTTGCCGGTGCCGCTTTCGCCCGAAATCAACACAGGAGTGCGCGTGTCTTTGAGTCGCGAAATCAGACGCAGCACATTCTGAATGCCGGCCGAATTGCCAATAATGCCATGCAGCGAGGTTTCGGTTTCGGAGCGCTCGCGCAGATAGAGATTCTCTTCAACGAGACGCACCTTGTCCGCCATACGCCGCAGAAAATGCCGCAGGTCATCGAGCGGAGCGAACGGCTTGGCAATGTAATCGTAGGCGCCGAGTTTCATGGCCTGCACCGCGGTTTCCACCGAACCGTGTCCGGTCATGACCGCGACTTCGACGCGCGGGTGCACCCGCTTGACCTGCTCCAGGAATTCAATTCCCGACATGCGGGGCATCACCATGTCGGTCAGCACCATGTGCACGGGCTGTTCTTCGAGCAGGGCCATGGCCGCGTCGCCGCTTTCGGCCTCCAGACAGGAAAAGCCCAGCGACTCGCCTACCGTGATGCAGAGGCGGCGGATGGTCTGCTCGTCGTCGACAATCAGCAAGCGGATACGGAAGTCTTGGGTCATGAGGTCGCCTTGCCTAGGGTCTTCTCCACAACGGAGATGAATTCGTGGACGCGAAACGGCTTCTCCACGCACGGAGCGCCGGTACGGCGCAGCGTCGCGGCAGTTTCCTCGTTGGCAATGTCGCCGGTGATGAACACCAGACGCGTCGCCAATTCGGGGCGATTCGCGGCGATCCAGGCATGCACCTGAGCGCCATCGACGCCTCCGGGTGTTCGCATGTCCGATACGACGCCGTGAAAATTACTCTTCGCGAGCAACTGCAAAGCTTCGGCTCCAGATTCGGTGGGCACGACCGTGTATCCGTGCCCTTCCAGCACGGCGCGGACCAGGGCCATGACGGCCGGTTCGTCTTCGATCAGCAACACGGGCGCACAAGCGGGTTTCGTTCCAGTTTGCGTCATTTGGGGTGTACTCCTGCCACTGCTCCGAAGGAGGCCGTTTCCGAGGCGATCGGGAGACGGACGATAAAAGTCGCTCCTTCAGAGTCCAGGTTGTTGTGACAAACAATTTCTCCGCCATGTTCGCGGACAATTCCGTAGCAAATACTCAGGCCCAAACCAGTACCTTTGCCTACATCTTTGGTGGTAAAGAACGGATCAAAGATTTTCTCCGGATCGATAATGCCCATGCCGTTATCCCGAAATGAGATCTCGACGTAGGCACCCGAGCGGGCACTCATGATTTCAATGCGTGCGGGCCGTCCGCATTCGCGCACGGCATCATAGGCGTTGTTCAGGATGTTGAGAAACACCTGTTGCAACTGGTGGGAATCTCCGACGACGTGAGGGAGAGCATCGTCCAGGCGCTCGACTACCTGAACACCATGGCTCATGAAATCGTATGACCGGAGATGCACGGTTCGCTGCACGATGGAGTTGAGCTGCACCGACTCGCGTTGTGGCGGCATCTGACGCGCGAAGCTGAGGAGGTTCTGGACGATCTGCTTGGTGCGTTGCGCCTCCTGCAGAATCACCCGCAGATTGTGGCGCGCGCTTTCCGGCAATTCGGGATTTTCCATCAGCAGGTCGGTAAATCCGAGGATCGCAGTCAGTGGATTGTTGACCTCGTGAGCGACGCCTGACACCAGTTGTCCCACAGCGGCCATCTTTTCGGCGTGCATCAGCTTGGATCGCAACATGGCCGAATCGGTGACGTCGGTCATGACAACCACGATGCTGCTGACCCGCCCGTCTTCGCCCATGATGGGGCTGAGATTCACAGAGAACTGGCCGCTGACGCCATCCCCGCGGACAAGCCCCATGTCGAAGTTGTCCACTTGCTGTCCTCGAGCCACGGCCGCAAGCGCGTCGCGCAGGGCGGCGCGGCGCGGCGGAGCGCAAAGATCGGGCAAAGGATGATCCAGAATCTGAGACTGCTGAAATCCCAGACCGCTCCAGCGCCGGTTGGCATAGCTGATCATGCCATCGGTATCGGTGACCAGAATCAGGCTCTGGGTATGGCTCAGTATTTTGCCGGAGAAATCGCGCTCTTTCTGCAGTTCGGTCTGAGATTGGTGAAGACCGGTCACATCGAGCATGAGGCCGCGGTACTGCATGATGTTGCCGGAGGCGTCGCGCACTCCGAAGCAGTTGATAAACACGTGTACCGGCGAACCATCCTTGCGGCGCAGGATCTCTTGCTGATTGCGCAGCCCACCCTGGCGCTCAAACTGCTCCGCCAGTTCTTCCCGGCGTCGTGGAGAAAAATAAACTTCGGTGGGAATGTCGAGCTGAATGACTTCCTCGCGGCTGCTGTACCCCAGGATGCGGACCAGAGCATCATTGACTTCGACGAACCGTCCCTGCGGAGTGGAAAAGAAAATTCCCTCCTGGATGTTGTCGAACAGTTCACGATAGCGGCGCTCGGCCTCGCGGCGGTCCGTGATGTCCTTGAGAACATGCACGGTCTGCAACTGAGCACTGCTGGCTGCGTGAATGCGAGAAGTCGAGATCAGATAGGTGCGTTCGAGGACCGGGTGAACATATTCGTCGAGCCCCGCGCCACTGCGGCAGAAGGGACAGGAATGTGGCGAAGCTCCGGTGGAAAGAGCTTCCAGGGCACGCATGTTGACACCGATCAACTGATCGGGCGCAATGCCCACGAAGTCGGCCAAAGACCGGTTCACGCGCAGAACGTTGTGCTGCTCATCATGCACGACAATGAAATCGGTGATGGCATCGAAGACGTCCAACCAGTGACGGTTGGCCTGCTGCATCCGCGTGAACAGGCAGGCATTTTCCAGCGCGATACTGGCGTGACCGGCGATGGCACGCAGCAGTTGGTGGTCTTCGGCACTGGGCGCACCGCCGCGATCGGCGAGACACAGTACACCGACGAGTTCTCCCGAGGAACCCGCGAGGCGGACCAGAGTGCAATCCATCCACCCGAGGGTTGTGGCGAGCGCCGGCCCAAGAATGTCGCTTGCGGGCGCAAAGGAAATGTCAGACGGGTTCTTCGGCAAGGCGGTGGTGAGCGCCTGATTAAAACGGCGGAGCAGCGCTTTATCCTCAACTTCAGCAGCGCCGCACATCAGAACAGTTTCACTGTCTGCCGTCTGAAAAAGACTGAGAGCTACGGAACGGCCGCCGAGCAGCCCCGCTGCGCGCAGCGCAAAATTGCGCATGAACTCGGGGAGATGGAGCGCGGTATTCAGCTCAAGCGCGATGCTGACTAGCGTCTCAGCGCGGCGGCGATGCTCTTCCGACTGATGCAGGTTTCGGGTCAGTTCGAGCGCGATGGCAACCTGGGCAGCCAATGCCCGCGCCCGCCGTGTATCTTCGTCGTTGATCGGCCCGGCTTCAACTCTGTCAAGCACGCCGAACATCCCGAGCACGTCGCCATTCGAACCGAGCAGAGGAACGGCAAGGAGCTGCCGGATATTGAATGTCTTGACGAAATTGAGATCCGCGCCCGGGGTTTGTGACGCATCGTCGGTAGCAAACACACCTTTCTTCTTCAGCGCCCGGGTGGCCACACCGTCGTACAGCGGAATATCGACGGGGCGCGCTGCGCCATTCTCCACTCCCCACCGGATCCGGAACTGTTGATCCTCCAGCAGCCCGATGAAACAGCGCCTAAAGCCGAGGAAGCTCGCAGCTCGTACGACCGATGTCTGCATGAACTCGTCGAGCTTGCCGGCGGAACCGAGCTCAAAGGATATTTCCAGAATTTCGTGAAGTTCGTGCGCCTGGGCTCGCGCCATGCCGTACAACTCGGCGTTCGCGATGGCCACCGCACCGAAGCCTGCGAGCGCGGAAACCAACGTTTTGTCTTCCTGGGTAAACGGGTTGCCGAGACGAGGATAGACAAGAATCGCTCCGTGTGAACGCGAAGTACGGAACGGAGCTGCGATCAGAACCCCGGGGGGCGAATCTTCTCCGAAATGAGAAGCGCCGTCGATGCTCACGGTAATGCGCTCACCCGCTGCAACCGCGCGGGCGGCGATTTCGAGCGGCGAGCGCAGTTCGTTCTGCTGGAAACGTGCCCGGATCGTGAGGCCGAGTTTGGGGGCCTCGGTCGATACCGCTTGCAGCTGAAACACTTTGTCTTGCTGGACAAAGACCAGGACAGCTGGGGAATGCAGGAGGACGCGGAGGCGATCCGCGATGCTTTCCATCACTGCGGCCGTGTCCGGAAGGCCGTGCAAGGCTGTCGCGACCTCGACCAGAATGCTGGCCCGGCGATGCTCTTCGCGCGAGAGCTGATTCAGGCGGAGGGCCTCAAGCGCGGTACCCAACTGCGCTGCGAGGATCGTTATTTTGGCGACCGCGTCGTCGTCGAAGCCGCTGCCCGGTGCACTCTTCAGAAATGTGATGGCCCCGACCACTTCTCCGGAGACGAGCAGCGGTGCCGCCATCGCCGCCTGAGCATGGCATTCGGCAACCCAGGGATAGCGTATCGCGTCGAGGTGGTTAACAAAAAAAGGACGCCGTTTCTGAATCGCGTCCATGGCAATCGAGGAATCGCCGGGACGTCGCTTCAGGCCGCGAAAAGACTGGCCGTCGACGGCATCGGCTTCAGCACCGATGAGCTCGCCGTCGGCGGATCGGCTCCAGAAAAAAGCTCCGCTGGCCTGAAAAAAGGCCCGAGTCAGCTTGCAAAAAGAGCGAAGCAGCTGACTGGATTCCGTGGTCTGAAAGGCGGCTTGAGAAAGTTCAAGGAGTAGCTTCTGGAATGCCTCGTCAGTCTGAGACACATCGCCGCGACCCGGATTTCCTAGTTGGGTTGCCAGAGGCCACCAGTAGTGATGCTAAGCGCTTGAAAACAATTGGATTACATAACAACCTACCCCTGATTCTCAAATTGAGTCAAGCGAATAGCAGGGGTGGGTGCCGAGTTGTGAAACGTCACCAAAGTGATACGGGCGTCTCAATTCTGGAATGTTAATGGAGAAATTGAGCGAACCCGGCGACATTCGCACACCTCAGCGGCTGAAACGAGCTAACCGCCAATCCCTCATTGTGTTGCGACGGTCACCAAAGTAATGCGCGGGAAGAACTTTTGGTATGCGCTGCCCCGGTGCGTGCACGAATATAAGGCCAATGCTCAGAAATCAGGGAGGCATTGTGTCGATTGGAAGCCTGCGACGCGCATTCGCGTTGGGTCTGTTAGTGGTGGGTGTATGGGCGACGGCTAGCGCGCCGCTGGCATGGAGCCAGGAAGCGATCAGTCGAAAAGTGAAAATCAAGATTGCGCCGTCATATCCGGAAATCGCGAGGCGCATGAACATTACAGGAGTGGTGAAGGTGTTGATCACCGTTACTCCGACCGGTTCCGTAAAGGATGTGAAGTTGGTTGGGGGGCATCCGGTTCTGGCGAACTCCGCGATGGATGCGGTGAAGAAATGGCATTTCGAGGCAGGCCCGCAAGAGTCAACTGGGATCGTGGAATTCCGCTTTGACCCGGCCCAGTGACACAAGCGCTGTGAGGAAGGTTGGAGTATGACTATCGGGAAAAAACTCTATATAAGCTTCGGCATCATCCTGGCGACGGTCCTGCTGTTGCTCGCCATCAACCTGGTCGCCGTGCAGCGCGAGCACGACACCAAGGCTGCCGCCCAGCGTTCGATTGAAATGGCCGATGCGACCTCGCTGGTGCGCTTCCAGATGATGCAGAATCGCCTGCACCTGCAGAACTACCTGCTGAGTGGCGACACTCGGGACGTGGAGAAAATGACCGAAGGCGAGCGTCTGCTGGCCGATGCCCTCCACCATGCCCAGGAACTTTCGGGGTCAGCGCAACAGAAGAGCAATCTCGAAAAGGTGCAGGGACTCGAACAGTCGTGGGCTGGAGATTTCGCTAATCCGTTGGTCGATAAGCGGCGCGCCGTGGACAGCGGGAATGCAACCGTCGCCGAACTTCAGATTTTCTATTTGCAGAAAGATCCGAACTCCTGGGTGTCGCGTTCGAGCGACGTGCTGGATGACGTCGACCGCGAGAACCACAAAATGGTGGACGAACGGCGTCACATGGATGAACTGGCCGCGACCGGCACGATTCTCGCAGCAGTCATCAGTTCCCTGTTCGCTCTCGGCTTGGGTGCGGTCATTGCCTACCGGACCGCTACGGGCATTACGGGATCGCTGGCACGTCTGATCCACGTGGCTGACCAGATCGGTCAATCCGGCGACCTGGAACACAACATCGATGTGCATGGCAAGGACGAGATCGGGCAACTGGCGCGCACGTTCGACTCGATGGTCAAGTACCTGAAGGAAATGGCCGCGGTGTCGGAAGCAATTGCCGGCGGAAACCTCGCCGTCGAAGTGCGGCCCCGTTCCGCGAACGACACGCTGGCCAACGCGTTTACGCGCATGGTGGAAGGATTGCGCGGATTGGTACGCAATGTACGCGACGCTGCTTCCCAAGTCGCGAGTGCTTCGACGCAGGTGGCGAGCGCTTCGGACGAATCGGCGCGCAACAGCTTGCAAACCTCTTCGGCCATTGATGAGGTCACCAGCACCATGCACGAAATGAGCGTCAACGTGCAGAACATGGTGAAGAGCACGCAAACGCAAGCATCGAGTGTCAGCGAAACATCGGCTTCGATCGATCAGATGGTGACCTCGATTCAGCGTGTCGCCGATACAGCGAAGGTCCTCCTCGACATTTCCAACCGCTCCCGCGAAGAAGTGCACAGCGGCATCGGCACGATGGAAAAGGCGACCGACGGACTGAACCGCATTAATACGACGATCCGCTCCTCGGGCGAGATCATCGACGCCCTCGGCGGGCGCGCTGACGACATCGGCAAGATTGTTGAAGTAATCGACGACCTGGCGGAACAGACCAACCTGCTGGCCTTGAACGCCGCCATCGAAGCGGCGCGGGCAGGCGAACACGGACTCGGCTTTGCCGTGGTGGCCGATGAAGTCCGCAAACTGGCGGAGAAATCGGCACAGTCGACCAAGGAAATTTCCGAACTGATCGAGAGCATCCAGAAGGAAGCCCGCAAAGCCGTCGACAACATGGAGAAGAGTACGACCATAGTGAACGAGGGGTTGAACCTGGGTCAGGAACTGAACGGAGCGTTGCGCAAGATTTCGAACGTCGTCACCGAAGTCTACAAGTTCGCTCAGGAAATCGGCGCGGCCACGAACGAGCAATCGCACGGCTCATCGCAGATTGCACGCGCGACCACGCGTTTGAACGAGATCACGCATGAGATCAACTCGGCGGTCGAAGAACAGGCTTCCGGAGCGCAGGCTGTTGTGCAGGCCATGGAACGCATGCGGGAACTGGTGCAGTCGTCCACGTCGGGGTCCACCGAACTGGCAGCTTCCTCCGACCAGATGTCGAAAATGTCGCGTGGCCTGCTCGATTCGATGGATCGATTTGCGCTGCGCAACGATGACCGGACAAGCGACGCCGCGCGTTACGGAAACTCCGCCCGGTCGGCAACTGCGGGATCTCGCTAAGGAAAGTGCATTCATGAGCCGCGAAACACACATCGTGGGATTTCGGGTCGGGCGCGAGACTTATGGCGTGCCCATCACCTCGCTGCATGAGATCGTCCGCGTGCCAGAAATCACCGCCGTTCCGGATGCGCCCGATTATCTGGAAGGTGTGATCAACCTGCGCGGAAAGATCGTCTCTGTCATTGACTTGCGAAAGCGCTTTGGGCAATCGTCCGCCGAAATCGATCGACGCAGCCGCATTCTGGTGGTCGAACACCGGGGCCGGTTGGCCGGCATGATTGTCGATTCGGCGTCCGAAGTACTGAAGATTCCCGAGAGCGAAATCGAAGCGGCGCCCGCCATGATGCAGGAAGGCGGATTGGACTGCGTTACCGGGCTCGGCAAGTACAAAGGGCGGCTCATCATTCTCCTCGACATCAGCAAGGTGCTGGCGGCGCGTGAAATTGACGACGAGGATTTAAAAGAAAAACCGGCGGTGACCGGAAGTAGCAAGGCAGGGACGACAGCGGCGGGGAAAGCAGCAGCAGGCAGCAAGAGTGCTACTGCTGGAAAATAGCAAGCAAGACGAACCCACATGAGCGCAACCGAAACACCCGCACTAACCGAAGCGGAACTGAAACTCCTGCAGGCGCTCGTCTACCAGGAATGCGGGATGCATTTCGACGACCGGCGCACTCCATTTCTGCAGGACCGTTTGCAGCGTCGGTTGAAAGAGTGCCAGATGGATTCGTTTTACAGTTACTATCGCCTGCTAATCAGCCAGCAGGGGAAGCAGGAACTGTCGCGGCTCCTCGAAAATCTCACCGTCAACGAAACCAGCTTCTTCCGCAATAAAGCGCAACTCGATCTCTTCCAAAAGGATGTATTGGACGACATTCTGCGACGCAAGCAGGAGCGTCGCGATTTCAGCCTGAGAATCTGGAGCGCGGGTTGTTCCACCGGACAGGAACCCTACACCATCGCGATGCAAGTGGCCGATGCTTTGTCGTATCACTATCTGCGCAATCCTCTGCCGTTCGAATCACCGGTTCCAAAGCCGCTCGTACCGGCGCCCTGGCGGGTGGAGATCCTGGCCAGTGATATCAACTACTCAGTTCTGCGTGCGGCCCAGGAAGGCTCCTACAGCGAGCATCAGATGGCGGGAGTGGATTACGGCTATCGCTTGCGCTACTTCGATAAGACGGGCGAACGTTACGCCATTAAGAAAAATGTTAAGGAACTGATCCATTTTGACTTTCACAATCTCAAGACCGAATATCTGCCGCAGCGCAATGACATCATCTTCTGCCGCAACGTGATGATGTATTTCGATGAAGCCGAACAAAAGCGGCTGGTCGAAAAGTTTTACCGCTGCTTGAATTCGCAGGGATACATGTTCGTGGGCCACGCCGAAAGCCTGCTCGGTCTGACCGACAAATTTCAGATGGTGCATCGCAACAGCGGCACCGCCTACCAGAGAGTCGAGGTGAGAGTGTGAGCCTCCCCCCTGAGGACCGCATGAGCGAACTCCGCCAGTTGTTTTTTGAAAGTGCGGCGGAACTCGTCCAGAAACTCAACGACGAGGCGATGCGGCTGGAGAAATCACCCGGAGACGCGGAGACTGCCCGCAGCCTGCGGCGGACCGTGCACACCCTGAAGGGTGACTCGGCGGCTTGCGGCTTCCGGGAACTCAGCGAACTCTGTCACGAATTCGAAGATGTGCTGACGCTGGGAAATACTGCGTCGGCGGCGCTGGTTCCTGAGATCGCTCTGCGAGCCGCGGACGTCTTTGCTGCACTACTCGAAGCCTATCGCGCGGGCACAAAACTTCCCAGCATCCAGGCTTTGCGCTCGGACATTGCCCGCCTTGCACACCCTGGGACTACGGTAAGAGCCGGAAAGTCCAAGCAGAAAACGAAGAAGTCATCCGCGAAGGTCAGCCGCTGGTCCGAATATGAGCAACTGGCTATCACGCGGGCGTTGGCGGAAGGCAAGCGCGTTCACCACGTGGTCGTGCAGATTGATCCGCAGTGCGCGATGCCGATCGCCGGGCGACAGATGATCCAGTTGGCGCTCACGGGCCTGGGTGAAGTTCTGGCTCTTTATCCTCTCGAAGGCAGCCATGAGCCCATTACCTCTATCGATGTGGCGCTTGTGTCGGAAAAACCAGCTGAGCAGATACGGGCGAAGTGCAGCATTCCCACGATTGCTCTCGATGCAAAAGTCACGCTGCTGCGCGCGAAAGCTCTGCTGAGTTCTCTCGCCTCTGCTCCGGTTGCCGGTCTTGAACCTGCCGTCGAGGATCTGGTTGCTTCGGAGCTTAAGGATGATGCCACGCTGAACTCCGCTGATGACGGCGCGTCCACCATTGTCGCCAATGAGTTGACCCCTTCGGGTGAGCCGGCGGCTAGTCCCGTTGTATCCAGCGGCCCCGATAATTTGCTTCGCGTGGATGCAGAGAGAATCGACAGTGTGCTGAATCTGGTCGGTGAGCTGATCCTGGCAAAATCGATGCTGCAACAAACGTTGATGGAATTTGGCGAGCGGTTCCCGAAAGATGCCTTGCGAGGAAAGTTCGCCGACGCCATGGCGTTTCAGGCGCGGGTGTTGAATGACCTGCAGCATTCGGTCATGAAGATTCGCATGGTCCCGGTCGACCAGCTGTTTCGTCGCTTTCCGCGCATCGTGCGGGATGTCGCACGGCAGTGTGGGAAAGAAGTCGAACTCGTGGTCCGCGGAGGGCAGACTGATCTCGACAAGAGCATTCTGGACGCAATTGCCGAGCCGCTCACCCATTTGGTACGAAACGCCATCGGACACGGCCTGGAAACTGCCGAGGAGCGGGTCCGCTCCGGCAAGCGGTCGCAAGGGTCATTGCGGCTGGCTGCTTATCATCAGGGCAATCAGGTGGTGATCGAGGTTTCGGACGACGGTGCCGGAATCGACGCCGAAAAAGTCCGGCAACGTGCCCTCGCCCAGGGGCTGGTGAAAGCCGAACAGGCCGCGCGCCTCAGCGAAAGCGACACACTGGAACTCATCCTGCAGCCTGGATTCTCAACCGCGGAAGAGATTACCGAACTTTCCGGCCGTGGCGTGGGCCTCGACGTCGTCCAGAGCGTGCTCGCGCGCCTCAAAGGGACGGTCGAGATCGAAACAGCACCCGGACGCGGCACAACGTTCCGTCTGCGGCTTCCCTTAACACTCGCCATTATCCGAGCTCTCATGTTCCGGGTGGAAGAACGCCTCTATGCCCTGCCGCTGAATGCAGTCGCGGAGATTGCGCGCACCACCGAAAGCGAGATTCATCAGGTCGAACACTACGACGTGCTGCAGTTGCGGAACGACGTGTTGCCGCTGCTGCGTCTGGGTTCAAAGCCTCCGGTGGGGCCCGAAACACCGCGGCGCAAGATCTTCGTGCTTGTGATCAACAGCGGAGAGCGAAAGTTCGGCTTAATCGTCGACGCGCTCGAGGGTGAAGACGAGTTGGTGATCAAGGCGCTCGATGATCAGTCCATTACCACGGATCTCGTCAGCGGAGCTTCCATTCTGGGCGATGGCCGCGTGGTACTCATCCTTAACATGATCGCGCTGATGGAACGCTTCACACGCGGACGAGCGGATGTCACCGGACGCATGGCAGGATTGCTGTCCAGTGTGGTCCCGGCCGCTTCTAGCATCCAGAACCTTGCGTTGCGGGCGCGCGGTTCCGCCGGAGGTCAGGCATGAGAAAGCCTCTACGAGTTCTGGTCGTGGATGACTCGGCCCTCATGCGCAAACTGATTCCGAAGATCATCGAGCAGGACAGCGGGATCGAGGTCGTCGGCACAGCGATGGACGGCCATTTCGCGTTGCGAAAAATCGAAGACCTGTCGCCTGATGTAGTGACGCTCGACCTCGAAATGCCCGGGATGAACGGGATCGACACCTTGAAACAGATCATGCGCCACTGGCGCATCCCGGTGATTGTGGTCAGTTCACACAGCACTGCTGGAGCATCGATCACGCTGAAGGCGCTGGCGCTGGGTGCATTCGATTTTGTGGCCAAGCCGCAGGATGTTGCGGCGCACATGCCCGAAATCGCCGCCGAACTGATCAAGAAGATCAGGGCAGCCGCGCAGAGCGCGGGTGTGCAAGCTCAATTTCTGCCGGAAGACACGCACGCGGGGGAGTTGCCTCCCAAACTCCGGCCGATCGCGCCGACGCACATCATCGCGATTGGGGTATCGACGGGCGGTCCGAATGCCTTGCAGTATCTGTTTTCGCAACTGCCGGCGGATTTTTCCGGCAGCATCCTAGTGGTGCAGCATATGCCCGACGGGTTCACGGAACTGTTTGCCAAACGTCTGGATGAAACTTGCCCGATCCGGGTGAAAGAAGCGCAATCAGGAGACTTGCTGGTGGCGGGACGGGCGCTGATTTGTCCAGGAAACCGGCACATGAAAGTAAAGAAACTGCCGCTCGGCAACGTAGCGGTGCTGGGAGAAGACGCTCCCGTGAACGGACACCGTCCGTCGGTGGACGTGCTATTCCATAGCGTCGCTGCGGAATTTGGCCCTCAGGCGATGGCCGTCCTTATGACGGGCATGGGAGAAGACGGGGCATCCGGCCTGGGTGAAATCCGCGCGGCGGGGGGATATACCGTCGCGCAGAGCCAGGAAACATGCGTGGTTTTTGGGATGCCTAAAGCAGCGATTGAGCGAGGTTATGCGATGAAAATCGCCCACCTCCAGGATCTGCCTAATCTTTTGCAAGCGCACTGTACGCCCGGTCGAGGGGAACATCTACGGGGGGACAGTGGCGAGGTCAAGCGGAGCACTAGTGCCGGAAGTAACTAGAGTTATCTACCCGAAGGTGTGTAGAACGTGTTTAAGTGATATTTGGGGAGGAGTACCATGGAAAAGTTTGCGCCCGTAAAACGGAGCGAAGACGGACAGCCGGTGCGCTATCTGATCGTGGATGACTCCGTGTTTGCCCGCAAGAACCTGGCCCGGATGGTGGAAACCTTCGGGGGACAGGTGATCGGCGAGGCTGGCGACGGAGTTTCTGCCATCAGCGAATACGAACGGCTGACGCCCGACATCGTTCTGATGGATATCACCATGCCGCAGATGGAAGGCATCGAGGCGGCGGAAAAGATTGTTCGCGACCATCCGCATGCCCGCATCGTCATGGTGTCGTCAGTCGGATACCAGGAGAACATTGTGGCTGCCCTGCAGCGGGGTGCCCGCCATTTTGTACAAAAGCCGGTGAAGCCCGAAGTGCTGTACGAAGTCATCAAGTACGTCATGCGTGACGACGGAACCACCGCGCGTGGGGCGGGAGCTGGAGTCTAGTCAATGCGGATGGACCTGATTCAACCGTTCATCAACTCCGCCGACGCCGTGCTGGCGCAGGCGCTCGAGTCGCCCATTTCCATCGAGAACCTCAGCATGGAAGAAGAGGCGTACCGGCGCAAAGGTGTTGCCGCCGAAGTCCACCTCGCGGGCGAAATCGAGGGGCGAATCATTTTTGATGTCGACCTCGGAGCTGCCGTTCAGCTGGCCAGCCGTCTGGCCGGCGTTGAGGTGTCCGAGACTGATGAAGAACTGGTCAAGGAAGCAGTATGTGAACTCGCCAACCAGATCATCGGGAACGCGGTCACCACGCTAAATGACCAGGGGTTTCACTTCCATGTTCAACCACCGACCCTGCACACTGCCGAGCAAGGCAGCAAGAGCAGCGAAGACACTGAGGCTCTGGTGATGTGTTTCAGTACGGCGAGCGGAAACGTTTTCATGAATGTCGCGCTAAGGTATCACCGCCGCCGGGCGGTGGAACGCTCTGCTGTGGCCGGCTAGGTTGCTGGTCGTTCGTCTTTGGTCGTTGGTCGTTGGTCGTTCGCTGTTCGTCGTTCGCCACCCGCAACATCCCACAAACAATTACTTCCGCAAGCTACGGTCCGGCAATCAGAAAAACGGGATTCTGCGGCAGGTTCAGCGGGCCTGGAGGGACGGTCTGGCGCGTGCCGATCGGTGCGGGCAGATTCATGATGTAGGTGTCGTTTGAGGTGTCGATGAAGTTGACATTTCCACCATCGCAACTGGAAAGATAGGCGCGGGTACTGGAACCGGCAGCCGCCATCATAATGCGGAAGCGGTTCGTGGAGCCGGTCGCGCAAAACGCGTCGTAAGCAGGAAAACCCGGAATCGCGACCGAAGCCTTGATGGTGTTGCTGGTAACACTGATCACCGTCACCTGCGGGCAGACATAGTTCACTCCATTGATCGCATCTTCGTAGTACGCCCCGATATACGCGCGGCTGCTATCCGGTAGAGCTGCGGCCGCAGCAACGTTCAACTGTTGAGCGGTCGACATTGAGCAGGGATCCGTCGCGGCGCGGGAACCCGGGCCCACGGTGGGAATTGGGATCGGCGCTCCCGCTAGAATTGCAGGCACCGATTGCGACACGTCCACAATCGCCACTTGTTGCCCGCCCGGAATATACAGGCGGTTCTTGTTGGGGTCGTATGTCATCGTCGTTGCACCCGGCAAACTGATCGTGGTCTCAGTGAGCGGATCGGGACCGGCTGTCGATGTGGTATCAAGCCACGCCAGCGTTCCGTTCTGTTCCAGCACGTAGACTCGCTGATTGTCCGTCCGCGGCACCAGCCATACCGGCGGAGCACTGGTATGCGTGGGCGAGTTGACCCTTTGCGACCGGTCACTTGTGTTGACACCACTAACCGTGCTGTCCCCCTGGTTCGCGACATAGAGCTTGGTCCTGTCGGGCGTTACCGCCAGCGCAACAGGATTGCTTCCGACGGTAAACGTATTCGCCAGCAGATTGCTGTTGGTGCTGACCACACCGACCGAGGCATTGTTCGGATGCGCGGGATCGAGAAACAGGTTGGGCAGTGAGACGTATGCCACCGTATCGTTTGGAGCTACCGCTACAAAGTTAGGGAACGAATTCGTCGGCAAACTGACGGTTTGGGTGCTGCTGATCGTCGTTCCGTTGAAGACCAGCTTGGTAAGGGAGTCGTCCTGCGCGCCGCTCACCGAGTGGTTGACCACCAGAACCTGATTGGCGGTCTGCTGCACGGCGTGAACCGGAGCCAGGCCTACATTCTTTTCGCTTACATCGGCATCTCCGGTAACATCGACAACCATCGCACTGCCGGCCACCACGGTTCCGTTGTCGCTGATCGTCACTACGGTGTGCGCCGCAGCCGGATTCGGAAAGGTGGGCGGATTCGGAATAATGATCGGACGATAAGTGTCGCCGCAGCCGGTGCAGATCAGCGCAGCAACGAATGCTGCAAACTCAAGCAAAAGAAACCGCTTCATTCAGACTCCAGGGAAAACGGCGTTACTCGGAATCCGATATTGTATCGGGAACCGGGCAGCAAGGGGAAATCAGGTGGCCGGGAGCACCTCGAAGGTGAGAAGCGGATGGAAGGGTGATTGGTTGCTAAAGGGCCAAGTTTCAAGGTTTCAGGGTTTCAAGGTTTCAACGTTAACGGCAAGGTTCTCTCGTTGAAACCTTGAAACTCTGAAACCTTGAAACCTTGAAACCTGCCTTACTTCACCCGCGGCCGCGCTTGGCCTTCGGTTGACTCTTGGCGGGCATCTCTGCCACTTTCTCTGAAGCGGACGGCTTTTTCGTCTGGGCGAGGCTCTCTTTCAGCGCTGCCATCAGATCCACCACTGGAGCAAGCTTCTTCGGCTCTTCGACCGCCTGCACTTCTCCGCCTTCGAGTTTGACCTCGATCAGCTTCTTCAGATTTTCCTGGAAGGTGTCGTGATACTTCTCGGGATCCCACTCTCCCGCCAGGGCTTCAATCAGTTGATGGGCGATCTTGATTTCCGCGTCTTTGATCTCCACATCCGGGGCGCCGAATGATTCGACTTCGCGCACTTCCTCGGCGTAGTACATGGTGTGCAGCATCATTCCGCCTTTGTGCGGACGCAGGAACACCGTGTATTCGCGGTTGTGCATGGTGAGTTTGGCGATGGCCACGTACTCGCTCTCTTCTAACGCCTTGGTCAGCAGCGCATACGGACGCCGGCCGGCTTCCTCGGGCATCATGTAATACGACGACTCGAAATATACGGGATCGACCTCGTTCGTTTTCACAAATTCGAGAATTTCCATCGTTTTCGCGGTCTTCGGCTCGATCTTCTTGATTTCTTCGGGCTCGATAATGACGTACTCGCCCTTGCGATACTCGTAGCCCTTCACGATGTCGCTGCGTTCGAGGACCTGGTTGTCCGCCGGGCAGATGAGTTGCTGCTTCACCCGCTGGTGGTCAGTGCGGTGCAACTGGTTGAACGAGATGCCGCTGCTGCGCGCGCCAGAGAACAGGCGTACAGGCATTGAAATCAGGCCAAACGTTAGATAACCAGACCAGACTGAGGCCGCCATAGATTCACCTTGGTGGAGACGAGGCTTCCCCCCGCCCTCCGAGACTTTCAGATGCCCGAACCCCGCCGAGCGTACCGAGTGTAGCCTAAACGGACTTTGGATGCAGCCGCCAGATTACCGGGCGAATCCAAAGGCCAAGCACTACCTGACGGGGTCGTCTGAGGGGCAATACCGAATATAGTGTTAACGATCGCGGATCATGCAAAACAGCCCTCAGCTCTCAGTTCTCGGCGGCCAGGGTCGTAAAATTGCTGAGAGCTGAGAGCCGAGAACTGCCTACAACTAATGTTTGCCTCACATCTAGCGCACGGCTGGGCGGACTCTCCGGAACGGTGGGCCATCGCGGCAGCCGTAACCGTTGCCTTCGCGGTGTTGGCTCGCACCTTACGCGGTGTGACCCTCTCAGGCTCGCTGGCAGGCGCATTGGCGTGTTTCTTGCTCTTTGCCGGGGGTGGACCCTGGGCTTTCGCCGCCCTCGCTACCCTCTTCGCCATGACGTGGGCCACTACGCGTTTGGGATACCGCCGCAAGTTGGCTCTCGGACTCGCCGAGCGGCGCGAAGGGCGGAATGCCGGGCAAGTTCTGGCCAATTTGGCGGTTCCGGCCCTGGCATCCGCGTTTTTCGGTTTCACGTCGAACCGGGTCTGGATGGTCGCCGTCGTGGCTGCTCTTGCTGAGGCGGCCACCGACACTGTGGCCAGCGAAATCGGGCAATACCGTGGTTCGAGTCCACGAATGATCACATCCTGGCAGCGTGTGCCGACCGGGACCGACGGGGCCATCACGCTCGTCGGAAGTGGTGCTGGCCTGGCTGCCGGGGCCGTGATTGTGGCAGTCGCAGCCGCTGGCAGACTCGTTCCGGCGGCACAACTCTGGATTCCCCTCGTGGCTGGCTTTGGGGGCATGCTGATCGATAGCGTGCTCGGTGCAACGGTGCAGCGTCGGGGATGGATCAGCAACCAGGGAGTGAATTTGTTCTCCACGCTGGCGGCGACCGCGCTGGCTTATGGCGGCCTGCGGTTGATAAATCTGGCGTAGAAACGCGGCTTGCCGCGTCTGGAAGTGGCAAGGCCTCGGGCGCGCCACGCAGGAGACGGGGCAAGCCCCGTCTTTACGCCAGATGTTTCTTAGGTGCGTTGCTTGACGCGGTCGAGGAGCATAAAGATAAACACTCCGAGGAGGGCATTCGCCGCGCATGACAGAAATTCGTGCGGCCAGCTCCATGCCATGTGCAGTCCGACCAATGCGCGGGCAATCACGAAGTAGACCACTTCGTGCACAATGTAGAACACGATCGTCAGCAGGAATCGGGCCCCAGCGTTCTCCACATCGAGCTTGATTCCCAGTGACGATGCCCCGAATCCGACCACGGTTTTTGCAATTCCGTAGAGCCCGATCGGCTGATGGGTCAGGGCGTCCTGCAGAATACCGATCAAGCCTCCCGTAAACAGGCCCGCCAGCGGACTTCTCCGCGCCGTCGCAAAACCAATCGTGACCAGCAGGGGAAGGTCGAAAATCGTGAAAAACGGGAAGCGCAGGGGCAGCCAAACCTGCAGGAAAACAGCCGTCAAAGGAATCAGAAGGGTCGCCGGAATACTGAACCGGTAAACCTCAACCTGCTCTCCCGATGTATAGGTGATGGCCACGTTAGTGAGGAGTGCCCTCAACCGCCGGTTGCGGCTTGGGTTCGACTATGACCTTCACGGTCTTGGGAGGAACTTTCGCGGCGTCGGTACCGGCCGCAGGTGTCTTGACTGTTGACGGGTCCACCGAAGGTGACGCCGAAGTTGCCACTGATGGGGCGACCTTTAACGGTTTCACAGGAGTGCCCGTTGTTCCACCACCTGCGGTTGCCGCGGGCGGCGGGACTTTGGGCTTGGCGTCAAATGCTGGAATCTTTGGCGCAACCGAAGCTGCGCTTGCGGGCGCAGAAGCTGGCCTGGCAGATCCTCCCGGAGCGACGACTTTGTCAGTCGTATCGAGCTTTTGCGGAACTCCCGGCAAACGCTCGGCCAGAATATCGACGGCTCGCGCCGCACCCGTTTGGTCGGGCTGTGCCTGCCGTTCGTCAATCTTGGTTACGACCAGCACTTCTTCCAACTTTCCGAGATTGGCGGCAGGGTGCAGCCGAATGTTCAGAAAAAGCTCGCTGCCTTGCGAAACCTTCGTCACCCGGCCCACCAGCAGGCCCTTGGGGAAGATGCCGTCTCCGCCGCTCGTGAGAACCACCTCTCCGGTGGGCACGTTTTCGTCGCTCATCACTCTTTCCAGCACGACCTCGCCCCCAGGCGTGCCGCGAACGATCCCTTGCAGTCTGGTCTTGTCGAGGATCGCGCCGACTCCGCTGGTCTGGTCGTCGATCAGCAGCACGAGCGACGTCGAACGGTAAACGCGGAGCACCTTGCCAACAATTCCGTCCGCGGTGATGACGGCCATGTCGGGCTTGATGCCGTTCTTTTCGCCTTTATCGATATAGACGGAGCGCGATAGCTCGCTGCCACTCGATCCGATGACCTGCGCCGCCATGGTCTGGGAAATGAATTGTTCCTTAAATGCCAGAAGAGCTTGCAGACGCCTCGCCTGGTCGGCATCCTGGCTCATGCGCACCTGCTCCAGCCGCATTTGCTCGATCTGCGCCTTCAGGCTGCGATTCTCGGAGCGCACGCCGCGCAGGTAGAAGTAGTTGTGCCAGATGTTGCCGGTTGAGGTTTGCGTCCACACCAGCAATTTTTCGAGAGGGGAGACTGTGCCAACCGCCCAGATGCGGATCAGGCGCGTCGATTCGCTGTCGCTCGTCCGCTTGACCTGCACGGCCAAGCCAAGCACCTGGGCGAACAACACTCCCACCAGCACGATCAGATTGCGGTAGCGTCCGAGGACGTCCATAACAGCAGTTCTCAGTTCTCAGTTGTCAGTTCTCAGTGAGTCCGTCGTCCTGAGATTGTTATCGTCACTCGAAGCCTGCGGGGCTCTACTCGATCGAAATCTTGCGTAGTAGCTTGAAGTCGGAGAGCATTTTGCCTGTGCCCAGCACCACGCTGCATAGAGGATCGTCGGCGATCGATACTGGCAGCCCGGTTTCTTCGCGGATACGCTTGTCGAGGTTCTTGATCAGCGCGCCGCCTCCGGTCAGGACGATGCCGCGGTCGCTGATGTCGGCTGAAAGTTCGGGCGGCGTGCGTTCGAGCGCCACGCGGATCGCGTTCATGATGGTTGAAACGCATTCGCTCAGCGACTCGCGAATTTCGCTGTCGTCGACGGTGATCGTTTTAGGCACACCCTCAATCAGGTTGCGGCCCTTGATTTCCATGGTCAGGGGCTTGTCGAGCGGATACGCGGAGCCGATTTCCATCTTGATCTGCTCGGCCGTGCGTTCGCCGACCAGCAGGTTATATTTCCGCTTGAGGTAATTCATGATGGCCTCATCCATCTGGTTGCCGGCCATACGCACAGAACGCGAATACACGATGCCGCTCAGAGAAATGACTGCGATGTCCGTCGTACCGCCGCCGATGTCGACGACCATGTTGCCGCTCGGTTCGGTGATGGGAAGGCCCGCACCAATCGCGGCCACCATTGCCTGCTCAACGAGGTGCACTTCGCTCGCCTTCGCGCGATAGGCCGAATCCATCACCGCGCGCTTTTCCACCTGCGTAATTTCCGAAGGCACACCGATCACGATGCGCGGATGCACCAGCATCTTGCGGTTGTGCGCCTTCTGGATGAAGTAGTTCAGCATTTTCTCGGTGACTTTGAAGTCAGCGATGACGCCGTCTTTCATCGGCTTGATGGCTACGATGTTGCCCGGCGTGCGTCCCAGCATTTCCTTGGCTTCTTTGCCGACGGCTTCGACTTCGTTCGTGTTCTTGTTTAACGCAACGATGGAGGGCTCGTTAACGACGATGCCTTTGCCGCGCGCGTATACCAGCGTGTTCGCGGTTCCGAGATCGATGGCTAGGTCGCTCGAGAACATGCTGAACAGCGAACGAAGATTATGAGAACGCGACGAGCCGTTGGAAAAACCGTTGTTTGACATGGCAATACTTCTCTCTTCCGCGAATTCGCCTCGCCCCTGGAACCTGGGACTTCGTTGGTTTCTGTTCGAGCCGTTTTCCGCTGGTTTCTTCTATTCTACTTCGATGTTCGGAAGAACTGGTTGTCAATCAGGCACCTGTTATTCCCCAAGCTGAATTCCGGACATCGAAAAAACTCTACTGAATCAACACTTTTTCCTGATGCGTGTTCACTCCGCCCTTGGCGTTCTGCGCCGTAACCGTGATCACGCTTTCTCCATTCGGCAAGGGCGGCGTGAAATAGTGGAACCCGCCATCATCCCCAACGAGCGGCACTTCCCTGCCGTTCACCATCACGCGGGCTCCCGCCTCAGTCTTTCCCGTCACTTCGATCACGTGACCATGTTGCACAAACGGATCGAGATCGAGTGCCAGATCAATTTTCTCTTTGGCTTTGACAATAATCGTGAAGCGGTTCTTCTCGCTTTCCACCGATTCTTTGCCGCCCGCGTCGTAGGATTGGATAGACCAATAATAAGCGCCAACCGGCAATCCCGTCACAACCACGCTCGGCGTCTCGACTTTGCGGTCCAGAAGCACCGACGAAAAATACGGATTGTGCGAGATCCGCAGGCGATATCCTGCGGCGTTGGCCATGGGCGTCCAGGCGAATTCAACTTCCTTGTCTTTCTCCCCCGGATTGATGAACACCGGCATCATGTTGCCTGGCGTAATGGGAGCCGGGGGACCAACTTCCGTCGCCCGTTCCATGGTCTTCGACGCAGTCTGAAATGTAACTTTTTCCCAGTTCGCCAGGTGGACAACTTCTCCATTGCGCTGGATCTCGCCGCTGCCTTTTTTCACCAGGATTTCATGCTGATCTACGCGCGGATCGTTGTGCACCATGGCTGCGGAGTCGGGAGCCAGTGAAGCCTTTGCACCCGCAACAATCACCTGCGAAGTCGACCCTTGTACGTAGGTCGCCGTGGTCAAATCGACAGTGCCAGTCGTCACTGCAACTGCCACGCTGGTTTGTTGCTGATCATTGGCCGAGTTTTCCTCGATCACAATCAGCGAATCCTGTTTCACGGTGTAGTTGGTGCCGTCATTGAAGACGATCTTGGCCATGCCTTCGGCGCCGGTCTGCACGACGTCGCCTTTTTCCAGCGGCACGTTGTAATCGGCGTTGATCCAGCTGTTGCCGTTACTTTTTCTTACCCGGATCGTGCCATCGAGTGCGGTGAAGTGCGCCTGCTGTGCAACCGCAGCCGAAGCTCCCTTTAGCGGAGGCGCAAGACCCGCAACTTTCTCCAGCAAACTCGATGATATTTTCCCTGCCGCCTTCACCGTCGAATCAGTAAACTTCGGAAACGCCACCTGCATGACCACGCCAAAGATCAAGGCAATACCCAGCAGCGCAATGAGCACACTGCGGTACGTCACCGTCTTCCACGCGACGTAAACTCCCGGCTTGGATCGATCCGACACGAACCTCTGCTTACCTCGTCGCCGTTGCGAGAATGTGGGATTTTCTTAAACTCTCTTCATCATATCCCCGGTAGACGGGGTATCCAATTTCGGTCATGCGGGATAGGGTTACGAAAGTGATCAGGTAATGTCGGCACTTGTCCAACCGGACATTACCCTCAATCTGGCCTCAGGTTCCTTCACCGAAATGGCTCGTTTTCATGCTCTCCGGCCAGAAAATCGATGCCCGCCATGCGAAGATAGACTTCGGACGCAAGGAACCGCTCGGAGCAAATGCTAACGTCGACCCTTCGCAGAGTATTTAAAGCCTTTCACTATCGCGATTTTCGTCTGATGTGGTTCGGCGCCTGTACGTCGAGCATTGGCACGTGGATGCAGATTGTGGCGCAGGGCTGGCTCATCTATCGGCTCAGTCACTCCGCTTTTCTGCTCGCTTTGGACCAGTTTCTTGGCGGTATTCCGATTTTTCTGTTCTCGCTGATCGGCGGCGTCGTCGCGGACCGCGCAGAACGGCGCAAGATTCTTCTCGCTTCCCAGTATCTTCAGATGGCGAGCGCTGGAATACTCACCGTGCTCGTAGCCACGGGACACGTGCATGTGTGGCACATCCTCTGCTTGTCATTCGTCTCCGGATTCGCCCAGGCCTTTGGCGGCCCGGCCTACCAGGCGCTGATCCCGACGCTGGTCGATCGCGAGGACATGCCGAATGCCATTGCCCTGAATTCCATCCAGTTCAACATGGCAGTCACCATCGGGCCCGCGCTTGCTGGTCAGGCTTTGGCCAAGTTAGGAGAGAAGTGGTGCTTTGGGCTGAATGCGATTTCGTTTCTCGCGCCGATCATTTCGCTCTCCATGATTACGGCTCGATTCCTCCCCGAGAAATCCGCCGAGTCGATCTTCACTAGCCTGAAAGAAGGCATCAAGTTTGTTCGCCGGCAGAATTCCATGGAGGCGCTGACCGTGCTGGCGTTCTGCATGACCGCGCTGAGCATGCCGATGCGGACCTATATTCCGGTGTTCGTCAAAGATATCTTTCATCGCGGTCCGGAAACCTACGGCAATCTCCTCTCTTTGATGGGGATCGGTTCCATCTGCGGATCTTTGGCGATCGCGAGCCGTGGCAACATGCGCAACAAGGGACGGTTCGCTCTCACCATGCTGATCTGCCTGGGCGCCGGCATCGCAGGTTTTTCCCTTTCGAAATCGTTGCCCCTGAGCTACTCCATGCTGGTGCTGGTCGGCGCCTCCATGATGGCCGTCTTCGCCACCGTGACCTCTCTGGTGCAGTTGATCACAACCAATGAAATGCGTGGCCGGGTGATGAGCGTTTACAACTGCGCATTTCGCGGTGGCATGCCGATGGGAAATCTGTTGTCGGGATGGCTGGTTCCGATGTTCACCGCGCCTATTGTGTTGGGCACCAACGGACTGATCCTGATTCTGCTGGCGTTGTACTTTCTGGTCGTGCAACGACGCGTGGCTGAGCTTTGACCCGCTAGTGGTCTCCCCTCAACGGACCGGCAGCGGCCCGGGCGCTCGGCTTGCCCGTCTGCACCCCCGTTGTTAGCATTAAAGATTGGCAATACTTCCTTTGGAGGTTTCTTATGGCAACCGATACCCTAACTAAGCCGGTGATCGACGGCGGCACCACCAAAACCAGAGTTTTCAAGAATTTCATCGACGGCGAGTGGGTCGAATCCGCGAGCGGACGGACGTTCGAGGACCGCAATCCCGCGGATACGCGCGAAGTTGTCGCCATCTTCCAGCGCTCAAACAAAGACGATGTGGACGCGGCCGTCGATGCCGCCAAACGCGCTTTCGCAAAATGGCGTCTGGTGCCGGCACCCCGCCGCGCCGAAATGGTTTTCCGCGCGGCCGAAATCCTGATTGAGCGTAAGGAAGAACACGCCCGCGACATGACTCGGGAAATGGGTAAGGTCCTGAAAGAAACCCGCGGCGACGTGCAGGAAGCGATTGACGCTGCCTACTACAACGCGGGAGAGGGCCGCCGCCTGTTTGGACCGACCGTTCCCTCGGAGCTGCCGAACAAGTTTGCCATGGCCGTGCGCCAGCCGATCGGCGTCTGCGGCATGATCACGCCATGGAATTTCCCCATGGCGATCTCGTCGTGGAAGCTGTTGCCCGCCGTCGTCTGCGGCAACACCTGCGTCATCAAGCCCGCGCAAGACACTCCGCTATCGACTTTCAATTTAGTGCAGGCGCTCACCGACGCCGGCATCCCGAAGGGCGTCATCAACATCGTGGCCGGCTTCGGCACCGAAGTCGGCACGCCGCTGACTGAGCATCCGGTCGTCCGCGCGATCTCGCTCACCGGTTCTTCCGCAGTCGGAAGAATTGTCGGCGCGACGGCCGCCAAAAGCTTCAAGCACTGCTCGCTCGAACTTGGCGGCAAGAATCCGATGATCGTCCTCGACGACGCTAACCTCGAACTCGCGGTCGAAGGCGGACTCTGGGGCGCCTTCGGCACCACCGGCCAGCGCTGCACCGCGACCAGCCGCATCATCGTGCAGAAAGGCGTGTATCGCGAGTTCGTCGATCACTTCGTCGCACGCGCCAGGAAGATCAAAGTCGGCAACGGGCTCGATGAGACAGTCGAGATGGGTCCCGCTGTCAATGAGAAGCAGCTTCAGACCGACCTCAGCTATATCGATATCGGAAAGAACGAAGGCGCCAAGCTGGTCACGGGCGGAAACCGGCTCGATAAGGGCGAGTACCAGCATGGCTGGTTCCTGGAACCTACCGTGTTCACCGACGTCGATCCCAAGATGCGTATCGCCCAGGAAGAAATCTTTGGGCCGGTGGTTTCCATCATTCCGTGCGACAACATTGAACACGCAATTGAGATCGCCAACAACATCGAGTACGGGCTCTCGTCCGCGCTCTATACAAAAGATGTGAACAAGGCGTTCGCTGCCGTGCGTGATCTTGAGGCGGGCATCACCTACATCAACGCCCCGACGATCGGCGCCGAAGTCCACCTGCCTTTCGGAGGGACCAAGGCCACCGGCAACGGACACCGCGAAGGCGGCATTGGCGCGATCGACTTCTACACGGAGTGGAAAGCGGTTTACGTCGATTATTCCGACACGTTGCAGAAGGCGCAGATCGATCGCCCCGACTAAGAATTTAGGTCGCGATTTTGCAGCCGTCCGGGGCAACCCGGACGGCTTGTTTTTTGGGACGCCTCCAATTGTGATCTTGGCGTCCGCTCTTCTCGACGCGTACGGTGAACTCGTCGGCATTTCAAGTGTCTTACTCCGACGAGGCAAGCTTGATCTTCCATCTCGACGGCCGTCTTAGAACCGCCAAGAAACGCAGAAAGTTTTTCCTCAGCACAATCATTTCTCCGCTGGTATTCGGCCTCGCGCTTAGTTCAATTCCAACGCTGCAGGCGCAGTCAGAAGATCATCCCTACCGCAGAGTCGTCCATTCGCAAAAACCGGCGTATCCGGAGGTCCTCAAGCTTCTGAGCATCGGCGGAACGGTTCGTTTGAAAGTCAAAGTGCTCGCCAACGGAACGGTTGCCAGCGCAGAGATCCTCGGCGGCAATCCCATTCTCGCCGAGAGCGCCGTTAAGGCTGTGATGGCCTGGAAATACACGCCAGCCCCTTCTATGACAATCGAGATCGCCACCATCGATTTCAACACTCGCTGACCGCCAGCCACCCACGGTCATCTCCCCGTGCGCTCTTGTACAATTTAGACGGAAAGCGAGCGCTCCTCATGCCCGTGACGCAACTGCGCGAAATTGCACCTGCTGCCCGTCTGGAAAATGTCCGTTACGCGATCCGCGATCTGGCCTGCATCGCCGATGAAGTCGCGCTTCAGGGACATAAAATCCTGCCGCTCAATATCGGCGACCCGCTGAACTTCGATTTCCAGACTCCTGCGCACATGATCGAAGCTGTGTATAAGGCAATGCGCGACGGCAAGAATGGATACTCGGGCTCTTCCGGCATCCCGCAGGCGATTGAAGCGATTCGTGGCGAAGCAGCCCGCAAGGGCATCACGAACATCCAGGATATATTCGTCACCTCAGGCGTCAGCGAGACAGTGGACATCTGCCTGACCGCCCTTCTCAATCCCGGCGACAACCTGCTCACGCCCTGCCCTGACTATCCGCTTTATTCTGCGGTTCTGGCGAAGATTGAAATCGGCCTGAACACGTATTACCTGAACGAGGAAGACGGCTGGCAGCCGGATCTCGAAGACATCAAGAGGAAAATCACGCCGCGCACTCGCGGCATTGTGCTCATCAATCCCAACAATCCGACGGGCTCAGTATGCACAAGAAAAATGCTCGAGCAGATTGCCGATCTTGCTCGCCAGCACAACCTGATCATTTTTTCGGATGAGATTTACGACAAACTGATCATGGATGACGATCCGCATGTCGCGATGGCAGCGGTGGCTCCTGATGTTCCTGTCATCACGTTCGGGGGACTCTCGAAAAACTATCTCGCTCCCGGATGGCGCATCGGTTGGGGCATTGCCAGCGGCGAGGCGTCCGTCATCAAGCCCTACCTGGAAGGTGTCAACAAACTGCTGCGGTCGAGACTCTGCGCCAACCATCCCGAGCAATACGCGATCAAGCCCGCGCTCGAAGGGCCACAAGATCATCTAGTCGAAGTAAAGCGCAAGCTGCGCAGCCGCCGTGACCTGACTATGAAGTGGTGCGGTGAAACGCCGCGCGTCAGTTGCGTCGCGCCGCGGGGCGCGTTCTATGCCTATCCACGCATTGATATTCCGGAAGGCGACGATGTCTTTGTCACAGAACTCATTCGCCAGAAACATGTGACGGTCGTGCACGGCTCCGGTTTCGGACAGCGTCCGGGAACCAAGCATTTCCGCATCGTGTTCCTGCCGGAAGAAAAGACGTTGACGGCGGCCTACGCGGCAATCGCCGACTTCATGCGCGAACGATATGCGTGATCGATCCTTCCGTAGAGACGGGGCTTGCCTCGTCTCACCGCCGGCAGAGACGCGGCAAGCCGCGTCTCTACGACAAATCTGAGGCGATCAACAACGGCATCAATAAATCCCCGGAATCAGCGCCGGCACGTTCCGCGCATACGCCTCAAATTCCTCGCCAAATGCCTGCCGCAGCAACCGTTCTTCGATTTGGACGCGTATGTAGGTTCCCATCGCGAACAGCAGGATCGCCACCAGCAACGGAATCCATCGACCGACCGCCAACCCAGTCGCCAGCAGCATCCCGAACATGCCGGTGTAAATCGGGTTTCGTACGAAGTGATATGGCCCATCCTGAATCAGCGTATGGCCTTCCACCAGCCGTGCGGACAGAGCCCACTGCTTGCCCAACTGCCGTACCGCGGCTATCACCAGCCATACCGAGGCAGCCGCGATGGCCAAAACTAATCCAGCTAACACCCATCCCGTGGCCGGAGATCCCTTTGTGACCAGCGAAAAGCGCCCCTGCCGCAGCGGCGCTGACCAGACGATGAAATAAGCCACAGCTTGCACCAACAATCCAAGCAGCGACGTACGATCCCGTTTTTCCGCCTTCGCCCGGGGAGGCGTCTTCCGCAGCCAGAAGGTGAGGCCGAAGACCCACCAGCTCACGATCACGCCGTAAAAAGCCACGGTTGCCGCCATATGCGACGATTCTGAAGTTGTCATTGACCTCGCGCCAACCTACGTCCTCGATTGCCGAACGGCTGAACTTTCGTAACTCTACACGACCCAGCCTGTTTCCTATACTTACCGCAGCACCTCGTAGGAAATCTGCCCATGTCTCGAAAGACGTTATTCGCTGTTCTTGTGCTCTGTTGTTCGTTCGCCTGGGCGCAGAGTTCTTCGCCGGACGCTCTCTACGAGCGCGGCATGGACGCCATCACGGGCATTGGACCGTCGCGCAACGATGTCGCCGGAATGGAGTACTTTCGCCGCTCCGCCGACCTGGGCTACGGCCCTGCTCAAATTGCTCTCGGCTACTATTACGAAAATGGCATCATGACGGAACGCGATCCAGGCCATGCTCTTGACCTGTACAAAAAGGCCGCCCAACAAGGCGACCCGCTGGCAGCATGGCTCGCTGGACGTCTGTACGTCATTGGTAGCACCGTGGGTCGAGACTATGACTCGGCCCAGAAGTGGCTAAAGATCGCCGCCGGCCAAAACAACGCTTACGGCGCGTATTATCTCGGCCGCGTGATGGCCGATAAGGATTACACCAAGGCGCCCGCACTCTACAAAATTGGCGCCGATCAGGGATTGCCGCAAGCGCAATATTTCTACGCAAAAACCTTGAAAGACGGCCGCGGCGTTCCTCAGGATCGCTACACCGCCTATGTCTGGTTCACCATTTCGGCGGATGCAGGTTATGCGCTGGCCGGCGCCGACCTGAACGAAATCGAGAGTGGTGGCAACCTGACGACGGACCAAGTCTCACAGGCCAAGGCGAAAGCCCGGGACATGGAACAGGTTGTCATTCGCGCCGTCACCGCGCGCGGCTGCTCCGGATGGGACGGAGAGTTTGACGAGTTCCCGACGCCGCCTCCGCCAAAACTACAGCGCTTCTGCCATTAGCTCGTAAGGGAAGGCTCTCCTTCCGGGAGACGTGCTTGCCGCGTCTTTATCCGCATTCAGGCACACACAGACAATTACACCAACTCCGTTCCCCACAAATCGTGCAGGTGCACGATTCCATGCAATCGCCGCTCTGCGTCCACAACTGCCAGCGAGGTAATCTTCATTTCTTCCATGCGAGCGAGCGCGGCCGCCGCAAATTCCTGCGGCGCAATCGTTTTCGGAGCCCTGGTCATGCAATCCTCGGCCGCCAGATCAAGCGCATCTTTCCCGCGCTGTTCGAGCAGTCGCCGCAGATCGCCATCGCTGATCACGCCCAGCAGACGGTCCCCATCTACGACCGCGGTCATTCCCAATTTTTTCCGCGACATCTCGTAAATCACTTCCGGCATTTTCGTCTGCGCTGATACCCGCGGGATTGCGTCACCTGAATGCATCAGCGACTCGACCCGCGCCAGGCGCTTCCCGAGTTTGCCTCCAGGATGCAGATTGGCGAAGTCCTCCTCCTTGAACCCGCGTTTTTCCGAAAGCGCCACGGCCAGCGCGTCGCCAAGCGCAAGCATCGTTGTGGTGGAAGCAGTAGGAGCAAGTCCGAGCGAACACGCCTCCTGAGAAATCGAGCAGTCGAGCGCGACATCCGCGGAAGAGGCGAGGGTTGAAGCTTTTGTATAGCGGGCGTCCCCGCCGACTCGCGGCGTCGCGATCTCATCGCAAGTCATGCTGATCAGGGGAACCTGCAGGCGCTTGATCGTGGCCATCAACTGCAGAATTTCCTCCGTCTCTCCGCTGGCCGAGAGCGCCAGCACCACGTCGCCGCGCACAATCATCCCTAGATCGCCATGCATGGCCTCGACCGGATGAAGATAGAGCGCCGGCGAGCCCGTCGAATTCAGGGTGGCGGCGATCTTGCGCGCAATGAGCCCGCTCTTTCCCATCCCGGTCACGACCACACGACCCTGGCAGGCGAACATCAACTCCAGCGCGCGGTTGAAGTCGTCGGCCATCGGCCCCGCAAGCCGATCCGCGAGCGCTCGCAGCGCTTCCGCTTCAATGCGCACGACGTTTTCACCTGAGTGCTTCATGAAGCAGAGATGTTAGCAGAAGCAGGCACGTGTACGTGAAATGGCCACTCCAAAGCAATTCTTCATGGGCGCCTCAGACGCAAGTTATCCGTTTGATTTCGCCTTGTCACGAGCTATGAACTTCAGCGAGGCTGAATTCATGCAATAGCGAAGATTCGTCGGGGCAGGCCCATCATCGAAAACGTGCCCCAGATGGGCGTCGCACTCCGTACAGGACACCGCTGTCCGCTCCATACCGAGGCTCGAGTCGTTTAGATTGCGCACGTTCTCGGCGGCAATCGGAGCCCAGAAACTCGGCCATCCTGTCCCCGAATCGAACTTCGTGTCGGAACTGAAGAGCGCGTTGTTGCAGCAAACACAGCGAAATATCCCCTTCTCATGCAGATTCCAATATTCTCCGGAGAATGCCATCTCCGTATCGGCCTCACGAGTAACCGAGAACGCAGTACGCGGAAGCTGCTTCCGCCATTCCTCTTCTGTTTTTACAACCTTGGGAACCTTCACTGTTTCCAGTCTTTGTCCCGCATCCGAAAATTCCACAACCGTGACCAACTGTCCGGGTTGTTCCGAAGCACTTGCGTGCGCAGAACGCGTGCCGCGCAATGACCACACCACCACCCCTGCCAGCGCGGAGCCAGCACCGATCAAAAATGCCCGCCGTCCTGGTGTCTCTTCTTTTTGTTTGCCGATCTCAGTGTCGAACATCATCGTTTCTCCCTATTCGTTAGAGTCGGCGGGAAGTCAAAAGTTACGAGCCGAAGATTCAAATCGCCCCCAAATCACCTGCCCTGGCGAGCCTTTTTCACGAGGGTGTATCATCAAGGCGCAGTTGGGCCGAGCATTTTCCTCGCTGGAGGACGTAGTGCTAGAACGTATATCGTTCGTCTTGATTCTGCTTCTATTCCCACTCATTTCCGTTTCCGCGCAAAACAGAACATCCCAGGAATCCGCTCGCCCGGTCGACGGCGCCGGCGTCTTCAGAAACTACTGCGCGACCTGCCATGGAGCAGATGCGCGCGGCGATGGCCCGGTGGCCAAGGCTTTAAAGCAAAACGTTCCTGACGTCACCCGGCTTGCTCAACGCAATGATGGAACCTTCCCCGCCGTTCACGTGCGAAATACCATCCTGTTTGGCAACGACGAACTCCTCCCGGCCCACGGGGTAAAAGGGATGCCGATGTGGGGACCGATATTTCACGAGATCGAGTTCGATCAGGACCTGGGCAATGTGCGTCTGGAAAATCTGGTCAAGTATCTGGAATCGATTCAGCGCAAGTAAAATTCCATGCCGCGCCGGGCCCGCCCACACGAACTAGAAATGATCGTCGGTCGTGTGTCCCGGATGTTCCAGAGCGCGCGCCTGGATGGCACGATCCCACGGACCGCCTTGCCAGTTATCTTTCACCCGCGTGCTGTGGATCCACGGTGGCAGCGACATCAACAAGCGGCGGCTGAGTCCGTGAAGATACGGCTCGTAGACGGCGCGGAGTTCGGCCAGCTTTTCGGACGCTTCCGGCTTATCGCTCATCGTCACACCGCGCCATGCCAGTTCCGTTTTCAACCGCGTTCGATTCTCTGCGGTGAGCCGGTCTTCGTCGTGCGGGCTGTATTGTGAATTCACCACCTGGGCGAGATCGACAACGGCATGGCGCGCCATGGCAAAGGTGAGCCGCGCCTGATCCTGGTGAATGCCTTCGACGCCGGTCATGACCAGAGACGTCACATCAAGCATGACTGTCAACGCGCTCAACCAGGATTGGTTACTGTGCTGCGAGCGGAAGAAAAGCAGCACAGGATAGGAGATGTGGCTCGCCAGAAGATCGGCCGACCATCGCTCCCAGTCGCGAAAAATATCGTCGAGCACTTTCTGATCGGGACAGCATCCGAGGCGCCCTAGAAATTCTGCAGCACTCGGCGGCGACCCCGCCCGCGCGTCCAACAGCGAAATTTCGACCTCGCGGGTAGCGAAGGAACCATAGATCACCGGCAGGTAGCCGACCACGACTCCAAGAAACGCGAACCCCATGCCCGCTTCCATCACGGCGAGCGCGCGGGCAGCGGCGTTGTTCGGCGTGATGTCGCCGTAGCCAAGCGTAAAAAAAGTTTCACCGCTCAGGTAGACGACTTTGCCGAAAGTGATTGCTTCATTTCCCAGCGACAGATGTTCGCCGAGGCCGTACTGCACGCAGGCGAATCCAAAAATCAGTCCCGCCGCCCAAAACCCGAGCAACACGATAAGCGACAGCGGCCCATAGTAGGCCAGGAAGCCCTCACGTCGGTTGGGCGCTTTGATGAAGCTTCCCACACGGGTCCACAAAGCCCAGGTCTTCTTGTAGAACAACGACGCGATGCGGAACGAACGCTTGATCCGCCTCGGCAACACCACGGTCTCAAACGCATCCATCAGGATGAGAAAGATCAGTACGAGCCCGCCAATCGCCGCCCACGAATGCATAGATGGAGATAAAGATGACGCCGGAATGGTAGCAGATTCAGAACTACTCAGGCACCGAGGTAAGTATCATCGCAGTTCTCCTGGGCCATCGGCCGCGAGCAATCCCCCGCGCCACTCATGCAAAGCAACCACCCAGAGCACGAACAGAGGCACAGCAAGAAGGCAACCGCGCAACGTCAACACCGGAAAGAGTTCGGCGGCAATGCGATAGAGATAGAAAGCGGCGATGGTGACCCCAAGCACCCCCGTCCATAAGGCGGACGCTTCGGTGCCTGTCAATTTCCCCGCAGCAACTCCGCGCTCATGCGACCCGCGCAACGCCCTTTCGACCATGATGATCATGGGCAGCAACACCAGAGTCATATCTTGCATGTGGAGGTGGTAGCTGATCAGAATTGTCGTCAAGATGGCCACCGCGTACGCCATGCTCTCCTCGTTTTCATGACGGCTGCGAAACACCAGCCACGTCGTCACTCCTACGACGACCGCAGAAATCATGAAAACGACAGGCCGAATTGTTCCGGCGTCGAGCCAGGGTGCGAGTGCCCACTGCACGAGCCCGCGCAGGTTCGGCATGAACCAAGGGACGAATCCCCATGGCGTCATTTCCTCCTGCACGCGCAGCAGCGCAGGATAATCGTGAACCATGGCACGGCCTACAAGCGCCAGAGAAATCCCACCAACTAACGCGCCCCCGCTGGCAAAGCCCGCCAGTCCGCGCCATTTCCCGCGGAGAGCGAAAACAAAGAACGCAATCGCCAGCGCCAAATGAAACTTGAAGCAACCCAGTGCAAGTAGAAATCCGGCCAGGAACGGGCGATCATCGCCCATTGACTGCAGAGATAAGACGAGCAACAACAGGAATACGATGGAATCCTGGCCTTCACCAAGCACATACATCGCCGGATAGAAAGCGAGCAGCAAGAGGATCAGCGGGGTTCCTGTCGCTTGCTGAAGTGTTCGGCTATAAGGCGAAAGCAGCCGCGCAATCAGAAAAAGAAGACCGGTATTCACAAGCGCCCAAACTAGAAGCGCCGTCCGGTATGAGAGCCTCGACAAGGGCCAGTACAACAACAGCTCATATGCAAGATGATTGAAGGGCAGCAGACCACTCGTCCGAGTTTCGGGATAAAGTCGCACCTGCGCTTTTTCTTGCGCGTCAAAGTGGTAAAGCTGGCGCCCCTCGCCCGAAGTCACCATTTCGACGCCAGTCATGAAAATTCGGAGATCGCTCACCACTGGACCGTGGGATATGTACCAGAGCATCTGACGCCCGCTTACACCGATACAGATGAGACAAAGGACAACCAGTCCCCATCTGCGCACAGGGCGAGACCGAGATATGGGAGACATCGATGGCATGGATATGGACGTGGCCTTGGTGACTTCACCTTGATACCACGTTAGAAGTCAGGTCGGTACGGGAAAGGAGTTTGCGGAGTCACGCTCGTCACCCAGGGATGCTAGCCTTCGTCTTACGGCGTGGCGTGAGCCACGTCCACTGACTTCTTCACCGCTTGCAATTCCTTCAGCAGACCGCGCAGGTTGCGAGTATCGAGGGCGTTGGCGCCGTCGCTTTTGGCTTCCTTCGGATTGTCGTGCACTTCCATGAAGACGCCGTCCACACCAGCCGCCACTGCCGCGCGCGAAAGGACAGGGATAAATTCCGGCTGGCCACCGCTCACCGCGGGCTCGTCGTCATCGCCGTGCGATGCCGAAGGCAACTGTACCGAGTGCGTCGCGTCAAACACTACCGGAGCAAACTTGCGCATGATGGCCAGCGACCGCATGTCCACCACCAGATTGTTGTAGCCGAAACTCGAGCCGCGTTCGGTGAGAAACACTTGACCGTTTCCCGCGTCGCGGCACTTGGCGATGGCGTGCTTCATATCCCAGGGCGAAACAAACTGCCCTTTCTTGATATTGACCGGACGCCCGCTCAACGCTGCTGCCACGATCAAGTCGGTCTGCCGGCACAGAAATGCGGGTATCTGTAATACATCGACCACTTCGGCGACCGCAGCGACATCGGCCGCCTGGTGCACGTCCGTGAGTACCGGGATGTGCACTTCATCTTTGACTTTCTTCAGGATGCGAAGGCCTTCCTTCATCCCCGGACCGCGATAGCTGCGGATCGACGTGCGGTTCGCCTTGTCGTAAGACGCTTTAAAAATGAACGGGAAGTTCAGCGAACGGGCAACGCCCTTGATGATCTCCGCCATGCGGAGCGCGTGGTCTTCGCTTTCAATCACGCACGGTCCGGCGATCAGGAACAGGTCGCCAGCGCCGACGCGAACGTTGTCGATTTGGAAGGATAGAGTCAAAGCAATCGCTCTTAGCTATTCGCTTTTCGCTGTCGGCTCTTAGCTAAGAACTAACAGCTAAGAGGCTGATTTTATCTTCTTCCCACTTTTTCCGGCCGCAGAAACATCTCTACTTCGGCCGCGTCTTTTTTCTCTTTCTTCTGTTGTCCGTGCTCGTACGCTGCTCCGGTGAATGCCTTGAATAGCGGATGCGGCTCCAGCGGCTTCGATTTGAATTCAGGATGGAACTGGCAGCCAATGAAGAATGGATGGCCTGGAATCTCGACGATCTCCACGTAGGTGCCGTCAGGAGTCGATCCGGAAAGCCGCAAACCCGCCGCTACCATGGGTTCTTCATATTCGCGGTTGAACTCGTAACGATGACGGTGGCGCTCGCTGATCTCGGTCTGCCCGTACACCTTATAGGCCAGCGTTCCCGGCTCAATCTTGCAAGGCCACGCTCCGAGTCGCATTGTGCCGCCAAGTTCTTCCACGCCGCGCAACTCGCGCAATTTATAAATCACGCGATGCGGAGTCGCCGGATCGAACTCGCTCGAGTTGGCGTCCGCGAGGCCGCAGACATTGCGCGCATATTCAATGCAAGCTGTCTGCATCCCGAGACAGATTCCAAAGTACGGTACGTGCTTCTCGCGCGCGTACTGGATCGCTTTCAGCATGCCCTCGATGCCGCGCTTGCCGAACCCGCCGGGCACGAGCAGTCCGTCATATTCTTCAAGCTGCGCTTCATAGCTCCTGTCGTTCTTGTCTGCCGATTCCAATCCCTCGGCTTCAATCCAGTTCACTTCCAGCTTCAAATTGTGGGAGAGCGCGCCATGCACCAGCGCTTCCTTCAGAGATTTGTAGCTGTCCTCATACTCAACATACTTTCCGACAATGCCGATCCGCACCACGTCTTTCGGGTTATAGACACGATGCACAAGGTCATTCCACTTCGAAAGATCGCGATCTTTCGCCTCGAGTTTCAGCTTGCGTAGAACCAGCGTGTCCACTTCTTCATGCGCGAAACACACCGGTACTTCATAAATGGATGCAACATCCTTGGCCGTAATAACCGCATCTTCTTCGACGTTGCAGAACAGCGCGATCTTCGACTTGATGTCTTTCGACAAGAAGCGGTCGGTACGGCACAGCAGAATGTCCGGCTGAATTCCGACGCTGAGCAACTCTTTCACGGAGTGCTGCGTCGGCTTGGTCTTCAGTTCCTGCGCCGCGGCAATGAATGGCACCAGCGTCACGTGGACGAATAATGTGTTGTCGCGGCCCAACTCCTGCCGCATCTGGCGGATCGCTTCAATGAACGGCAACGACTCAATATCGCCGACGGTGCCGCCAATCTCGATCAGCGCCACATCTACATCCTGCGCGACTTTCTTGGCCGCTGCCTTGATTTCGTTGGTCACGTGCGGAATCACCTGCACTGTCTTACCGAGATAATCGCCGCGCCGTTCTTTGGCGATGATCTGTTCGTAGAGGCGTCCGGTTGTCCAGTTGTTATCGCGAGAAAGTTTGGCGTGGGTAAAGCGTTCGTAGTGTCCGAGGTCGAGATCGGTTTCCGCTCCATCGTCGGTGACGAAAACTTCGCCATGCTGAAATGGCGACATCGTTCCCGGATCGACGTTGAGGTACGGATCGAACTTCATCAGGTTGACTTTGAGGCCACGGCTCTCGAGCAAGCAGCCGATCGAGGCCGCCGCCAGTCCCTTGCCTAAAGAAGACACAACTCCGCCCGTCACAAAGATGTACTTTGCCGACATCGCTTCCTCGCTCTAATTGTTATTGAAAGATTGTGCAGGCTGGGGTGCACGATCAATTATGGCAGAAGTGTTTCTGAAATGGAATGCAGAAAATAACAGCGACGGTGCCCCACGTTGGTTTTCGAAACGCGGGATTCGACGGCCATCGGAATCTTGGGGATTTCGCTGATTCCCCAATCGTGCTTTCGGCATTGCGATTTCATTCTGGCGACGTCGGTTTTACAGACGCCGCTTCTTTAGTAGCGAGATCAAACGCGTCCTCCGCTCTAAGCGGCATAAGGCGGCATTTCCGAGTGTCAGCCTTACACGTTAAAGTGGCTCGCCGCAAAATCTCAAAGCCGACTCCTTCCGGCGTCGCAACTGAAAGGTGCACATCTCTCAATGATTCGACGAGTGGTGCGAAGGCACTGTCGCCCCCAACTTGGCGCGCCTCCAAGATCTTGTCGCCCGTAATTCGCAATGTAAAATCTGCGCTGCCACTGTGGTTTGTTGAGTTCTCGACCGTGACAGAGCCAAGGCCTTCAACGTCTGCATGGCTTTGTTTGATCAAATCCGAAGTCTGTACCGCTGGACCCTCGATCTTTGTCAACCTTTCCAGAGATTCCGCCACCGCTTCGGGGTTAGCCGGCGCCCGAGTCGACAAATCAGCGGATGCGATCGCCATCGAATATGCATGGATAGCATCTGCGTTTCGCCCGAGCTTCTCGTAGATCTGCCCGAGGTGGTCCCCCTTGATGGGTGAAGGATGGAGCCCCCACGCTGCCTCAACATAAATACGGGCTTGCTCGAGTTGACCCCGGCTGAAGTAAATCCACCCCAGAGTGTCCCAGTAGTTTGAAATGGCGTTTATTAATCTCATCTGCGTTGGAGTGACGTGCTCGAGCGAGAGATTCCGTAGAGACACCGACTCCATCGCGATGGCTGTTTCTGCCCACCTCTCGGCGCGCTCCAACTCAACATTTCTCTCCGCCAACCGGTATGCTGCCTGATTCCATGAGGCCGCGGAACCGGATTGGTTGGCTGCCTGCTCCATCTCCGGAATCCCTTTGGCAGGGTTTCCAAGATCGACATTGCATTCTCCATGGGCCAACAAAGCGCGGGCTTGATTCGGAGAGAGTGCCAAGGCCTTGTCTAACTCTGGCATGGCCTCAGCGCATTGTTTCCGAAAACACATCAAGACGCCGAGGTTTGCGTGCGCATCGTACCCGTCCGGAGTGACGCCGATCTGTTGTCTGAATTGGGCGACTGCATCTTCGTATTTGTGCTCCCGCCAGAAGACCATCCCCAGCATATTGTGCGCATAGGAGCTCTTAGGGTCGAGTTTGATTTCCTGTTGCAAGACTTTCTCCGCGTCCGCATATTCATTCAACTCAAGCAAAGACGCGCCGAGCGTCAAGCGTATTCGCAGGAGCAACGGCTCGACCATGAGCAGCTGTCTGGATAAGGTAACCGCGGCTTGGAAGTCGTGACGGCTGTAGGCCTGGGAGGCTGCGGTGAAAAGCTTTTGAACTTGTTCCGGATCGACCCATGACATTTGCGAAGAAGCTGTCAGTATGTTGACCTCACCCGTATTGTGAAATCTGACAAGGATTCGGATTTCCGCTGGCACAGGTTTGAACATGTAACTGCCCGGAGTAAACTTCAATTTCTTTACTAAATCGACCGCGTCTTCCGTAGCTGCATTTCCTGATCGAATGACCTCAATATCGTGAGGCTTACCATCCGAAGAGATGACAACATCTAGAACGGTGAGAGTATCCGCTCGCAATGCCGCGATTGCGGGTGACAAGTTGACCGTAGGCTTGCCGATCGGAGAAGGCTGCGTTGCGCACGGGCCCGTCGAGAGCGGCGTGCAAACTTGCATTGGCTTTTCCGCTTGGGCGAGACAGCGACTCCCGCTTGCGAGGCAAAAGACCGCTGCGGTCAAGAACAGTGAACGAGTCAAGGACATATTCGGTTTAAGGTCGGACATATTGTAGCGGACAAGCTTTCAAATTGTTTGTTAGTGCGATGCCACGCGCCAAGTGCGTTTCCGGGTCTTCTCTTCCGCTAAAATATCCCATGGCTGACATTCCTCTCTGGAGCGATGCCGCTCCCGCCGCCCGGTTGGCCGAACTTACGGCTCATACCGCGGATCCTGCCAAAGAAAATCCCTTACGTCGCGATATCCGGTCGCTGGGCATCTTGTTGGGAAGGGTGTTGGTCGAGCAGGAAGGGGAAGCCTTCTTTGATGTTGTCGAGGAATTGCGCCGCCTGCTGATCCAGCATCGCGAGCAACCGCCTGGCAGCGATCTCGAACCGGACCGGATGACTCGTGCACACGAAATCATCAGTGGACTCTCGGTGGAAGGCGCGTACCGGGTCACCAAGGCCTTCGCGATTTATTTCGAACTCACCAACCTCGCGGAAACCAATCATCGCAAGCGCCGTCGTCGCGCCGCCCGCCTCTTGACGGGCAGGGCGGGCAAAGCTCCGATCGACGGCTCGTTTCGCGGCACGCTTGCCCGAATGAGGTCCGCCGGAGTCGCCGCCGACACCGTGCTCGCGTCGCTCAGCAAGATCAAAGTGACTCCCGTGTTCACGGCGCACCCGACGGAAATCTCGCGCCACACAATCCGGCTGAAGCGGCGCCGCATCGCCGGCTATCTCGAGCGTCTCGACGAGTTGCCGCTCTCCGATTCCGACGCGCGCGAATACGAATCGCTGATCCTCGCTGAGATCACCGCCCTCTGGCAAACCGACGAGGTCCGGCTCAACAAGCCGACCGTGCGCGACGAGATTCACATGGGGCTCGACTACTTTCCCATGGTGTTATTTGACGCAGTTCCGCGTTTGTTCTCCGAATTGGAGGAGTCGCTCAGCGAGGTCTATGGCGCTTCGGCCGACGTTTCCCGCCTGCTCGCATTCGGATCATGGATCGGCGGCGACCGCGACGGCAACCCCTTCGTCACCGCCGATTCGACCCGTGCCGCTATCGGTATGGCGCGTCACGTCATCATCGATCATTATATCGCCGAGGCAACACGCCTAATTACGCAACTCAGCGTGTCGACCCGGCGCATTGCCGTGTCCCCCGCTCTCGCGGAGCGCACACGCGCTTACGAAAAGCAGCTCGGAGAAAAATATTCCCGGTGGAAGCAGATCAGCGGCGCCGAAATCTATCGACATTTTCTCGAGTATCTGATCGCACGATTGCGCTTCAGCCGCAACTCTTCCAAACATGAACACGCATACAAGTCGTCCGCCGAATTTGAGGATGATCTTCGCGTGATCCACGATAGTCTCTGCGCCAATCACGGCCAGCGCCTCGCCGATCTCGTTGCTCCACTTCAAAACAAAGTCCAGACTTTCGGATTCCACCTGCACGCGCTCGATATCCGCCAGCACGCCCGTGTACAGGCACAAGCGTTGGTAGAACTTGCTCCCGGGAGCCATGACTCTGGCGTTCACCTCGAAGTGGAGCGATCTTTCTTCTCGGTTGAGTTGCTCGCCACGTTCCGCGCGATCGCTGAATTAAAGAAGACTCACTCCCCGCAAGCCATCCGCAATTTCGTCATCAGCAATGCGCAATCCGAACATGACATTTTTGCCGTGCTAAAACTGGCAGCGCTCGGCGGCGTCTCAGCCGGAGCCAGCCAAGGCGATCCCGGCCTGATGCCGGTACCTCTATTTGAATCGATCGATGCGCTCCGCTCCTCCGCCGCCGTCATGCGGCGCGTCTGGAAGTCTCCCGAATTCGGACCACTCCTTGACTCCTGGGGGCGAACGCACGAAGTCATGCTCGGGTACTCCGACTCCAACAAAGACGGAGGCATGTTGACCAGCACTTGGGAACTGCACAAAGCCCAGCGCAATCTACACCAAGCCGCGCGAGAGTGTGGAGTGAATCTCCGCCTGTTTCATGGACGCGGCGGGACCGTCGGCCGCGGCGGAGGTCCTACTCACGCCGCGATTCTTGCTCAACCCGCGGGTGACTTTTCCGGCGAAATTCGAATCACCGAACAGGGCGAAGTTCTCAGCTGGAAATACGCCGATCCCGTGCTCGCCGAATGGAATCTGGAGATCATGATCGCCGCGTGCCTGGAAGCGGTCACCCTGCCCGCGCAAGACGCGCCTGATGCGCTGCGGAGATGGGATGAGGCCATGGAGGCGATGTCTGCCGACGCCTTCGCGTTCTACCGGAAACACATCGCCGAAAATCCTGAAGTACTCGAATACTTCGAGCAAGCTACACCGGTCAACGAACTGGAACATGCCCGCATTGGCTCCCGCCCCGCGCGCCGTTCCGGCAGCCGTAGCCTTGACGACCTGCGAGCCATTCCCTGGGTCTTCGGCTGGATGCAGAGCCGTCACGCTGTCCCCGCCTGGTTCGGAGTCGGCCATTCCTTCGACCGGTTCGCCCGGCGCGGCACTGCCCATGCGGACCTTCTGCGCGAAATGATGCACGGCTTTCCGCTATTTGCGAGTCTTGTCCGCAGCGTCGAAATCGCCATGGCCAAGGCTGACTTCGCCATCGCACGCATCTATGCCGACCTGGTCACTGATGCAGCGTTGCGCGATCGCGTCTTCCATATGTTCCAGCAGGAATTTCAGCGCTCCCGCAGCCTTATTCTCGCCATCACAGGCCAACAGCAGTTACTTGAGAATAATTCTGTGCTGTTGCGTTCCGTGCGCTTGCGCAATCCATACGTGGATCCGTTGAGCCTGATCCAAATCGATCTGTTGCGTCGCAAGCGCGTGGCGGCCGCTGACGCTCCCACCGATCCGTCACTCGACTACGCGATCGGAGCCACCATGAACGGTATCGCGGCCGGTCTGCATAATACCGGATAGCCAATTTCCGAAACCAGCATCCAACTTTCCAGAAGCGCAGGAATCGTCTGATAATGGTTACGGCATGAAATTCTTCCGTGGAACGGGACTTCTTACGGCCGCGATTCTCGCGTTGGGTCTCTCCTCTCTGGCCCAGGTTCCGGCCCCCGCCAACCAGGCTCGGCGCCTCATTCTGAAAGACGGCTCGTATCAATCAGTCACCAAATATGAAGTCAACGGCGATCGTGTCCGCTACTTCAGCGCCGAACGCGGCGAATGGGAGGAAGTCCCAAAATCGCTGATTGACTGGGACGCGACTGACAAATTCGAACAGGGGCGCCTCCAGGGCAATCTGGCTCCCGAAGCGGTCGAACTTGATAAGCAAATGGAAGCCGAACGCAAGTTGGAACAAGCGCGTTCCCCGCAAGTCGCTCCTGGTCTGCGCCTGCCGGACGAAGGCGGCGTCTTTCTTCTCGAAACTTTCGAAGACGTGCCGCAGTTGTCGGAACTGCAGCAGTCCGGCAGTGAACTAAACCAGAACACAAAGGCGAACATTCTGCGGGCAACCATCAATCCATTGGGCGGCGTGAAGCAGACGATCGAGCTTCCGGGAACGCATGCCAAGGTGCAGTCTCACACCGCCGTACCGTCGATCTACGTCAACATCGACTCGAATGACGGTGCGCCCGCGGGAGCGCAGGCCGCCGGAGATCCTCCGCCTCCCCCGCCCACCGAGCGTTTCAAGATCATTCGCGTCGAAGCCAAAGGCGGCAAGCGCGTCGCGGGCGCCGTTAAGATCGCCGTCACCGGGAAAATGAAAACGGACGAGCGCTTCGTCGCCTCCACATCCACCGCAATGTCCGGCGGTTGGGTCAAGCTCACGCCCACCGACCCACTACCGGCGGGCGAATACGCGATTGCCGAAATGCTCGGCAAAGAAGGAATGAATCTCTACGTTTGGGATTTCGGAATGAATCCAAACGCGCCTGCGAATGCGGGCTCGTGGAAGCCAGAACCCTCAGCCCAACCGAAAACAGAAAAGCCGCCGGATCTGCAGAAGCGGGAGAAAAACGAGTTTACTGACAACTGACGACTGACGACTGAGAACTATTTCTACGTTTCCATCAACCCCTGCGAGGCAACTCCAATGTTGTCGCGGGTCGTGTTCTTGACCATGTACATCATCTCGTCGGCCTGACGAATAATGTCGTGCGGCGTCTGCGCATCGGTAGGAAAAGTCGCCAGCCCCATGCTGGCACGCAGGTTCAAGTTCAATCCCTGCTCCGAGCAGAAAGTTCCCGCGCGCAATGAATCCTGCAAGCGTTTTGCTACCACCACCGCTTGATCTTTGCTCGTCTGCGGCAACAGCACAACGAACTCGTCTCCTCCATAGCGGAATGCAAAATCAATCAGCCTTAACTGCGCTTTGACCAGATATCCAACTTCGGCCAGCAGACGGCTGCCCACTAGATGCCCGTGCGTGTCGTTGACCGATTTGAAGTGGTCCAAGTCAATAAAGATCACGCTGAACTGATAGCCGAACCGAGCGGAACGATAAACTTCGGTCTCGAGCGTCTTATGAAGATGGCGCGCGTTGAATAGACCGGTGCAGTCGTCGGTGATGGTGAGTTCCTGAATCTTCTCGACCGACCGCGCATTCTCAATCGAAATCGCAGCGTAGTCGCAAAGGGCCTGCAGGAAGAACATCTCCTGTTCGCTCATTTCCGCATTCGCGTTCACCAACTGGATCACGCCCAGCACACGGTGTTTCGAGCGCAGCGGCACACAAATCACGGAGTGCGTCTGCAGCCGCGTCAGTTCGTCGAGACGAGATGAGAAACGTGGATCGCTCTGCACATCGGGCACGATCAGCGGCTGACCGTGCTTGGCCACCCAGCCGGCGATCCCCTCGCCGACCTTTAGACGCACCTTCGACAAAACTTCCGCCGCTGCCCCAACCGCGATGGCGAAATAGAGTTCGTCCTTCTCTTCATCCACCATCAGCAGCGACCAGGTGTCGGGACGGAAATATTCCGCCATTTTTTCCATGATGGTCTGCAGGATGGAATCGAGGTTCAGCGAAGAGGTAAGCGCCTTCGCGACATCATGAAAGATGGTCAGCTCTTGCGACAGGCGAATTGGGGATGTGCCCGCTGCCTCTGACATGCAGTCCTCGACCCACAGGGTTGGATACGAAATTATAGGTTTGGATGCGTGAGGCGGGCAATGAACGTAGGTAACCGGTACCAGTCACGCCAACCCGCTCCGTTCGCGGGCCGCCCCCGGGCTCAAGCCGGGCCCAGCGGGCGGTCTCAGCGCAACCACGCTAATCATAAGCCATTGGTGAACTGCTGGCAGCCCGAGAAGTCACCTTGCACAAGAAATGCCTGAGAGCGTATCCCTACTTCCGATCGCGGATTGGAGATTACCAATTTTCTATGATCTTCCCTCTCGACAGAGTAAAATTCCGTTCGCCATCCAACACGAGCGGGAGCCCGGTTTGCCATCCTTTGGCGAAAAACTTAAACAGGAGCGCGAGAAGCGCAAGATCACGCTCGAGCAAATTTCCGTCTCCACCAAAATCGGCACCCGCATGCTGCAGGCGCTTGAGGAAGATAAATTCAACCAGTTGCCTGGTGGCATCTTCAACAAGGGCTTTGTTCGCGCCTATTCCCGCTTCGTTGGCCTGGACGAAGATCAAACCGTCGCCGACTATTTGCAGGCCTCGGGCGATGCGCCTCCGCCTCCAACCGAAATTGCCGTGCCGGAAGAAGAACGTGAACCGGCGGAGAACATTCGTCGTATGGAGGCTACTTCCTCCTCCGCGTCGCGGCCGCTGCCGTGGGGATGGTTCGCCGCGCTCCTTCTCATTGTCGCGCTCGCACTTTCGCTCTGGAGCAGTCGCTGGCGCGATCACGATAAGCCGTCGGCCCACTCTACCCAAAACACGTCGGTGGCCCCCGCAGACGCCGCAGGGGCACCTGTCACGCCACTGAACCCTGCGCCTAGGAGCGCGCCGCAAGATGTCCGCGTCGACGGTCCGGCCAGTTCCAGTTCGTCCTCAAGTGTCTCGTCCCCGCCCCAAACGAGCCCGACATCTCAGGATCGGCCGGTCGCCCCGGGCGAGTTTGTAGTCGACATCCAGGCGCATGAGGAATCCTGGGTCTCCTACACCGCGGACGGTAAAACGCACTCGTCCGAACTGCTCACCGCAGGCAGCCAGCGGTCAATCCCAGCTCGAAAAGAAATCGTGCTGAAGCTCGGAAATGCCGGTGGCGTCGACCTTCGATTCAACGGAAAGAAGATCAACTCCGGTGGAGAATTCGGCGAGGTTAAGACCGTTACTTTTGGTCCGGGAGGAGTGGTGCCAAACGCCACATCTGCTGCCACTACACCCTAAGTTTTTCTCTTTCTTTTCTTCCGCTTACCAGCTGCTCCCCACCGTTCGATGTGGATTGGCTTCCACTCAATGTTGCCCCTCTATTCCCCGCCCAATTTCATTGCGTTCTGACAGCAAACTCTGGTACCGTTTTGAAGAGCATTAAGCCCAAACCCCGGTCAAGAGCCCGCGGCTTCATCGGCCCCCCTTATCGGAAGCAAAAAGGCTCAAAAGTAACCTTGAGGAGATACAGCTTGCCAGCAAAGAATCGTTTTCTATTTACCTCGGAGTCTGTAACCGAGGGACATCCGGATAAAATCGCCGACCAGATTTCCGATGCCATTCTCGACGCCTGCCTTCGTGAAGATCCGAACAGCCGCGTCGCTTGCGAAACCCTGACCTGCACCGGCCTGGTCGTAATCGCCGGCGAGATCACCACCAAAGCCTACGTTGACTTTCAAAACCTCGTCCGCGGAGTCGTGCAGTCAATCGGCTACGACAATGCCGTCTATGGTTTCGATTCCAACACTTGCGCTGTGATTTCCAGCATCAACAAACAGTCCGGCGATATCGCGATGGGCGTGGACACCGGCGGCGCCGGCGACCAGGGCATGATGTTCGGCTACGCCTGCAACGAAACTCCCGAACTGATGCCCCTCCCGATTTCACTCGCACACAAGCTCACCCAGAAACTTTCCGAAGTCCGTAAGAACGGCACCTGCCCTTACCTGCGTCCCGATGGAAAATCGCAGGTTACCGTCGAGTACGACGCGCAGAAGAAAGTGAAGCGCGTGGATGCCGTGGTCGTCTCGACCCAGCATTCCGAGAGCGTCGGCAACGACGAACTGCGAGCCGACATTCTGAAGCACGTGATCCAGACCGTCATTCCGGCCCACCTGCTCGACGAAGACACTAAGTACCACATCAATCCCACCGGACGCTTCGTCATCGGCGGCCCAATGGGCGATTCCGGCCTCACCGGCCGCAAGATCATCGTCGACACTTACGGTGGCATGGGACGTCACGGTGGCGGCGCATTCAGTGGCAAGGATCCGACCAAGGTTGACCGTTCCGCTGCCTACATGGCTCGCTACATCGCCAAGAACATCGTGGCTGCCGGCCTAGCCGACCGTTGTGAAGTACAACTCGCTTATGCGATCGGTGTTGCCGATCCCGTCAGCGTACTGGTGGATACTTTCGGAACCGAGAAGATTGATGCCACTCTGATCCCGGATCTGGTGCGGGCCAACTTCAAGCTGAAGCCGCGCGAGATCATCGAGACGCTGAACCTGCGCCGTCCGATTTATCGCAAGACGGCATCTTACGGACACTTTGGCCGCACCGACCCGGATTTCACCTGGGAAGCGACCGACAAGGCCGCGAAGCTGGCGTCGGACGCTGGCTTAAAGAAAAATGAGCCGGTGGGGGCGAGAAAATAGTTCTTTCACCTCGGAGGCACAGAGAGACGGAGAAAAGCGATTTGGTTTTTCCCGGTTTAGGTTTTCTCTGTGACTCCGTGCCTCCGTGGTGGATTATTCATCCGCAGCGCAAGAGCTGCATAGATATTCATTCAGTGTCATCATCCGGGGATTAGGAGAAACATGGCTACCACATCAGTTACCAGCGACGTTAAAGGTTTTGAACTGGCCGATCTAGGCAAGAAACGCATCGAGTGGGCGAACCAGTCGATGAAAGTTCTGCAGATCATCCGCAAGGAATTCATCAAGAACCAGCCGCTCAAGGGCATTCGCGTTTCGGCCTGCCTGCACGTAACGGCTGAGACCGCGAACCTAATGATCGCCTTGCGCGACGGCGGCGCCGATGTGGCGCTTTGCGCTTCGAACCCGTTGTCCACACAGGATGACGTGGCCGCCAGCCTAGTGCGCGATTACAGCATCCCGGTTTTCGCCATCAAGGGCGAAGACAACGACTCTTACTATTCGCACATCATGGCGGCGCTCGATCATAAGCCGCAGTTCACCATGGATGATGGCGCCGACCTGGTTTCAATCCTCCACACCAAGCGCAAGACCGAATTGGCGAATGTGATTGGCGGAACGGAAGAGACAACTACCGGCGTCATTCGCCTGCGTGCAATGGCCAAGGAAGGCGTACTGCAATATCCGATCGTCGCGGTCAATGACGCCGATACCAAGCACCTGTTCGACAATCGCTACGGCACCGGCCAATCGACGATCGATGGCATTATCCGCGCGACCAATTTCCTGCTTGCCGGATCGAAGTTCGTGGTCGCCGGCTACGGCTGGTGCGGACGTGGTCTGGCTTCGCGTGCGCGGGGCGCGGGAGCCGAAGTCATCGTCACCGAAGTCGATCCGACGAAAGCGCTCGAAGCCGTGATGGACGGCTTCCGCGTGATGAGTATGGAAGAAGCCGCCAAACTTGGCGACGTTTTCTGCACCGTTACCGGCAACAAAAACGTGCTCGCCAAGCAGCACTTCGAACTCATGAAGGATGGCGCGATCATATCGAACTCGGGCCACTTCAATGTCGAAATCGATATTCCGTCGCTCGAAAAGATGTCGTCTTCGAAGCGCACCACCCGCGACTTTGTTGAGGAATACTCATTGAAAGATGGACGCCGCATCAACCTGCTTGGCGAAGGCCGCCTTATCAATCTGGCGGCCGCCGAAGGCCATCCGGCCTCAGTCATGGATATGAGCTTTGCCGATCAAGCCCTTTCCTGCGAGTACATGGTGAAGAACCACGCGTCGCTCGAAAAGAAGGTCTACACCGTTCCCGTCGACCTCGACAAGCGGGTGGCCAAACTGAAGCTGGAATCGCTCGGCATCAAGATCGACCGCCTCACCTCAGAGCAGGAGGAGTACCTGGCAAGCTGGTCGGAAGGAACGTAGAGCCAGTTATCAGTTGTCAGTTTCACGAGGGGCGGCGCAAGCCGCCCTGTTTTCTTTGTATCAAGTATCGCTTGAGCGAAGCCGAAAAGCTCTCCGAATAGCACTCCCCTTTAGGGGATCGCTGGTGTTCGCCTTTCAAGTTCTGCTTGAATTTTGCCGATGAAGCCACACGAGGGGTTACGTGTGGCTGCAAACTCCAAAGTGCTCCTGGTCGAAGACAGCAAATTTCTCCGCATGGCCAGCGAACGCGCTCTTTCCAAAGCCGGATTCGAGGTCAGCACCGCGGCAGATGGCGAGGAGGCGTTACAGTCGGTGCGGGACAAACCACCCGACATCATCCTGCTCGACCTGCTGCTGCCCAAGATCAGCGGCCCGCAGGTGCTGAAAGCCCTGAAAAACGATCCCTCCACCACGCAAATTCCGGTCATCGTACTGACCAGCCTCTCGCAGAAGAATGAAGAAAAGCTTCTGCAGGAAGGAGCGACCGCTTATTTCGAAAAGTCCGCTCTGGAGCTCGACAAGAACTCGGATCGTCTGGCAGCCACGGTAGAAACAGTGCTGCGTCAGGTCAACCACCAAAAAGAACTCCAACAACAATTGAAGGAATCTGCGATCAAGCGAGCGGCAGCGAAGGCCGCCACGACCGACGAGTGGGAAATCGAGGTAGCGGCGGTAGAATCAACTGCATGTACCACTACGATCCCTCAACCGCCCTCGAAGAGCTGACTGAAGACGCGACTCTGCCCAATCCCGTCCACGTGCGCGACATGATGCTGCGTCACAAACTCACCGCCGATCAATCGCTCGAACTGAACCGGATTTTTGTCGAGTACCAGAAGTTCTTCGGCGAAGCGCAGAAACTGGGCAAGCAAATCTTGCAGCGCCTGGTTGCGTAGAAATTTTCCGGAAAAGAAAAACGGCTGGCAGCATCGCTGCTGCCAGCCGTAATTTATTTCCCGAGGCAAAGCCTGTTACCGGCGTCCGCCACCATGAGATCCGCCACCACCGTGGAACCCACCGCCACCGCGCGATTCGCCACCGTGGAACCCGCCTCCACTGCGCGCTTCGCCGCCGCGGAAGCCATGACCCTTGCCGGCAAAGCTGTGCCCTTCGTAGCCGCGACCGGCAAATCCTCGGCCTTCAAATCCGCGTCCATAGTATCCGCGGCCGTAGAAACCGGGGCGATAGAATCCATGGTCCCAATACGGATGTCCCCATCCGTGATACCACGGGCCTGCACCGATGAAGACGCCGCCCGAAAACCACTCTGGGCCGTAATATCCGTAAGGTGCGCAGCCATATGGATAATCCGGATAGTATCCATAGTCACAAACCGGTGCTTCGGCTACGTATCCGGGGCCAAACCCGATGCCAACTCCTACCCTGACCTGCGCCTGCGCAAACGTCAGCGGCAGAGCTAACAGACTGAGCAGAGCTAAATACCGAAAGTACTTCATATTGGACCCCTTTCTCCGATCCGGCTTGCCAGTCGCCACTCACCGAATCCAGAAGCTTTCAGCTTTTCGTTGCCTTTGAAAGCTTCTAGTGATTAGAACTCGAACCGGCGGAAAAAGTTGCGGAATCGGGGGTGGCTGATTTCAACCATCCTGCTTGAAATGAACCGGTTGGAAGGGATTAGAGGGATGGCCTGTGGACTCAGGCCTTGCCCTGGATCTTTGCCCACCACCAGCGCACGCCGACAAACAGAAAACGCCAGTCGGAGAAGAACTCTGGTGGCTTGCCCTCGAAGGCATGGCCGATGAACTGGAAAATCCATCCGATCAGGAACAGGCCGAGCGCATACAGCCAAAGGTGAGGAATGAAAATGCCAGCGATCGCGACTGCGCCGGAAAGCAGAATGAGAGGAATGCCCAGCGTGTGACAGAGACGGTTTACAGGATGCTGATGGCTGGAGCTGTACTGCGCGATCCACTGCTCGTTGCTGCGTCCGCCTAACACGCGCAGCATCATATCACTTTGCGGTGATCAAAACCGTTATGGACGCGACGCATTGCCAAGAACCCTTGATTTTCACCCAGGTATCGACGAAGCGCTCGCGGTGCGTCATTGTTTTCCCTTTCTCCTGCCACTTCGAGCGAAATATCCCAAAGACAACTGCTGAATCGCCGTAGACCTGAACGGTGCTCTGTTCAGTCACCGCTTGCGCGGGATGATAATCGGGCGCCTTGATACTTGCCAGGAATTCACTTTTCGTCTGGACGCTTCCGTCAATGTCCACGGAAACAAAGGAATCGGTCAAGAGCAGGTCCAAAGCCTTGGTATCTTTTGTTTCGAGGGCGCTGTTCCAGGAGTTATCCAAGGCCTGCACGCGAGCGCCTTCGTCGGATCGGTTTGCCTGACCGAATGACGGAGTTACTGAGCCAAGCAGCAGCACAATTCCGGCAGCGATAGCCCGTTTCATGAGCGAAACCTCCTCATCAACGCAAGTGGCTGGAAATGAGTTCTCAGAATAGGATCAGCGCATCGGCAATGGCGAGGAAAATCGAGTGAGCACCTTCCATCCCTCCTAAAACCGGTTTTTTAGAATCAAAGATTTACGATGTTCGAGCGCTAGGTCTTTGAGTTTAAAGGAGTTACTTGTAAGGTATTTTGGAATGTGCAAATTAGCGGCCTTGATCGGTGGGAAAACCTTGTCAAGAGGTCAAACCAGCCACTTTCGCTTTAACTTACTCGATACACGTGAGATATATTTTTCCTAAACGTGTCCGTTTCCCCCTCTGACTTTGAAATAATAGATATAGAGATGAAGAAACCAGCGCGGCCTGCGGGCCGCGTTTTTGTTTTGCGGTCGTTTTGGGTGGCTGGTTAGAGTGCGAGCCCGGCGGCAATCCCAGGTTAGCGACCAAAGAACGGTCGCGAACCCTTCGACAAGCTCAGGGCAGGCTCTGGGGCACATACCACTTCCGGGTGTTTTATTTTGTGATTAGGGATGGGAGTTATGACGACTTATCCGATTGAAATTCGACGGTGCCGGCACATTCGCACCAATGGCACGCAGTGCGGATCTCCGGCGCTCAAGAGCAAGGAACTGTGTTACTACCACGACCAGAACCGGCCCAGGGCAGCGGACCTTTATATTGACGGAGAACGATATTCCGACTGGAGCGTTGTGATCCCGGTCCTCGAGGACGCCCATTCGATTCAAACGGTGATCCAGCAGGTGGTGCAAATGATGTTAGCGCGCCGAATCGACCGCAAAGATGCCGGAGTGCTGCTGTACGCGCTGCAGATCGCGTCCGGCAATCTGAAGGCAATGCAGGCGGAAAAGGCCAAGCCGACGCAGATGGTGGTGGAACCGGAGAAGGCGGCAGAGACGCCGATGGGGATGACTCCGTGGTCGGCGAACGGCGAGGGGCATGACCCGGAGGAAGCGGAGGGAGAAGAGACCGAAGAGGAGGATTCACCGGCTGACCGGCCATCGGCTGAGGAGTGCTTTGCCGCCATGATCGCGGAGGAAAGAAGCGCGATGAGAGATGGGCTCAAAGAGAGAAAAGTGATTAACGAGGGCGAACTGCAGGACTACATTTGCGGCAGGGGTCTCGATCCATTGTTGCCAGCGATGAAGCAGCTTCGGGAGAAATGGGAGCGCATAGGCCAATTGTGATGCGGCGGCTGGCGGCTTCTCGAGAAGCGCGAGAGCGGGCGCACTCTCCTAGAAGGGTTCTTCTGGTCCCTCGCTCTCCCGTTCGACATCGGGCTCGCTCGGCGCGTCGAATGGGAGCGGCATCTTCCTTTCGGCGGCGGGGCGCGACTTCGTAGAGCAGATTCTTCTGCACGATTTTCTTTCGACTGCGCGTGATTCTAAACGCGAATTTCGTTCCGGCGTAATTCTGTTGGGTGCGGGGTCAGCGAAATCCTAAGGTCGATGCGACGGTGGAATCCCACCGAAGTCAAAAACTCAAGGTGCGGGCGGTGTGGTGCGCACTTCTCGAAAACCGCGAGAAGTGCGGCATCCCCAGTTGCTTCTCTGTCGGGTTTCAAAGAGGGCGGCGTTATACTCGCGGGAGATGTCGGCCACCCGCCGTAAACGCTCAAAACTCGCCCTTGCGCTCCTGAACTTGTAAAAAGGCTCAATAGATTGTCGCTCCGCCAACTGGAGCGATCAGGTCTGACTCGCGACACAATCATCCAGGCGCGTCGCGGGGAACGGGTTCACCTCGTCACGCGTGCGAGGTTGGAACGAACTGTGGAGAACCTGGAGCGCTGGGTTTCCGAGCGCGTGTGACTCACAGCGGTTGTGGTGATGTTCAATCACTGAAAAAGCGACTAAACCTGGAGTATTATTGCGCCGCACTAAATTCTCAGGTGCTAGCGACATTAAATAGCCATGCCAATCGTTTTCTGGTTTCTCAACACTCGGGAGCGGTCGCGCAGCTTATTGCGCATTACTCTAACGGCGGGGATAGTCGCCCTAATTCTCTCACTTTCATCTTGCGGTGGTGGTGGATCGTCCTCCCAGCCGCCGCCACCACCGACTGCGGACTTTTCGCTCTCATTCGAAGAGGCAAACATAAACCTCCAGCCACAAGGGGTAAGCCAGGGCCAAGCTATCAACGCTACACCTGCGAACGGATTCACTGGAACAATCAACTTGACCGTCTCGGGTATTCCCGCCGGTGTAGCGATGACGCCCGGGAGCCTGCCAGCGTTGGTCATAACTGGATCTGGGACGGGTACCTCGTTCCAACTGGCAGCATCGCCGACTGCCGCCGTTGGCACCAGCACAATCACCATAACGGGCACGAGCGGTTCCATTAGCCATTCAAAAAGCTTCCCGTTAGCCGTGATGGCGGCTGCGCCCTTCACAATTCAGGTGTCCCCGCCCTCGCTTGCGCTCAAACCATCTTTGAATGGAACGGTCCAAGTTACTGTAACCCCCAATCCCGGCACCTCACCTTCTCTTGGGGTCCAAGTCACACAAGCGCCCCCAAACAGTGGAATCAATATCTGGGGACCGCAGGGCTTCTTGACCCCAACCAATCCCGTCCAGATTCTTGTGCAAGCAGGAGTCTTGGCGCAGCCAATACAAGACTTTCCGATTGTTGTTACGGCGACTGACAATGCGAATAATAGTTACGTGGTTACTGTGCTACTGACCATTTCGGTTGCTTCTTCCACGGCGACGCCAACAAGGAGTTCCTTTGCGCGCACGGATTGGGATCCAACCGGGGTGGTGTATGACCAAGCGAGAAAACTTTTGTTTGTGAGCGTTGAGGTTCTGAACCAAGTCGCCGTATTGTCATCCGTTGACGGGCATCGTGTGGCTACGATTCCAGTGCAATATCCGACCGGAATCGATGAGTCAGCCGACGGGAACGCCGTCTATGTCGTCAGTCCATATTTCTCTTACATCACCGCCATTGATCCCAATCTTCTTGAGGTTGTGCACGAAACCAACATTCCCTCAACCGGTTCCGGCCAGAACGCCTCCACCTCCCAACTTGCAACACTTTCCAACGGAGACGTGCTCTTCCTACCGAACGAGGCCCCGACTGGCCCACTGGCCTATCTGTGGAATCCGACAACCAATGTCTTTACGGCTCTTAACCAACCGGCCCTTCAGAATATGAGTGGTATTACTCGTAGCGCAGACCACTCCAAGGTATTGCTCTCCTTCTCCGGCGGCCCGGAGGGCGGCGAGACCGTGACAATCTATGACGCAGTGTCCGGCAATTTAACCGGACCAGCTACCCTGAATGGTGGATACGGCGCCGTGGCGATTAGCCCGAACGGCTCACAGATCGTCACCGTCGCAGCGCAGGGGCAGCCGACTTTCTACGATGACCAATTCAACATGCTTGGTTCCGTGTCGCTTGACATCGAATCCGTTGCGGGAATGTTGTATGGGCTTGACGGTAGCCACGCGTATGTACTCGAAACCGATATGTTCAGCGGCGATAATGTCGCGGCGGTGATCGATACAAGCACTTTCTCGTTGATCGGAGTTGTACCAAGTTTTGCATTCGGTTCGGGCCTGCCGTTCTCAGGTCCAGTCAACGTCGAATTCGCGATCGACGAGACGAACATGCTGTTTGGCCCCGCCTCTTTGGGGGTGGGTTATCTGGATCTTACCTCGCCTGGGTTCTTTAGCCTTCCGTTCTCTTATGAAAACCTTATATCTCCAACGCTCGAAAGCCTCACCGGAACCACGGCTACGCAAGTGCAGGGCGGGTATTTTTCTTCCACATGGAACTACAAGGTGTATTTTGGTCCACCGCCAGCGTCGCCACAAGCGCAGCCGGGAACGAACGTTTCCGTTCAGTCAAGCAATGTACTCGATGTGACAGCGCCAACTGGAACCGTGGCCGGACCAGCGAACGTGACCTTAACTCGTTCTGACGGTTACTTCCAGGTAATACCTGACGGTGTCAGCTACGGACCGACGGTCCTGCAAGTCGACGCCAACGCTGGTTCGCCTTCCGGTGGCGATTCGATCAAAGTTGTGGGCTTCGGGTTCGACAGTTCGAACGTGCAGGTAAATATTGGCGGGAAAGCCGCAACAAATATCAGCCGGAGCGGACCAATCGCCGGTCAGATTCTCCCAACGGCAACGCTGACTCTAAATACGCCAGCGGGCGCTTCCGGCTATGCCGACGTAGTCGTGACAACGCCTGATGGCTCAACCACGGTTCCGGGTGGCTTCCAATATCTATCCTCGGCCCAGACCTACCCAGCCTCGGGGTCAGCTTTCGACAACATCGTCTATGACCAACCGCGTCAAAGACTCTATATTACCAACCAAAATCATAACCGCGTTGAAGTCTTCGATCTCGGCACGCATGCATTCCTTTCCCCAATATCCGTTGGCAATCAGCCGACAGCTCTGGCGCTTACGCCGGACGGTGCTCGCCTGGGTCTAATAAATTCCGGCGACGTAACAATGTCTGTTATCGACCCCAGCGCGCTACAGGTTTTGTCAACATTCACCGTGCTACCCGCGCAAGACACGGGATGCAATGTGCCACTTAACATGTCTCCCGCTGCGCCGCATAATATGCTGCTGAATTTGGCATGTCCCGAAACTCCGGGTGCAGGTGTGTTCCATCTAGTCAATCTCGACACAGGTAGCCTTAGCTGCACTGGAGTGGTCGGCTGTCAATCGAATGGCACTGACATGGCTTTTGGCAACTGCTGCGGAGTGGCAGCAACCGCGTCAACGCCGGACGGCAGCAAAGTTTTTCTTGCGAGTGGCGCTGGTGGACCAGTCGGAATGCTCAACCTAACTGCTAATACAGTCGCCTATGGATTTTCGGGCAAGTTCAGCGATGCGGCGGCGGATTCCGATGCCAATGCCTTCGCAGTATCCTACGGGGTCGCCAACGCACAATTGTCCCAAACCACGATCATCGCATATGAAAGATATGCGGATGCTGGGAACGGGAGCCTGCATAACGTGATCGGCGAGAAGCTGAACCCTTCCGGAAGTCTGCTATTCGTGCCCCAGGATACCGGTGTGGACATATTCGACGTGCATACGGGACGCCTGGTGCAACACGTCGCCATATCGGACGGCATTCCCCTGAATATGAACGCGATGGCTTTGGATGAAACCGGAACCAAGATGTTCCTGATCACCAATTCCGGGATCACGATCGCCCAGCTTTTTCAGGCTCCGCTCAGCCTTGGGTCCGTGAATCCCGCAGCGGGATCCCAAGGAACACAGGTCACTCTACGCGGCAGCGGCTTTCTGAGCGGTGCCACACTCCTATTCGGAACATCACAAGCGGCTACAACTTACGTCGATGCTGAAACCCTTAAAGCGACCGTGCCTGCAATGTCTGCAGGGCCAGTTCGCATCACGGTGACAAATCCCAGCGGCCAGAAGTATAGTTTCGACGACTCATTTACCGTACATTGAAACGAGCTCTAGGTTTGTGTCGTGCCCCGAGCCGCTACTCACGACTCTCGTCTTGGTACAGCAGTTCATGACCGAAACCGGTATGGAGGGGGTCGACAATTTTTCCCGAAGTGTACTACCCCCTAATTGCACTGACCCTCTTTCCTATCGTCCGTAAGATCCCCGGTTCCTTATGCGTCTGCACTCAAAACGAAGATTCGACAGCCGGCGGCGTAGACACCTTGGGTATTTAGAGCCGAAATGCGCACTTCTCGAAAGACGCGAGAAGTGCGGCACCCGCTTCATCTTCTCTGCCAACTGTTCGCGATGCAGGGCATACACAAACGGAGGACTGCGCCACAGGTCCTTCCAAGCGCTCTTGGCGAAAATCCGTTTGCGCGGGGAGAACGCCGAAACTCGCTAGCCGAGAGAAAGTCGACCACCGGGGCTGAAGCCGGATTTGATTCGAGGCGACCTACGCGGCCCTGAAGGGGCCGCTCTTCCACGGTTGCGCGAGCATTGCGGAATTTTTCAGCATTACTTTTTTCAGCATACTTTTTTCAGCATACTTTTTCAGCATGCTATAGCGTCGGCAGAACAAAGGAAGGCTTTATCGCAGCGCTGAAAGCGCTGCGCCACCCAAAATCGGATGGGTACGCCACCTTCACGCGCCGCAGTAGAATCACCGGATCTTAATTACTTTCCTCCCGTTTCATTCCACAGAAAACCTAGTTCGTCGGCGGTGTCCAGGACCAACTGGTTGATGGAGACGCCGGCGCTGTGTCCGGCCTGAGTTTCGTAGTGCAGGAGGATGGGGCGGTCACTGCCGGTTTCGGCCTGCACTAACGCTGTCATCTTTCTGGCGTGGAGGGGGGCGACTCGGGTGTCGGAGTCTCCGGTGTTGAACATGATGGCGGGAAATTTCGTCCCGGGCTTCACGTTGTGATAGGGCGAATACTTGATGAGATACGCGAATTGTTTGGGATCGTCGGAGGAGCCGTACTCGGTGGTCCACCATTTACCTACGAGGAAGTTCTGGAAGCGGACCATATCGAGCAAGGGATAGCCGCACCAGATGGCGCCGAACAAGTCGGGGCGCTGAGTGATGGCCGCGCCCATGAGGAGACCGCCGTTGGAGCGTCCACGGAGGGCGAATTTTTCCGGCGTGGTGTAGTGGTTGGCAATCAGATATTCGGCAGCGGCGAAGAAGTCGTCGAAGACATTCTGTTTGTGCTCGAACATGCCGGCTTTATGCCAGGTTTCACCATACTCGCCACCGCCGCGAAGATTCGGCTGCGCGAAGAAACCGCCTTGCTCGATCCACCAGGAGTAGATGGGGCGCCAGTCGGGAGTGAGGCTGACGTCGAATCCGCCGTAGCCGGTCATGAGCAGGCGCGCGGTGCCGTCGCGCTTCAGTCCTTTCTTCGAGGCGATGAACATGGGAACGCGCGTGCCGTCTTTGGAGGTGTAGAAGACCTGCTGCACTTCGTACTGGTCGGAGGCAAAGGGGGTCTTGTTCTTGGCGAAGACTTCGGTTTTGCCCGTGGCTACGTCGTAGTGGTAAATGGTCGGCGGGATGATGAACGATTCAAAACTGTAAAAGCCGTGCTGCGATTTGTGGCGTCCGGCCATGCCGGAGGGCGAACCGAGGGTGGGATACGTAACGCTGCCGGTCTGCTTGCCGTCGAGTGAGTAGACACGCGTCTGGGTGACAACGTCGTGCAGCGTGGAGATAAACAATTTCTCACCGACGATGCTGAAGTCGGTGATGGCATCCTTGGTCTCGGGAATGATCGTGGCCCAGTGGTCGGGCGCGGGATCGTTCATGTCCACCTTGATGATGCGGTAATTCGGGGCCTGGTAGTCGGTGTAAATGAAGAGGCTGTCTTCGTAATTAGTGGGATAAAAACGGCTTTCGATGCCGTGGACTATGGCCTTGAAGGGTGAGTCGGGCTGGCGTAGGTCCTTGGCGTAGATGTCGATGCGAGTGGCGGGGACTCCGTGACCGACGGTGACCAGGAAATAGCGGCCGTTCTCGGTGACTTCGGAGCTGATCAAGTCCATGGGGCCGAAGGTGTCGCCGTTGAATTGCTTGCCGAAGAGAAACTGGTCGGAGGCGAGGGGCGTGTTGAGGCGGTGGTAGAAAACGAGCGAACCGGTATCGTTATCGGTCCGGGCATAGTAGAGGCCCTGCTTGTCGGGGCTGAGACTCATGCCGAAGTAGCGGGCTTTGGGCAGAGTGTCGGGTAGATCTTTGCGGGTAACGACGTCGAGCAGATGGATGGATTCTTCGTCGGCGCCGCCTTCCTTGATGCCGTAGACGAGCACGGAACCGTCTTCGGAAATGTCATAGATGCTAACCGAGGTGTTCTGGTCGGCGCTTAGTTTCGTGGCGTCGATGAGGCGCTCGTCTTCGCCCTGTAGGCCTTTTCGCAGATAAATCGAAGGCTGGTTTTCTTCGGGGAGGCGCTTGGTGAAGAAGTAGTTGCCTTTGCGCTCATTGGGAAAACCGATTGTTTCGACGCGCTCAAGTTCGGTGAGACGCTTGACGATCTCGGGGCGAATCTTGACCTGGGAGAGATATTCCTCGGTGTAGCGCATCTGGGAGGCGATCCAGGCGCGGGTATCAGGGCTTTGCTGATCTTCGAGCCAACGATAGGGATCGGTGAGGGTTTGGCCGGCGACGGTATCGATAACAGGTTTGACGGCGGTGGTCGGAGGCGGCGGCAGAGTAATGCCGTTCGCGCCGCGGATCTGCGAGGGTTTATCGGCGGCGAAGGCGGAGAAGACGAGGGTAAGAATCATCGGTGACAGCCAGAGTGGAAGATGGCACAACTTGCACATGGAAGTCGACCTCCAGTTATTTGGACGAATCATCATTTGGACGAAAGCGCGCTGGGATGGATAGCTTAGTTTTTCAGGAACAAGGGTACACGACGGAGATGGTTTTCGGGGCGCGGACGGGTAAATCCGCGGTAGGCAGACCTCGCGGAGGGCTGGGGAGCAAATTTGCGGGCCAGTCAATTGCATCCCGGTGCGAACGCCTTGCAGCAGCATGAATGAGGTGAACGCTGTAGGGGTCCTTCGACTTCGCTCAGGATGACAAAATTTGCGGTTGGTAGCCTAGCGATGTCCGGCTGGCTTTGCTGGTTGCGTTTCGATGGCGGTGTTGTCGATCATGCCGGCCTGGCTATCGAGCGTACCTGTGATTTCGACTTTCTGGCCGGCGAAGTTCTCCAGGCCTTCCTGGTTCTTCAGACGGTAGACGACATCGCCCGAGCGGAGAACCCACTCGCCTCCTCTTTTCACGCATGCCTTGGCACACGAGGCGGCGTCGGTGCCTAGCGTGCTCTTGGCGATCATTTCGGCGTGAGAACGCTCCAGGGAGTGGACCTTCATGGCACACTGCGTATCAGAGATTTCTCCGCGGAAGTGCGTTTTCGCGGAGCCGGCCCCTGCTGCGGCGATCGCGCTGAGCGTTAACATGGCGACAAACATTTTTCTTTCGAGCGATCTCATCTGCCCTCCTTAGGTCTTGCCTTGCTGTCCGTTTTCGCGTCCGCTTTCGGGTCCACTTTCGGGTCATCTTTCCGGTCGACGACGATCACAGTGAAACCCATGTCTTCGTGTCCGTCACTGCAAATCACCGTACACACAGCCTTGTAGCGGCCCGGCTCCGACGGGGCGGTGACGGCAAGTTCCTGGACTCCAGGGTGCAAAAAGAATTTCCACCCCGGCACCGTGTTCGAATTTTTATCTAGCAGCGCCAGCCCGTGAATACTGCCGTCACGCGCCACTTCGTGAGCCCGGATGGCGGTAATCCGCAAGATGAGCGGCTCGTTGGCGAATACTTCAATCGTGGGCGAAGAATTGCGGCCCTGACGGTAGCGACTGTCGTGGTCGGCCGTCAACTCGATGACGCGCGTTCCGGCTGCTGGGTCCGATAGCGCGTCACGTCCCGCCAGGGAGGCGAGCGCGCAGGTGAACAGCGCGATGATTGCAATTCGATTTCGCATCAGTAAGTCACATACATCAGTGCGTCATGTAGTAGAGAAGATATTTCATGTCGTCATCGGTGAGCATGGCGCGCACGCGCATGTGCCGGATGGCCATGGCCATGGCGCGCGGTGGAAATTTGTGCGGCGGTTGATGGCAGCGTCCGCAGTTGGCGCGGTATCGTTTTTCTCCCTCGATCGTCCATTGCTGCTCTTGCTCGGCCGATCGGGCAGTCGCCGTCGGCGGCGTCGGCGTCAGGTTCGATGAATCCGTCCGCGATGCTGCGAAGCTCATGCCCGCGACGGCAAGAAGCGCAACCAGAAAGATGTTTCGCAGTCCGTTCATTCTCTTGCCCCTAACGGCAGAACGAAACGGTAGGTCATCCCTACGGTCCAGATGTTGTTATTGCCGGACGGCATAACCGTTCTTCCGTAGCTGGCGAGCGCTTTCCAGCCGTCGTTCAGGTAGTAGTTCACTCCGAATTCGGTGCGTTTAGTGTCAGTGGTTTGCAGAATTGGATTGGCTCCGGCGACATCGCCGGTATGGAAAATCTGCGTGCGGCAAACCGCCTGGGCACGGCGGAAGGCCGCCGCGCGAGCGTTGCGGAAACGATAGGTACCTTCGATCCATAAGCCATTCCCTTCCGCGCGCGAATACGCTCCCTCGGAGCGCAGTTCAAACGGCACGCGGTTGGGCTGCCATTGCAGGTGAAATCCGAAACGGTTCCAGCGTGCGTCCTGAAGCTGGTGCTGTACGCTCATTCCGATTTCAAGCCGCTCGCGGGGAAGAAACATGGCGACGCGCGCCCCGGCATGGCGTTCGGATCCGAAGTGATCGGCGGTAGAGAGCGTAGAAAAATAGACGGCGTAGTTGACGGTAAGGTCGCGGGCGGCCGCGACGCCGCCTCGGAACATCAGTCCGTTGTCGCTACCCGTGCCGACGGGAAAGATGAGCGGGTCCGTTTGGGTGTTGCGAATCCAATTGGGATAAAGGCGCTCGTTGAAAATATTGAATGGCGTGAGAAAACGGCCCGCGGTGATGGTGACGTAACGATTGCCGATGTAGTCCAGTTCGGCATAATCCAACGATTTCTGGATCGCGCCGGTGAAGGGGCCGGAGTCTCCGTTGCGCTGCTGGAAGTCGCCTTCGAAGGCGGCGCGGGACTCGAAGACAAAATTGCTTCCCAGCGGCACGAGCAGGACGGGCGAGATGATGGAGACGAGGGTGGGGTTGCCACCATTCCAGATGGGGACGAAGGCGAGCGCGCCGGAGAGAACGGGAACAGGTTTGGGATCGACCGCGAGAGGAGGCGGGGTGGCGAAATCCTGTGCCGCACACAATAGTGCCGCAAGCAGACAAAAGCCACCGATGACGATGCCCTTTCGCACGAACTCCTCCCTTGTTTTCGCTAGCATGCCTAAGGCGGGGAGACGAGATGTCACGGTTTTGTCAACGGCAGCACGTTGGTAACTGGAGCGGCATGGGCGGGGTTGGAACCGAGGTGTTCGGCAGGAACTGGTCCCTCAGCGGCTAAAGCCGTCGCAACCCGGCCCCTAGACCGCAGCGGTGAACCGCTGCGCCACCCAAAATCAAGGGCGCCGCCATTTGCAATCGCCGAGGTTCCGAGCTTGCAATTGGCTTTCGCGGGCGGGGGCGCCCGCGCCACACGGGTCACGGGGGATTTCCTGATGCGTCCTTGCTGAGCGGGAACAGTGTAGGGTCCTTCGGCTGCGCGGGGGCTTCACTTCGTGAAGTCCCTGCTCCGCTCAGGATGACAAGGTTTGTGGGACCGCCAAGGCCGGCCGCCCTCGCCGCCGAGCTTGCAATTGGCTTTCGCCAGGGGGGGCCCCTTCGACTGCGCTCAGGGCAGGTCCGTGCCACACGTTCTGACTCATCATCATCATTTACAATCGAAGATTCTCCCTAGTTGGCAAACGATTGGAAACGATACCCATGCACCGCTGGTCGCAACTGTTTATTCCTACGCTTCGTGAGGCTCCGGCGGATGCCGAAGTCGCTAGCCATAAGCTGCTGGTCCGCGCTGGATATGTCCGGCAGCTGGGCGCCGGCATTTATTCGTTTCTGCTCCTGGGCAATCGCTCGGCGCAGAAGATTATGGGTATTGTCCGCGAGGAAATGGACAAGATCGGGCAGGAATTTTATCTCCCCGCTTTGAATCCGCGCGACATCTGGGAAGAGAGCGGGCGCTGGACGGTGATGGGCGAGAACATGTTTCGCCTCAAGGACCGCAAGGGCGCGGACCTATGCCTGGGCATGACGCATGAAGAGGTCATGACTGACATTGCGCGCAAGGAGCTGCGCAGCTACAAGCAGCTGCCGCAGATCTGGTATCAGATTCAGACGAAGTTTCGCGACGAGCCGCGTCCGAAGGCGGGGCTGCTGCGGGTGCGCCAGTTCATCATGAAAGACGCGTACTCGTTCGATATTGATGCGGCGGGGCTCGATGTGTCGTATCAGAAGCATCACGACACGTATTGCCGGATTTTCGATCGCTGCGGGCTGAAGTACATGGTGATCGACGCGCATTCGGGTGCGATGGGCGGATCGAAGTCGCAGGAGTTCATGGTGCGCACTCCGGCAGGCGAGGACCAGATCGTCAGCTGCGAGAAGTGCAACTACGCGGCGAACATGGAGAAGGCGGTTTCGAAACTTGAGCCGGTTGAGGACCTCAAGCCGGAGGGCGATGGACAGCCGCTCGAAGTGCACACTCCGGGACAGAAGACGATTGAAGATGTCGCGCGCTTTCTTGGCGTCTCGCCGAAGAACAAGATCAAGACGCTGGCGATGATGATCACGGAGGAAGACGCCGCCGCTTCCGGAAAAGCGCCCGTCAAGACTCGCCAGCGCGCCGTCGTGCTGCTGATGCGCGGCGATCACCAGATGAACGAGGCGAAGCTCTCGACGTGCGGTGGGAGGAAAAGAAACGCGTCCCATGCAGGAAGACGAGATTCGCGAGCTCTTCAAATCGCCCGCCGGATATTTCGGTCCGCTCGGCATTGATTGGGCGAAGGATATGAACGACTCCGCCAAGCCGATTCTGCTGGTCGATAAGGCGCTCGAAGGCCGCGTCAACCTGATTGGCGGCGCGAATAAAGAGGACTACCACGTCAAGCATCTGACGCCGGGAAAGAATTTTCATCCTACGGCTTATGTCGATCTGCGCAGCGTGACGGCGGGCGAAAATTGTCCGAACTGCGGCGCGCCTCTTCGCATCGATACGGCCGTCGAGATCGGGCACATCTTCAAACTCGGATACAAGTATTCGGAGTCGATGGGCGCGCGCGTGCTCGACCAGAACGGCAAGGAAGTCGCTCCGATCATGGGCAGCTACGGGATTGGGATTGAACGCATCCTGACGGCCGCGATCGAGCAGAATAACGACGAAAACGGCTTCTGGCTGGCTCCTTCGATTGCGCCTTTCGACGTGGTCGTGGTCTCGACGAATTCGAAAGACGAGGCGATTCGGGCGGCGTCCGAGGGTATTGCAGCGAAGCTCGAGGCCGATGGATTCGACGTTCTGCTTGATGACCGCGACGAACGGCCGGGAGTAAAGTTCAAGGATGCTGATCTGATTGGTATCCCCTTTAGAATCAATGTGGGGAAGAAGGTTACCGAAGATACTGTCGAAGTGGTTCGGCGCTCGACTCTGGAGCGGCAGGACGTTAAGATTTCAGCCATAAGCGAGTACTTCCGAGCATTGCGCTCATGATTCGTTCCTTATGGCAACTTTGAAATTAGTTTTCGGCTTCGCGGTCTTCGGCGTGTTGGCGTTGGTGGGTCTGAAAGTGATTCCACCCTACTTTTCCAACTACGAGCTTGAAGACGCGATCAAAACGGAAAGCGTGCAGGCCACTTACAGCACGCGGTCGGAAGAAGATATTCGCGACACCATCATCAAGCAGGCGCGCAATTACGATATCGCCTTGACTCCGAAGCAGGTGAAAGTCACCCGTGTCGGTGGCTTCGGCAGCGGCAGTCTCAACATCGAAGCCGAGTATAGCGTTCCGCTCGAACTGCCGGGATACTCGACTACGCTTGAGTTCCATCCCTCGACGAAGAACAAGGGCGTGTACTAAGAACAGTTGTCAGTTCTCAGTTGTCAGTTCTCAGTTAAAAACCTTCGGAAATCCTACTTCTGTTTTTTGTCCCACTCTTCTCTGCTGGTTGCTTTCAACGGTTCTTGATTCTTGCTTTGCAGAGTTGCGTTGATTGGCGGTAGCTGCGAGTTGGCGATTGACTGGAATTGCTTCCCTGCCTCGTCCAGCTTCTTCTGCATCTCGGTTGTGCTTTCGATCTCTGATTGCGTTGGCCGGCCTGAATAGCCGTTCACCGCTCCGTAGAGTTCGCCCAGGTGTTCGCGGAGTTTCTTCTCTCCCGTAATCATTCCGCCTTCTTTCACCGAGACGAGTGTTGAGCGGAACTCTTCCAGCTTTTGGACCAGGGCATTGAGATCTTGCTTGAGTTTGGCATCGGAGGCGGCCGCCGACCGTTGCTTCGCTTGTTCACGAAGTTCGCTGGTGGCGTCTACGACATAGGTCAACTGCGACAGCATGTCGTAGAGCTGCGTGACCGTCTTGTGCTGAACTTCACGATCAGCGGCTGTGCTCTTGGTTCGCGGATCAGGAACAAGCTTGACCTCGGAGGAATACGTTTCTTTCCCCTTGGTGAGCTTCACCGTGTAGGTGCCTTCCTGCACCTGCGGACCGAAGAAGACATATTGGTTCTCGACCAATCCTGCGGCCGGAGGCAGTTTGGGCGGTTTGCCGCGCTCGGGCCATTGCACGCGGTTTAGTCCGCGGCGCTTGTCGCCCTGAAGCGAAGTCAGGAGCTGGCCTTTAGAGTCGTAGATCTCCAGTTTCAGGTCGCCGAAAATATGGCGTTTCTTCTGGTAGTAGACGATGGCTGCCGCTTCGGGCAACGTTCGCCCGTAGAATTCAGCATCTCCATCGAAGCGCTGCTCGCCGGCCGGAAGCGTTAGCTCAGAGGGCCGCGAAGGCAGCATGACGAGATCCTTCGCCAGCAATTGGGGCGTCAGCGCACGGATGGCAGTCAGGTCATCGAGGATGAAGATTCCGCGCCCGTGCGTCGCGAGCAGCAAATCCGATTCGCGGGACTGGATGGCGATATCACGCACGGCCACGTTGGGCAAGCCGCCTTTGAACTGCGCCCAGTGCGCGCCCCCATCGATTGAAATAAAGAGGCCGAACTCGGTTCCCACAAACAGAAGATTCGCATTGACCAAGTCTTGCCGGACGACGTGAGCGTAGCCGCTCAAATCTGAAGTCGCGAGCGAGGTCCAGGTCTTGCCATAATCTTTGGTCTGGTAGACGTACGTCTTCATGTCGCCGGCCGCGTGTCCATCGAACGTCGCGTAAGCGACGGCGGGATCGAAGTGGCTCGCCTCAATGGTTGACACCCACGTGCCCGCGGGCAGGCCGGAAATATTCTTCGCGACGTTGGCCCAGTGCTTGCCGCCGTCGCGCGTTACTTGAACATTCCCGTCGTCGGTGCCTACCCAGATCACTTCTCCGTTCTTCGGAGACTCGGCGATGGTGTAGATGGTTTCGAACTTCTCGGCGTCGGAATTGTCGATGGTCAGGCCGCCGGACATCTCCTGATGCTGGCGCGCGGGATCGTTGGTGGTGAGGTCGGGAGAAATACGGTCCCAGGATTCTCCATGATCTTTCGAGCGGAACAGGAATTGGCTGCCGAGGTAAATGGTTCCCTTGGAGTTCGGGCTCAGGTGGATGGGCGCATTCCAGTTGAAACGAAACTCCGGCTCACCCGGACGCGGCAGCGGCTTGATGTCTTTCGCTTCGCCGGTCGATTTGCGGAAGCGCGAGATCATCGCGCCCTGGTATTCCACGTATGCGTAATCCGCGTCGGCCGGATCGGAAAATGCCCAGAAACCATCCCCCACACCGATGTTGCGCCAGTGACGATTGGAGATGGCATCCACCGCTCGCGAGGGGCCCATCCACGTGCCGTTATCCTGCAGGCCGCCATAAACGTTGTAGGGAACGGCCATGTCGGCGCTCACGTGATAGAACTGCGCCAACGGGAAGGTTGTTGAGAAAACGCCAGTGCGCGGCGCGGTCGAGCGACTGGTATACGCCGCCGTCCGTTCCTAAAAGCATCTGGTCGGGATTTTCCGGATCGATCCAAAGCGCGTGATGATCACCGTGATTGCCGCCGCCCGGACCTTCGTTGGCGGCGAACGAGGCGCTAAAGCTCTTGCCGCCGTCTTCGCTGACCGTCAGGAAAAAACCTGGCTTGTAAACGCGATCCGCAACCTTGGGATCGGCGGCGAGGCGAGCGAAGTAGAACGGCCGCCCGCTGACATTGAAAGAATTGTTGGTCTCGACCCAACTGTCCCCGGCATCGTCCGAGCGGAACAGCGCGGTGTGGTTCTTCGCCTCGACCACGGCGTAAACGCGAGCGTGATTTGCGGGAGCAACGGCAATGCCGATGCGCCCCAGATCGCCTTCGGGCATGCCTTTTCGCAACTCATGCCAGGTCGCGCCGGAGTCGGTGCTCTTGAACAATCCGCTCCCCGGACCACCCGAGCGGAAATTGTGCGGCTCGCGGCGCACGTCCCACATCGCGGCGTAGAGGACGTTTGGATCCTGCGGGTCCATCACCAGTTCGGCGCATCCGGTGCTGTCGTTGCGGTACAGGAGTTTGTTCCAGGTCTTGCCGCCGTCGGTGGTTTTGAAAACGCCGCGTTCGGTGTTCGAATTCCAAAGATGTCCAAGCGCGCACGCGAACACCGTGTTGCTGTCTTTCGGATGAACAACGACGCGGCTGATGTGTTCGGAGTCGGCGAGACCCAGCGCGTCCCAACTCTCACCACCATCGCGGGAGCGATAGATGCCGGTACCGACCGACACGCTGTTGCGCACCCATGACTCGCCAGTTCCAACCCACACCGTTTGCGGATTCGAGGGATCGATAGCGATAGAACCGATCGAGAGCGAGGGCTGCTTATCAAAGACCGCCTTGAAGGTGGTGCCGCCATCCACCGACTTCCACACTCCTCCGCTGGCCGAACCGACGTAGATGGTGAGCCGCTGGCCTTCATGAACGGCAGCGATATCAGCAATACGCCCGCCTGTGGCAGCGGGGCCAATGGCGCGGATGGGAAGGCCGCTCAGTGTGTCGGAGTCAAGTGTGACATCCTGCGCTGATGCGGCGAAAGCCAGAGTGATGAAGGAAAAAACGATGAAAACGATGCGTGCACGATTGAACATTTTTCCTCGAAGTGAGACGCAAGTGAGCTGAATACTGTGGTGTTGAGCGAGACGAGTGACCTATGGAATGTGCCGCCGACTTGGACAAGCCGCTCGGCTCGCTCTCACCACTTGAATAGTTCCGTGGTAGACGTTACCGCTGCGGCACGCTACTTCTTTGGCTCGTCGGCTTTTGGGGCATCCGTTTTGGGCGCCGGCGGCGGCATTTTGAACAAGGAATCTTCCACTGGAACATTGAATTCAACTTTGGTGATGGTCAACTTCTGTTTCTCGGCGCTGCCCTTCACTCCGCTTTCCACCGCAAATGGAACGAGAATTCCGTTCACTTCTTTATAGTCGCCGATGGACGCCTCAACGACCTGCTCGGTTCCGCGTACAGTGCGCTTGGTTTCGTCCTTGATCTCGAGAAAGGAATCGGCGTCGATGTACATCGTGACGATGTCGCCATTCTTCAGACTGGCTTTCAGCTTGTAAGCGTCCGTACCCTCGATCTTCTCTTTGCCGAGGAGTTCCACCCGATGGCCTTTGCTCTTGTAGTCGACGAGTGGGCCGTCAATGTCCGCCATCTCTTCGACTTCCTTCGCCTCATCGGCCGACATCAATTCGGCGTCCTTCTTCCCCATGAAGGGCATGATTTGCCATGCATTCTTGCCGTCAAAAGCCTGCACCGCGGTCAGTCCCTGGATGGTGAACTCGAGGCGCGCCAGATTTCCGCGCTTCTGCAGCAATACTCCGGGTGCTTCCATTCCGGGCCCCATGGCCATGGTTGCGGTGGCCTTCATCGATTGGACGCTCTTGAGTTTGTCCATCCCTCCACGAGCCTGAACGTTCTTGGCAATAACTTCATCAACCGTTTGCGCCCACATGGAGGGCAGCAACACTACGGCCGCAAAAATTCCGAAACACAGCTTTCGTAACATGAGGTAATCTCCTGAGAAATTTAAGTGCGTGAACCCGTGGAGTGACACTTGACGATAAGAGGCAGGGTCTGTAAATGTCAATTCCATCCTCTCGGACGCCTTCGCTATAACCCGCCGGAAGATGTTTTGTTAAGAGCCCAGACACCCACACCTGTCCCTACTTTGACACGCATCCAAATAATCGTAGGAAACGGGCTTGTGATTTAGAATCAAGTACAAACGTACCCTGGCGTCAAAGAACCGGTTTCGGACGACGAATTGCTCTGCTCATAGGAACACTCTGCTCCAATGGCGATTAAGCTCAAAATCCCGAGCGGCAGAACGGGTCCCGCAGGCCGAAAAGGCTCGGGCGGGAAGGGCCTGCTTGCGCGCGATCCGCTCGTGCGAGTTGCCCTGCTGGCTTTTCTGACCATCTCGCTGATGGTGGCCGGTTTCTTTGCCTACTGGTACGTAAAGTATGACCGGATCATTGAGCAGCGTTTCCGCGGTCCGGTATTTGCCAGCGCGGCCAAGATTTTTGCGGCTCCTCACCTGATACGTGTCGGGGCGAAATCAACTGTCCCGGAAATTGCGGCGGAACTGCGACACGCCGGATACGCGGAAAAAGAAGGCGAGTCTCCGCTCGGCAGCTATCGCGTGCATTTAAGCTCGATCGAAGTTCTTCCCGGTCCCGAGTCTTATCACAGCCCTGAGCCCGCGACGATCACGGTCGCCGACGGAGCGGTTTCTACGATTAACAGCCGTTCCGCCGGTGCGCTCGAGGCCTACGAACTTGAACCGCAGATGCTGGCTGCGCTATTCGACGCCGAGCAGCGCTCCAAGCGGCAATTGGTGAAGTACGACGATATTCCCAAGGTCATGGTAGATGCGGTCACCTCCATCGAAGACCGGCGCTTCTTCCAGCACAGCGGCGTCAACTTCATGCGACTCGCCGAAGCGGCCTGGATTGACTTCACCCATCAACGCCATCAGCAAGGTGGATCGACCATCACCATGCAACTGTCGCGGGCGTTCTTTTTGAGTCCGGAGAAGACTTTCAAGCGCAAGCTGATCGAAATGCTGATTGCGGTGGAGCTCGAACAGAAATTTTCGAAGCAGCAGATTTTCGAGTTCTATGCCAACCGGGTCGACCTGGGACAGCGCGGTTCATTCACGATTTCCGGCCTCGCGGAAGGTTCGCGGTCGTATTTCAACAAGGACCTCAAGGACATCACCTTGCCAGAAGCCGCACTGCTGGCCGGATTGATCCAGGCACCCAGCTATCTCTCGCCGTACCGCCATCCCGAACGCGCCCTCGAACGCCGCAACACCGTGATCGAGTCGATGGTCGAGACGCATGACATCACCCGCGAGCAGGCGGATAAGGCCAAAGCAACGCCTCTGAAGCTTGCACCGCCAAACGTTGAGGCCAGTGACGCGCCCTACTTCGTCGACATGGTCCGCGACACGATCGTCAACAAACTGAACGAGCGCGAGGTGAACGAGCAGGAATATCGCATCTATACGACCCTCGATCCGGAACTGCAGCGGGCAGCCGCGCAAGCCGTTGAGACGGGCATCAAGCTGGTCGACGACCAGGTCACGAAGATGCGGACGAAGAAGGTCAAGGTAGGCAAAAACAAGTTTGAAACCACGGTGGCACCCGGCCCGCAGGCGCAAGTGGCGCTGGTCGCGATGGATCCACACACCGGCGAGATCAAGGCGTTGGTCGGCGGCCGGAACTATGGTGCGAGCCAGTTAAACCACGCGCTCGCCAAGCGTCCGACAGGCTCCATCTTCAAACCGTTTGTCTATGCGGCCGCGATGAATACGGCGATTGACGGCTCAACCACCGTGATCACTCCGGCATCGACCGTTCCCGATCAGCCTTCAACCTTTTCCTATGGCGACCAGATCTACGAACCGCGCAACTATAAAGAGGAGTATCACGGTGACGTGACGCTCCGTTACGCGCTGGCGCTTTCGCTCAACAACGCGACTGTAAAGCTGGCGGAGGAAGTGGGCTACGACAAAGTTGCGGATCTGGCCAAGTCGGCCGGGATCACTTCGGTGAAAGCCACTCCCGCTATGGCAATAGGCGCCTATGACGCCACCCCGGTCGACATGACTGCGGCTTACACCACGTTCGCCAACGGCGGCATGCGGCTGTCTCCGGTGTTCGTCAATTCGGTGCGCAATTCGAAGGGCGATGTCATCGTCAACATCGAAACCGAAAAGCGCCAGGTACTCGATCCGCGGATCGCCTTCGTCATGACCAACATGCTGGAAGGCGTCATGAACTTCGGCACAGCCGCCGGCGTTCGCGGGCGTGGATTCACCGCTCCCGCTGCGGGAAAAACCGGCACTTCGCACGATGGATGGTTTGCCGGCTACACCAGTAACCTGCTCTGCATTGTCTGGGTGGGCTACGACGATTACAGCGACATCCACCTGGAAGGCGCGCATACCGCTGCTCCCATCTGGGCTGAATTCATGAAGAAGGCGGTTACGCTGCCTCAGTATGCCGACGTTAAGCCTTTCACGCAACCCGAAGGCGTGGTCGACGTTCAACTCGACAAAATAACCAACCGCCTGGCGACGCCAACCTGTCCCGACGACTACACGATTGCCTTCGTGGCCGGCACGGAACCGCGCGACACCTGCGATCAGAGTAGCGGCGTGCAGGGGTTCTTCTCCAGGATGTTCGGTGGCAATTCCGAGAAGGCGCTGCCTCCGCCAACGACCAACGGGAACCCCCCGACGGCCAGCGGTGTCCAATCAGAGGAAGAGGCTAAGAAGAAAAAGGGCTTCTTTGGGAAGATTGTGGGGGTCTTCAAGGGGGATAGCGGCTCCTCTGGCAAGGGTGACAAAAACACGCCGCCACCGTCTAAGACTGACAACGGCCCGCCGCAGTAGGCTCCGGCCGCGCTATAGTGTAAGAACGATTGTGCAATGCGTGGGGGTAGCTATGCTTTCCTGGATCCGCATCGGCTCGGTCTCACTTCTCCTCTCTGCTGTTTCGGCGCTTCCCTTACACGCTCAAAGTTCCGAGCAATTGCAAATCGGACCTCCGCCGCTGCACCGCGCGGAGCCTCCGGCTCCGGGGGCCACTCCCGAACAACTGGAAAATCGCGGGGACGAACTGCGCGCAGAAAAGTACTTTCTCGATGCGGTCGACTACTACGATGCCGTGCTTAAGAGGGACGCGGGCAATGCCTCCGTGCTCAACAAAATCGGAATCTGCCAGCTGATGATGCAGCGTTATAAGGAAGCCAAGAGAAGCTTCGAACACGCGATCAAAGCCGATCGCAAGCATGCCGACGCATACAACAATCTTGGCGTCATCTATTATTCGCAGCACAGCTACAACGGAGCCATCAAGAACTACGAGAAAGCGATCTCGTTGCAGGACGATGCCGCGTCCTACTACAACAACCTGGGAGCGGCTTACTTCGCTAAGAAACAGTTCGAGAAGGCCATTGTGAACTACGCGAAGGCTGTCCAACTCGACCCTGACGTCTTCGAACACAGCTCGCACGCGGGAGTCCAGGCACAGCTGGCTTCTCCGGCAGACCGCGCACATTACGACTACGTGCTCGCCAAGCTCTATGCCCGCACCGGTGTTGCTGACCGGTCCCTGCACTATCTGAAAAAAGCGATGGAAGAGGGATACAAGGACATCAACAACGTCTATAAGGACAATGAGTTCAGCGCGCTACGAAAAGATGCGCGGTTCGCGGAACTGATGGCGTCGAAGCCCTTGCCCATTCAGGAGTAGGGCCTGGGACAGCCCGCAGTCTGCTGTAATCACAAGGGTTAGCGCTGCCGAAAGAAATCTTGCCGCCTTCCGAAACTTTACGATTGGGATCGTGTTTATTCCGGCACTGCTCCTGAAAACAACAGGGTGAGTAGGGAGAACATATATCCACCGGTTGCTAACCCGAGCACGCCCCAAGCACGCAGCCGGTGGGTGTATTTTGGTCGTTCGTCGCTTGTCTTTGGTCGTTCGCCGTTCGCTTGTTTCGATCAGGTTCTTTCTGAGATGTACTCTTCGACCACCTGCTTCCACTTCCCTTGCGCCTTGAGGATGTATTCAACCGCGTCCCGCGCCGCCCCATCGCCGCCAGAGTGAGACGTCGTCCAGTGGGCCTCGGCTTTGACCTCAGGGCGCGCATTCTTGACGGCGATCGCGAGACCGCATTCCCGCATCCCAGGCAGATCAATCACATCGTCGCCAACAAAGGCCGCCTCGGCCGCGGTGATGCCATCTTTTTCCAAAATCTGCGCCAGCACCAACCCCTTGTTCTGAATGCCCTGATGCACGTGGTCGATCTTCAGGTCACGCGCGCGCAAGGCCACAGTTTCGGAAATACGCTTGGTGATAATTCCCGTCTTGATTCCAGCCAGACGCGCCAAAGAAATCGCCGTGCCGTCATGCGCGTGAAAGCCTTTGGCTTCGATGAGGCTCGTGCTCTGCAGTCCAAAACCGCTCTGTCCCGGATGCAGGGCCGAACGTTCGAGCACGCTTTGCTGGGCCCCCGATTGCGAGCCTCCGGGCGCAGGGAAGATCCAGATTTTGCCGTCGGTCAGAACGCCGTCGACGTCGAAAATGATGAGTTTGATTTTGCGGGCGCGGGCAGTAGCGGAAGGTTTCGGCATCGGCGAGATTCTAACAGGGCCGATTCCAGGATGTGGAGTGCGGTATTTTCCATTTTATTTACACATTTGTATGTGTAATAATACACACATGGCTACCAATCTCGCACTCGACGATCGCCTCATCGAGGAAGCCCGCCGTGCCGGGAAGCATAAAACCAAGAAAGAAGCCGTCAACGCGGCTCTCGATGAATACGTGCGGCGGCGCAAGCAAATGCGCATATTGGAGGCCTTTGGCACCGTCACATTCGATCCCGCCTACAACTATAAAGCTGAGCGACGCAGTTCACGCCGGTCTAGCGGCTTATTCCAGCGGGGCCCATCCAAGCCATGATGGTGCTCGTCGATACGCCGGTCTGGTCGCTGGCGCTGCGGCGACGGCCCGAGCAACTCAGCGATGACGAGACGCAATCGACTCAGGTTTTGTCCGAACTGATTCGCGAGGGACGCGTGCAGGTTCTGGGGCCCATCCGCCAGGAGTTGCTTTCCGGCATCCGCGAGGAGGCTCAGTTTCGCAAACTGCGTGGATACTTACGCGCTTTCCCCGAGCACCCACTCGAAGGCGAGGACTATGAAGAGGCAGCGCAGATGAGCAATCGCTGCCGAACCCGAGGCATCGCCGGATCGGCCGTCGATTTCCTGCTCTGCGCCGCCGCCCACCGCCGGAACTGGGCCATTCTCACCACGGATCACGATTTCCAGAACTACGCGAGGGTTGTGCCGCTGCGACTGCACTCTGTCGAGTGAACGTGCGCGCCGCCCGCATCCAGGCGAACATTTTACGAAACTGCTAATTCTCGCTACAATCTTTCCCATGCCGTCCGCAGTCTCCTCTTCCCTTTCCTGGGCTCATCCGCTGGTGCAAGAATGGTTCACCGAGCGCTTCTCGACGCCGACGGAACCACAGGAACAGGGCTGGCCTCACATTCTCGCCGGACACACGACGCTGATTTCCGCTCCAACCGGATCAGGAAAGACTTTTGCTGCTTTTCTAGCATGCATTAATCGTCTCGTCTGCAAGGCTCTGGCTGGTGACCTGCCCGACCGCACCGAAGTGCTCTACATTTCTCCGCTAAAGGCTCTCGGCAACGACATCCAGAAAAACCTCGAAGTGCCGCTCGGCGAAATTCTGAAAATGGCCAGCGACCGCGGATTGCTGATGCCGGAGATTCGCACGGCGGTCCGCACCGGCGACACGTTGATGAAAGATCGGCGGCTGATGCTGAAGCGTCCGCCGCACATTCTGGTGACCACGCCGGAATCGTTCTACATTCTGCTGACAGCGGAAAAGAGCCGCGCAATTCTGCGCGATGTCGAGACCGTGATCGTCGACGAAATTCACGCGGTCGCGGATGACAAGCGCGGCGTGCATCTGTCGCTTTCGCTGGAGCGACTGGAAGCACTGACTCATCGCCGGCCTGTGCGCATCGGGCTTTCTGCCACGCAGAAGCCGATTGAGGAAGTTGCTCATTTCCTCGCGGGCAGCGCCGATCCTGAGAACCCGCGGCCCGATCCCGTGATCGTCAACGTGGGACACAAGCGCACGCTTGACCTCGGTGTTGAGGTTCCATCGTCCGAACTTGGTCCGGTCGCTTCGAACGAAATGTGGGATGAGATTTACGAGCGCATCGTCGAACTTGTAAACGCGCACCGTTCGACGCTGGTGTTCGTGAACACGCGGCGACTGGCCGAGCGCATGGCTCATCATTTGGGCGAGCGCATGGGCGAGGAGAACGTTGCCGCTCACCATGGCAGCCTTTCGCGCAAGCTGCGCCTCGAGGCGGAACGCAAACTCAAAGAAGGCCAGATCAAGGTTCTGGTCGCGACGGCCTCGCTTGAACTCGGGATTGACGTAGGCACGGTGGACCTGGTGTGCCACATCAGTTCGCCGCGTTCGATTGCGGTCGCTCTGCAGCGCGTGGGAAGGTCGGGCCACTGGCGCGGCGCGGTTCCGAAAGGACGATTCTTCGTTACGACTCGCGACGATCTGGCCGAATGCGCCGTGCTGGTACGCGCGATCCGACTGGGCGAGCTTGACCGGCTGATTTTCCCGGAAGCATCACTTGACGTGCTGGCCCAGCAGATCGTCGCGTGCTGTGCAGCCTCGGGCAGCGCCGCCACCGCGAACAAATCGGGCGATCAGAATAACGACGGTTGGGACGAAGACGAGTTATTCGCGCTCGTGAAGCGTGCCTATCCCTATCGCAATCTTTCGCGGCAGACTTTTGACGAAGTGCTGCAGATGCTTTCCGAGGGCATCGCCTCGCAACGAGGCCGCTACGGCGCGTACCTGCATCACGACCGCATTAATCACAAAGTAAGGGCGCGGCGCGGCGCGCGGCTAGCGGCGATCACCAGCGGCGGCGCGATTCCTGACAATGCGCTGTTTACTGTGGTCGCCGAGCCGGATGGCGGCGTGGTCGGAACGGTGGACGAAGATTTCGCGGTCGAAAGCATGGCCGGGGAAGTCATGCTGCTCGGCAATACCTCGTGGAGAATTCGCCGGGTCGAGGGCAAATCATCGCGCATCATCGTCGAGAATGCCCAGGGCGCGCCGCCGGGGATACCGTTCTGGCGCGGGGAAGCTCCCGCTCGCACTTCCGAGCTTTCCGCGCAATTAGGCGAACTGCGCAAAGAGATCAGCGACCGGCTGCCAGGCATACTTCCCGTGGAAGGTTGGCGCAACTTGCCCGTGGTGGCCGAGGCCGTCAGTTGGCTGCGTGAAGAATGCGGGCTTGATCACTCAGGCGCGGAGCAACTCATCCAGTACATCCTCGAAGGGCGCACCGTACTCGGCGATGTACCGACGCAGTCGACGATCATTGCCGAACGCTTCTTCGATGAGGGCGGCGGGATGCAGTTGATCATCCATGCTCCTTTTGGCGGACGCATCAACAAAGCCTGGGGACTCGCGCTGCGCAAGCGCTTCTGCCGTGGTTTTAATTTCGAACTGCAAGCCGCCGCCACCGACAATGGATTGAACATCGCGCTCGCCGAGCAGCACAGCTTTCCTCTGGCCGATGTTTTTCAATTTCTTCACTCCGAAACCATGGCGCCGATTCTTGAGCAAGCGGCGCTCGCCTCGCCCATCTTCCAGACTCGATGGCGCTGGGACGCAACCCGCGCGTTGGCGTTGCTTCGTTTTCAAGGCGGCAAGAAGGTGCCACCGCAAATTCAACGCATGCGCTCCGATGATTTGCTCGCCTCGGTATTTCCGGACGTGGCTGCCTGCCAGGAAAACATTGAAGGCGACATCAAGATTCCCGATCACCCTCTGGTCAACGAGGTGATGAAAGACGTACTCACCGAGGCGCTCGATATCGACGGCCTCGCCGAGGTGTTGCGCGGAATCGAGCAGGGGCAGATCCGCTGTCTCGCTGTCGACACTCCGGTGCCCTCGCAGTTTTCGCACGAGATTCTCAATGCGAATCCGTACGCGTATCTTGATGACGCTCCGCTTGAAGAACGCCGCGCCCGCGCGGTCGAGATGCGCCGCGTGTTGCCGGCATCGGTGCTCGAAGAAGTCGGAGCGCTCGATCCGGCCGCGATCGCACAGGTGCAGCGCGAAGCGTGGCCGGATGTTCGGGATGCGGATGAGCTGCATGATGTGCTGCATACGCTGGTGGCGGTCAGCTCTCAGCTCTCAGCTGTCAGCTCTCAGGAAAATCGGTGGCAGAATACCGCCAACTGGGGTGGATTCTTTGAGCATCTGCAGAGTGAGAATCGCGCGGTGGTGGCCGAGGTTTCGGGTCAACGATATTGGGTGGCTGCTGAGCGAGTCGAATGGTTCGAGGCGCTCCATCCCGTAGACGCGGGGCTTGCCCCGAAGCCCGCGACTGCGACCGGCCACGTCTCTACCCTGACGTTCGATGAAGCTGTGCTGACCGCTGTTCAGGGATGGATGCCTCATCTCGGGCCGACGACTTCCTCGGAAATTGGCGCGTTGCTGGGGCTGCCTGCCGCTGAGATTGAAAAGGCCCTGTTGCGGATGGAAGCCAGCGGCGCGATTCTTCGTGGGAAGTTTCGGCCGACCGGATCGGCCTCTACCGGCAAAGAATCTGAAACCGAATGGTGCGAGCGACGGCTACTGGCTCGCATTCACCGCCTCACAGTCGCCACCTTGCGCAAGCAGATTGCTCCGGTGACGGCATCGCAATTCATGAACTGGCTGTTGCGCTGGCAGCATATCGCTCCGGGGACACAAGTGCGCGGCGAGCATGGAACGCTCGAAGTGATCCGTCAGTTGCAGGGTTTCGAAATTCCCGCGAGTTCGTGGGAGCGTTTTGTTCTGGCGCGCAGAATTTCCGATTATGATCCGGCGCATCTCGACCAGTTGTGCCTGTCGGGAGCGGTCGGATGGGGACGCCTCTCGCCACATCCTGCGACTCTGGACACGACCGGACCTGACGAGAACGGTCGCGAGAACCGGCGGCGCGTGATTCCGACGCGCGTGGCGCCGATTGCGTTCTTTGTGCGCGAAGATGCCGACTGGATGCGGCCGCATCATCCGGGTGCCGAGGATTCGGCCACTTCGTTCTTGAGTCCGGTGGCGCAAGCCCTGCTTGAACTCATGAAGCAGCGCGGCGCGCTGTTTTTCCCTGACATGGTGCGCGCCACGGGACGGCTCAAGGCAGAAGTGGAAACCGGGCTTTGGGAACTGGTTGCCGCGGGTCTGGTAACCGCCGATGGATTCGAAAACCTGCGGGCGCTGGTTACGCCCAAGAATATTCCGAGCGGCCTCCCCGGAAAACTGGGCAAAGTGCGGCGGCCTCGACACGCTCCGGGACGCTGGTCACTCCTTCATTCCGAAGGCGCGGACCGCGATCGCAGCGTCGAATCATGCTGCTGGATGCTGCTGCGACGCTACGGCGTAGTCTTCCGCGACCTGCTGGTACGGGAAACCAATCTTCCGCGCTGGCGTGAATTACAGATCGGCTACCGGCGCCTTGAAGATCGCGGCGAAGTGCGCGGCGGGCGTTTCGTCGACGGTTTTCTGGGTGAGCAGTTCGCGCTTCCGGAAGCGGTTGAGTCGCTGCGCTCGCAACGCAAGTTGCCGCAGAATGTGGCGGGAGAGCGTGTCGTCATCGCCGCCGCCGATCCGCTCAACCTCGTTGGGATCGTCGTTCCAGGCGAGCGAATCCCGGCGATTTCCGGAAGAAGCGTCACTTTCCGCGACGGCGTTTGGGACGCAGAAGGGCCGCTGGTAGCGGCAGGCGACTAAAACCTGTGGAGAGAATGCCTTGCTGCGGCGCAACCAGTGGCTGCGGTGTAGGGGTCCTTCGACTCCGCAGGAATTTCACTCCGTGAAATTTCCGCTCCGCTCAGGATGACATGTTTTTAGGGCAAGTCAGGATGACATGTTGCTAGGGCAGACTTAATTTCAGCTTCTTACGGCAAGTTCAATTTCAACAATACCTGCGGGTCAAGATACACCCCTTGCCAGCGCACCGCCAGATGTAGATGAGGGCCGGTGGCGCGGCCTGTGCCTCCGCTGACGCCGATCGGCTGGCCTTTGCTGACGTCCTCGCCTTCCTTCACCAGAAACTTGGAGAGATGCAGATACAGCGTGAGCAATCCCTGGCCATGATCGATCACAATGCAATCCCCTTCGAAAAATAGTGGGCGCGCCAGGATGACTCGCCCGCTATTCACGGCCGCAACTTCAGTTCCCGTCGGAACGCGGAAATCCAGGCCCTGATGCGTGCTTTGCACGGAGCCGTTGAATACGCGCTCGACTCCGAAGACATCGGAGATTTCCGCATTCACCGGAGGCGCGAAGGAGCCCTTCCACTCGCGCTCGGTCGTAACGGTTTTGAAAGCGTCTGCTTTGATTTCCTTGTCCTGAGCGATCTCGCGCTGATCGTCAGGATTCGGAGCAGTGTACTTGCCGGGAACTTTCAGCAACACCCGCGGATAAGGCTGGCGCGCGATGCTGATTCTCCTGTCGAATGCCGTAGCCACTCCTGCGCTCGTTTCTGCGTGAAGCTCAAGAGGATAGCTTCCGGGCTTGGTCTCCTGACTGATGCCGGCAAGCGCGAACCACGATTTGCCCTTCGCGTCGAGGCTGAACGCAACGTCGTGCCCCAGCCAACTGCCGGAAAGCTTGCGGATTGATTTCGGGCCAGTGATGCGAAACAACACCGGCGATCCGTTGACGAGATGCGCCGGTTCGTTAACGACCGTCCAGTGGACAGGAGGAGGAGCCGCTACGACGAAGTGTGTCGTGATCAGCGCCCATACGGTCAATGCGACAAAATGGAGAACGTGTTTGCCCATCAGGATTTCATTCTGCGAGTAGGACAGTTTCAGTGAGTTCAGGCTAGCATTTCAAAGCGCGAACATACATACTGCGGCCATGATCTTACTGTTGCTCATCGGGATGCTGGCTGTGGACGAGCGCCCGAGCAAGGCCGATCAGGTCGTCGTCACAAAGAGCGCGCGCACTCTTATCCTGCTTGCGCAAGGCAAAGTGCTGCGGACTTATAAGGTCGCGCTCGGCGGCTCACCGATCGGCGCCAAGGAGCAAGAGGGCGATCACAAGACTCCGGAGGGGCATTACCTTCTCGACCGCCGCAATCCGAAGAGCCGCTTCTACAAGTCGATTCATGTCTCGTATCCCAACGATCAGGACAAGAAGCGAGCTTCGGAGCGCGGTGTCTCGCCGGGAGGCGACATCATGGTTCACGGGTTGCCAAACGGCTTCGGCTGGCTGGGCGCGACCCACCGAAACATGGACTGGACCGACGGTTGCATCGCGGTCACGAATGCCGAGATGGATGAGATCTGGGAACTTGTCGCGGATGGAACTCCCATCGAGATCCGGCCATAAAAAATGGCTCTGGGCGAGGCGATCAAGCGCTCACCCAGAGCCGATTTTCAAGACTTTTCTTTAGTGTGACTTCTTGTCCTTCGGCGGAGGCTGCTTCTCCGGCTGTGGCTTGGGCGCGGTCTGGGCCGGCTTCGCCTGTTGCTGCCAGTTGCGATATTTATTTTCCTCGTCGCGTGCCTGGCTCTCGCTCTTCGGCTGCACTGGAGGCGCAGGCCGCGCTTGCGGATGCGACCACCCCTGCTGTTGCATCGGTTGCGGAGCCGGTTCCGGCCGCGGTTGCGGACGCTCCATATTTGTCGCCTGCGGATTATTTTGATAAGGCGTCGACTGCGGACGCGGCGCCTGCGGTTGTGCCGGCTCAGGCCGCGGCTGCGGCTGGACGGCGGGTTGAGGCGGCTCATACACCGGCTTCGGCGCTTGCGGGATCGGGCGCTCTTCCGGAGCAACTCGGTCCTCTCGGTTCACTGCCGGCTCGGGGCGGTATCCAGGCTGCGTCGCCGGCTGATTCATCGCCGGCCTGGCGTTCACCGGCTGGTTCACCGGTTGAGCCGGACGCACCTGACTTACCGGTGTGGCCGGGCGCACGAGGAGTTTGTCCTGACGCTGCGTGAAAGGCGTTGGCGGCGCCACCGGGGCGTGCTGCGCTACCACTTGACGGCTTACAACCCTCGCTGGCGGCGCTACGGTGGTTGGCTTCCCTGCTCCCATAACGCTGCCGCGCGCGGGTTCGACTCCGCTCATGTGGCTGATTGGCGCCTGTTCAACTTCGCGCGCCTGCACTGCAACCACATTGCGTGACACGGGACGCGCATTCACAAACGTCTCGCGCGATACGGCCGTCACGTTCGTCTGGTTGACGTAGGTGATGCGGTTGACATTGGTGACGTTCGTTGTCGTGTACGTGTTGTAGACATTCGTCACCTTGGTGACGTTCACCACCGTGTTCGAGACGTTGACCTGGTTCACGTAGGTGCGGCTCACGTGATAGGCGGGGACAAATACTTCTCCCGGCCCGAGCGGGAACCACGCCACACCGGCGCCTCCTCCCAACGCAGCGGAGAAATGAAAACCACCGCCGCCGCCGACAAAAGCGACGAGGGCAGGAGCATAGACAGGGCGCACAGCAACCGGCCCCGGAATCCAACCCCAGCGTCCGCCAATCTGGCACCAGCGGCCATAGTGGAAGGGAGCAAATCCCCATGACGCGTCATCCACCCAGGTCCATCCCCAGGGAGCAACCCACACCCAATGTCCGTAGCGATATGGCGCCCAGCCCGCGGAAATCGCGGTCGGATACCACACCGGGCCGTAGTTGCCCGCATAAGACCAGCTTCCGCTGTCATCCAGATCTTCGTAACCTGTCATCTCGGGAGAGACGTAATTCGCCGATTGCGAATGGTCCTCACGGCGGTCGCGATCGAAAGCCCAGTTGGTGAAACCGTCCGCCCCGGGAAGCGATTGCACGTCGTAGGAGAGTCCGTTGTCTGCGTCGCCCGCAAAGCTCGCTTGCTGATTGGCCACGACGGTGTAGTTGTTGCCCCCGCCGATGGCTTCACCGCGACCCTGATAGACATCGACGAGCGTAGTCTGGCCCTGGGGGTCAACATTGACCCGATATTCGCCTGTGCGCTGCACGGTGAAAGCGAGGTTGGGAGTGTCGATCTCGACCGTGTCATCGTCGTCGAGATGATGCACCCGCACCAGCACCGAACCCTGCGCCAGACGCAACTGCATGACGCGGTCGTCAAGTTCGAGGAAGGTGAGGCTGGTTTCGCTGCTCAGCCGGATGGATGTCGAACCCGCATGCAATTCGGCGCGCGAATCGCGATCGGTCCACAAATTGTCGCCCGTGGTCAATGGACGATTCGGCACCGCGTCGATCCAGTCACCCTCGCCGCCGGGCTGAAACGAAACCGTGCCTTGCATGAAGTTGAGCCGGGCAACCCGCGCCGGAGGATCGTTGTCCTGGTTCCAGTTGTCAGCCTGGTTATCATCCTGAGCCCAGCCGCGAGCCGGAAAAGCAACTGAACAAACAATGAGAATTGCGCAGAACGGCCATACCCAAGCCTTTGGGCGGTTCATAGTAGGGGAGCCTCCATTTGAGAGAACTTCGCTCAGGTAGATTAAACACCATTCCGGGGCCGATGTTGCGCTTTACCTTGGAAATGAATGAAGGGAATCGGCTTAGGAAACAGGACCGAGGCGAGGACGCCCCGTCGCGCGAAGTTGGCCGCTCACTTCAGACGCAGGCCACCATTGAAGTGCTGAATCACCCCATAGCATTCGCACGCGACTTCCTCGAGCTTTTTGCGATTCACAATCCGGACAGCGCCGCGCGAATTCTCAATCAGCCCCGCGTCTTCCAGTATCCCGGCAGCGAGACTCACCGTGGGACGACCCGTTCCGAGCATCTGGCCGAGATATTCATGCGTGAGCGGCAGCCACGCGGAATCTACGCGATCCTGGCACATGAGCAGCCAGCGGGCCAGACGTTGTTCCACTTCGTGCAAGCGATTGCAGGCAGCCAACTGAGCGACCTGCATACTGTGCATCAGGCCGAATCGGCTAAGTTCGTCGCGGAGAGTGGAAGCAGAGAGCAGAATTTCTTGAAAAATTTCCGATCGCACACGCGAACCGCTCCCCGCCATCTGCATGACCGCTCGAAAAGTTCCGCGTTGCAGGCCCACCGTAAGCGACATGCCTACCATGCCTTCCTTGCCGACTATGCCCACCTCCACGCTTCGACCGTCGCCGCTGAGGGCGACGAGAGAGGTCATACCGTCATTAAGAAAGTAGACGAAATCAATCTTCTCGCCTGGGTCATGGAGCAGTCGGTGCTGCGGCAGGTCGACAGGTTCAAGATAGGGCCGCAACAGCGTGTATTCGTCGTCCGGGAGAGAAAGCAGAATGACATTGCTGACTGCTTTCCCCGCTGAGTCGGTGCGCGCGCCGGAACGAAGGGTCACGGTGGGAATAGCCTTTATCGGTTTCTTTACGATCAACTTCGGTTTCGCCAGAATATCCACGTCATTAGGATGCCGATCCGCCGCAGCGATTTACCACGTCGAAGCTGTAGTTCCGATCCTGATCGTATGCACGGCCGATACGCTGTGACCGGAGAACAAAACGCGAAGGCTTCCGCCAGGTCGTCGAAGGAAAATACAGAGCGCTCACGACGTACGTTGGTCCGCTCTGGAGTTTAGCCGCTATCAGTCGGTCGGTTGATCGCTCCCAAGTACTCTTGGTTTGTCTCGGAGCCGGGCATCCTTCTCGCTTAAAATCCGATTCAGTTCCCGGACCAGGTCCAGGAATTTCTCCCGGTCCTGCTCCTCTGCGATGAGCGAGCAGAGTTCGTGAACGCGATCACTGTCAGCTTTATTCATAAGGGACGCCAAAGTATCGCAATCCAGCAACACATTGGTATGTTCGACATCGAACAGTGCCGAAAAGGCTCGCAGCACACTAGTGCTGAATGAGTGCCTCTTTGCGAATGCTTTTTCGCGTGGTCGACCACAGAAATACAGTGCGCAGGGTATCTCACAACTCCTGCATTTATGGGAGCCTGATACAGGGTTCCCCATCCAATGCTGAGGCGGCTGGAAGATCGAATTCGGGACTTGTGCGCCAGGACTGTTTCGGCGCCGGAAGATGAACTTGAGCCAATCATCTCCGAACTGAAAGCCGCCCTGCGCGAGCATACCCAGCGACTCAGGAAGTTAGCGGCCGCCAAACTTCTCCGAAAGAGCGGGCCGCACGACCGGCCCCGCTAACCCGATCGATGGCCTGATCTTTCCACCTTCGTTACAATCCACTCTCCGCATATAATGATGCGATTTTGCGCGGCCGCATCGGAGGCACACTTGCAACTTTCGCTCGACACACGCGAGGTCGGACGCGTCACCATCGTGCGCTGCAATGGACGAATCGTTGCCGGCCCCGAAAGCGATTCCCTGCGCGAGCATGTTGCCTGGTTGTTGCGCGACCGTCGCTCCATTGTCCTGCACCTGGGAGATGTCGGATTCATCGACAGTAGCGGCCTCGGCACCATGGTTCGAGCGCACAGCAGCACGCGGCAGGCGCACGGCGATTTGAAACTCTGCAACGTGCCGCCCTTCGTGCAAAAAGTTCTGGAAATGTCGCGCTTGACGACGGTTTTCGATTTGCACGAGTCGGAAGAGAAGGCAATCGCCGCCTTTTACCGACCTGGAGCACGCGCCGAGGCGCCCGCCGCCACGGGCCACAGCGTTTTGTGTCTTGACTCGAACGCCGATGTGCTCGCCTACCTGCGCGAATTGTTACGAGGCGCGGGGTATGAAGTCCAGACCAGTGGCCGCATTGGCGACGCCATGCTTTTGATGCGCGTCTCGCATTTTGATCTGCTGCTGGTGGGTCCCGACATGACGCCTTCCGCCGACCGTCCGCAACCCTTCGTCGACGCGTGCACCAAACTCGCCGCGATTGAGTTGGGAAAAGAGTTTTCCACCCGCCACGCCGGGGAAGCGGGCGCGGACTTGCTCGAAATGATTGAAGCGCGCCTCAAGCGCGCATAGCCGGCACAGCGCCAATTCTCATTCCGCCACGGGCAGCAGCGTATGAACCCCGTTTATCAGTTTCTCAGCCGCTTCTCCCGGATCCTGGCTGGCGAAATTCTCATCCAGAATAAAAACGGAAACAGCCGGATCAATCTCCTCGAGCGCCTTGCGCGTCGGCCTGCCATACACGGTTTGCAAGCGCGAGGAAATCACCACCAGCTTCGCCTTTGTGGCTTTGAGCAGGATGCGCGCATCGTCCACCGTCGCCATGGTCATCGCGTTGTAGCCCGCGCCGCACAGCACTTCACGCACAAACGTGCCCACGTCCGTTGACTCGCTCACACACAGAAGGCTGGGACGGGCATCGCCCGTTTTGCAACGCGAATAGCGCGAGCCCAGGTAAGCGGCGGTGATGGCTTCTCCAACAGTCGCGTAGGTTTCGAACTGCGAGAGCAGTCCAGTCATCTGCAGCGTCTTGCGGATTCGTTCCGATACGCCGCAAAGCTTGACGTCGCCGCCCTTCGATCGCGCGGACTGCATCAGCCGCACCAGCGCTCCGATGCCGCTGCTGTCGACAAACTCCACCTCGTCGAGTTGCAGGACGATGTCGCCGTACTTCTCGATGGAGTCTCCCACCTGGGCATGTAATGTGAACACTTCATTTCCAGCAACGATTCGGCCCTGACATTGAATGACCAGAACCTCACCCACCGGACGGCTCTCCAGACGAAGCTGCATCAGTTCTCCTCGAATCAATTGCGGCTGAAACACGTGAGCCGCAAATCTTCGGCGAATATTACGTGGGAGGAACGGTCAAGTCAATGAAGGGGACTTCATCGACAGGCCAGTTACGTTGTCTGTCACGCGCAGGAAGCTCACCCGTCGACCGTTTGACCGCTCCCACGCCCGCATAGCACAATGCCAAAATCGCCGCGTGGGGCGGCCAACCACCAAGGATGCTCATGAAAATTCGCTCGCCTTTCTTTGTCGTGTCTTTTGCAGTTCTCTTTTTGGCCATCGTAACTTCCGTCGCCGCGCAGAATGCGGCCGATACATCGCCCGTTGCGAAGCGTTTCATCACCGAAAAAGATCTCTTCAATTTTGTCTGGATCGCTGACCCGCAGGTCGCGCCCGACGGCTCGCGTGCCGTCTTCACGCGGGTCGTTACCGACGAGAAGCACACCGGCTACGAGACTTCGATCTGGATGGTTGCGACCTCTGGCGGCGAGTCTTCAGTTCGGCTCACCAACGGCAAGCACGATGCCAACCCGCGCTGGTCGCCCGATGGCAAGCGGATCGCGTTCGTTCGCGCGGGAGAGAAAGACGACAGCGGCAAGCCACATCCGCCGCAGATTGCCATTCTGTCGCTTGCCGGCGGAGAAGCCCGAGTGATCACCGATCTTCCGAAAGGTGCCACGGCGCCAGTTTGGTCACCCGACGGCAAACGCATCGCCTTCATGAGTTCGACCACACCCGAAGATATCGAGAAGGAACAGAAGAAGAAAGACGCGAAGTCTGATTCGGCGGCCAAAGCCAACCCGGATGGCGACCGCGAGTCTGACATTCACATCATCACGCGCGCCGTCTATCGCGACAATGACGAGGGCTATCTCGACTTCAAACGCCATGACCACATCTGGCTGATCGACGTTCCCGCGTCAGCCGACGAAACGCCGAAGGCGATACAACTCACCAGCGGCGACTACGATGAATACAACGTCGCTTGGACGCCCGATGGCTCGCGCCTCTACTTCCTCACCAGTCACGTCGACGAGCCATACTACGAAACGGCATCGACCGAGATTTATTCAGTCGCGTCGAGCGCGAGTGCGAACGGAAGCATGCCAGAAAAGCTGGCGACCGTTCCCATGGGAATCGGCGATCTCGCCATCAGTCCAGACGGCCATCGCCTCGCGTTTCACGGTTCGGTAACGCATCCAGTCCGCTCCTATTCGCAGCCCGACCTCTGGGTCATGGACCTCGCTCTGAACGCGCAGCCGCGCAATCTCACCGCGAACTATGACTTCGATATGGGCGATCCCGTCTTCGGAGATAACGCCGCGCCGCGCGGTGGTGGTGGTCTCACACTGCACTGGTCGCAGGATGGCCGCTGGCTCTTCGACGTTGTCGGCAAACAGGGACGCACACCATTGGTTCGTGTCGATACACAATCAGGTGCCATCAGCGAAATCACTCACGGCGAGCAAGCTGTGCTGGGCTTCTCAGTCGCGCAGGATGCACACACGGCCGTGACCCTGATCTCAACGCCGGTCATGATCGGCGACTTGTTCACGGTTACGATGAACGGCGCTCAAGAAGCTACGCAGTCCCGCATCACCGACGTGAACAAGGTGCTCTGGTCGCAGCTCAACCTGACCCAGCCCGATGAAATCAACTACAAAAGCTTCGACGGCCTTTCCATTCAAGGCTGGATTCAGAAACCGCCAGATTTCGATCCCAAGAAGAAATATCCTCTGATCCTTGACATTCACGGCGGTCCGCACGCCGCCTACGGCTGGGTTTTCGACCACGAATTTCAATGGATGGCCGCGAAAGGCTACGTCGTTCTCTACATCAATCCGCGCGGCTCGACCAGCTACGGGCAGGATTTCGGCAACATTATTCAATACCACTATCCGGGCGATGACTACCGCGACCTGATGGTCGGAGTGGATGAAGTTCTGAAGCGCGGCTATGTCGACCCGAAGAAACTTGGCGTGACAGGCGGCAGCGGCGGCGGAGTCCTCACCAACTGGACGGTGACGCAGACCGACCGCTTCGCCGCCGCGGTATCGCAACGCGACATCTCGAACTGGGCGTCGTGGTGGTACACCGCAGATTTCACTTTGTTCCAGGCGAACTGGTTCAAGGCTCCGCCGTTTCAGGATCCGGCAGACTACGCGAATCGATCCGCCATCACCTATGTCGAGAAAATCCAGACGCCGATGATGTTTATCCTCGGACAGTCCGACTACCGCACTCCGCAGGATTCGGGTGGAGAGCAGCTATTTCGCGCCCTCAAGTATCTGAAGCGCCCGACCGCCATGGTTGTCTTTCCGCGCGAGACGCATGAACTGTCACGCTCCGGCGAGCCCTGGCATCGGATCGAACGGCTCGACAACATCGTGGGATGGTTCGACAAGTGGCTGATGGGCGTGCCGCATCCGGAGTATGAAGTGCATCCGGAGAAGCCGGCGGTGAAGTCAGCAGACCAATAGGGCGAAGCTTGCGAAGTGAGTGGAGTCGCCCCGATCGCCTGACGGGTCGCTCTTTCTTTGAACATTTGTCACCCAAGCTCTGAAAGTGCCCACTGACGAGTGCAGACGGCCCCTCGACTCACCGATCATTTTGCGCTGATCATCTTGCTCTGATCGCTGATGCGGCGCTCGCGTTCGTTTGCGAATCGCTCCACGCCTGCGAAAATCGAATCGGGGTCGAGATGCGCTTCCGCGATCACTTCCTTTTCGAGGCCGCCGCTTCTCCAGGAATTGTCGAAGTCCGACGTGAGTGAATATTCATCCGTCAATGGACCGAGGTTGCGCAACGGCCACATGCGCCGAGTGCCCGTGGAAACGACCATCAAATCGTAGCGAGCCTCGGGCGGCAGTACGGAATCGCGATAGGCTTGCGGTTGGCGATCGAACAACTCCTCGCTGATGGCCGCGATCACTTTCACGTTTATACCGGCCGCTTCGAGTTTCGGCAACACTTTCACCAGATTCACGGTGGAACTCGACCCTTGCGCGATGACGTAACCGTGGCGCGGCTTGCCGGGCGCAAAATCGCGGATCACGTACAGACCCTTTGCCGCGGCGCGCAGATCGGTATCTGCGAAGTGGCTGCGGTCTGCGACAGGGAAGTCGGGACGCGCCACTTCCAGCGTGATGATGCCCACGTGCGGATCGCGCGCTGCGATTTCTGCCGCCGCGAAATAGCCGGGGGCGACATCGTTGTAATCCCAAAAACTCAAGTTGATCACCTGACCGCGGGGGAACAGCTTCCACACCTGCGGCGCGAAGATGCCGAAGTGTGTGCGCGCATCGGCCGCCGTTTCAGGACCGGAGTGCGCAGTGAGAATATGCAGCACGCCGCCACGAAATTTACTGTCCTGATTCTGTTGACTCCACACCCGCGCCGGAGTGTACATCAGCGGCGTAAACGCTCCGTAGGTGCCGCTCAAAGCCCAAACACCGGCGAATTTTTCGGGATCGACGGACGCGCTTTGACTCACCAGCCCAATGGCGGTCGAAACATTGCCCGCTTCTTGTATGGGCGCTTTCAGGCGGGTGCCCAGCGGATTGTCCGTGGGGCTGTAGTGCCCCCACAAACTGCCGTGCTCCACGTTGATCGACTCCGAAAGGTCGGCGGCCACCGTGAAGAACCGTCCTTCCGTGACGTAGTTCATCCACTTGATGATTTCGGAAATCCCGCGCCGCGCTCCGGCCACCTCGCCCGGCTTCTTGAACAGCGCAATGCCAACCTGTTTCTCCGCGCCGGAAATTGCATTGCGAATCGTGAGCTTCTGCGGCTCTTCCGGCAGCGCTGCGACGCGCAGGCGATCGTCGAGAAACGGATCGCTTGCGGTCGAGATGCGCAACTTCACGTCGTCGCGCACGGTATCGCCGATTTCCACCAGGCGTTCGGCGAGGCGATCGCCTAGTCCGTTGCGGTCGAGCAGTGACATCACAATGTCGATGTTCGTCTTGAACTGGATCAACCTCTCGCGATTGTCGGTGACCGGACCCTTGCGGATACCTTGGAACTCCACGCCGTACTTTTTCTCGAACGTCTGCGCCAGCGCGACAAAATAGTCGGAGTTCATCTTCAGCGCGTAGGGATGGCTCGGGTAACTCACCAATTGCTCGCCGCCGTAGCCGGGAATTTTCCCTTCAACCGCGGTGGGCCAGTAGCCCTTGATCGTCTTGCCGATTGCGGCGATGGGACGGCGGTCGTGCGGGTCCACCGCGTCCATGGCCTTCAGCACCGCGGCCACCTGGCCGTAATCGTTACCGTTCGTCAGCGTAAAGACGTTCCATCCGTATGACGTCCACTGGCTCACGATGTCGTAGCCGTCGAAGCACGCGGCGATCACACCGCCAATCTTGCCGCCAATCAGGCAATCGTCGATGCCCGCGTTGTTGTCGGAAATCATCACCCGCAAACGCTTTCCCACTTGCAGCGCGAGGGCCTGCGTCTTGAACTCCTGAGCATGACCCTCGGTGAGCGCGAATTCACCTTCCAGTGCAATCACCTTCGGCGACTCCGGCGCGCCCACCACATCCCAGAACGCCGCTTTGCCTGCGGCCGTCGCGATGCCGATTCCCGAGGGTCCGCCATTCACGTCGTTGGTGCAGTCAGTGCTTTCGGCGTGTCCCGAGAGCGCACGAATGCCACGGCCTTTCGCTTGCGCGAACAGAGGATCGTTTTCCAAACCCGTATCGTGCAGCAGCGTTTTCAGCGCGCCCGCGCCGCGCCGAAATCCCAGCGCATCGATCGGCAGCATCGCGACTTGGGGGTCGACGTGATAACGCGGGTCGCCGGTCTGCTGATATTTGCGATACAGCGCCTGGCCCATGATCATCCACAGCGCATAGCACGTGGGGATCGAGTGGCCGGCAGCGAGCATGAATTTGTCGCAGTAAGGATGCTTCGGCCGACGGTAATCGTAACGGAGTCCGCCATTTTCAGGCCCGACCAGATGTGCCGCCACGTTGTAGGGTGTGTATGCGAGCGGTCCGCCGAGATGCCCGGTCTGCGCGTAGTTTCCGAGCAGCACCAGGGTCATGCAGGTCATGTATCCAACGTCGTCGAGCAGCGGATCGTAGGCCAAAGATTGGTGCTGAGAGGGAGAAGGAACTGCGTGAGTAAGTGATGTCATAGAAGGCCTCAAAAATCATAGCACCGTGACGCAAAAGACTTCGTGCTCTCACGCATTGTAAAGGAGGGCGGTTGGCCGCACATATGCGCGGCCACCATCTTCGATTCATGACGGCCGCGAACAGGCCCGAATGGGGAGCCGCACTTCGTAAATTTTCGGGGCTGGGGCAAACCGGGGTGGGATATTCCCGGATCCCGGCAGTCAGGCTCTGCCGCGGAACTGGATGATTCTTCGACGGTCGCGTTTCGAGGGCCGGCTTGTAGGCACCGGTTCGAACTGCCGCATCGCCTTGCGCTCGGCGGCTACTTTCAGGCGCATTTCGCGGCTCGCCTCGGTCTCGCTATACAACGTTTGCGCAATTGCAGCCGGACCGCGCACCTCACTGAGGAGGAGGACTTCCACCTGAAAATCTCCGCCGTCGTTGGTGATACGCAACATGTCGCCGAGGCGAACTTCACGGGCAGGCTTGGCAGGTTGTCCGTTCGATTGAATCCGTCCGAGATCACAGGCTCGCGCGGCCAGCGCCCGAGACTTGAAGAATCTCGCAGCCCAAAGCCATTTGTCGACGCGAACTGAGGTCATGATCTATTCTCCTACAAGAATTTCCCGCGGCAGTGAGAAAAATCTTGCGCAAGGAATGCATGATATGAACGTTCCCTTGGTTTAATGTCGATTTTTCGAGGCGAATCCGTCACTTCGCTGGACTGGCGGGCGTTTCGGGCGTAGGCTTGCCACCGTGGGAAGCTGGTATGATTCTCCCACGTGGTCGAATGGAGTTCACCCAATGCGGAAACAAAAACAAAAAGGATTTTCACTGATTGAGTTGCTGATCGTGGTCGCGATCATTCTGATCATCGCTTCCATCGCGATCCCCAACCTGCTGCGCGCCCGTATGTCGGCCAATGAAGCATCGGCCGTCGGCGCGATACGCACACTGAACACTGCGCAGATTTCTTATAACTCTGCTTATCCGACCGTGGGCTACGCGGCCACGCTTGCTCAATTGGGTGGAACGGCGTGTGCTCCGCCGAGCTCGACCAGCGCTTGCCTGATCGATTCTCAACTCGCCTCAGGCACAAAGAACGGATACACCTACACTTTGTCGGGCGTAGTCGGAACTCCTGCGGCGACATACCAGGTACTGGCAGCGCCGACAGTACCGAACCAGACAGGCACGCGATTCTTCTGCTCCTTCGCTGACGCCGTTGTGCGTTCTGGAGTCACCGCGATCGCGACCTGTGATGGGAGTATTACACCGCTGCAGTAGGCGAAAATGCTCAGCGGCTAAAGCCAATGTCGACAGCAAGCTGCTATCGCAGCGGTGAACCGCTGCGCCACCCAAAAGCAAGTGTGCGACCACAATTTTGTCCGTGAGAAGCCGCGGCCTAATTCAAAATTTTATGAGCCTAGCTCTAGTGGCTCTTGCCGACTTTGGCGCACGGGACGTCGACCGTCTGAATCGATTCGCAGATTTCCTGAATCGCTGACGTGATGATGGGTGTGCTGTATTCGGGGTGGTGAAACTCGAGGTGCATGCCGCGCCCAATGTATTGCAGCTTGAGCATGGAACCTCCCCACGTCGAGCCGGCAATCGTCACCTGCACCGGCTCCGGACAATACTGCGGATGTCCTGAGATCAGCGCGGAACCCTTACCCAGAAGCTGCGCAGTGTAATCGTGATGCTGGGTTCGGATCTGTAGGACGGTATCCGGCGGCAAGCCTTCCAGGTACACGCCTCCCTCGATTTCGGACTGGATGATATTCCGATTCACTTCGTCGCCGAGGTTGCGATGCGGCGTGAACATCCGTTTACTGTACCGAGGTTGGGTCATGGTCACAAGCTAATAGTGGCTGCCAGGCACACTTTTGGACGTCTGTATGTGACGTTGGTCATCTAGATTCCCCGGTTACCCTCCTGCCCCTCCACACCTGATACGGAGGCCCAACGAAACAACTGCGCCGGCCGACGCCGATGACGCAACGATATCCCGCTGCGGACCGACCTCAGTGAAAAAGAGGCTTTGACTCGAACTTGAACGCCAATCCGCGTGCCAACAGGTCCTGTGTCGTAAAGACTTAGCGCTCCTTTAGAGTTCTTCAGAACTCCGTCAGGACACAATAAGGGAGAACGTGCAGAATGGGTCCCCGACGGCGCAACGCAGCTCGACCATGGTCTGGGTAATTTGGGCGTTGGACGGCGATTGAGATTCCATAAAGGAGACGAGTATGAAGCCAACCAGTTTTGAACAACGCATGCGGGACGATCTCAGAGACGGGGGGCAGGTCCGGCAAGTGCTGGGGCTCGGGTCTCTTTTCATTCTTGCGCTTATGGTGCTGAGCGTTATGGTGCTGAGCACCAGTGCGCTCCAAGCTCAGACGTTCACCGTTCTGCACAGCTTTGCCTTAGGGACGGGCACGAATCCGCAGAATCCCGGCATTATTGCGCAGGGCCGGGACGGCAATCTTTATAGCAGCACGGTCGCTGGTTGCGGCGGATATAACCTGTCTGGGGGCGTTTTCCGGGTGAGTCCCACTGGTGTTTACAAAATGGTGGCATGCCTCTCGACAGACCCGGCCCTCGGTGGTGTTTATAGCGGGGTCACGCTGGGTACGGATGGGAACTTCTACGGGACCACCAATGGCGGCGACTATGCCGGGTCGGTGTTCAAGGTGAGCGCGTCCGGCAAAGTAACTTTTGCCAAGGTGTTCGGGGGGACGGGAAATTTCGCCACCCCCTTGGCGCCTCCGGTGCTCGGTTTGGATGGCAACTGGTATGGCACGGTTGAAGAGGGTGGATCAACCGGATGCACCTACGGGTTCGGTGGGTGTGGCGGAATGTACAAGATTGCCAGTTCGTTTTCTGTGAAGTCGTATAAACAACTGGATATCCTGCAGCAGACCAACGGTGCGAATCCTTATAGCCCGCTTCTTATGGCGAGTGACGGTAATTTTTATGGAACTACACTTTACGGTGGTTCTACGTTTGGCCGCGGAAATTCCGGGGGCGGAGTCATTTTCAAGATGACGCCAGCGGGCAGTTACAGTGTGCTTTATAACCTGTGCTCGCAGAAGAGTTGCCTGGATGGGGGGAGCCCGTTGGATGGCCTGGTGCAAGGGTCGGATGGCGAATTCTACGGAACCGCAACGAACGGCGGCACGCGCACTTATGCCGGAGCATCTCCTGGCGGAGTGATCTTCAAGGTTAGCTCCGCTGGCGTGTACGAGGTGCTGCATGACTTCTGTTCCGAAACGAATTGCACCGATGGGAACTCTCCCTATGGCGGCCTGGTGCTGGCATCGGACGGAAACTTCTACGGCACCACGCAGGTGGGCGGAACGCACAACTACGGAACGATTTTTCAACTTACACCCGCGGGCAACTTGACCGTGCTCTACAACTTTGACAACACCACCGGCTCCTATCCCGAAGGCACGCTGGTGCAGCATACGAATGGAATCCTCTACGGCGACACTCGCAATGGAGGGACGGCGACTTATGGTACGTTCTTCAGCCTTAACCTTGGACTACCGCCGTTTGCCAAACTGGTGACATGGTGGGGCAAGGTGGGCGGCACGGTCGGAATTCTGGGGCAAGGATTCAAGCACACGACCAGTGTGTCGTTCAACGGAGTTCCAGCGATTACTTTCAAAGCCATCGGAGACACTTATATTTCGGCGACGGTTCCAGTCGGCGCGACGAGCGGTCCGGTGACCGTGGTCACCGCCACCGGGACACTCACCAGCAGCCAGTCGTTTGAGGTGCACTGAGAGGAGTCGGATTTGGCGTTCAGAAGATCCGGTCAGAAGATCCGGGTTCGTGTCTCGCTGAGCGAACCCGGTTATTTCTTGAGATCAGCCGTCCAGTTCGTGACGAGGACGAGCGGAGTAGCAACGCTTTCGGGAAGAGTGGAGAAAACAAAGCGCTGTCCATCCGGAGCTACGTCGTAGATATTTCCCACCGCGGCAACCGAGTTGATCTGGAACAACGTTTTCACTGGATCTAACTCAAATTCGTCGTTCTTTACATTCACGGCAGCGGAATGAAGAGCCCCGTCGGAGCCGAGGAAGTAAATCATCTTGCTGTCGGCGCGCCACGCCGGAAAGGTGCCGCCCGTCTGCGAGACCTGCCATTTACCAGCTCCGCTCGGGAAGTGGGTAACATAAATCTCTTCCCTTCCCGACTCGGTAGAACTGTAGGCGAGCCATCGGCCGTCAGGCGAAAGCCGGAATTGGATCAGCCGCGCTTGCGGAGACGATGACTGCACAATGGGAATCGGCTTCTTGTCTCCCGTGAGGGGCAGCGCCCATATGCCGACGCCGGTCGGGCCGCTCTGCTCGGTGTGGAGAAGGTAGCGACCATCCGACGACCACTGCGGAATGAGCAAGCTTTGGCTTCCGGAGCCATTGCCGGAGTGCTCCATGAGAACTTCCTCTTGCCCGCCGCCACTCGCCAAACGGGCGCGCAGCGAGGTGCCCTCGATGACTGTCGCTCCGCTTTGTCGCACGTACACGACTTTCTGTCCGTCCGGTGACCAGGAAGGCGCGAGATGGGTGGCGCCCCCGAAGGTGAGGCGAGTATGCGATCCGCGCGCCAGGTCGAAGACCCAGATGTCCGCTTGCGGATCTCCCATAGAAACGGCCAGGCGCTTGCCGTCCGGCGAAAGACGTCCGCTGCCCTTGTAAAACGCGCGTTCGCCAATTTTGCCGAGCGTCTTTCCACTGCCGTCGAGCCAGAAGAGATCCGTACCCAGCGTTTTTGAGCCCGGTTCATAAACGAGCAAACCGTTCTGGCTCACTGTGAATGTTGTGTGCCATGTGCCCGCATCGTACTCGGCAAAACTGGCAACCGTGATCGGATCGCCGGAGAGCACGCCGGTCCCCGCATCGAACTTCTGCGCCACCAGTTGCGACTGAAGATGGTAGAGCAGATAGCCGGAAGCATATTGCGGTTGGGAGTCGGAATCGACGACCCGCTTGTAGGTTCCGTCAGCGAGCGACCCAAAGTAAATGCCGTGCTCGGCATTGCCCGAGTGATTCGTCGCAAAGAACAGGAAATGCTCGCCGTCGGGCAAGAACGTGGGCCAGCGATGTGTCGTATGCTTGTCGCCCTCAAACTTGGTTAAGCGCGTCGGCGCGCCGCCATTGGCGCTGATTCGCCACAATGAATCTCGATAATCTGGCTCATAGATGATGACGTTATCCTGGTTCCAGGCTCCGCCGCGCGCGTTGGGCGCGTCCGCGAGAATTGTGACCGGACCACCGGCCGCTGCGACTCTCTTGAGATGGCCGTCGGCAAAGAAGCCGAGGAATTTAGCGTCTCCCGACCAGAACGGAAACGAAGCGCCTTCGGTACCTTCCAATTTCTTAGCGCTGAGGTCGGTGAAGGGTTGTACCCAAATTGTGTCCTGGTCCTTCCCGCCACGGGCGCAGAACGCTACCGCGCTGCCGTCGGGCGCGATCGCGGGAGGTCCCGAAAAATCGCCAGTAAATTCAAATCCCGTTGCCGCAGGCGGAGGCAAATACGAACGCAAGGCGCGCCCTGGTTCCCGTCCATGCCAATTGAACCAAGCGACCGATGCCAGCAGTACCACCAGCGCCGGAACCGCGGCCCAAAGTAGACGCTCTCGCCATTGGTTGCGTGGCGGTTCAGCCGCAACTGCGGCGGCGCTGGAGCCGCCGCTCGCAATCCAGCGCAACTCGCGGGCTACGTCGGCGGCATTCTGCCAGCGAGCATCCGGATCTTTCGCCAGAGAATCGTGCACCACATGATCGATTGCGGGAGGAGTGAGCGGCTGAATCTTGGAGACCGGTTCCGGCTCTCTTTCGAGGATCGAACTCAGCACGCTAAGCTGCGATTTGCCTTCGAACGCGCGCTTGCCCGTGATCATCTCGTAGAGCACGCAGCCCAGACTGAAGATATCGCTGCGCGCGTCGGCTTCCCTTCCTTGCACGACCTCGGGAGCCATGTATTGAAACGTGCCTACGATCGTCCCTTGCTGCGTGAGCGGCGCTGGAGTTGCGCTCAGCATCGACAGGTTCATGGTCGGCGTGGAAGGAGTCAGGTTGGCTTTATCGCTACCCTTATCTGGGAATGACTGAGCGCCGAGCATGGCCGCCGCCGGTTTCGCTAATCCAAAATCCAACAGCTTCGCGCCCGATGGCGTGAGCATTACGTTGCCGGGCTTCAGATCGCGGTGCACGATGCCTGCACGGTGCGCCTTTTCGAGCGCGTCGCAGACCTGGATACCTGTTTCGAGGGCCTGCTTCAGAGGCAGCGGGCCTTTCTGCAGCCGCGATTCGAGAGTCTCGCCCTGCACGTACTCCATCACCAGGTACGAGGTGCCATCCTGGCTGCCCACATCGTGCAGCGTACAAATGTTGGGATGATTCAAGGAGGAGATGGCCCGCGCTTCCCGCTCGAAGCGCTGCTTGGCCTCGGGATTGTCGGAAAGATGAGTGGGGAGAATCTTGACTGCGACGGTACGATCGAGGCGAGTGTCGCGCGCACGGTACACTTCGCCCATTCCGCCGGCACCCAGCGGAGATTGGATTTCATAGGGCCCGAGCTTCGTGCCAGAGGAGAGCGCCATCGCGTTGCGACATTATAGTACGTGCTCTTCTTATTGCAGCCGCGCCACGCAACTCACGAACACAACCAACAAGGGCACGAGTCTTGGAAGTCGATCAAACCGACAACAGCGGCGGCAATTTCTTCTGCGCCCACTGCGTCGCCTGCTCGTACGCGTATGCAATCTGGAGCACTGCAAAGTCGGCGTGATTTTTTCCGATGATCTGCATTCCCATCGGCAACCCCTGGGCGTTGAAACCCACCGGCATGCCAATCACCGGACAATCCAGCAACGTCCCGGGCACCATTACTTCCATCCAGCGATGATAGGTATCCATGGCAACGCCGTTGATCGATTTCGGCCAATGCACCTCGGCATCGAATGGAAACACTTGCGCGCTGGGAATCAGCAGGTAGTCGAAATGCGTAAAGAGTTTTTCTATCGCCTGATACCATTCCGTCCGCGCAGCGAAGGCTTTCGCCACGTCAGTGCCGGTGAGCGTGAGTCCGCCCTCGACTTCCCACTGTGCCTCGGGCTTCAACTTGGCGCGCTTTACCGGATCGGCATAGAACGCGCCTAGTTCTGCTGCATTCAGCCAGTGGCGAATGGTCAGCAGCGTTTGCCAGAGCCGCTCCATGGAATACTCCGGCCGCGCCTCCTCGATGGTGCAACCAAACGATTCAAAAGCCTTGAAAGACTGTTTGCACAAATCGAGAATGCCGGGTTCGAACTGCAGCCGCCCGTTGAGATCGCCGAGCCACCCCAGCCGTGTGCCGTGGAAATCACGTTCCAGTGGACGCGTGAACATTGCCGGGTCCTGTTCGATGGAAAGCGGCGCGCGGTCATCCGGACCCGCCATTACCGACAGCAGCATGGCCACATCGCGTACGCTGCGGCCCATTGGCCCGGACGTACTCGGCTCCGCCAGATAAGCTTCGCCGCCCGGCCCCGAGGGAACGCGACCAAACGACGGACGAAATCCAACGACGTTGTTGAACGCCGCCGGATTGCGCAGTGATCCCATAAAATCGCTGCCATCGGCTAGGGGCAACATGCGCAGCGCCAGCGATGACGCCGCTCCACCGCTGCTGCCTCCAGCCGTCTTCGATTGCACATAGGCGTTGCGCGTCACGCCGAAAATCGAGTTGTAACTCTGCGAGCCCAGGCCAAATTCCGGAACATTCGTTTTTCCGATCAGAATCACGCCAGCCTTGCGGAGACGCTCTACGAAAATCGCGTCGTGGTCGGGTACACCATCGGCGAGCGGCGAGCCGTGGCTTGTTCTGATTCCCTTTGTCGACGCCAGATCTTTTGCGGCATGAGGAAAGCCGTGCATCCATCCCTTCGACTCGCCGCGCGCCAGCTGCGCGTCGCGCTCGTCGGCTTGCTTGAGAAGTTCGCTGGGATCCTGCAGCGACACGATCGCGTTTACTTTGGGATTGATCCGCGCAATGTGATCGAGATGGGCGGTCATCACTTCGCGGCAGGAAACAGTCTTCGAGTGAATGGCTTTAGACAACTCCAATCCATCCATCATCACGATCGAAGAGGCGCCGGTCGCCGCGCTCGCTTCACTGCCTCCAACCAACTCACTGGCAATCAGACCAACTCCAATCACGCCGGCGGTATGCAGGAAGTCACGTCGCGTAGTCATGTTTCCCCTCCCAAAGTTCTTCTACCCGAAACTCAACCCGGAATAGTACACGAAGCGAATCACGCCGAGAGCAACCGCTTCAGAAGCCGGAGTAATCTACGGTTTCGGGAGATCGCGGACTTAATTCTAGTGGGGAGTTTTTTGGTGGACCTGGTCGGGATCGAACCGACGACCTCTTCCATGCCATGGAAGCGCGCTCCCAGCTGCGCCACAGGCCCACTTTGTTGCGGGGGTTCTTGCTACCTTTCAATTCTCGCTTAGCTTGGGCTTGCCGTCAAACTCGACTCGGATGGTCAACGTCAAATAGGATATGGATGGCCAAATTGAAGGACACAACTGGAGCCCCATGTTGATCCCGCACAATGTCTTGGTTCGAAAGCTTTTTTATTTCTCTGCGATACTCTTGCCCGCAATCGGGTGTGCGCAAGACACGGCTGGCGTGGCGCCCGCGACACAGCCTCCGGTAGCGTATGCGTCGGTCAGCGAACTGAACGGAATTCTTTCGCAACTGCAACAGACCTCGCAAAATATTCAAGGCGATTTGCAGAAAATGCGCATCGAGCGATGGAAGACCGATGGCGGCACGAAGAAGCAAACGCTGGCAGATGTGGAATCCATCCAGCGCAACCTGCAGTCGTCTCTGCCGGAAACGATCACGCAACTGAACAATTCACCGGAAGATCTGGCGGCAAGTTTCAAACTCTACCGCAATCTCGACGCGCTCTATGATGTTTTCGGATCAGTGGCCGAAGCGGCGGGAGCCTTCGGATCAAAAGATGAGTTTCAGAGTCTGGACAATGATCTGAACGGACTCAAGAATGCGCGCCGCGCCTTTGCCGAGCGGATGCAGAAATTGGCAAGCAGTAAAGAAGATGAACTGACACGCCTCCGTACACAAGTCAAGACGCTGACTGCGGCTCCCCCGCCGCCGCCGAAGAAGATTGTCGTCGACGACACCGAGCCTCCGAAGAAGCCGGTAAAGAAGAAAGTCACGAAGCCGAAACCGACCACCGATACTCCACCGCCGACCACACCGCCAGCGAAGTAAGAAGCGCTCGCGCGGAGAGTCGGCTTTGCTTGTTCGCACGTACTAGTCCACTTTCGTGCCACTTACTTGTCCCTGAAAAATGCGGTAGCGTATCATTCTGGCGAAGCGCCGACGTCGTTCAGATCGGCGCCACAAAATTGCTGCGCGTTGGGGTAACTCCCCAGTGGGGGACGCTCGGTGTCTGACTCGACCGCCACTTTGTCCGCGGGAGACGTCGTTGGCAAGTACAAAATCCTCGGCCTGGCCGGAGCCGGGGGTATGGGCGTGGTTTATCGCGCGCTCGACACGAAACTGGAACGCACGGTCGCGCTTAAATTCCTTCCTGAACATCTCATCTCCAACCCCGAAGAAAAAGAACGCTTTCTGCGTGAAGCTCGCTTCTCGTCGTCGCTCGATCATCCCAACATCGGAGTGATTCACGGACTCGAGGAAGTCGATCACCGCTTCTTCATCGTGATGGCGTATTACGCAGGGGAGACGCTCGCGAATAAGATTCGCCGCGGGCCACTTGCTCTGGCTGATGCGGTCGACATCGCCATCCAGATGGGAGACGGCCTCGCGGCTGCACATGCGGGAACCGTCGTGCACCGCGACATCAAGCCATCGAACGTCATTCTGACGCAAAGCGGCGTCGCAAAGATCGTCGACTTCGGACTGGCTCGGCTGGCGTCTGGAACGGGCAGCACGCAGAGCATCAGCACCGCGGGGACAATCGGTTACATGTCGCCGGAGCAGACGGTCGGCAAGTTTGTGGATCAGCGCACCGACATCTGGTCGACGGGAATCGTACTGGCCGAGATGGTCACGGGCAAGAATCCGTTTCAGCGCGAGACGCCGGCAGCGACGATCTATGCGATTCTCAACGATCCGCCGGCTCCGATGGATGATCTGCCGCTCGATCTCCTGCGCGTGATCTACCGCTCACTGTCGAAGGAGCCGGAGACGCGCTACCAGACTTGCCGCGAGATGGTCGACGATCTGAAAGAAGTTCGGGTGCATCTCGATCCTCCTCCGCAAGCTTCAAGCGGCTCATCGTCTCGCCCCATTAGCCGGCCCATCACGCGCGCCGTCAGGAAGCCATCAACTTTGACCGCATCGGACCTCCGCAAGCAGATTGAACAGGCGTCGCGCCCGGTGTGGGGAGTACCGGTCGCTCCAGCTTCGAAGTGGGCGCGCTGGGCGATCGGCGCGAGCGTGGTCGCGGTGATATTGGCGGTGCTGTCATTCCTGCCTCCGGTGCGCGACCGTTTGTCGGAATTGTTTGGGAGTCATGAAGAGCACATCGCTGTCCTGCCGTTTGAAAATGTGGGGAATGATCCGGCGAACGCCGCCATTTCCGACGGACTGATGGACAGTCTCTCCGGCAAGCTGACCAATCTTGAGAGCGACAAGCAGTCGTTGTGGGTGGTGCCGGCAAGCGAAGTGCGCCGCCGCAAAATTATCGACGCGGCTTCGGCGCTGCGCGACCTGGGAGCAACCATGGTGGTCGAAGGCACGCTGCAGCGCGATGGGCAGACGATCCACATGACGGTCAATCTGGTAAAGACAAAAAACATGCGCCAGATCGGATCTGTGCCGCTAGCAGACCAGGACTTCTCGACTCTCGAAGATGAGGCGGTGGCGCGTATCGCCAAGCTGCTGCGCATTGAAGGGAACCCCGAGACACTGCGCGCCACCGGCGGGCCGGTCAACGCTGGAGCGTACGAGCTGTACCTGAAGGCACTTGGGCTCACGCAACGTTATGACAAAGCGGGCAATCTCGACCAGGCCATCGTGGCGCTCAACGACGCCGTGAAGGCCGACCCGAAGTTTGCGCTGGGCTATGCACAGTTGGGCGAAGCGTACCGTCTGAAGTACCAACTCGACAAGAATACGAAGTGGATTGACGAAGCCCTGGCGAACTGCCAGAAGGCGCAACAGCTGGATGACCGCCTACCCGCGGTTTATGTGACGCTGGGCAATCTTCACCATGCGGCCGGGAAATATGACTTAGCCCTGCAGGAATACCAGCGTGCATTGCAGCTTGACCCTCGCAGCGCTGACGCTCAGATGGGATTGGCCAACTCCTACGAAAGCGCGGGCCGGACAGCAGATGCCGAAGCAGCATATCGCAAGGCGATCGCTCTCCGGCCCGATTTTTGGAGCGGCTACAACTCCCTTGCCAACTTTCTCGACGAACACCAGCGCTACGATGAGGCCATTACGCAATATCAGCACGCGATCCAACTTACTCCAGACAACGGCGCACTCTATCTAAACCTGGGTGCAGCATATACGGACAAGGGTGATCCAAAATTCTATCCAGACGCCGAAAAAGCTCTACGGAAATCGATCGCGCTCGATCCAAGTTATCCGGCATACGCGAACCTGGGCTATCTCTATATCCAAGAACAGAAGTTCAGTGAAGCTGCGGAAGCTGTCCAGAAAGCCTTGAAGTTAAATGACAAAGACTTCCTGGTATGGGGGAACCTGGCCATTACCTATGAAGGCCTAAAGGATAAGGACAAAGCGGCGAAAGCATGGGATCGGGAACTGGAGTTGCTGGAACAGGCCGCTCAAACCTCACCGCGCGACCCCGTTGTGCAAGCCGACCTAGGTCTTCTCTATGCAAAGAAAAAGATGCGCGAAAAGGCCATTTCTCACATACAATCTGCACTCGTTCTCGCGCCTGACGACGCCAACGTGCTTGAGGCAGTTGGCGAAGCGTACGAAGACCTGGGCGATCGCGACCAGGCCTTGCAGAACATAGAAAAGAGCTTGCAAAAAGGCAACAGCATCGCAACCCTCAAGGGCGTTCCAGATTTGCAAGGTTTACTAGCCGATCCCAGATTTCGGCCAAGTGGGAAGTAACCAAAATTCAGTCAAAAGGAGCCAGCCATGGCTACAGCACGTGACATTTTTCCCCAAGCAGAGGCCGCTACACACACGGTCACTTTCGAATACGTCAACAATGTCTTGACCGTCGTCGGTCCAGCGATAAAGATGTTGGCGACGGATTACATCGTTTTTGGCAACTCACCGAGTTCAAGCGCGTCGATCCAACTCGTATTTGCCGCGAATCCGCCCGGAGTCTCGAACCCTCCCGGCCCGGTACTGTTCAACAACGTCACGCTCTCTCCGGGACAAAGCACGGGACCCGTGACCCCTCAAGCCGCCAACGGAAGCGTCAACTATACGGTGCAGGTGGCGGGTGCGGTAGTCGGCGATGTCTATGCCGTTCAGGTGGGAAACGGACCTCTCTATATAACCGTCAGCGGCACGACCTGCACCCCACAGGTGATAGCCGTTCCGCTTCAAGGCTCGGCCGAGTTCTACTCCATCGATGGCGTAAACCATTCCATTACATGGAACACCTCGAATGGCAACCCGTTCACGGGGCTGTCCACTATCTACCCTTTGACCAACCCCATGACCAAGGCCTATACGACGATCTCCCCAGTCAATCCTTACGGGTACACTGTCGGTCCCAGCCCTATTCTTATTGGTGGAGGAGGCACGGTAAAGATCAAACAGGCCTCCTAGCGGTCATTACAGATTGGGCCGTTGAGCCTCATCGCGTCGCAAGTGCGCGAGGCTCAGCGGCCCACAATCCCGTCCAGCGCTTCCCATCCTCATTACCTATTGCAAACGCTGCACTTCCGCCGGGAACTCCCCAGTGTCCTCCGGAGTCTAAGTTATTAAGCGGGAAGGCTCTCTGGGGACTGCTTTTCCCCAAACAATTAGGTTCCCGCCCAGGGCCGATGTGACTTAGAATTGAGGGAACGCCACCATGGCGGGAGTTACCACATTGGGCGACTTTGCCAGCGCTATCGGAGCGAGGACCGCAGTTCGTAGCGAAGAATCGGCCGTCATCGCGGAATTGAAGGCCGGTTCGGAAGAGGCCTACTCCTGGCTGATCGGCCAGTTTCATCAGCCCATCTATAGCCTCATCTATCGCATCGTGAACGACCCCTCGGATGCGGCCGATACTACGCAGGACGTGTTCCTCAAAGTCTTTCGCGGCATGAACCATTTTCATGGTGAATCCAGCCTGAAGACATGGATTTACCGGATTGCGCTGCACGAGGCGGCCAACCGGCGGCGGTGGTGGTTCCGACACAAAGCGCAGGAAACGCCGATTGATCCAATCGGAGCGGGCGAATACGAATTTTCGGGAGACGACAGGCTGGTGGATCCGGGCGAGTCTCCGTTTGAAAAGTTCGCGCACACGGAAGTGCAGGCGGCAGTGGAGCAGGCGCTGCAACAAGTGCCCGAGCCTTACCGGACGGCGCTGATCTTGCGCGATCTGGAAGAAATGTCGTACGAAGAGATTGCCGAGGTGCTGGCGATTTCGCTGGGAACTGTGAAATCGCGCATTACGCGAGGGCGCGACGCGTTGCGCAAGAAGCTGATCAGTTACGTGCGAGAGGTGGGTCCTGAGCTGGGGCTGATTGCTCCGGTCGAAGCCGGCGACGACCGGCAGCGGGGCACCATCCAGAATTCGCGAGAACGTGCTCGTGGTGGGAGAGAGGTTGAGGTGACACCATGAACTTCGAGATCAAGAGCGATGGGTTGAACTGCGCTGCCGTCAAGCAGCTGTTCTCCCCGTATCTCGACGGCCGGGTCAGTGGATCTGAGATGCGCGTAATTACGCGCCATGTGGCGCAGTGTGCCAATTGCGCGCACGAGTTCACAGCGATGCGAAGCACACAGCGGTTGTTGGCCAGTATCGGGCCGAAGAAGGCGCCGCCCGACCTGGCTTTGAAGTTGCGTGTGGCAATTTCACGCGAGGCTGCGCAAAAGCGCCGTCCGTATGAAGGTGCGCTGGTGCGGCTGCAAAATTCTTTGAATGCGTTCATGGTTCCGGCCACGGCTGGATTGGTCAGCGCGGTACTGTTCTTCGGACTCCTGCTGGGCTTCTTCGCTTTGCCGGCGGAACTGCGAGCCAGCAGCGGAGATGTTCCACTGATGCTCTATACCGGTCCGCAGCTTGAGCAGTCGGCATTCGGCACGTCGCTGGGCAACATGGGCGATGACGCGGTAGTGATTGAAGCTTACGTTGATGCAAATGGCCGGGTCGAAGACTATCGCATCCTGTCGCAGCCGGATGATGCGCAGGCGGTACTGCCGCAACTGAAGAATCTCCTGATCTTCACCACGTTCCACCCAGCGCTCTCGATGGGACGCCCAATCGCCGGGACGGCGGTGCTTTCATTTTCGAAGATCAGCGTTAAGGGCTAACGGCCTCGCAACTCCCAGTTGCAGGGTTTGCTCCCGACTGGGCATTTCCCGGTTTGACCGCTCATAAACCAGTTCGTACACTACTTCTATCCGTCTATGCCTGCCGTCGGGAGGATAATTCTGGGACAAAGCGTGCGACTGATACTTGCCGTGAGCGCAGGGATTGTTCTGCTCGCGACAACCGGTGCGGCCCAGAACCGTCCACAGGTGGCTCTGGAGACGAACGAGACGCTGTTCACCGTGCTGACGGCTATCAACACGTGCGGCTACGACCAGGAATTAAACACCTCCGACCCGCTGCGATCGCAGATCCGGGCTGAGGTCGCCAAGGTTGTCACCGATACCGCCGGATCGCAGGATGTGATCGCCCCGATGTGCCAGTTCTACCGGCAGCATGACGTGCCCGATGCTTCACGCGCTTTATCGCAGTATGTATCCTTGGCCCTCTATATGGGGGAGCCTCCTACTTTCGCGCTTAAAGTGAAGGAAGCGGAACTTCCCCCTGACGCACAGGCCGTGGCTGGTTTGCTGCCGTTGGTGCAGGCCTTCTACGAAAAAATCGGATTGCACGCGATCTGGGAAAAGCATCGCGCACGATACACCGAACTGACTGAGATCTATCATGATCCCCTGGCGAAGATGACTTTCGACACCGAGATCTATCTGAAGATGCCGTCGGCGGGATACTTGGGACGGCAATTCACGGTCTATCTGGATGCAATGGGCGCGCCGGGACAAACGAATGCGCGGAATTACGCCGCTGATTATTATGTCGTGATTTCGCCGACAACGGGGACCGCGATCAAGATGCAGCAGATACGGCATACCTACTTGCACTACCTTCTGGATCCTCTGGCGCTCAAAAATGGCGGATCATTCAAGCGGCTGGAACCGTTGCTTCAGGACGTGAAGGAAGCTCCGATGGACGAAGCTTTCAAAAGCAATATCTCCCTGCTGGTGACCGAATGCCTGATTCGGGCGATTGAAGAGCGGTCGACCAAGGCCACCGACGCCGAGCGGTCGCGAACCATGGAAGAAGACGATAAAGAAGGGTTTGTGCTTACGCGTTATTTCTACGACGCCTTGGGCAGGTTCGAAAAGGATCCGTCGGGCATGCGGAACGCCTATCCGGACATGGTAGGCTCGATTGAGATCGGCAAGGAAACGAAGCGCGCATCTTCAATTCAGTACTCGAGCGAGGCCGCTCCAGAACTGCTGCACCTCGCGGGGCGCCCCACCAAGCATCTGCTCCTGAATGCGGAGCGACGGCTGGCAGCGGGTGATCCGGAGACGGCCCAGAAACTCGCACAACAGGCGCTGGATGATCAGGAAGAGGATTCGGGACGCGCGCTCTTCATTCTGGCGCAAGTCGCCACCGTAAATCGCGACATGGACGGAGCACGAAAATACTTTGAACAAGCCTTGCAAACGGCCCGTGAACCGAAGGTGATCGCGTGGTCGCATATTTACCTGGGCCGTATTTACGATTTGAAGGAAGATCGCTTTGCCGCGCTGGATCAGTATCGCGCCGCGATGAACACCGCAGACAAGGCCGGCGCGACACTTCCGGAGGCGAAACTGGCGGCGCAACGCGGGCTGGATCAGCCTTATGAACCTCCGGTTGCCAAGCAGCCTGAATAACCATGGGTCTCGGGCAAGGCAGATGTTCCGCACAGTCTTAGGTTTGAAATTTTGCAGGATGGAGACAGTATGAAGCGAGCAGCACTCATTGTGGGAATACTGAGTTTCGCGGTGTGGGCAGGCGCCCAGACCAGCGGACAACCAGCGCAACAGACTCCGCCCGCTGCGGGAGCCGCGACGCCTGCAGCAGGAGCCGCAGCGCCAGCTGCCAAGCGTCCACCGCAAGCGAAAACCCAACCCGAGTTTGACGCCTACAAGGCGGCGGCAGCAAGCACCGACGCAGCGAGTCTGGAAAAGGCGTCGGACGACTTCGCGACCAAGTTCCCAGATAGCGAACTTCGCGTGCTTCTCTACAAGAATGCGATGCGCCTTTATCAGAATGCGAACAACGCCGAGAAGACGGAAGCAATGGGCCGCAAGGTAATCGGCTTCGACGGAGACGATCCCGAGGCTCTGGTTACGGTGGCTGAAGTCATCGCCGAAAGGACGCACGACACAGATATCGACAAGGACCAGCGTTATGCGGAAGCCATCGCCATGGCACAGAAAGCCACTACGACTGTCGATACCGATATCCAGGTTCCTGCGGGCACGCCACAGGACAAGATCGATTCTTACAAAGCGCTGCTGCGGTCGAACGCATACTCGGTGATCGGCACGATTGAGTTCAAGAAAGAGAACTTTCCGGTGGCGCAGGACAACCTGCAGAAGTCGATTGATGCGTACCCCAGCAATCCCGATCCGGTCGTGATTCTCCGTCTCGCGCTGACGCTCGATAAGGAACAGAAATATCCGGAGGCGCTCAAAGTTGCGAGCCGCGCCGTGGAAATGACACAGGATAATACGGTGATTGGAACTCCAGCGCGGCGCGAACGTGACCGTCTGCAGCAGCTGACTGGCGGCACGGCACCGGCAACAGCGCAGACTCCTCCAAAGAACTAGCCGCACTCGCGTGGAGACGGGGCTGCCCTCGTCTCCGCCGCGGCGAGCCTCAGACGCGGCAAGCTGCGTCTCTACGAAATGAAGTCACGTGACATCATGACGCTGGAAGCAAGCCTGGGTTATCACTTCCAGCGCCGCGACCTGCTCGAGCAGGCCCTCACCCACAGCTCGCAAGCCCGCGAGGTGGAGGCCTTGGGAGCAGGCGGGGGCGTATCCACCGGAGATAATGAAAATCTGGAATTTCTGGGGGATGCCGTGCTTGGGCTGGTCACCAGCGAGACCTTGTTCCACAGATTTCCGGGATTTCGAGAGGGGCACCTTTCCAAGTTGCGCGCACACCTGGTCGGACAACGGCATCTGCTGCGGGTCGCGGAACAGCTTGAGATCGGTCATTACATGCATCTCGGCCGGGGAGAAGAAAAGAGCGGCGGCCGCACCAAAGCGAGCCTCCTGGTTGACGCTTTAGAAGCTATCCTGGCAGCACTCTACATCGACGGCGGATGGGCGGTGGCGCGAGACTTCATCGTGAGCGTGATCGTGGAACCGGAATTGGCACACATGAAGCTGGAAACGAGCGCCATCCCGGTGATGGATTTCAAGTCCGCATTACAAGAGGCGCTGCAGGCTCGCGGAGGACCGCAACCGATTTATGTTCTGGTGAAGGAAGAGGGCCCGGAACACAAGAAGACATTCACGGTCGAAGTGCGATTGCCGGCGCCTGAAAATGGGGAATTCGTGGGGCGAGCACAAGGCGCTACCAAGAAACGGGCCGAGCAGGAAGCGGCCCGCCAGGTGCTGGAGCATCTTGCGACACTGCCGGGAGCAAGCCTATTGAACCATGACAAGAACCACGGAGCGCCCAGTTGACCTCGTGGAGCGAAAATATCGCCGCGGGCGATTGGCCGGCTACCGTTCAATCAATTGCGGGCACGATTGTAATCGCTGTTTTCGTGGTGACCTTTCTCGTACAGGCATTCACCATTCCGTCGGAGTCCATGGAATCGACGCTGCTGGTGGGTGACTATCTGCTGGTCGATAAGTTCTGTTATGGCGGCAACGCTGGTTGGAATCGTCTGATGCCCTATCGCAAGATACGGCGGCAGGATGTCATCGTGTTCCATTATCCCGTGAATCCCGCCCAGGACTTCGTCAAGCGCGTGGTGGCTGTGCCCGGGGACAGATTGCGGCTGGTGAATAAGAAGGTCTTCGTCAACGGCGCGGCCTTGCAGGAACCCTATGCGCAGTATGTTACGAACATGCGCAATTTCTATCGCGATGACTTTCCCCGCACAGATGCTCCCGACTACGGCGTCGATGCCCGATGGTGGAAGGAAATGCCGAAACTGGTTGAGGATCACCAGTTGATCATTCCCGAGGGCTACTATTTTGTTTTAGGCGACAATCGCGATGACAGCCAGGACAGCCGGTACTGGGGATTTGTGCCCCGTGAGAATATTGTCGGACGGCCGCTTTTGATCTACTGGTCGTCAGGCAATATGAGCAATGACCTGCCCGGCTCACCCTCGGTGGGTGATAGAATTTTCCACCTTGCCTACGCGATCACGCACCTATTCCAGATCACGCGATGGGAACGGACTTTCCGGCTGGTTCGCTGAGCTATAGTTGAGGTTTGCTGGAAAAATCTTCTTAAACGGATACCAAACGTGCCCAAGAAAGAAAAACAGGAAGTCGTGGTGGACGAGAAGCCTAGCGAGACAACCGTGGAGTTTCTGGCGTCACTGGCGGAAGTGCTGGTTACCGGGCTTTTCATCATTACGTTTGTGTTGCAGGCGTTCGCAATTCCCTCGTCGTCCATGGAAGACACCCTGCTTATCGGCGATCACTTGTTCGTGAATCGTGAATTGTTCGCCGACCCCACAACCTGGGTAAAACGGCTGATGCCTTACCGTGAAGTCCATCGCGATGAGATTGCTGTTTTTATGTCGCCCGAGCAGCCTGGTTTATTCCTCGTAAAGAGAATTATCGGCGTTCCGGGCGACCGCATCCATTTGCGCGATGACGTTGTCTATCGCAACGGCGTCAAACTCGATGAGCCGTACATCCGGCACAAACGAGAGCACAGTCCCTACACTGATAATTTCCCAGCGGTTGCGCCGTCGGAGATGTATGGAGTGCGGAATGAAAAATGGGCGCAGGAATTGCCCTCGCACATCGTGGGAGATGACATCGTCGTGCCTCCGAACAGCTACTTCGCCATGGGCGACAACCGTGAAGTGAGCTATGACAGCCGCTTCTGGGGCTTTGTTCCGCAGGCCAATCTGATCGGACGGCCCATGTTCATTTACTGGTCGTTCGAAACTCCCGCCGATCAATACGAGATGAACGACTGGAGTGACCGGCTCAGCTTCATGGCGCACACCGTGCTGCATTTCTTTGGTGAAACGCGCTGGTCACGGACCATGAGACTGGTGCGTTAACCAGCTTTTAGAAGTTCCAGCCTTGGTGCTGCCAAGCTGAACAAGCACGTCTCCGAGAATACGAAAAGTGACGACAACCTCGAAAAAAGAAGAACAAGCCGTTGACGCGGTGCCGCGCGAGACGCCGGCTGAATTCCTCGCCTCGTTAGCGGAAGTCCTCGTCATCGTTCTGTTCATCATGACGTTCGTCCTGCAGAATTTCGAGATTCCTTCCAGTTCGATGGAAGACACGCTGCTCATCGGCGATCACGTATTCGTAAACCGTGAACAATTTGCGCCGCCTTCACGGTGGATGGGACCGCTGATGCCGTATCGCGAAATCCGCCGCAATGACATCGTTGTATTTCTCTCCCCGGAGCAGCAGGGATTGTTCGTCGTAAAGCGGATCATCGGCATACCAGGCGACCACATTCATCTGCACGACGGCGTCGTCTACCGCAACGGCCAGAAACTGGACGAGCCTTACGCTCTGCATAAATCGGGGGACTACAATCCTTACCGCGACAACTTCCCATCCCTGCCGCCCACGGAAATGTATGGGGTGAAAGATGAACAATGGGCGCAGGAACTGCCTTCGCATCTGGAGGGTGGAGAGCTAATCGTCGCTCCCGATAGCTACTTTGCCATGGGCGATAATCGCGATGTGAGTTATGACAGCCGATACTGGGGCTTCATTCCGCGAAAGAACATCATCGGTCGGCCTTTGTTTATCTACTGGTCATTCATCACTCCTCCCGATCAATATCTGATGCGCGATGCGGGCGACCGAATCGGATTTCTGGCTCATATTGTTTTACACTTCTTCGATCAGACCCGCTGGTCGCGAACCCTCAGGATCGTGAAGTGAAATTTCTTCGGTCCAAACGTGGACTGGCTGCGGTTGCGGCTCTCCTGTTCATCCTTTTTGTCTGGCGGCCGGGCGTATACGGGCTACGAAACCGGATTGCGGGCTCGATCGGCAGCGCTCTCGGACGAACCGTCACCATCGATAACGTACGCCTGCGCGTTTTGCCGCGCCCGGGATTCGATCTTGAGGGCTTGGTCATCAACGACGACCCCGCATTCAGCGCCGAGCCGATGATCCGCGCACAGGAAGTGTCAGCGGCGATCCGGTTTCGTTCCCTTCTCCGCGGGCGTTTGGAGATTGCAACTTTGAGCGCCACCGAGCCCAGTATCAATCTTGTGCGCAATAGCGAAGGCCGCTGGAACCTGGCCACCTTGATCGAGCGCAATGCGCAAATTCCGGCGGCTCCTACGGCGAAACCAGCTTACGAGCGACGCCCGGCTTTCCCCTATCTCGAGGCGAGCAACGCCAGAATCAACTTCAAGATCGGGCAGACGAAGAAGTCCTACGCGCTGATCGACGCGGACGTGACGCTTTGGCAAGGGTCGGAGAATTCCTGGGGCGCACGCATCAAGGCCGCTCCGGTGCGCACGGACTTCAATCTAACCGACACTGGCGTGCTTCAGATCGACGCCACATGGCAGCGCGCTGCAAGCCTGCGCCTCACTCCGCTGCAGATTACCGCGCAATGGGAAAAGGGACAACTCGGGCAGATCACCAAATTGCTTAGTGGAAGAGATCGAGGATGGCGCGGCGGAGTTACCGTTACCGCGAAATTATCCGGGACTCCGGAAGCGCTGCGCATCGAAAGCCAAACAGTGGTCAATGATTTTCATCGTTATGACATTCCCGAGAGCGAGAACGTGCTCCTGGCCACCGGTTGCGTGGCCCAATATAGCGCAGTCGCCGGAACCCTCACCAATCTGCTTTGCGAATCTCCCGTGAGTGGTGGCGACGCGCGACTGTACGGCAACTTGACCGCGCTCAACGAGTCGCCTAGCTATGACCTCAGGCTAAATGCCGAGAAAATACCCATAGCATCGATGATTCGAATACTCCGTCAGGCGAAAAGCCAAATCTCAAGCAATCTCACAGCAAACGGATTACTAAGCGCTGAATTCCACGCTACCGGCAGTGTCAACCCCCCGGGAGACGAGCAACGCGGATTAGCTCAATGGAGCGGTACCGGCGCCGTGACCAACGCGCGCCTGCTGGTCGGAAGCTCAGGCACTGGGAAAAATGAGATCGCCTTCGGTACCATCCCACTTCAGTTATTCGCTGGAGATCCGCCAATCGCGAAGCGGGGTCATCTGAAGTCATCCGATAAAGAGGAGCATTCTACCGAACCGCACCTGCAAATTGGGCCGGCTACGATGACGCTGGGAGGCTCGGCGCCGTTAAACGCCGGGGGATGGCTTTCCTCTGCGGGTTATCGTTTCAATTTGCGCGGCGACACGGAACTGATCGATCTTTTTCGCATCGAGGATGTTCTTGGCTTGCCGGTAACACGTCCGGCAGCGGAAGGGTCAGCTAAGTTGGACGTAAGCATCTCCGGCCCGTGGCAAAGCTTTGCGCCGTTCACGACGCTGGGAACCGCGCAACTGCGCAGCGTACGCGGCGAGATGCACGGTCTGAATACACCGATTGAGATTGACACGGCGAGTGTCTCTCTCACTCCTGATGCGGTGGCATTCCAGAAGATCTCTGCCCGCACCGGGAGTACACATTGGAGCGGTAGCGTCACCCGTTCGCGCCACTGCGACGCTTCCGGGACTGCCTTAGTCTGTGCCTTGCAATTCGACCTCTCGGCCGATCAGTTTTCGACCGACGATCTCGCGCAGTGGTTCACACCGCAATCCATGAAACGGCCCTGGTACCGCATTCTGAATTCCAACGAACCGCACGGCGCATCGCCGTTGCTTGCAATGAGGGCGCACGGAAACCTCCACGTTGGCCGGTTCGGTGTGAAGAGAGTGATAGCTACCCAGTTGACCGCCGAAGTAGACGTCGATCGCGGGAAAGTCGCACTGACGTCCTTGCGCGCCCTGCTGTTAAAGGGCACGCACCAGGGCAATTGGATGATCGAGGTTCCAACTCAGAGCAACGAAGCGTCGCACGTTGCAGCGGCGCCAGGTGTCCGCTACCGCGGGACCGGCACCTTGCAGAATGTGGCGCTCGAGCAGGTTGGCACTTTGATGAACGAAACCTGGATTTCTGGCACGGCCGACGCCAAGTTTGAATGGCAGGGCTCGGGGAACAGTTTTAAGGAATTGCTCTCAACTTCAACCGGCAGCCTGCAATTTGTCATGCGAAATGGAAGTCTAGCCCACATCGAATTACCGGGCACGGTTGGACCTTTGCCAGTCCATCGCCTGGCCGGAGATTTGCGGCTCGACAAAAGCGTGTGGAAGCTTTTCGAGGGCAAACTCGAATCGCGCGATGGCCTATATATGGTGAGTGGAACGGCGTCCGCCGCCAGCGGCTTCGACTTTGTTCTCAAGCGCACCGACAATCGAGCATGGAGCCTGACCGGTACGTTGGCAAAGCCGCGCGTGGCGCCGATCTCGCGAACCGAGGCGGTGCGGTCAGAAGCGGAGTTGAAGATCGTTAAGCCTTAGCATCAGCTACGGTTCGTACCCCGCTCCGCGTAACACTTTCCCCGGTAGCGCTCCTGTCATTTTGCCGTTCTCAATCACCGGAGTTCCGTTGACGAGCACATATTCCATTCCCTCTGACAAGTGATTGGGGCTGTCGTAGGTTGCAACGTCACGCACGGTTTCCTGATCGAACACAACCACATCGGCCCACATACCCTGCTTCAAGACGCCGCGATCTGTCAGCCGCATACGCTGTGCGGGCAGCGCTGACAACTTGCGAATGGCGTCTTCGAGGGTCAATTTCTTTTCTTCGCGAACATATTTGCGCAGAACACGCGGGAAAGTTCCATAAGCACGCGGATGCGGATGCTCTTCTCCGAGTATGCCTTCGGGTGAGGTGCCGGAAGAATCGTTATCCACAGAGACCCAGGGTTGCTGAAGCGCTAGCGCAACGTCCGGCTCTGACATTCCGAAGACCGCGCAATACGTATAGGCTTTGTCCTGAATCAAGATGTCGAAGAGAGCGTCCATTGGATCTTCGTTGAGAGCGGTCGCGACTTCGGTTAAACGCTTGCCTTGAAACTTCTTCAGATCGGGATTCAAGACATCGGTAATCATCACATCCTGGGGGCCGGTGATCTCGTCCCACTCGTTGTCCCAGTCTTTGGAGTGTGTCTGCATGTCCTTGCGAATGCGGGCGCGTGTAGCGGGGTCTTTAAGACGCTCGATCAACTTGGCATCACCGCCGTCGTGCGCCCAGGGAGGAACAAAAGCCGACATGCTGTTCGACCATGCGGTATAGGCGTAGGTATCGGCCGTGATGTCAGAGCCTTCGGCACGGGCCTGATTGACACGCGCGATCAGATCGGGCATGCGTCCAAAATTGACTTTTCCCGCCACTTTGAAATGCCAGATCTCCACTGGGATATGCGCCTCGCGTCCGATACGGACCGCTTCGTCAATCGCTTCAAGAACGCCGTCGCCCTCGCTACGCATGTGGGTGGCATAGATTCCGCCGAACTTCGCGGCCTCGGAGGCTAGCGCAATAATCTCCTCTGTTTTCGCGTAAGGAGCGGGCGCGTATTCCAGGGAGGTGGATACTCCGACCGCGCCGTCGCGCATCGCATCGCGAACCAGAGCTTTCATCTTTTCGAGTTGCTCTGGAGTTGGCTGGACATCGGCATCGCCGAGTACCATCCGGCGTACCTGCGTCGCGCCGACGTAGCTGGCGAGATTGATGCCCATGCCCTGCTTTTCCAGGCGCGCGAAATATTGGCGGAATGTCCGCCAGTCAGGGGAGATTTTGTAGTGTTCGTAACCCGGCCGATCGTTGGCGATGATTGCATCATTCAACGGAGCGGCCGACCCGCCCTCTCCGGTAATTTCGGTGGTAATGCCCTGATAGATTTTTGAGGGCAAGCGCGGATCGACGAGAATGGTGGTCTCTGACTGGCCGAGCATGTCGATGAAGCCCGGAGCCACCACTTTCCCCTTGGCGTCGATGGTTCGCTTTCGCGCAGCGGCAGAAAGATTGCCGATGGCCGCGACGCGGCCGCCTCGGATCCCAACATCGCCGGAATACCAAGGAGAGCCAGTACCATCGATGATGTGCCCGTTGGTAATGACCAGGTCGAAGGTGGAGTCCGCCGCGACGGCGAAGGTGGTGAGCAGCAGAACGATTGGGAGCGTGAAGCGGCGAGTTAAAGTCATGAGTTTCTTTCCTGGTGATTATTCTCTGTCGTGAGTTGATTGTTCTGTGTGCGCCCTAGCAGCGCGCCAAGGGCAATCCATAGCCCGAGCGTGAGCCACTCTCGGCCGGAGAAGCTTCCCGGCACGAACGGAAACAATTTCATCAGCACCATGGCGAGACCAACGCTGCCGCCGAGCACCGCAACGAAACGGTCGCCCATCGATGGCTTCATCCAAAGATATGCTGTGCAAACGGCTAGCCAGCCGCTGGCAGAGGCAACCGATCCGACCTCGGAGATTGGGACCAAAATTGCGCTGCCCAGAAACATGCACGCTGCCGTGGCAATGCCCACCCACGTGACCGCTGCCGATGGAGTCTGATTATGCGGATGCACCTTTGCCAGATGGGAGTTCAGCATGCCGCGACGCCCCATGGCAAAGAGCAAGCGGCTGGCGGCCACGAAGTTCCCGTTGAATACCTTGAAGAGCGAAAGCAGGGCGGCGCTCAGGATGATGCTCACGATCCAGCGCGATCCGACCGCATGCTCGAAAGCAACCGCAGTCATGAATGGCGCGCCAGTCAGAGAGTGCCACGGCGCCACAAATCCTACGGCCGCAACCACGATGACGTAGAAAACGGCGCCGACAATGATGGCTGCGTAGATGGCGCGCGAAAAGCTTCTGGCGCGGAATTCGGGATTCGCCTCTTCAGCGGCTTTCGTCACGGATTCGAATCCGGTCATGTAGTACGGCACGATTTGCAGCACCAGAAGTATCGAAATGAAAGGAGTGTGTGTGAACAGCGGCGGAAAGTTCACCGGCGAGCCGCGCGTCACACCTACAGCGACAAAGATCACGAATAGCCCCAGCGTGCCGACAGTGGTCCAGTTTTGAAAAATAGCACTCAGCCGGATGCCTCGATAGTTCACCAGAGTGACCAGCGCCGTGAGCCCCAGTCCTATGACGAGGTGTGGCAGATAAACCGGCTTGCCCGCCACGCGGTAGAGTTCGATGGAGTTCAGCGCCGGAAATATGTATCCAGCGATGCGGCCGACGGCCACCGCTTCCCATGGACATACGATGAAGTAGGCTAGCATCATCATCCATCCAGTGAAGAAACTGACCCGCGGCGGAAACACTTTCGCGGTATACGCAACTTCGCCCGCCGCGTCGGGCATGGCCATGACCAACTTGCCGTAGACATACCCGATGGGCAATAGGAGAAGACCGCCGATTGCGAACCCTAAAATTCCGCCGAGCGGTCCGCCGCGCAACAGCCAGTCGTCCATGACAACCAGCCAGCCCACTCCGACCATGGTGCCCCAGCCGAGGGAGAAGTAGTCGGTAATGCGTAACTGGCGGGCGAGTTGAGTCATCGGGAGGGGATTGATGACCCTGAGGTTTGCGACGAGGAAGACTGGAAGCTAACGCATTGTCGCATTGCGCGCGCAAAGGAGTGCATGGGCGCGAATTATAAAGCATCGTGCCCGCAAGTTTGATGGGGTCAGGCGACTGCGAAGCGCGGCGTGCATTCTTTACCCCGCAGGATCGAGATCGCGTCGCGGAGGGACGAGATCTCGAACACCGAGGCAAGATGGGTTGCATCGAGTATCCTGCGGAAGAATAGTGGAGGGTTTACAAGTTTCAGCTTCGCATTTTTCTGCATTGCCCAACGGCGCATCAGCAACAAAGTTCCCAATCCGCCGGCATCCAGTTGCTCGACTTCAGAAACATCCAGCACCAAAACGCGGACGCGTTCCAGTTGCTCAATCCGGCGACGCAACTCGTCGAGCGCGGACCCGCGGACCATGCGCCCTGAGCAGTTCACAATCGCCACATCCTGCAAGCATTCAACGTGATATTGAAGTTCCATTTCTCGAATCATACGACCCTGCCTTTGCTTCTTTTGATACGAACTGGCGCGGTTGAAAGTTCCCTGTTTGCGGTCACTGAATTGGACGCTGGAAAATGAGGAAAGTAAGCAGCGGAAAAGCTGTTCACGGGCTTCAGTTTTTTGAATGTTAAGGATTGGTAAATATGCGCGACCGCGCTACAGGCCTGCTTCGATGCGCGATCGTGGATCGAGTAGGTCGCGTAGAGCGTCCCCGATAAAGTTGAACGCCAACACGGCGAGCATCACCGTGACCGCTGGAAAAAGCACAAGATGAGGAGCGTCAAATAGATGCGAGCGGGCGTCGTTGAGCATCGATCCCCAACTCGCGGTCGGGGGCGGCACGCCGAGGCCGAGGAAGCTCATGGTCGCTTCGGCTAGGACGGCACCGGCCATTCCGATGGCGGCCTGCACAATTACAGGCTGAATAATGTTCGGCAGGATGTGCCGAATAATAATGTGGAGATCGCCGGCTCCCAGAGCCCGGGCCGCTTCCACAAACTCGCGTTCGCGCACCGCCAGCACCTGAGCACGGACGAGGCGAGCATAGCCGACCCAGCCTCCGAGTGATAACGCAAGAACAAGGTTGACAATACCCGGGCCTCGAAAAGCAACAAATGCGATCGCGATCAAAATGCCGGGAAATGAAAGAAACGCATTCATCAACACGACGTTGACGAAGCGGTCGATGCCTCCGCCGTAGTATCCAGCGAGCGAGCCAATGATGAGGCCGAGCAGAAGAGAGCAGATCACCACGCTGCTACCAACAAAAAGAGAAATGCGCGCTCCCCAGATCAGGCGGGAAAGTATGTCGCGTCCGAGTTCATCGGTCCCGCACCAATGCTGGCTTGATGGCGTCTGGAGACGATTCGGCAGATCGATGTGCGCAGGATCTTGCGGAGCAATCCATGGCGCGAAGATCGCTGCGAACACAAAGAAACAGACCAACACGGCCCCCACAGCCGCCAGTGGATTGTGGCGAGCGACGCGCGGGAGCGAGATGGCGAGAGTGGACATCTACAGGCTGTTACCCGGAGGCCATATCTCAAGCTGGAATTTGCGATGACGATTGATCACTTCGAAATCGGTGCGGTTCGATGTAATCAAGCGGGCTCCGTGTGAGCGCGCCGTAAGGGCGATGAGCACATCGAAATGCAGATCGCGCAGTTTATGCGGCATAAAACCGAGATCAGCGCGGATCTTCGCGAGTATCTCTCCCGAATCCAGCCAGTTCTTTTCTGTGGGAGTCAAGGTGGGATGATTCCTGTCAAGGGCCAGCAAAGCTTCGCGGTCCGCCGGAGTCACAACACCGCGCCACAGTTCTGCCATGACCACGGCGCAATTGCGGATGAGGCCTTGCAAGGTCTCGATCCGCCGCCGGTGGCAGTCAGTGCGAAGTTGATCCACAAGAACCGACGTATCGAAGATGACTAGGTCACTCATCGAGACCAGCGAATGAGAGCTTGCCTCCTTGTTTCTTCATCAATGCCTTGAAGCGCTTCAGCGCAACCAGTTCGCGAAGGGCGACGTGGACCGCTTCCGTACGGGACTTTACGCCCAGGAGTTTCTTTGCTTCGTCGGCCAATTTCGTATCCAGGCGGATCGATGTCATGGTAGCGGCCATAGCTCTCCTTCATTTCAGTGTATATACAGAATATATTAACTGTATATATACGTCAAGCGCTAATGTATGGGCGAGCTTTCGGTCTCGCCCCGCTTCTGCATCAGCACGTAGGCCCCAATCCCCATCCAGACGACGTTCAGTGCTGCCGACGGATAGGCTCCGTTCCACCCGCTATTGATGACAAAACCCGCGGAGCCGACCACATTCATCCATTGGTACGTGGGAGAGCGTCCGTGCAACTTGCCCAATGAAAGGAGAGCATAGGCAGCCAGGATCAGCGCAGCGCCGACCCATCCGACAATTTCGACGAAATAATGCATTAAAACTCCGTTTCGCGAAGAACGATGGACACGTTGGCGGCCCACGCCAACTTCATTGCCGGATCCTCGGATTCACCGCCGAATACAACAGGTCGGTCAGGAAGTTTACGGCAACATATGTCAATCCGATCGCCAGAATACATCCCTGAACAAGGTAGTAATCGCGATTGCCGATGGCTTGAATCGTCAGCCGTCCAATTCCCGGCCAGGAGAAAATTGTTTCGGTCACGATCGCGCCCGCCAGTAGCGCTCCAAACTGCAACCCCAGCACGGTCAGGATCGGGATCATCGCGTTGCGCAGCGCGTGCCGGTACACCACCGTGTGCTCGGGCAGCCCTTTGGCGCGCGCCGTGCGGATGTAGTCTTGCCCCAACTCCTCGAGCATTGAGGTGCGCACCATGCGGGTCAGGATCGCGGCCAGCGCTCCACCCATGGTGATGGCGGGCAGCACGAGGTGAGCGAAGGTGCCTGATCCAGAGACGGGCAGCCATCCCAGCTTGACGGCGAAGAACAAGATCAGCACCGGCCCGAGCGCAAAGTTCGGAAATGACAAACCGAATAGACTGACCACGCTCAAGGCGCGATCATCCCATTGATTTCGCCGTCGCGCCGAACGGACACCTGCCGGAATGGCTAGCACGATGGCCACGAACAACGACGCCAGCGTGAGTTGCAAAGTATATGGATAGCGCTGCGCAATCAGCTTCGTCACTCCCTGATTGAAGCGCAGCGACTTGCCGAGATCTCCGTGCAGCACGCCACGCCAGTAATTTAGATATTGTTGGCCGAGTGGGACATCAAGTCCGTAGGCGTGCCGCGCCGCCTGGATATCGCCGGCGGCTGCGCCTTCTCCCAGCATCTGCTGCACAGGATCGCCGGGGACAAAGTGGATCAGCAGAAAAACAGTGGAGACGACGAGCCAGATCACCGGCAGGGTGTACAAGACTCGCGAGATGATGTAGCGCGGCATAGATTCCAGCCCTTAAGGGGCGATTGATTTCAGAGGCCCTTGGCATCGCTAACGCGATGCCCCGTTTACGACTGATGTCGTGCCGCGCTCAGACGGGGCAAGCCCCGTCTCTACAATTGAGCCGCTAGTCACCCGCTTGCTGCGCCGACGTTGCGGCCGCCGGGACTGTCGTGGCCGGGGCGGTCGCCAACGGTTCGATCCGGACGGTCGCGATACGATGACCATCCATTTTGTCGACCACAAATCGCCGTCCCTCGTAATCAAACGCTTCTCCGCCGGCCGGCATCTTCTGCAGCCGTGAAAGTAGAAAACCGGCAAGGGTTTCGAAGCCTTCATCTTGCGGCAGTTTCAGATCATATTGCGTTTCGAGGTCGCGAATGTTCACCGACCCATCGAGAATGAGCGGCGCGTTCGCGTCTGTCACTGCGGGTTCGGGGGAGGCCACGTCGAATTCGTCTTCCAGTTCGCCGACGAGTTGTTCAAGGACATCTTCGGTGCTGATCACTCCCGCAGTCGAGCCGAATTCATCGACGACCACCGCCAGATGGCGCTTTCGCTGCCGGAATTCGCCGAGCAGATCCAGCAAGGTTTTCGTTTCCGGCACCACCAGTACATCGTGCATGATCTGCCCGATCTTCATCTGAGCGATCCGTTCGGCGGATGGCGCGGCGATAGCCCCGAAACGCAGGCGCATCCGCGTCCAACGCATCAAGTCTTTGGCATAGAGAACGCCGACGATATGTTCGGGACCGCGCTGAGGATCATACACAGGGACGCGCGAATGCTGCTCGTCAACGACGCGCGACAGCGCATCATCGAGATTCAGATCAGACGGCAAAGAAAAGATTCGCGTCCGCGGCACCATCACCTGACGGGCGGTGATGTTGTCGAGATCCAGCGCGTTCAGCAGCATCTCTTCCTGAGCGGGAGAAAGCTGTCCCGAATGATGCGCGGCAGTGACAATCAGTTTCAGCTCGTCGGGAGAATGCACCGAACCATGACGGATCTCGTGTGTCCCAAAGGCGCGCAGAACAAAACCTGCCACGCGGCTCATCCCGATCGTCAGGGGCCCGGTAATCGTCAGGAAGACATCCATGGGCGCGGCCACGGCCAGGGCTACCCGCTCGGCTCGCTGCAAGGCCAGTGATTTCGGAACCAGTTCGCCCAGGATCACGTGAAGGCTCGTGATCATCACGAACGCAACGCCCACGGCGATGCCATGCGCGTACACAACGCCGTAGGGCACGCTTCCGATCCAGCTTTCGAACAAGCGCGCCAGAACGGGCTCGCCCAGCCAGCCCAAGGTCAGACTGGTGACCGTGATGCCTAATTGCACTCCATTTACGACACGGCTGAGTTGCTGATGCAGTTTCAGAACAGTGCGGGCGCCCACACGATGGGCTTCGATCAACTGCTGGATGCGGGTTTCGCGGACGCTGACGAGCGCAAACTCAGCCGCGGCGAAGAAGGCATTGGCCGCCACCAGAAGCAGGATGACGAACACCCGCAGCAGCACGTATGCAATCATGGAACTCTAATTCTAACATTCCAAAGGAATAGCCGGTTGATGGAGGACCGCTCGCAACCTTCAATCGTCAGGCGTTACAATCAAGGGTGAATCCCAAACTACTATCTTGGCGAGACCGCTTTCTTTTTCAGGCGACGGCGGTCTAACTGTGTATAGACCGGGCAGAGACACGGCCAAGAGAAGTTTTGCGGAACTATTCCGGAGTTTCTCCCGTAACAGTGGTTGTAATGAGCGTTCTTAGATTCAGATCAAAGCAGGAGGCAGTCGTGGAAGGCAACGGCAACGGAAAGAAGAAACGGCGCAAACGAATCATCATCTGGACTTCGATCGCGGCCGTTATCGTGGCTCTGGTCGTTACTGGCGTAGTGATTGCCTCCACCAGCGGCACCAAGATTGACCCGTCCAAGCTCGCGAAAGTCGAAAAAGGAGACTTGGCGAAAAGCGTCGTAGCTACCGGTAAGATCGAACCGATCACCAAAGTTGAGGTGAAATCCAAGGCCAGCGGCATTGTGAAGAAGCTCTATGTGGACTACGGCGACAAAGTTAAAAAGGGACAGGTACTCGCCGAGCTTGACCGCGAGGAAATTCAAGCACGGGTCGATCAGGCGCGCGCTCAACTGGAAGCGTCGACCGCCAGCCTGAACGGTACGCGTGCCGATCTGGAGCGCGCTAAAGTCGACGCCGAAGGCCCCGACGTGCCCCTTCTGAAGCGTGCGTATGACCGCGCCGAAGGTATGGCGAAAGACGGCGTGGTTTCGGCTTCCGCGCTCGACGACGCCGAAAAGAACTACAAGATGTCACTCAACAAACAGAATGTCTCCAAGGCGCAGTTGCAGGTATTGCAGGCCAAGATCGGTCAGGCACAGGGACAGATGGCGCAGGACCGCGCCAACCTGAAGCAACTTGAAGAACAACTCGGTTACACAACCATCGAATCGCCGCTGGATGGGATCGTCCTGTCGCGTGACGTTGAAATTGGCGATGCCGTGAGTTCGATTCTAGTTTTGGGTTCGACGGCCACATTGGTAATGACGCTCGGCGACACCAGCGAGGTTTATGTTAAAGGCAAGGTCGACGAAAGCGACATCGGCAAGGTCTATCTAGGACAGCCCGCTCGTATCAAGGTTGAGTCATTCAAAGACAAGACTTTTACCGGCAAAGTAACGAAGATTTCTCCGATGGGCGTCGAAAAAGATAACGTCACCACATTCGAGGTTCGCGTCTCGATCAACAACCCCGAGGGTGTTCTGAAGGCCATGATGACGGCGAACGCCGAAATCATCCTGGAAGAGCACAAAGGAGTACTCCAGATTCCGGAAGGCTCGATTATCTACGACAAGGACAAGAAGGCGTCTGTTGAAGTGCCCGATCCCAAGGCCAAGGAAGGCAAGAAGAAGATTGCCGTGAATATCGGAATCTCGAACGGCGCTAAGACCGAGTTGCTGCAAGGACTGAAGGAAGGCGACCAGGTGGTACTGCAGTAGGACAGGTGTCAGGTCTTAGGTCGCAGGTTTCAGGCTATAGGAACTTCGTTTTCCTGAGGCCTGAGGCCTGACACCTGCGACCTGAGACCTCAACTCTCCGGAGGCGAATGTTATGACTCAGATTTTCTCCCATCGCGCTACTCGAACGCTGGTTTTCATTTTGGCGTCCTCCCTGGCCAGCTTCGCTTCGGTGATCGGAACCTTCGACCGCTCGTTTCAGGTAAATGGTCCGGTCGACCTCGAAGTGCTGACTCGCTCCGGCGACATCAACGTCCGGAATGGCGCGGCGGGCACCGTGTCGATCCACGCCAAGATTCACTCGAACAATTCCTGGTTCGGTGGCGACCACAAGGCCGAAGTGCAGGAACTGCAGAACAATCCTCCAATACGCCAGAATGGGAACAGCGTCCGCATCGACTACGTCAATATGACGAATGTCTCTGTCGACTACGAAATCACCGTCCCGGAGAACACGGCAATTCGTTCTCACACCGGGAGCGGCGATCAGACGATCGAAGGCCTTAAGGGAAACGTCGATCTCGAAAGTGGCTCGGGTGATCTGCGCCTGGCTCGCCTGACTGGCGAAATGCGCTTCCAGACTGGATCGGGAAACGTTCGCGGACGTGAGATCATGGGCCCCGCCAAGGTCAAGGCCGGCAGCGGTGATATTGAAATTGAAGAGACCGGCGCCGGCGACGTTGATATCCGCACCGGCTCAGGCAATATCACGGTCAGCGGCATTGACGGGGGGTTTCACGCCGAAGCAGGCAGCGGCGACATCCACGGCAAAGGGCAGCCTAAGAACATGTGGAGTGTCCGCACGGGTTCGGGTAACGTTCACCTGAACGTGCCGTCTGACGCGGCTTTCGATGTCGACATCTCGTCGAGCTCGGGAAGTGTCAACCTCGGCCATCCGGTGACCACCACCATCCAGGGCCGCGTGCAGGAGACGCGAAAGAGCGTAGTGGGGAAAGTTCGCGGCGGAGGGCCAACGATTTCCGTCCATACCGGATCGGGTGACGTTTCCGTCGATTAATGAGCGAGAACGCCAAGTCGAACTTCATCCAGGTAACGCCCTTCATGCATGTCGAGGACATCGCAAAGGCGGTGAAGTTCTTCAACGACATCCTCGGATTCAAGACGCTCTTCCGCCAATCGAATTATGCGTATCTGCATCGCGAGACTGTCGGCTTCCGCATTCTGGAACAACATGGGCCCGACGGGGCTCCTCCAGGTAATCGACGCTTCGCGTACTACATCGACGTACGCGACGTTGACCAACTCTACGCGGAACTCAAGCCTAAGCTCGACACGCTCCCCAAAGCCGATGTGTATGGGCCAATGAACCAACCATACGGCCAGCGCGAACTGCTGGTGCTCGCGCCAGATGGAAACTTGATCGCCTTCGGACACGCTCTTGGTAAAGAGCAATCTGATCAGCCCACTTCTTGACGCAACCTCGCATCAACCCTGATACTTCGTGGGACCAGAACAAATTGGGACCCGGCGAGGCAAGGATTGGCGCGAACCCCGATCATCACTCTCACCACGGATTTCGGACTCAACGATCACTTCGTCGGTGCTATCAAAGGCGTCATCCTTGAGATCGCTCCCGAGGCGCAGATTGTCGACATCAGCCATGCAGTGCAGCCGTTCGACATTCTAGACGGCGCGCTCACGATCTCCCAGGCCTACTCCTACTTCCCTGCTGGGACCGTGCATATGGTCATCGTCGATCCGGGAGTTGGCACCACACGGCGACCAGTGATTCTGACCGGCGACCGCCATATGTTTGTCGCTCCCGACAACGGCGTACTCTCGATGATCTACGATCGCGAGGAGCGACTCTCGGTCCGCCATGTTACCGCCGCACACTACTTTCTGCCGATAGTCAGTAACACGTTTCACGCTCGCGATATCTTTTCGCCCGTTGCGGGCTACCTTGCTAAAGGAGTTGATCCCGACCGCTTTGGCGCGGAAATCGAGGATTACGTCCGCTTTGGTCCGCCTCGCCCGAAACCAGTGGACGAGCGCACGCTGCGCGGAATCGTGCTCAAGGTTGACCGTTTCGGCAACCTCATCACCAACATCACTCCCAAGGATGCGCCCCAGCTTTTTCAGCCGACACCACCCGCTTTCAAGATCGCGATTGGAACCAAGACGCAAGCTACCCGCATGTGCACGAACTACGCCGAAGGGGCTCCGGGCGAGGTTTTCGGAATTTTAGGGAGTATGGGCTTTCTGGAAGTTGCCGCCAATCGCGGATCGGCTCACCAGTTACTCGGTGCGGGCAAAGGCAGTGAAGTGAATGTGGTGATGGAGGGGCGCTAAAGGAACGCGAAATCTGAAATCGAAGTTCTATGGATTTTTCGCTTTCGGGTGAACGTAGCGATCCATTTCCGCGGTCGACCTCAGAAAGCGCCACAAGCTACTACGCTCGATCCACAGAAACTCCCAGAATTCAAGGAACCCGATCTGTGTCATCTTAACGCCGGTGAAGGTTTCAATCCGCCAGAGAAGATATGGACTGCGCCACGGGGCAATCCGGTGCCCCCGCGTGGAATTCCAAAGAAAGCGCAGCATCGGTCGCATGAAATGAAGTATAGCGTGAGTCGGAATTCTCAGTTCCCAGCAAGAGATCGCAAACGTTCGACTTTGCTGAGAACTGAGAACCGTAAACTACTTATTAATTTCCACGCTAGCCCGGGTGTTTTCCCACTCCATGCGCAGCGTGCACTTGCTGCCGCCCTGGTCAAACGCGATGGCGAAATTCTCGACTGGCCCCGATGTTTTGGAAACGCTCATGGGCACGCGAGCCAAATCTTCGCTTTCTCCCGGGTAGTCTGTTCCCCACTCGCCGGTTTTCTTGCTGATCACCAGCCACCACGCATCCGCCTTAGGAACGGTGAAGATTGTGTAGCTGCCAGCGGGCACAGCTTTGCCGCCAACCGTCACATTGCTGTCGGTGACAAACGTAGTTGCGTCGTTCGCACCAGTGCGCCAGACCTGGCCATAGGGAACCAAAGCTTTGTCGCTTGCTTCGCCAAAAATCTTCCGGCCCTTCGCGCGCGGACTCGAATAGTCAATCTTGACGGTTTTGCCGTCGGAGAACTTGCACTCCGCACTGGCCGGTGGGCTGGGCCGCTTCGCTTTGTCCTGCGACATATTCATCTGCGCCGGTGCCATCGTTGCGGCCGCAAATAGTATTGCTGCGAGTAAGGCACTTCTCTTCATCGTAGTTTCCTCCTGGGATAACGTTTTCGCCATTGGCTATTGGCTTCTAGCTATTGGCTTTTGGCCAAGAGCTAAAGGCTAAGAGCTAAGAGCTGCAGAAGAATTATACCCATTTCCCCGCTACAATCTGGGCATGGCCGTCTTTGACGAGAAGCAGGAAGAACTCGAACACTTTGAAATGCGCATGGGCATTCCACGCGGGCGCCTCGCCGTTACCATGGATCTGGTCACCGATGCCATGGCTCTGGTCGGCCAGCACGGAGTTTATTGCCAGAGCCAGCGCTGGCCCGGCAAACCGGCCATGGATATCCAACTCGTCATGAAGAGCTTGACCGACGCTAAAGAGCTGATTCAGAGTGTCATGGAAGAACTTAAACCCAAAACCCAAGAGTAGCGACAGGTGTGCAAACCGAAGTTATCTCGCCGTCCGTTCCGATGTCGCGCCCGAGCATGCTAAAGACCTAAAATTCAGACATGGAGCGCAAGATCTTCTGGGCGTCTTTTACCGTGCTCGGTCTGGTTGCGGATTTCGTTCTGCCGCTCTGGTGGGCACTGGGTGCGAGTATCCCCATCGTCTACGTTTCGTGGTGGATCGCTTACCGCAGCGGCTGGTTTGACTGAGCTGGTTCGACCGATCTCGCTCGGCACAGCGCCTCCATCGCTGAGTTGCCCTTTCCTCTTGGCCCCTGCATAATTGCGGGACCGCTTTTCCAATCTCACAGGGGCAATAAATGAAAATCCAATGCAAGTTCTCGGCAGTCTTGTGTCTGGTACTCGCCCTCGCGATGGCCAGTGTCGCCCAAACCACCGCAGCACCCGCACCAACACCTTTGACCGCAGCGGAGCGGGAAACTGCTCTTAACAGCCTGCGAGCCACCCACGACGTTTTTTTGAAATCCATTTCAGGACTGTCGGAGAAGCAATGGAAGTTCAAGCCCGCCCCGGACCGCTGGTCGGCAGCCGAAGTCTCGGAGCATATCGCCGTTGCCGAATCCATGATTTTGGGACTCGTACAAAAACAGATCATGACATCACCGGCGACGCCCGAGAAACGTGCCGAGGTTGCGGGGAAAGACGAGACTGTGTTGAAGATGGTGCCGGACCGAAGTCACAAAGTGCAGGCGCCGGAATTCCTGAAACCAACCAGCCGCTTTGCAACGCGCGAAGATACCATCAAGGCCTTCGAGGACAGCCGCAAAGCAACCATGGACTACGTTCGCACGACCAACGACGATCTGCGCGATCACTTCTTCCCGCACCCGATACTGGGGACATTGGATGGGTATCAGTGGATTCTGCTAATTTCTGCGCACTCGGAACGGCACACCAAGCAGATTGAAGAAGTGAAAGCGGACCCGAACTTCCCAAAAGACTGACTCTGCGAATCTGTACGAAGTGTTCGAAACAGTCATGCTGAGCGAAGCGGGCGCTCCGCTCAGCATGACCAATTACCACGGTTCCTACGCCAGGCTGTACTTCCCTGCTTCAATCGTTTTCTGCGCAATCTGTTGTCGCAAGGCAATCGTGTTGAACGGTTCATGCTTTGCCAACCGTCGTACAATCGCTAGCTGCGTTCGCAGCATGTCGCCTTCGGCAACGTCAGCAATCACTTTCTTTGCCGCGGCCTCGACCTTTTCCAGCGATTGCGTCAGATACACTCGCGCCATGGCGATCGGCAATGCAGCCACCGCTTCGCCTTTTTGCTCGACAATCTTCTGCGCTCGCAGGACGGCCGACTCCATGGCGTAGATTTCGATCGTCATATCGGCGATCGCACCCATCACTTCCTGCTGGTCCTGGATCGTCTGCATGTATTTTTGCGTCGCCGATCCGGAAACGAACAGGCCAAGTTTCTTTGCCTGCGCGACCAGTTTGCGCTCTTCTGCCAATGGCCCTTCGATCTCCTCGCTCACTGATGGACCGCTCAGCACCTCGTCCATCAACTTCTTGATCGCCGGCATCAGCGGCAACTGCCCGCTCATCGCCCGCTTCAACAGGAAACCGGTAATGATCAGCCGGTTGATTTCATTCGTGCCTTCGAAGATGCGGTTGATGCGAGCATCGCGGTAAGCGCGTTCCGCCGGATACTCTTCGACGAAGCCATAGCCGGCGTAGATCTGGAGCGTCTCGTCGACGACGTAATCGATCATCTCCGAGCCCCAGACTTTCAGGATCGAGCACTCGACCGCATACTCCTCGATCGCTTTGCGGCGGTCTTTAGGCGCATCCGCGCTCTTCGAATCGATTTCCGACAGCAGCGCGTCCATCATTCCGACTGTGCGATAGACGAGCGACTCGCCGACGAAGATCAGGGTGGCCATGTTCGCGATCTTCTCGCGCACGAGGCCGAAGTCGCCGATCGTCTTGCCGAATGCCTTGCGCTGCTTGGCATAGGCCACGGCGCTTTCGATCGACACTCTAGCTCCGCCCACGCACATCGCGCCCAGTTTGAAGCGCCCGATGTTGAGGATGTTGAACGCGATGGTCGCGCCCTTGCCGATCTCGCCCAGCAGATTCTCAACTGGAACCTTGCAGTCGTTGAGAATGATGGGACAGGTGGAAGATCCGCGGATGCCCATTTTGTGCTCTTCGCCACCGACCGAGAATCCCGGGAAACTTCTTTCCACCAGGAACGCGGTGAATTTCTCTCCGTCAATTTTCGCGAATACCGTAAACAGGTCGGCGAAGCCGGCGTTCGTGATCCACATTTTCTCGCCGTTCAGGATGTAGTGCTTGCCGTCCGGCGAAAGCACAGCGCGGGCGCGGCAATTCAGAGCGTCGGAACCGGAAGTGGCTTCCGATAAGGCGTACGCGCCGACAATTTCCCCCGCTGCCAGCCGCGGCAGATACTTCTTCTTCTGTTCCTCCGTGCCGAAATAGACGATCGGCAATAAACCGATACCGCTGTGCGCGCCCCAGGTTGTGGCGAAACCGGCGTATTTGGCGATGTGGTCGGCGATGATGGCGGCAGTGACTTTATCCATCTCGAGGCCGCCGTATTCTTCGGGAACTTCCACTCCTGCCAAGCCCAGATCGCCGGCTTTCTTGACCAGTTCGCGCGAGACCGAAAAGTCCTTGTGCTCGATTTTCTCGGCTTGGGGCAGGATTTCGTTCACAGCAAACTCTTCGGTCGTTTGCCCGATCATCTGTTGCTGTTCGGAAAAATCCTCAGGGGTGAAGACATCGGCAGTCTGCCGCTCTTCGAGCAAAAAACTGCCGCCGGAAATCTTGGTTTTAGGGATTGCTGTAGTAGCCATTTCTCAGACCTCGGAATTTAAGTACGTGTACACGATGAAAAAGAAGGGTGGACGCAAGAACATGCTACGACAATCATTCTAACGCCCGAGAAGGCGGATAGATAATCTCCAAAGTGATTCGCCGCCGGTTGGCGCACCGCACTAGTGAACGTCAAACAGACTAATTCCATTCAGCGCGTAGAGACCGAAAGGATCAGCGCCAAAGCGCATCACACACTGCTGATATTGCTGGGACAGCAACTGCCGCCGCCATGCCCAACTTGGATCTCTCTGGTTCTGCCATCGATCCATCGAGGCCAGCTGTTGCGCCAGATTGCTGCAGCTGCTCAGGTAATACGCTGATCCACACCCCAAGCCGTTCCAAACCTGTCCCGCGATACAGCCTTGCGTCGGGTAGACGCACTGTCCAAATGCATTTCTGGATCCGCCAGGGCAAACTCCGCAGTTCGTTCCCCGTTTGCATCGCGGTATGAACATTCTCTGAGTAACGGGTGTTGGTGCCGGCTCTGGCTTCTTGTGATGAAACCACGAGGCAAGGCTATGGTCGGGCGCTTTTTTGGCCGAACCGTTCGGCGCTCGATTCACTGGCCGTGCCCGCTGAGACGAGGAAGACTGAGACTGAGACGAAGACGTTGATCCCCGCGAACTGCTCACAGTAGTTCCGCGCGATGCTCCGGCGCCGGAGGATCCGCCAGAAAAACTGCTATGGCTGGCCCCTGCCGAACTTACGCCGCCCGAGGAGTGCTGCGCGAAAGCTGGTGAAATCAATAGGATAGATGCGATGACAAGACTGGAGACTCGCATAGAGCACCTCCGCCCGACTGAGGTCGGCCGGGCAACTTGCTTGTCTTACTCAATTGCGTCTTTCTTAACACTTCGACAACCGCTTGCAGCCCTAGGCTACCGCAAAAACGTGTCAACGATCATATTTATTCGGTAAAGAGTTGGTAACGGTCACGACAGGTTTTCAAAGATCCCCGCAGCTCCCATTCCTCCGCCAACGCACATTGTGACCATGCCATAGCGCGCTTTACGACGCTTCAGTTCACGGATCACGCTGGCCGTCAGTTTCGCTCCTGTGCATCCCAGGGGATGGCCGAGCGCGATCGCGCCTCCGTTGGGGTTGACGCGTTCTGGATCAATTCCGGCCTCCTGAATGACGGCTAACGACTGCGCCGCGAAAGCTTCGTTCAACTCGATCACGTCGATATCGGCGAGCTTCAATCCTGCCAGCTTCAACGCCTTCGGAATGGCAAATACTGGGCCAAGACCCATTTCTTCCGGCTTGTATCCGGCGGTAGCAAACGACACGTAGCGCGCTAGCGGAGCCATGCCTAGAGCTTTCGCTCGATCGGCCGACATCACGACTGCTGCCGCGGCGCCATCCGACATCTGCGAAGAATTGCCGGCTGTCGTGACGCCCTTCACATGAAACGCGGCCCTCAGAGCGCCCAGAGCCTCAAGCGAAGTATCGCCCCGCGGGCCTTCATCGACTTTGAATGAAATCTCCTGCTTCTTTGGATTTGGCTTTGATCCATTCGGAGTGGTGAAAGTCACGGGCACGGCGACAATCTCGTCTTCGAACTTGCCCGCCGCAATCGCGGCCAGTGCCTTCTGATGGCTGCGCAATGAGAACGCATCGCACTGCTCGCGCGTGATGCCAAATCTCTGCGCGACGCGTTCGGCCGTCAATCCCATCGAGAGATACGCATCGGGATAATGATCCACCAACCAAGGATTGGGCGAGATCTTGTTTCCACCCATGGGAATCATGGTCATGGATTCGGTTCCGCCTGCGACCATCACTTCGGCGCCACCGCTCATGATGCGCTCGGCTGCCATCGCAATCGCCTGCAGTCCCGAGGAGCAGAAACGGTTGATCGTGACCGCTGACGCCTCGACCGGAAGGCCCGCGCGCAGTGAGGCGATGCGAGCCACGTTCATCCCTTGCTCGCCTTCGGGCATCGCGCAACCCAGAATGACGTCTTCAATTTCTTTCGGATCGAGCTGCGGCACGCGATCGAGTGCTCCCTTGATCGCCACTGCAGCCATTTCATCAGGACGCGTAGCCCGCAGCGTGCCCTTATACGCGCGTCCGACAGGAGTGCGGACGGAAGAAACTATAAAGACTTCACGCATGGGGTAATTCTAAACCTGAGGACGAGGAGCGCGCAGCGATTGAGTGATGTTGGGAAGGGATGATGAAAAGCGTTCTTGGGACTTCTGCGTTTGTTGAGATTTGATCTGGTCTCCAGGCCATTCAAGTTCTTGACCTAATTCGGGCTCTGTTTACCGATTAGTTATAGGACTCCTCCCCAAGTGATCTTTTAGAATCAATTACTTAGATTGATTTTTCCGCTAGATCCCTGATAAATAAGGACTTAAATTATCTCTTAGAATTAAGGACTTAGCTCCATTTCAGAGCGGATTCTTGAAAAATAGAGACTTAGCGGTAAGATATTTATAAATCAATGAGTTAGGGATATCTTGTCAGAGTTTCGGCGCACCGTGGGCGTCTGTATAGCCCCTCAGCGCGGCGACAGACCCAACAGTCTGCGGACTGCGAACGTAATGAACGCGTAGAAAGCAATATTGATCGGTGCCGCCAAGAGATACCAGACGGGGAGGCTTGGCAAGTACACTCCGGAGTCGTAACCGTGCACGCCGCCACTCAAGGCATAAACAACGAGTATGCCCGGCAAGTAGAGGTAGGTCGTGCTTCTGGGCAGCATCAGCGCGAGGGCGGCGCCGACGAGGGTGATGACGATGCCCGCGCACAACTCCCATCGGTATTTGGCCAGGTAGAAGAGCATTGGCGCCAACTCATTTCCTACGCGCTCGGTTGGACGAAGCCCAAACTATACCGCGCTGGACAAATGACCTTACCGTTACCAATAAACAAGTTGGCTCAAGCCTTCGGCGCGTAGAAGTAGTAGTCAGCGGTGTAGCTGCTTTTTGTTTCTGCGTCTTTGTGCGACTCTTCGCAGCCGGTTGCGGGAGGCTTGCCTCCGTGGGTGTGGAGGCGCTGAATTGTGGTCACGTTTGTGAGCTGGCCTTTTCCGGCATGGCTTACGACATTCACTAGCAGCCAGGGGATCGAATCGGCGTCCGGCGAATCTTTTTTCGGCGAGTCAACGTGCGCCGTGGCTTTGCCCGTCACTTCGCTGCCGTCGTCCAGCTTCCAGGTGGGACCGGCGAAATGTTGTCCGATCACTTTGTCGTTATGGTTGGGGTCGCGCAGCTCGGCGTCGGGAGCCTTGAGCGTCCAACTGAAAGCGCCATCTGCGCCGGCCTTGCAGGTGTAGATCTGCGATCCCACGCCGCGGGCGGAGAGAACGAGTTCGAGGCCCGCCGGAACCGCGAGCGCGGACGGAGCGTCGGTTGGAATAGCGATCTGGGCGGTCGCGAAATGGGCCGCGAGAACGATAAGAATCGCGGTGATGATGAAGGTGGTCGATTTGGCGTTTCGCATATTCTCCTTGTCTTCCGAAGACTGCGGAAAAAGTTGTTTGCCCACCTGGCATTCCCTCAGCGACTGGAAGCCGCTGTTGATTCGGCGGCGTTACGGCACGAGTGGAAGAGGTTGCGGAAAAAGGGTTCTTCCGTCCGCAGCGTGCCCTCAGCGGCTAAAGCCTATTCTGAAAACAAGCTACTTATCGCAGCGGTGAACCGCTGCGCCACCCAAAAGCAATTGCAACCCCGAGTTTTTCCGCGGCCTCTGGAACTCGTGCTCTTCCCTAACCGGGTGCGAATCGAAAGTTTTCTGCAACATCCTAGATGAGTGGATCGCGGATCAGATTCACTACTTCTTCTTCAGCTCCTGCTTCCAGCCCAGAATGCGCGCCTTGTTTCCTTCCGCCTCGGCTTCGGGAACCATTCCTTTTTTCTGGTAGAGGATCGAAAGGCTGGTGTGCGCGAGGATGTCGTCGGGATCGATCGCCGAGATTTTTTGGGCAACCTCGATGGCTTCGTCGAAGCGGTGGAGATCCTGGAGCGCGCGGCTCAAGCCATGCAATGCATCGGTGAATTTGGGATCGGCTGTCAGTGCCTTTTTGTATTCGTCGACTGCCTGATCGTGATGGCCTTCGAGGACGAGGTCTAGCGCCGCGTAGTAGTGATGCTCGGCTTGTGCTCGGGCGGTTTCGGGGCTGGGTGGATCGTCGGGCATTTGGACTCAGGTGATTTTAGCAGTTGCGGTATAGTCTCCCTTGTCTTCATCAGCATTGAGGAGGTTGCAATGCGCTGGTTTCGGCCCTTCGGAATTGTCTTTCTTCCGGTTTCGGTTCCCGGATGGATCATCAGCCTGCTCATGGCAGCATTTTGCCTGCATATTTTCCTGTTCGTCGAGGGACATTCGCATTCCGTCTCCGACACGCTGTATGGAGTTTTTCCGTATTGGGTTCCGACGTTTTTGTTGTGGGCTTGGATCGCGGGGAGAACGAGCGGAGATAGCGGACGAGAGAATTCGAACCTGGGCTAAAGAGAGCGTGAGAGCGGTTTCGCCCTTTCAGGGCTTGTCCGTTTACTGCTTTACACCCACGGCTTGCGCCGTGGGCTGCATTCTGTCGCCGCTTTGCGGCTAGCCGATGTTTTCCCGTTTCCAGCGCAGAATCGGCTTGCGCGCAGCTGCGGTTTCATCGAGACGTGAAATCCGCGTGTTGTGTGGAGCGTCGAGCACGAACTGCGGATCTTCTTCTACTTCTTCTGCAATCGATTTCATTGCTTCGATGAACAGATCGAGCTCTTCGAGCGGCTCGCTCTCGGTTGGCTCGATCATCAACGCGCCCGAAACGATCAGCGGAAAGGCGGTGGTGTACGGATGGAATCCGTAATCGATGAGGCGCTTGGCGAGGTCCATGGTCTTCACGCCTTTTTTGGACTGCACCTTGTCGCTGAAAACGACCTCGTGCATCGACGGCGTCTCGTAAGGCAGGTCGTAAACGCCTTCGAGTCCCTTGCGGATGTAGTTGGCGTTGAGCACGGCATCTTCGGTGGTCTGGCGGAGGCCATCGGGTCCGTTGGCGAAGATGTAGGCGAGCGCACGGATGAACATGCCGAAGTTTCCGTAGAACGCGCGCACGCGTCCGACTGACTGCGGACGGTTGTATTCGAAACCGAGCGTGCCATCGGGCTTGGTGATGACAATTGGCGTCGGCAAAAACGGCTCGAGAATTTTCTTGACGGCCACGGGACCCGATCCCGGACCGCCGCCTCCGTGCGGCGTGGAGAAGGTCTTGTGCAGGTTCAGGTGCATGACATCGGCGCCAAAATCGCCGGGACGAGTCTTGCCGACTAGCGCGTTCATGTTGGCGCCGTCCATGTAGAGGAGGCCGCCTTTGGCATGCATGAGTTCGGCGATCTTGTGGATCTCCTGCTCGAAGACGCCCAGCGTGTTGGGATTGGTGACCATCAGCGCGGCAACGTCTTCATTCATCTGCGCCGCGAGGGCGGCCACGTCGACCATGCCGCGCTCGTTCGACTTGAGATTTTCGACGGCGTAGCCGACGCTGGCTGCAGTTGCTGGATTCGTGCCGTGCGCGGAATCTGGAATCAGAACCTTCTTGCGCGCGTTGCCTTTTGATTCATGATAGGCACGGACCATTAGCAGTCCGGTCATCTCGCCTTGCGCGCCTGCGGCGGGCTGTAAGGTGATCGCGTCCATGCCGGTGATCTCGAGCAGGCAGTCGCTGAGTGTCTGGATGATGCGCAGAGCGCCCTGGGAAATTTTCTCTGCCTGATAAGGATGGCCGTTCGCGAGGCCCTCGACGCGCGAGACAAACTCGTTGACGCGCGGATTGTACTTCATGGTGCAGGAGCCGAGCGGATACATGCCGAGATCGATGGCGTAATTCCAGGTGGAGAGCCGCGTAAAGTGGCGGATGATTTCGATCTCGCTGACTTCGGGCATGTCGCCGAGGTCTCTTCGTTCTTGTTTGCCGAGCAGCTTTGCCGTATCGACTTCCGGAACGTCGAGCGGCGGCAGCTTCCATGCGGCTTTGCCGGGCGAGGATTTTTCGAAGATCAGGCCTTCGTTCTGGCTGATGTGACGCGTGGCTTTGCGAGTCAAGTGCTTCATCACTTCCCTCAGCGGCTAAAGCCGCTCCTCCAAAAAGACGGCTAATCGCAGCGCTGAAGCGCTGCGCCACCCAAAACCTAGCGCGTCACTTCCTGCTCTTCTTCTTTCATGCTTCGCACGGCGCGTTCGCTATCGGCGACCAGGCCGACGGCGGTGTCGATCATCGACCGCGTCGTCAATTCGGTGCAGCACCAGAGCGCCGCGTGTCCAAGTTCGGGATAGAACTTTTTCAGGGGCAGGCCTCCAACGATTTTGTGTCCGAGCAGGCGCGAGTTGATGGCGTAGGGATCTTCGCTGGTCTCGACCACGAATTCGTTGAAGCGCGGGGCTCCGGTAAACAGCACTTTGGCATGTTTGCCGAACTGGTCGGCTGCGTAGGCGGTCTTGGCCAGGTTCTGCTTCGCCAATTCTCGCAGTCCTACCTTGCCGTAGACGGTCATGAAGATATTGACCATCAGCGCGACCAGCGCCTGGTTCGTGCAGATGTTCGAGGTCGCCTTTTCGCGGCGAATGTGTTGCTCGCGCGTGGCCAGGGTCAGGACGAAGCCGCGCTTGCCGTTCTTGTCGACGGTCTGGCCGGCGAGGCGTCCGGGCATTTGGCGGACAAATTTCTCTTTTGTTGCCAGCACGCCGCAATATGGGCCGCCGAAACCTAGGGGCACTCCGAAGGACTGTGCTTCCATAGCAACGATGTCGGCTGCGCGCGGCGGCTCGACGATGCCGAGCGACGCCGCCTCGGCAATCGAGACGATGAGCAGGGCTCCGCGCTTGTGGGCAATCTCGGCAATGGCTTCCACGTCTTCGATGGTGCCAAAGAAATTTGGCGACTGAATGAGGACGCACGCCGTGTCATCGCCGACCGCGTTCTCAAGTTCCTTCAAGTCGATTCGACCCGAGTCCGTGAATGAAACCAGTTGCTGCGGGATCGACTGGTGCGTCGCGTAAGTATGGAGCACTTCGCGATATTCGGGATGCAGGCTACGAGCGATCACCGCCGAATGCCGGCCGGTAACGCGGACGGCCATCATGACCGCTTCGGCGGCGCCGGTCGAACCGTCATACATGGATGCGTTGGCGAGATCCATGCCGGTGAGTTCAGAAATCATCGTCTGGAACTCGAAGATGGCCTGGAGGGTGCCCTGCGCGAACTCTGCCTGATAGGGCGTGTAGGAAGTGAGGAACTCTCCGCGCTGTACCAGCGCGTCGATCACGACGGGGCGGTAGTGGGAGTAGGCTCCGGCTCCGAGAAAACTGGTATAGCCTTCTCCATTTTCTTTCGCGCGCTGCTTGAACCAGTCGACAATTTCTGATTCCGCCATTTGCCGTGGAATCGTGAGATCGCGGGTCAGGCGAAAATTTGCAGGAATGGGCGAGAAGAGATCGTCGATCGAGCGGACACCGATCGCTTGCAGCATCGCGGCGCGATCCGCTGGGGATTTAGGCAGATATCTCATAAGAACCTTTATTCGATGTAGGAGAAGACCAATACGATTGCGAATTTCGAGGAGTACTCACCGCGCGATTGCAGAAGTCAAAAGTCAAATTGAAGAAGTAAACCCCTTTGCTGTCGCCGTTGCCCGCGGGAACGAAGGGTTTCACTTCTTCAATTTGACTTTTGACTTCTGCAATGGTTTTCAGTGTCCCGCCTCTTCGCCGGCGAATTTTTCGTAGTCCGCTGCGGAAAGGAGCGCATTCATCTCCGCCGGATCTTTCACCTTTACTTTGATCATCCACGAAGCGTGCGCGTCTTTGTTGACTTGTTCGGGAGCAGTGGCTAACGCTTCGTTCACCGCTATGACCGTCCCTGAAACGGGAGCATACAGGTCGGAAACTGCTTTTACGGATTCGACGGTGCCGAACGTTTTCCCTGTGGTGATTTCGGCACCAACCTTGGGCAGCTCGACAAAAACGATGTCGCCCAGCGAATCCTGCGCATGGTTGGTGATGCCGATCGCTCCGTCGGCGGAGATCCACTCGTGTTCTTTCGTATATTTGCGGTCGGTCGGGTATGACATGTCGCTTTGACGCTCCTCGCTGTTCGCTATTCGCTTTTCGCTGCTTTCTTCGGACGCTTATAAAACGGCGTTGGTATCACTTGCGCTTTGACGCCTTGGCCGCGGATTTCAACTTTCACCGTTGTTCCAATTGCTGCGTGATCGGGGGGAACATAGGCGAGGGCGATGTTTTTCTTCAGAAACGGCGCCGGGGAGCCACTGGTGATATAGCCGATCTCTTGCCCTATTTCGTTCTGAACTTTGTAACCATCGCGCGCGATTCCGCGATCGACCATCTCAAGGCCGACGAGGGTTTTCTTCTCGCCTGCGGCTTTCGCTTGTTCGAGCGCGGTGCGGCCGATGAAATCGGGCTTCTCCATTTTGCAGAAGCGGTCGAGACGCGCTTCCCAGACGTTGATGGTGTCGGAGATTTCGTGTCCGTAGAGGGACAAGGCTCCTTCGAGGCGGAGCGTGTTGCGCGCACCCAGGCCGCAGGGGACAATTCCGAACTCTTTCCCGGCTTCGAGGATTTCGTACCAGACGCGCGCGCTGGTTGGCTCGTCGGCGGGGATGTAGATTTCGAATCCGTCCTCGGCGGTGTAGCCAGTGCGGCCCATGAGAATGTTTTTCAAACCGCAGACTGTTCCGCGGGTTACCCAGTAGAACTTGACTGCACTCAAGTCAGCGTCGGTCAGCTTCTGCAGAACGTTCACGGCTTTCGGGCCCTGAATGGCGATCTGGGTGAAGTCGTCGGAGAGATGCTCGACGGCACAATCAAACTGGCGGGTGTTGTCACGAACCCAGTTGAAATCCTTTTCGCGCGTACCGGCATTGATGACGAGGAGGTACTCGTCCTCGCCGAGGCGGTGGACGATGACGTCGTCGACGAAGGTTCCTTGCGGGTAGAGCATTGCGGAGTACTGGGCCTGCCCGATCGCGAGTCGCGAGGCGTCATTCATCGAGATGTGTTGCACGGCGGCGAGCGCCTCGCGACCGGCTAGACGGATGTCGCCCATGTGGCTGACGTCAAAAATGCCGACGCCGTTGCGAACGGCCATGTGTTCGTTGACGATGCCACAACCGATCGACGCAGGATATTCGACCGGCATGTCCCAGCCGTTGAACTCGACCATCTTCGCGCCCATCTGGCGATGGACCGCGTTCAGCGCAGTCTTGCGGGCGTTTTGCGGCACAATGGGAGTGGTTTCGACTACGGACAAGAAAATCCTCGATTGGACATTTTTCGGACAGTGGCTGGGCTGCCGGAATCTGGAACTCATTAAGTTAACACAGGGGCAGGTGTCGGGTCACAGGTGTCAGGTCTCAGGAAAAACGATGACTTCGGTTACGTTTCTTCCCTGCCTTGGCCGAACTAGACTTTAGCCATGTCCTCGAAACCGGGCTTGAGTCGAATCGTATGCGCGCAGTGCGAGCAGCCGGAAAAGACCTGCTATTGCGAAAAGTTCTGCGTGTTCTGCCAATCGCAGCTCGACGTTCGTCTTTGTACCGACGGGTTGATGTATTGCGAAGCCTGCCGCCAGGCTTGCGACTACAAACCGGCAGACTGACGCGATCTGGAACGGGACACGCTGCGTCTCAGTTGGATGGTGAGACGGGGCGAGCCCCGTCTCTACGAGAGTCTCAGATCACTACCGCTTCTTTGTATTCCCCGTAGACCTTGCGCATCGCATCGGAAATCTCACCCACCGTGGCATTTGCTTCCACCGCCGCCAGGATTCTTGGCATCAGATTCTCTCCTGAGCGCGCTGTGTCTTCGACCGCGCTGATGGCGGCCTTCCAGGTTTCGGCGTTACGCTTCGCACGCAATTCGCGCAGGCGCTCGACCTGCTTCGGTTCGAGCGATGGATCGATGCGCTGGATCGGAACTGCTTTTTCTTCTCCGATCTGGAAACGGTTCACGCCGACTACCACCGCCTCGTGATGGTCGACCGCCTGCTGGTATTCGTAGGCGGCGTTCTGAATTTCTTGTTGGACGTATCCGCGTTCGATGGCTTTGAGCATGCCGCCCATGGCTTCGATTTTGTCTAGGTAGTCGACGGCGCGCTTTTCGATTTCGCTGGTCAGCGCTTCTACGTAATACGATCCGGCCAACGGATCGACGGTTTGCGGTGCGCCTGATTCGAAGGCAATGACCTGCTGGGTGCGCAGCGCGATTCGCGCGGATGCTTCTGTCGGAAGTGCGAGCGCTTCGTCGAAGGAATTCGTGTGCAGAGACTGCGTTCCGCCGAGGACGGCGGCCATGGCCTGGATGGCGGTGCGGACAATATTGTTTTCCGGTTGCTGCGCCGTCAGCGTTGAACCTGCCGTCTGGGTGTGGAAGCGGAGCATCCACGACTTCGGATTCTTGGCCTTGAATTTGTCGCACATGATTTTCGCCCACATGCGGCGTGCGGCCCGGAACTTCGCGACCTCTTCGAGAAAATTGTTGTGGGCGTTGAAGAAGAACGAGAGGCGCGGCGCGAACTTGTCGACATCCAACCCGGCGCGGATCGCTGCTTCTACATAGGCAATGCCATTGCCGAGGGTGAAGGCAACTTCCTGCACCGCTGTCGATCCGGCCTCACGCATGTGATAGCCGGAGATCGAAATCGTGTTCCACTCCGGGACGTTCTCATTCGACCAGGCGAAAAGATCGGTGATGATGCGCATCGCCTGCTGCGGCGGATAGATATACGTCCCGCGCGCAATGTATTCCTTGAGGACGTCGTTCTGCACCGTGCCTGAGAGCTTGCGAATGTCCATGCCCTGGCGCCGCGCCACGGCTACGTAGAGAGCTAGCAGGATCGAGGCCGTCGCATTGATGGTCATCGAGGTCGAAATCGTGGTCAGGTCGATGCCGTCGAACAGGCGCTGCATGTCTTCGATCGAGTCGATGGCCACGCCGACTTTACCCACTTCTCCGACGGCTAGCGGGTTGTCGGAATCGAGCCCGATCTGGGTCGGCAAATCGAAGGCTACTGAGAGTCCGGTCGTCCCATTCGCGAGCAGATATTTGTAGCGTTTGTTCGACTCCTCGGCGTCTCCCATACCGGCGTACTGGCGCATGGTCCAAAGGCGTCCGCGATACATGGTGGCTTGGACGCCGCGCGTGTAGGGGAATTCTCCGGGATAGCTTAGTTCGCGGTCGTAATCCCAGGCTGCGAGGTCGTCGGGGGTGTAGAGGGGACGAACTGGGATGTGGGAAGAGGTCTCGACGGCAGGGGGAGTGGCGGACTTCTTGGTTACTGGGTCGGGCGTTTTGATTTCTGCCACTGATCCTGCCCTTCTTGATAGCACTCGGCACTTAGCTCTTCGCGTTTGGCTGTTCGCTGTTCGCTGTTCGCTCTAGCTCTTCGCTTTTCGTCTTACTCGCCAGAATGAACTCAGCCCAAACCACCCGAATGAGGCCGTAAAACAGATCGCCAGCAGCAAACGGCCCGGTCCGGTCGCCTGCCCGGCATGGTACTTGCCGTATTCGCGAACTCCGGCCATGGCTCCGACAGCGGCCATCGCGAGGAACGTAAACCCGGTCACTTCGAGCCAGAGCTGATGTACCACATGCCCGAAGGACTTGGCGGTGGCTCTGACGGCCGCCAACACAGCCCGCCCGGCCCGGCTGCTCTCGACCATTTCGATGGCGGCGTTATAGAACAGCCTGGCTTTTCGCAGCATTTGGCCGTCGATCATCTGCGCTCACCAGGCCCGGTCACCATCGGTCGATTTTACCAGCGGCCCGGCGTACAATGACGGTGGGTTACGTCACAGAGGCTTGTGACGTGCGCCATCAGCGGCGTCAGCGGCGTCCGATTCCAGGGGGATTCGTGGATCAGCAACTGAAGCAACTTATGAAGGAACTTGGGGAAGCGATCAACGAGTCTCTTTCCGATTCCGAGCAGATCGCCGAAGTCGTCTCCCGCATCAAGGAAGGCGGCTACGACATTTTCCTGGTTCTCGAAGCCACCATTGGCGTGAGCAAGCAGGGAGAACACTCCTCCGAGAAGACTTCCCTGGTCTCGACCCTGAGCACCAATCCCGAACTCAAGGTCAGCGATCAGGACCTGAAGTTTCTTAAGTCGCTCCGCATCAAGATTGACGAGGAAGAAGAAGAGTAGACTGGCGTGCCTCCATCCGGAGATAGCGTTTCCCTACAGTTACGAAGAACGATTCGAAGTCTAATCCTAGGCTTCGCTTGTCTTGGAGCTTTGCGCATCCCAGCAATTGTGGGTGCCCAGGCACCTTCGACGGACGCACTGCTCATCACTGTGCATCCTTTCCATGACGACGTTTCGCTCAAACCAGACGAGTTCGAGGCTCTGCCGCACACGACCATCACGGTGCACAATTCGCATTCGAATGCGGATGAAACCTACTCGGGAGTGCCTCTAGCCGACCTGCTCGCGAAATTCGGCGCGCCGCTCGGTAAAGACCTCCGCGGCAAGGCTCTTGCCCTGTACATCGTCGCCACCGGATCGGATGGTTATCAGGTTGTGTTGTCGCTCGCTGAAGTCGATCCTAGTTTCCATCCGGGGAATGTGATCGTGGCCGATTCTATGGGCGGCAAACCGCTGGATATTAAGTCTGGGCGATTCAAGCTCGTGGTGTCGGAAGATAAGCGTCCCGCGCGGTGCGTGCACAATCTGATTTCTTTGCGGCTTAGGGCGGCGGAGTAGGGCTTCTTTGGACGCTGCGGAAAAACTCCATCGGATGAGGGCGGCGGCCACCGGGGCTGAACAGTTTGCTGAAAAACTCGGCCGCCAATGTCCAGCCCCTAAAGGGGCATCTGAAGTTAAGCGAGTTGCGGTATCGCTAAAGCGATACCCTGATACAAATCCGAGTCTTTCAGCAAACTGTGAAGTCCGCACTGACTCGAGGAGCCTCACGCGGCCCTGAAGTGTCTTCCACGGTGATGCAGGCATTTCGTGCATGGCGATGTAGGGATCTTGGTGTTTTTCCTCGGCTTCTTGGAAGTAGAGATTAAGATTCAAGATTCAAGATTCAAGATTCAAGATTCAAGATTCAAGAATCAAGGCTCAAGATCAAGACTCACGATTCGCGATTCACGATTCGAGATTCGGCCTTCCGATATACCAGGGCGCGCTCATCGTAAAGATGCGTTCGTTGCCGCGTGCCAGCAGCATCCATTCGAGGAGACGACCGCGCTGGTTGTGAAGGAAGTATTCGTACCAGTGGTCTTCCACCAGCTCGGGGATCACGACGACGATGCGGCGATCCGGATATTTCTCCGAGAGCTGGAGCACGAACTGAATGATAGGGAGAAGGACGAAGCGATAGGGCGACGGCAAGATATTCAGCTGCGGCACGTTCTTCCCGGCAGCACGGAAGGGCTCGGCGACGTAGCGCTCCCACTCTTCGCGCAACAGTTCCGATTGCTCGGCTGGATCGACGTGCACTCCGATGACGTCGGTCGAGAGCCGCGCCGCGAACTCGATTCCCTGCCGGGAGATATTGCTCCAGCGATCGATTGGAATGACGGCAATGGGACACTCGTTGAGAAACTCCACCTCGACCGGGGTTTTGCACGCTGTGAGCAGGCTGACCGAATGGTAATGCCGGCGAACGGCGACGAACAGAATCATGGTCAGCGGGATAAACAGGAGTGTGATCCACGCGCCCTGAACAAATTTTGCGACCAGCACGACGATGACGGTGATCCCGGTAACGAATGCGCCCAGACCGTTGACGAAGGCGTTCTTCCGCCAGTGCGGCCCGCGATTTTTCCACCAGTGGACGACCATGCCCGCCTGCGACAAGGTGAAAGCCAGAAAAGCTCCCACGGCATAGAGCGGGATGAGGCGGTCAGTGACTCCGCCGAAGAGAAAGAGAAGGCCGCCGGATAGTACTGCCAGCACGGAGATTCCGTAGGTGTAGACAAGGCGACGGCCGCGGTATCCGAAGACATGCGGCAGGTAGTTGTTCTGTGCGATGGCGCGGCAGAGGCGCGGAAAATCGGCGAAGGCCGTGTTGGCGGAAAGCGAGAGAACGACGAGGATGGAACCGATTGTGAGGTAGTAGAAAAAGCCCTTGCCGAAAACCGCGGCAATCAACATTGAGAGCAGGCTCTGATATCCCGGTTGGCCGGGATCTGTGGCGGCAATTCCGTAAACCTTCACCAGGTAGGAAATCCCCGCGAGCAGCACCGCCAGAACGAAGATAATCACGGTGAGCGTGCGCTGTGCGTTTTTCACGGTGGGCTCGCGAAATGCTTTCACACCGTTGCTCACCGCTTCGACGCCGGTTAGTGCGGTGCATCCGCTGGCGAAAACCTTGAGCAGCAGCCAGTAGCTCACTGCTTCGGTCACGGCGGGCGGAGGTGGAAGCGCAGCAATCGGCGTGGGATGTCCGCCGCTGACGAGGACACGAACAACTCCGGTGACGATGGTGATGAGCAGCGTGCCGACAAAGAGATAGGTGGGCACGGCAAATACAGAGCCTGCCTCGCGTACGCCTCGAAGATTCAGAATCGTGATCACCACCAGAATGCCGAGACAGATTGAGACGGTGTGCGGCAACAGGGAGGGAACGGCGGAGACCAGCGCGCCAACTCCGGCGGAGATTCCGACTGCGGCAGTCAAAATGTAGTCGGCAAGAAGGGCGGCAGCGGCCAGTAAACTTGGGCCGGCACCCAGGTTGAAGCGGGCGACTGTGTAGGATCCTCCGCCGGCCGGGTAGGCGGCGATGGTCTGGCGATAGGAGAAATAAACGATGACCAGCAACGCGATAATCGCTGCGCTTACGGGAATGATGTACTGGATACCAAGCAGGCCGAGCGGAATGAGGAGGCTCAACGCCGCTTCGGGACCGTAGGCAGCCGAACTCAGCGCGTCGAGACCAAAGATCGGGATGCCCTGGATTGGACCGATCTGCTCCGCGCGTTCGTCGCTAGTCCGGATCGGCTTGCCGACAACGAGATCGAGTATGTTCATGAGCGAATCGGCTAGCGATCGATGGCTAAGAAGTTGTAATCGCGTCTCAGAAAAGACGAAGCGCGAGAAGTTGAGAAGTATACTTCAGCGACTTTGCCGCTGAACTGTTGCTGGGAGCGGAGCCGGGCAACCCCAGTGTAGCCTTGCGGACCCAGATCAGAGCCCGACCGCGGGAAAAATCTTCCGGTTCCTCACAAATTTTCCCTCTCCCAGCCGTTCTACAAATAGGAAAAACCTTGCAGATGACCACTTTTCCTCTGTTAGAATGGGTTTTTCCCCCGGTAAGTGGTCGCTTAGCAGCATCTTAAGGTTGGAGAGGATTCGCCGAAAATGGCCTTCGGCGTGCACTCTTCGGTTTAGAAGTGTCGTCCTTCGGGCCTTTTCTCCCGCGGTTCTTGTGACCTGCCGGTTCGTGGACACGACCACTTCCTTTCGATTAAAAGCTAAGCAGACGCTATATGAGGTGCCGGATATGGATTCCCAGGCTCCACAATTGACCCTAGGCCTACTTCCCGAGCCCCGCACGCGGTGGGAAAGGTTTGTGCTCAGCTACGGGGTGCAGTCGGTGATCATCGCCTTCTTCGTTGTTACGGCGATCATCTACCCCGAAGTGCTGGTGTTGCCGGTCCACGACTATCACTTCATTAGCCTGGTCAGCACTCCGCCTCCAGTTCCGCAAGCTCCGGCTCCAGTCAAGCACTTCAATCTGCCTCCGCCAAAGATCACGGAGCCAGTCGCGCCACGGCCAGAGGCCATGCGCGTGCCGCAGGAGCTGGTGCAGAAAAAACCTGTCGTACCCGAGGAGCAAGCGCCCAAGGTGACTCTGGCAGCGAAGAAAGAATTGTTGCCGGATACGAAGCCGATGATTCCAAGGCCTCCGGTGAAGACTAATGTGTTTTCGAATGGAAGCTCGGCGACGCCTACGATGGCGGCTGCGCCGTCAAAAGTACAGACAGGTGGCTTTGGTGATCCAAATGGCGTACCCGCGTCAGATCCGCATGGCCATGCAGTGACGATTGCTCAGGCTGGTTCGTATGACATGCCCTACGGCCCGGGCTCCGGTAACGGCACGGGCGGGGCGAAGGGCGCCAAGGGAGTGGTGGCCAGTACCGGATTTGGCAACGGCGTGGCCACTGGCAACAGCAATGGAGGGATTTCCGGTTCGCGCGGAACAGTCCATCAGGGGGGATTCGGAGACGCGGACGTGGTCACGACGTCCCAGCCCAAAGCCAAGTCCGCGGAAGCGGTAGTCAAGACGTTACCTGCCGAGATCACATTCAAGCCTCGTCCGGTTTACACTGATGAAGGTCGACAGCTCAAGATAGAAGGTGAGGTTCTGCTCGACGTCGTGTTCTCGGCGAGCGGGCAGATCCGCATCGTGAAAGTGGTACGCGGTCTTGGCCACGGACTGGATGAATCGGCGGTTCACGCTGCCGAGAGAATTCAGTTCAAACCCGCTTTGCGGGACGGCCAGCCCGCGGATTTCGAGGCCGTGTTGCACATCGTGTTTCAGCTGGCATCGTAAATTCGCATCGAGTTGGCATCACAGGTAGAATGAAACAAAACAAAATGTTGCGCTCCGCGTTGTTAGTACTTACGCTCTCCCTGGTCTGTTGCGCCGCATCCTTGTCTGGTCAGAATTCACCGGCTCAGACGCCGCCCGCGCAGACTCCGGCAGTTCAGACCGCACCCGACACGACCGCACCGGCACAAGGTACGCCAGCGCCTGCAACTCCGTCGCCGGATTCGACCGCGCCCGCACAAACTGTGCCGGCTCCGGCGTCCACGGCGCAGCCGGCGGGCTCGCCTGCGCCGGCAACGCCGGCCCCAGTCACGACCGAGCCCAAGCTCCAAACTAGGGATGCTGCGGTTCAGCAAGCCACTGCCGCGGCAGCGACGTTCGACCAGGTCATCGATCGGTCGATTGAGCGTGAGCACTTATTCATGGCGCAGATGAAGCAGCTTCATCCGCTCGTCGAAACCTATCTGCAGAATCTGAGAGAAGACAAAGATATTAATGCTGCGGTCCCAATCAGCGACGTGTACTTCCTCGGCCGCCTGGATATGAGTGAGGGCACGGACGACCGCACGTTCACGTCTCCGACGACGGCGGGGCTCGGCAAGCGCATGATCGGCAAGCTGAATAACCTGTACACGATGAAGTTCCTGCCGCTTGGCTTTGCCCAGATGGTAGTGCTCGATCAAGATTTTCAGCGCCGTTACTATGACTTTACCTTTGTACGCCGCGAGTTTCTCGGCGAAGTGCGCTGTGTGGTGATGGACGTCGCGCCGAAGAAAGACGCCGGCAAGGGCCGGTTCCTCGGCCGCATCTGGATCGAGGATCAGGATTACAACATTGTGCGGTTTAACGGAACGTATTATCCGCATCCGCGCTCCAGCTATTATCTGCACTTTGACAGCTGGCGTCAGAACCTGCGTCCGGGCCTCTGGCTTCCCTCTCTGATTTACTCCGAGGAATCGGACTTGAAGTATCGTCTTGGTCAGACTCTGCATTACAAAGCACAGACGCGACTCTGGGGATACAACCTGAAGGATCTGCGCCGCAATTCCGAGTTCACTGAAATTACCGTCGACGCTCCGCAGGCCGTGCAGGACCAAAGTCAGAAGGCGCAGGACGCTTCGCCAATCGAGGCGCAGCGGCAGTGGGAACGCCAGGCCGAACTCAACGTGATCGACCGCTTGCAGCAGATTGGTTTGCTCGCGCCGGAAGGTGAAATCGATAAGGTTCTGCAGACCGTCGTCAACAACGTGATGGTCACCAACAACCTCGATATTCAGCCGGAGGTTAGGTGTCGCGTCCTGCTGACCACACCGCTGGAATCATTCACCATCGGACATACGATCGTGATGAGCCGCGGCATGATTGATGTCTTGCCGGATGAGGCTGCGCTGGCCATGATTCTGACTCACGAACTCGCGCACATCGCGCTTGGCCATCATCTCAACACGAAGCTCGCGTTCAACGACCGCATGTTCTTTCCGGATGAACGCACCTTCGAGCGAATGGATTTTGCGCGCGATCGCAGCGAAGAGGAAGCGGCCGACAAGAAAGCCATTGAGCTACTCAACAATTCGCCCTATAAGGACAAATTGAGCAATGCCGGTTTGTTCCTTAAAGCAGTGGATGCGCGCGCCCCAGCGCTGAAGAATCTCATCCGGGCACACCTGGGTGACAGTCTTCTCAACGGCAGCGCGACGAGGATGTCGTCGCTGATGACGTCGTCGCCACAGTTCGATCCGAAGAAAGCTGACCAAGTTGCGGCACTGCCACTTGGAGGCCGGGTGAAAGTAGACCCGTGGAACAATCAGCTGGAACTGATCAAGACGAAGCCGGTCTCCATCAGCAACGCGGCCGATAAGATGCCGTTTGAAGTGACGCCCTTCTTTCCGTTCCTCACGCGGCTAGGAAGCACTTCGCAAGAGAAAGCGGCGCCAGCCGCAGAGAAATCAGCCGCTGCCCCATCCGGAAGATGAGGGTACTCACAACTCGTTAGCTGGTGGTGGGACGCAGCGCGAGCGGGAATAGCTCGCGACGGCCGCTGCGACAGCGGCAACTTCATCCGCGGAACAATATGTTGGGAGAGCGAACTGGAAAATCCAAGGGGATGCCCCTCTGCCAAGCGCAGCGGGGCCGATCGTGAAGACTATTGCAGGCTGCTTCCGACCTGCGAGAACACGTTGTTGGCATTGCCGCCGATCAAACGAACCGTGCCGATCACAATCACCAAAATGACTGCGAGCATGACCGCGTATTCGGCTACGTCCTGACCGCTCTCGTCTGCCCAAATTTTACGCATTGCTTTAATCACCTTCGCCCCCAATCGACGGCTTGCCCTACTTTCGGTCGTGCCACGGGACAGTTATTCGCCGTCGTATGAATGTAAAGCTATCGTGAATGTACCCCACTCCCCAATAGCACGCCAGTGATGCTGTATAGCACTATGGTGCCATAAGTAAGGCGTTCCCCCTAGAACATCTTGCAAACTACTGATTGCACGTCGTTTATACGATGGTTTTCAGGGGGAGTCCCTGGTTCACCGCGAAAAGAGCCAGTTCCAGTCGCGTTGACACGCCTAGTTTGTCGAAAATATTGCTGAGATGGTGCTTCACCGTGTCCTCGCTGATCTTGAAATACTCGGCGATTTCCCGGTTTGCATAGCCAGCCACAACCGCCGAGACTATTTCGAGCTCCCGCGGGGTCAGGCCAAATTTCTTCTGTTTTGTTTCCTCATTCGTGCTCTGCATGAGGTTGCGGAGATATTGCACGAGGTTGGAAACGCTGTCGCGCCCGACCCAATACTCTCCCCCCATCACCGCATGAATGCTCTTCAGGAGCAACTGAGTCGCTGAATCTTTCAGCACGACACCGCGCGCGCCCAACTGCAATGCCTCGACGACCTGCCTTTTTTCGACGGCCGCCGTCAGCAAAATAATGCGCACAGCGCCGGCGGCGCCGCCATTGGCATTCAGGTCCCGCAGCGCATCGAGGCCAGTGTGGTGCGGCATGGCCAAGTCAAGCAGAAGGATGTCGGGCTTGATTTCCGTCGCCAGTTTCACCGCTTCAAGTCCGTCGCAGGCTTCACCTACCACTTTCATCTCGCCTTCGGATTCCAGCAGACGCCGCAGCCCGTCGCGAAATATTGGATGATCGTCGGCAATGACAATACGAATAGGAAGAGTTCGTTTATCCATAAAGGACCTATCCTTGTTTAACCGCTCTCGCCGGCGGAATTCGGATTTCCAGCCGCGCGCCGTGCCCCGGAGTCGATTCTATCGTGAGCTCACCTGCCACTAATCGTACTCTTTCTCGGATCACCGCCGGTCCCTTTCCGGTTGTCTCCAGCTCCCGATCCGACAGTCGCCCCGAGAATGGGAACCCGCGGCCGTCATCTTCCACCGTCAACTGCCAGTTCCCGCCCCGCTGCGCCAACCGCACCAGAACATTGTGTGCTCCGCTGTGCTTGCGTACGTTCACCAGACTCTCCTGAACGATGCGGGCTACTTCGCGGCAGACTTTTTGCGGCAAATCCACGCGCTCCAATTCACTGACGAACTCGGCGGCAATTCCCGTCTCGCGCCGGAAACGCTCCACTGTATCGGAGATAAAACCCAGCAGGCGGTCGGCGTTGACTTCGAACGACTTCATCGCCTGCATGAGTTCCCGCAACTTGAGAACTTCTTCCCGCAAGAGTTTCTGAATACGCCCCAACTCGGCGTTCACCACCGGGGCCTGCGTGCCAGACTGCCGTCGCAGTACATCGAGCTGCATTTCCACCGCGATCAGCGATTGAATGGCTCCGTCATGGAGCTCGCGGGCGAAGCGAGCTCGTTCGACCGCGCCCGCCCGCTCGCGCAAACGGCGCATCAGGTAGACGTTGTAGATCGCCGGGCCGACCTGCTGCGCGAATTCCTGCAGAAATCGTAGTTCTTCTTCCGGCTCTCCCATCATGGTGGGATCAAAAACAAAGACCCGACCAGTCCACTCTCGGCCAAATGCCAGGGCCACGGAAACAACGGTGTCGAACTTTTCCACTTGCGCGAAAGCGTCCAGAAATTTCGTCTCTGTCGAGCGGTCGCGTCCACCCTCGGGATTCAGCAGTACCGTGTGAAAGCCGTCGGCTCCACGCGATGCGTAGACTGCATCCACCGGCAAATGGAAAAGGTAGACGCCCTCACTCTCCGGCAAAGCCTCGCGCCAGCGCAGAGCTTCCGCGCCCTCGGCGCCGCGCTTCAACTCCGACAGAAACACGCGGTAGCTGTTTGATTCTTGCGATGCGCCGAGGACACGTGCCGCACCGTAGATGCTCATGACCTCGCCAAATATCTGCTGCATGGTCCCGGTCAGTCCAGCCTCGACTCGCGTTGAACTCAGGACGCGGGTGATCACAGCGCGCTCGGCCCGAACCTTTTTCTGGTTTTCGGACATGTACCCTAGCAGGAACCCGAGCACAATGAGATAGACGGAACTCATAAAGAGCTGTTGCGGATCCAGTTCGCGCACACTCAGACCCAACCGTGGCAGACGCACCATCCGCAGCCACTGATCAACCGCGGGCTCGAGACCCGCTCGCACGGCGTAGGCTTCGATCTCGAGGAGTGCAACCGCAGTGGCTGCCGTGCCCACCGTCTCCCATAGTCCCCAGCGATAGGCCGCAGCGGCCATCACAAACACAAAGAAGAGAAAGAATGGACCGTGCTGCGCAGTCGCGAACAAAGAAATCAGCACAGGCCAGAAGATATCCACTGCATGAACCACCAGACGAAAAGCCCTAGTCGAGCGTGGCCGGAAGCGCACGAGCAACAGCACGACCACCGCGTGGACGAAGTACACAATCAGCAGCCAGTACAACCACCGCGAGTACACAAAGCCGCGGGCAGGCTCCATCCAAAGACCGACCAGCGCCACAATGGTTAGGGCTACGCGCGCGGTGGCCAGCCAACGTTCCGAGCGGCGGATTTCCCCGGCACTGAGTGGCGCCCGAAAGCGCCAAAGATCGCGGTATTGAGGGATCATCCAGGACAAGTTAAAGTTCCCGCGTTATTGAGCCATTCATTCTATCGTGAAGTTGCTCATTCTAAAGCAAGCGAAGACGAACTGGGTCACACCCAGTCCGCCCATGTAGTTAGAGTACCCAGGTTAGCGCCCACAGGACGGGCGCGAACCCTTCGACAAGCTCAGGGCAGGCCCTGGGGCACAGTCTGCCCGCGCGGGGGTTACTCTAGTAACCATTCGAGCCTGACAAGACACTCTAGAATGGAGCGGGGAGCACTCTGCCTTGCCTGCGCGCGTCAAAATCTGGATCTCGGTGCTGGTCGCGATGGTGCTGGCTCAGGTCGCTGCCTCCTTGATACTACCCAGGGGCGAAGCCCTTACCGTCGCCAGCGACTTGATTTATGGCTTCGTCCTACTGGTGGCGACTGCAGCCTTCCTGCCCAATACTTCGGCTACGCGCTGCGCTAGCTTTCAAGTCCGGCTGTTTTGGATTTTGATGAGCCTGGGCATGATCTTCTGGCTCTCCTACCAGGGAATGTGGAATTACTTTGAGGTGATTCGCCGTGAGGAAGTGCCCGACCCATTCCTTGGCGACATCGTTTTGTTTCTCCACCTGGTGCCCATGATCGCGGCTCTCGCTGTGCTTCCGCATCTGCGCGAAGATGAACGCGATGAAAGCATCCGCATGCTGGACTTTGCACTGTTGCTGACCTGGTGGGTTTTCATCTACGTTTACGCCGTCGTTCCCTGGCAAACCGTGCAAGTGGACGGCCCCACTTATAACGCAAACTTCAACTTTGCATACCTGACCGAAAAACTGGTTCTATTGTTCGCACTGGCCATCCTCGCATACACGGCGCACGGAGGTTGGCGGAATCTCTACGCCCAATTGCTCGGCGCCAGTGCCTTGTATGCTTCCAGTTCCTACGTTGCGAACTGGGCGATCGGGCATAAACTTTATTACACCGGCAGCATCTACGACATTCCGCTGACCGTTTCGACCGCGTGGATGGCGGCGATTCCGCTGCTCGCACGGCGCCTCGACCTTTCTGACTCCAAGCCAACACAACCGGTATTGGGTGTCTGGATCACACGTCTTAGTATGGTTGCGCTGTTCAGCCTGCTATGGACTGCTTTGCATTCCGAACTTGATCCGGCGCTACCAGCTTCGGTCAAGGCGTTCCGGGTTACGGTCAGCCTGATTACCTTGATTGTGATGGGGGTCGCTGTTTTCTGGCGCCAGCGACTGCTCCGCAACGAACTATCACTGTTGCTGGAAAGGTCCCGGCGGTCATTCGATGATCTTAAGGCGTTGCAGGCGCAGCTGATTCATTCGGAAAAACTCGCCTCACTCGGCCAACTTGTGGGCGGAGCTGCCCACGAGATTAACAATCCGCTCACGGCGATGCTGGGGTACTCTGATCTGCTGAGTGCATCCAGCCTGCCCGCCGAAGAACAAATCCAGTCCGCGCAAATCGGTGAGCAGGTACGGCGCACGACGACATTAGTAGCGAGTCTGCTTACGTTTGCACGCCAGGCGCCGGCGCGGCTCGCGGCGGTCGACGTCAATTCAGTGTTGCAAACTGCCGTACGCCTTCTTGCTCCGCAACTGGAGGCTGAGTCGCGTTCCATCCGCCTGGAACTTAATCCTTCGCTTCCGTTGGTGCTGGCTGACTCCAACCAGATTCTCCACGTTTGCATGCACCTCGCTGGCCAGATGAATGCCAGTCTTGACCGCGAAAATCATTCCGCGCTTTTCATTCGCACGCATAGTAAGGGAAATACCGTTGTGGTTGACTTCTGCTCGTACGACCCTGCCAGCGATTCGCCGCCGAACCCTGCAGTGTTCTCGTCGCGGCTGAGTTCCGTTGGAATGAATAAGCCTTCTACGTTATCGCTGGGAGCATGTTGCCGAATCGTCGAAGAACACGGAGGCAGCCTCTTGCAACCCGAGTCTGCTGGTGGCCCAGCGTACCGAATGGAACTGCAAGTTGCGACAAATGCAGGGAACCGTTCCGGATTCGCCCTTCCGAACCGGGCTGCGGCCAGATCGGGCTCCTAGCCATTGTTCAAGATGCTCGCAGGAGCTCAGGAACTCTCCACTCAGGGCTGAACGGGCGCAATCTCCACCGTGCGCTTCAACTGTCCGCACGCGGCGAAAATGTCGCGGCCGCGCGGCCGCCGGACAAAGGTCGGGATTCCGGCCGCGATCAAGATCCGCTGGAATGCGAATACACGATTCTGCTCCGGAGTTCGGTAGGGGAGTTCTGTTCCTGGATTCAGGGCGATCAAGTTGATCTTCGCCCGGATGCCTCGCACGAGTTCCACGATCTCGCGCGCCTGTTCTGGCGCATCGTTCACTCCCGCCAAAAGGACGTATTCAAAGGTGAGCCGTTCCCGTGAGCGCAGCGGAAACTCACGCGCTGCTTTCATCAGCTCCGCCAAATTCCATTTCCGGTTTAAGGGCATCACCTCACTGCGCAGGGCGTCGTTGGAACCGTTCAGCGATATCGCCAGCTTTGGCCGAACTGGCTCTTGTCCGAAGTCATGAATCCGCGGAACAATTCCGGCGGTTGAGACCGTCATCCGCGATTCCGGAATTCCCACGCCATCGATCAGCAGAGATACCGACTTCATGAAGTTCTCGTAGTTGAGAAAGGGCTCGCCCATGCCCATGAAGACGATGTTGACACGCTGCAGAGGAGGCGCTACTCCCTGATCGCGAAGTACAGCGGCAATCTGCCCGACGATTTCTCCCACGTCCAGATTGCGCTTCACACCCAACAACGCCGTGAAGCAAAACTTGCAATTCACCGCGCAACCAACCTGGCTAGATACACAGATTGTTGCGCGATGCCACGCATTCGCACTTGTACCGCCCTCAATTTCGTCTCCGGCCTCGCTTCCGTCGCCGCTCTCTCCGTCATCGCCTTCCGGCATCCAAACGGTCTCGACGGTCTCGCCATCGGACAGTTCGACCAAATAGCGTACGGTGCCGTCGCTCGAAACGAACTTGCGGGCAATTGCGGGAAGTCCGACTTCCCATCGCTCCTCTGCCAAGCGAGCGCGATATTCCAGTGGCAGCGTCGAAATGCGATCGAGTCGGTCAATCTTTTGCCGGTAGATGGCATCAAATAGTTGCTGGCCTCGATAGGCAGGCTGGCCCGCATCGGTCGCGAGATCCGTGAGTTCCGGCAAGTTGAGGCCGTATAGCGATTTGGAAGACTGGATTGGCATTGCATTTTTCGGGCGAAATAAACGATGTAAGTGACAGAAACTAAGGGTAAATCGTCACTTGCGTTCTTGCCACCCCGGATTGTGGGAGAATACTAGTAGCGGCCTGCCCACGAAACTTCGCACTTGCATCCGAACTTCATAGTAAAAGGACGTCCTGTTCATAGCCTCATGGTAAAAGAAACCCGCAATATTCGTCGTCAAACGCTGCCGAACGGGCTGACCGTTATTACCGAACAGATGGCACACATCCGCTCGGTCGCGATCGGCATCTGGCTCAAGTCGGGCTCGCGCGACGAGGATTCCGAGTGGAACGGCATCTCGCACTTCATCGAACACATGGTGTTCAAAGGGACGGAAACCCGTTCCGCTGAAGATATCGCTCGCCAAGTCGATTCGATTGGCGGCAACATGGATGCTTTCACGGCGAAGGAGTGCATCTGCTTCAACATCAAAGTGCTCGACGAGCACCTGTCGGTGGCGATGGAGGTTCTCAGCGATCTCGTGCTGCATCCCGTGTTTGATGCCGGCGATATTGCCAAAGAGCGCGGCGTGATTATCGAAGAGATCAAGATGGACCAGGACAATCCTGACTACCTTGTCCACGAAATCTTCACCCAGAGTTTCTGGAAGGACCACGGCCTTGGACTGCCGATCCTGGGCACTCGCGACACGGTCAAGAAATTCGAGCGCCCGGTCGTTTCCCGTTACTACGGACATCACTTTGCGCCCGGCAATCTCATCGTCAGCGCTGCCGGCAATCTCGAACATAAACACTTTGTCGAGCTCGTGGCCAAGCATTTCGAGCATGTAAAACCGGCAAAAAACGGATTGCACTCGCCCGCGCCCACGATTTCTTCGCGGATCAACCTGCGCAACAAGAAGTCATTGGAGCAGGTGCAGATCTGCATTGGCGTTCCCTCGCATCCGATTGCGCACGAACGCCGCTACGCCTCCTACATTCTGAACACGCTGCTTGGAGGCGGCATGAGTTCGCGCCTCTTCCAAAATATTCGAGAGCGTCAGGGTCTCGCCTACTCGATCTACAGCGATCTGAACCCTTATCGCGACACGGGCTCGATGTGCGTCTATGCCGGCACCTCGCGAGAGTCGGCAATCAAGGTTGTTGAGTGCGTAGTCGCGGAATTCCGCAACTTGAAAGAGTCTCCGATCCCGGCAGAAGAACTGCGGCGCTCCAAGGACCAACTCAAAGGCAGCCTCATGCTTTCGCTCGAATCGTCAACCGCCCGCATGTCGAATCTCGCGCGGCAGGAAATGTATTACGACCACTTCTACGGTCTCGACGAACTCATCGAACGCATTGAAGCGGTGACCGTGGAAGACTTGCAGCAAACGGCGCAGGAATTCTTCCGCACGGAACAGATCGCGGTTACGGTTCTGGGCAACCTCACCGGTATGAAACTGACGCGCGACCAGCTAACCTGCTGACCCACAAAACGCCCCAAACTTGGCAGTGTACCCGTGGTTGCCGGGCTTGTTATCCTAGGCAGGGACCTCGCATAAAGCGGGTGTCCCCAGCCACCCAGTCTTTCAGAGATTGAATTCGGGCCAGGTATCGGCTAAGAAGCACGGGCTACAACCGTTCTCCGACTGAACAATCATGCAGATGGTAATTGATGTTTTCGCGCAGATCTTCGGCACCCTCTGGGCGCATAAGCTGCGTTCGTTCCTGACCATGTTCGGTATTGCCTGGGGCGTCGGGTCCCTGCTGTTGCTGGTCGGTCTGGGAGAAGGCTTCAGAACCGGCAACCAGCGCAATCTTTCAGAGTACGGCGAAAATATCATGATGGTCTTCCCGGGCCGGGCTCCGGCTGTGCAAGGGAGTACCAACTCGGCCCGCCAGTATCGCCTCACCTATCAGGATTACCTGGACGTTCGCAAAGAAGCGCCACACGTTCGCGCCGCGACCCCGGTTCTCGTGGCCGACGGCGTTCACGGCGTCAGCGAATTTGCCAGCGCCAGCGGACAACTCACAGGGGCTGAACCACAGTACAACGGAATCCGATTCCTTCCCGTGAAGCAGGGACGCTGGCTCAACGATCTCGACGAGAATCAGAAACGCGGTGTCGTTGTACTCGGTGATGAGATGTCCCACAATCTGTTTCCCGGACGCCCGGCCGTGGGAGCGTTTATCCTACTGAACGGCTATCGGTTCGAGGTAGTCGGCACTCTCAAGCGTGTCGGTCGCGGAGACGATAACTCGACCAACACGCGTGCATACATTCCGTTTCAGGTGATGCGCAGCGATTTTCCGATCAAAGGCGAAGAGGCATTCGACGCGATTTCCGCTATCAATTTTCAGCCGCGCGTAGCCGACGAACACCTGATTGCTCTGAGCGAGGTACACCACATCATCGCCCGCAATCATCACTTCGACTCTAACGACGAAGATGCGTTCGAAGGATGGGACACAGTGAAGCAGGCCGAGATGATGGGCACGATCTTCGATGCCATGAATGAATTCCTGGGCACGGTCGGGATGGTGACTCTGGCGCTCGGGGCGATTGGCGTCATCAACATCATGTTGGTCGCTGTGAGCGAGCGCACGCGTGAAATCGGTTTACGAAAAGCTCTAGGCGCCACCAATCGCAGCATTATGCTGCAATTCTTCGCCGAAGGCATACTGCTCACAGTGGTCAGCGGACTGATCGGCATGGGGTTAGCCGGCGGCCTGATGGCTCTGCTGGGCAATATCAACGGTCCGGGAGGCTTCGACCCGCCACGACTCGTTCCGAAGACAGCAATCCTCGCCATTGGCAGTTTGGCCCTCGCGGGTGTCGTCGCGGGGCTGTATCCTGCGCGGAAGGCCGCCAGCCTGGAACCGGTCGAAGCTTTGAGGAAGGAATGAACGACCGAACATAATGATTCGCGATCTGCTCCAGGAATCCTACAATGCGATGCGGCACAACCGCCGTCGGACGGCGCTGACCATGCTCGGCATGGCCTGGGGAATTGCCACGGTTGTGATGTTGCTCGCTTACGGGGACGGCTTTGGCCGCGCCTGCGCCAACATCTTCGCGAACTTTGGAACCAAGCTCTTCATCCTGGTCCCCGGACGATCCACCATGCAAGCCGGTGGACAGAAGGCCGGGGCTCAAACTCGCCTCACTCTCGACGACATCGATCTGCTCACCGCGAATATTCCTCAGATCACGCACATCACTCCGAGCTGCAGCAAAGATACGACCATGCAGTACGAAAACCGCTCGTTCACGATGTCGGTCAACGGGGAGTATCCGAATACCTTTGATATTCGGGCTTTGACGCTCGCGCAGGGACGCTTCTACAACCCGGAAGACGAGATCCAGCGCGCCCGGGTGGCGGTCATCGGCTCTGACACGAAGGACAAACTGTTTTCCGGAAGGAACGCGGTGGGTGAATACATCCGGATTGACGGTATCAGCTTTGAAGTCGTCGGCCTTCTTAGTCCAAAGATGCAGGCGGGCGACGATAATATCAATCGCGTCGTGTATGTGCCATTCACGACCATGAGTGACATTAAGGACACTCATTATCTCGACTCCATCTGGTTCAATTACGAAACGAACGAGTACGAGCGGATCGAGCAATCAGTGCGCTACATCATGGGCGCGCAGCACAAATTCAATCCGGCGGATCGCCGCGCCCTGTTCGTTTTCAATTTGATGGAGCAAGTTCACCAGTTCGAAGTAATCACTCTTGGCCTCAAAATTCTGCTCGGCTTCATCGGCACGCTCACGTTGGGCATCGGCGGCGTCGGACTGATGAATATTATGCTCGTCTCGGTGACCCAGCGGACGCGGGAGATCGGCGTCGAGAAAGCACTCGGGGCGCGCCGGAGGCACATCTTCCTTCAGTTTTTAGCGGAAGCGCTTACGATCACTTTCATCGGAGGACTGATGGGCATCATTCTGGCTTACGGTGTGGCCTTCTCCGTGGGAAGGCTGACGCTTTACAGCGCCATGGCCAAACACGCCGAGGCGGGCGACATCCGCTTGATGATTAATCCGGTAACGCTATTCGTCGCTGTGCTCATTCTCAGTCTCGTCGGACTGATCAGCGGCATGGTGCCTGCAATCCGCGCCTCACGGCTCGACCCAATCGAAGCCCTGCGCTACGAGTAGAGAATCCTCTTTATCCACAGAGACATCCAAGCAAGAGTCGTGTTATCACATATCCGAGGAAGGTGACAATCACATGAAAAGAATGATTGGATTGCTCGCACTCAGCCTGCTGTTTTCATTTTCAGCGCTCGCGCAACATGGCGGCCATGGTGGCGGTGGCCGGCCTGAGGTTGGTGGCGGCCGGCAAAACGTTCCCAAGCGAGGACCGGCTCGCGTGGAAAGTCCGCGTGCCCCCGAAGAACATCGCAATTTCAGCGAAAAAGAAGGACACCCAAACGCCCCTCACGTGGATCAGGGCCGACAATGGGTAGGCCATGATACCGGCCGCGATGATGCCCACTACCATCTTGACCATCCCTGGGAACATGGACGGTTCACGGGTGGCTTCGGCCGTGGTCACATCTGGCACCTGGGAGGAGGCGGTCCAGGCCGATTCGGGTTCGGCGGATTTTTCTTCTCTGTGGCGCCCTACGATGTGGGGTTCTGTGATGGCTGGCTCTGGGATTCGGACGACATCTCGATCTACGACGATCCCGATCACGTCGGCTGGTATCTGGCTTACAACGTCAGGCTGGGAACCTACGTCCACGTAATGTACTTGGGAAGGTAGAAGCGACTCCTGAAAACGAAGGGCCGGGCTAACGCCCGGCCCTTTGGCTAAGTCGCTTATTTCTTCGGCTCGTCGTTCTTCAACTCCTGCTTGTCGTCGTTCTTGTCCGCTGGCTTCGGTTTTTCAGCGATCGACAGCAGTTCCACCTCAAAAACCAGAGTTGAATTCGGACCGATCTGTCCGCCGCCCGCGCCTTGCTCGCCATAGGCTAGGTTCGCTGGGATGAAGAGCTGCCACTTCGAGCCCACAGGCATCAGTTGCAGGGCCTCCGTCCAGCCCTTGATGACCTGGCTCACGCCAAACGTGGCTGGCTGGCCGCGCTTATAGGAGCTGTCAAATTCCGTGCCATTGATCAGCGTGCCGCGGTAGTTGCAGACAACCGAGTCGCTGGCCGTGGGTTTCGGTCCGGTACCTGGGGTAAGGATCTTGTACTGCAGTCCGCTGGGCAGGGTGACGACGCCTTCTTTGCTTTTGTTCGCTGCCAGGAAGGCCTCGCCTTCCGTCTTGTTGGCCGCTCCGGCTTGCTGCATTTTCGCCTGCTGCTCTTTCCGCACTTCAGTCTGCACTTCGTTCAACACGGCTTGCGCTTCTTCCTGCGTCATGCGTGTCTTGCCGCCAGCCAATGCGTCCTTAAGTCCCTGAGACACAAGACTGGGGTCGAATTCCACGGATTGCTTCTTGAGGTTGCCGCCAAGTCCGGTCCCGATATTCATTCCCAACGCATAGCTGAATTTCTGTTTTCGTGTGGTGAGCGCTGGAGCCGTGCTGGCCGCCGTTCCGGCTTTCTTAGCCGGAGTTTTCGCCGTTGTGGCCGTTTTGGGAGCCGTAGCTGATGACGCCGCTGGAGTCGTTGCCGCCGGAGTGCTTGCTGGAGTCTGCTGGGCGTAGCCATCTCCAGCCAGCATCATCGCTGCGGCCAATAATAGCGCTGTGGTGAGAGATCTTTGCATTTATCTATTGTCCCATTGCCTCGCATTCTGCGCCAGACCGGGGGTAATCAGCGGGTACTTATGCAATTGCCCTATTAGCCCACTCAAATCGCCGGACTTTTACTATAATCCGGGCATGAAAACCTCTCGTCTCACTCTACTCGCTATGCTCGTGGTCGCTTTTGCATCCGCCAGTTCAGCCAAGATGCTCGTTCAATTGAAGGACGCTCAAGGAAAAATCGTCGGCAGCGCCATCCTGTGGGAGACAGCCACGGGAATCGGAATGGAAGTGAATATCGAGAGCCTTCCACCCGGGGAGCACGCCATCCACTTCCATCAGAACGCGAAATGTGAGGCGCCGGACTTCAAGTCGGCTGGACCGCATTTCAATCCTGACGGGAAAAAGCACGGGCTGGAAAATCCCGAGGGCCATCACGCCGGCGACAATGCGAACTTCACCGTGGATGCCAACGGCAAAGCTCATTTCAAGATAGAAGATAAAGACGTCAACCTGGGCGGCGACGCGCATTCCCTATTCAGCAACGGAGGGACGGCGCTTGTGATCCACGCAAAGGCTGACGATCAGAAAACGGATCCGGCCGGCAATGCCGGAGACCGGATCGCCTGCGGCGCGATCACGAAGTAATCTCGGGTAGAGATGGGGCTTGCCCGTCTCAGCCGTCGAGTGAGACGCGGCCAGCCGCGTCTCTACATTATTCGTGCTCGTTTTTTACTTCCCTGCGGCCGGAACGTAGAGCGCGGGAATGTTCTGCTTGTTCACCATCTCATTTAGCGCCGGCAAGTCTTTGGAAATCAAGTCGTGATACCGCGCCAGCAATGGTTGTGCTTGCTTTTCGAGTTCGTCGTAAACCTCATACTGCTGCTTGGTGGGGGCTGCATCTGCGGACTCGACACTGCCGAGCAAGGAATGGAAGCGCTCATCAATGAGTACCGGGTAGTTCAAATTTGACTCCGAGCTCTTCGAGTTCACCTGGAGCAACTGCGACTCCAGATCAAAACTCTTCTTGTCGAAATCCTTCGCTGCCGAAACTAGCGACGCGTAGGCGGAATCGTCCCCGAGACGGCGGGTTAGTCCGCGAGTTTGAACACGTACTTCGCGAATCGTCCCGATCGCTTCGTGAATTGCCGAGATCTGCGCCACGATCTTGTGGCCCAGTTCGATCTGCTTCTGCGCATCGTCGTTCGATGCTTTGACTCGAGGATCCATTTTCAATTCAAGCGGCGCCGTGTACGCCTTTCCCTCAACCGTGAGGCGCACCTGATACGTTCCCGGAGGCACCATCGGTCCGCGGTTACGGAATTCCGCGCCCGGTTCTCCAGCGAGAGGAGTCGGTCCCTGCAAGAGTAGATCCCAGGCAAAACGGTTCAGACCGACATCGGTCGGAATCTTCTCGTCGGGCGGTGTCTGATCGGGCCACTCTGGCGGCGTGTCTGCTTCTTTCTTCTCTTCGTTGGAATAGCGCCGCGCAACTTTTCCCGACGCATCGAGAAATTCGAGCGTCACAACACCCTTGGGAGCGGTTGGCAGGTAGTAGTAGACGATCGCACCGGTCGGCGGATTCTCACCTACTGGCTGTCGTCGCTCGAAGAAGGGAGGCCAGCGCAAACGATAGGTCGTTCGTGGCTGGTAGAGCGCAGCTACCGATGTCGACTGCGCCCCGGACGCACGAAGAGGCGTGAGGTCGTCGAGGATCCAGAATGCGCGCCCGTGGGTCGCTACGACCAGATCGTCATTCTTTATGATCAGGTCGTGGATCGGACTGTTAGGCAAATTCAATTGCAGAGACTGCCAATTCGCTCCGCCATCGAACGAAACGTAAATGCCCGTTTCCGTTCCGGCATAGAGGAGATTCTTGCGGACTGGGTCTTCGCGCACGGCGTGGGTGTAAGCGCCATCGGGAATGCCGTTCACGATCTTCGTCCACGTTTTGCCGAAATCTGTCGTCTTGTAAAGGTACGGCCTGACGTCGTCGATCTTGTGCGTGTCGACGGCAGCGTAGGCGGTTCCGGCATCGAATGGAGACGCCTCGATCAGACTGACCAGGCTCCATTCCGGAATCCCTTTGGGCGTGACGTTCGTCCAATTCTTGCCGCCGTCGCGCGTGACGTGAATCAAGCCGTCGTCGGTTCCCGCCCAGAGGAGATCTTTCTGCACGGGCGACTCCGCAATGGCAAAGACAGTGTCGTAGTACTCGACCGACGTGTTGTCCTTGGTCAGCGGCCCACCGGAAGAAACCTGTTTGCTCTTGTCGTTCCGGGTCAGGTCGGGACTGATCGCCGTCCAACTCTTGCCTTCGTCGGTTGTCTTGAAGACTCGCTCCGCAGTTGTATAAACCACATTTGGATCGTGCGGCGAAATCAGAATCGGCTGCGTCCAACCAAGCCGGTATTTCATGTCACCTACACCGTGTCCGGCCCAATCCTCAGGCCAGACGGTTACATCCTGCTCCTGGCTGCTCCGGCGATCGAGACGCGTGACCTGGCCGCCGCCCGAGCCCGCGTAGATGATGTTCGAATCCCGCGGATCCGGCTGAATGTAGCCGCTTTCTCCGCCGCCCGCGTCGAACCAGTGCTGGCGCCCGACATACCCTTCGTCGGAGCGGCTGAGTATGCCGATGGTGGAGTTGTCCTGCTGCGCGCCGTACACCTTGTAGAGAAAATCGTTGTCGGCTGCCACATGGTAAAACTGCGCCGTCGGCTGATTGTATTGCGTCGACCAGGTCTTGCCGCCATCCACCGAGATGGTCGCGCCGCCGTCGTTTGAGTTGATCATTCGGTTTGTGTTCTGCGGATCGATCCAGAATCCGTGATGATCGCCGTGCGGCGCGGGCAACAGGTTCAGACTCTTGCCACCATCGCTCGAGCGAAACATGCCGGTGTTCAGCATATAGACGGTGTCTGCGCTCCTCGGGTCGGCAAAGATATGCGTGAAGTACCAGGCGCGCTGCGTGAGTCGCTGATCGTCGTTGACTCGTGACCAGTTTTCTCCACCGTCGTCGGAACGATACAGCCCGCTCTCTTTCGATTCGATCAGTGCATAGACGCGGTTCGAATCGGCGCCGGAAACGCTCACTCCAATGCGGCCAAGAATTCCTTCGGGCAAGCCTTTGCCTTCGAGGTGCTTCCACGTACTTCCGCCATCGGTCGAGCGGTAAAGGCCGCTGCCCGGCCCACCGCTATCCATCCCCCATGGCGTGCGCTGGATCTGGTAAAGCGCGGCGAACATCACGTTGGAATTGTGCGGATCGACCGATAGATCGATCGCACCCGACTTCTCGTCTTTGTAAAGAACCTTGTCCCAGGTCTTGCCGCCGTCGTTTGTGCGAAAAACGCCGCGTTCGGTGTTCGGGCCGTAGGCGTGGCCGAGCGCCGCGACCATGACGTGATCGGGATTACGGGGATCGATCCAAACGCGTGCAATATGCTGCGTGTCTTTCAATCCGACGTGCTGCCAAGTCTTGCCACCGTCGGTGGTCTTATAGACGCCGTCGCCGTAAGAAATATTGCCGCGCAGACAAGACTCGCCGGTCCCGACATAAATGACGTTCGGGTTCGATTCCGAGACGGCAATCGCACCAATCGACGAGATCACGCTTTTATCGGAAATGGGCTGCCAGTCGATGCCGCCATTCGTGGTGCGCCACACACCTCCGCCAACGCTCCCGAAGTAGTAGGTAAAAGGACTGCCGGGAACTCCGGTAACAGCCAGCACGCGACCGCCGCGGAATGGGCCGATATCGCGCCACTTCATTCCCTTGAATTGGGCTTCGTTATAAGGCTGCGCCGCCGCTGCAATAGCCAGTACCAACGCCAGAACACACCACACCATCAACTTGCTTGCCTTCATAGGGGTCCCCCAAAATAACTACGATTGCTGCGGAAAAGAAGACGGACAATCATACATTACGGTCGAGCTAAGCACCTCGATGTTGGCTCAGACTTTCGGCTGATCCGAATAGAGAAACTCGAGCGCCACCGGCAGTCGCGCCGCCCACGCCGACTCGGTATGGGTCGCGCCTTCTTCGATTTGTACCTTGAGTCGACGCTCGTCGAGTCCGGCGTCGCGAAAGATGGTCTCGAGTTGCCGAGCGTCCGCAACCGTTTTTTCATCCTTCTCCGTGTTGCCCACTTCGCGCGTGCCCATCCCCAGATAGACGCGGGCAGGCCAGTTTCGAAATCGGCGGGCCTCTTCAAGAATTTTTCCGTTGGCCACAAACAGTGAGGGGCTCTCGATCAACAGCCGCCCAAACACGCCTGGCGCCGCCAACTGTGTGTACAAAGTGATCAGACCTCCGAGCGAAGAGCCGCCCAGCCCTGTGCTTTCCGGTCCTCGCTGCACCGGATAACGGTCGGCGATGAGCGGCATGACTTCCCGCTGCAAGAAGTCCGGATAGCAGGTTCCCATCGCCTTGAGCACTCTGGGATCCTTCGACTTGTAGGGAATGTACTCGTGAACGCGCCGCTTGGTGTTATCGATTCCGACGATAATCAGCGGCGGAATCTTCTTCTCCTCGATCAGACGCGTCGCCGTCTCCCCCACTTGCCAGTGGACTCCGGCAAAAGCTGTCTCCGCATCAAAGAGATTCTGCCCATCGTTCAGGTAGAGGACCGGATACCGAATCGCACCCCACCCGTCGTAGTCGGGAGGAAGCCACACCCGCAGCAGTCGCGTGTTTCCAAAGATCCGGCTGTTGAGTTCGTGCAGCCAGATTTTCCCGGTGAAGACTGGTGCGGCACCGGCAGCGGGTTTCGTCCTTCGCTTTCGAGTTATCGCCCGGGACATGGAAGGAGAATTTCAGTTTTGCCTGCTGGCTTCAATTTCACAAGTCCGTTGGCGCGCTATGGTCGCGTTTCAGCCAAATAATCAACGTTAATAGAGAGATCGTCGTAATCAACGCCAACGAACTCAAACACAAAATGCAATATACGCCCAATATGCGTGCTTCCACGTAGGTGAGCCACAAGGCAAACACCAAGCCAACCACCGCTCCGCCGAATAGCATTAGTGGAGTTTCGAATCGTTTGCGATACACCGTGGCTAACCCGGCTAGCGCTGCATACCCCAGCATCCCGATCAGCGCCACGGGTATCCCCATGATCGAGGAATACTCGCTGCGATTCACGATGTCGCAGTTGAACGCTTCTCCAATATCGCAGTATGGGGTCTTCGAAGTGGCGAAATGATGTTGCAGCGAGATCGAGGAGACCACGATCCCGCAGATCGCCAGAACGGCGACGGCGGTCAGCAAACGCTGCGCCAGAACGCTCACTCCAGCGGACACCCGGTGCGGTCGCTCAATTCTTCCAGCGAGAAAATCCGCTCGACGCGCTCGCCAGTCGGCGGAAACTGCCAGGTAGGGTAATGATGCACATTCTCATCTTTGCAGGCCTGTGACTGCCCACTGGTCTGACCCTTGATGCCGCACTCCACGTAAGGAACATATTCAAACGATGCGGCGAATTTTTCTTTCTGCTCCATACAATGCGGACACCACCAGGCTCCGTACATCTTCGCCCCGCGCTGGGACAGACAGCGGGCGAAAGCATCGTGTTTGTGCTCGGCGCGGTGGTTCAGATAAAAGGCGAGTGCCAGCGCGACTGCGACCAGTCCTGCGTACGTCGCGACGCGTCCCCAATTGGGTCCCGAAGAAGGGATGCCCAGCTTCTCGTTTCGCCGTTCTTTTCGCTCTTGCGACATGCAATTTTTATATCACGAGTCGTTACACAGCCACCCGCAGCGCCCCCGGCAGCACATCGATCGACTGGAGGTGCAGTGTAAGCACCTCGCCATCGACCATGATATCCACCGGAGCATCGAGTTGAAACTCGATTCGCGGGACTGCTTGTCGTTCCGCCATTGGATGACGCGTGTGCGTGCCGTCGTAAAGTGTCGCCAGATTGCTCATCAGGCCCAAACGACCAATCGGTCCCCACCGGACATACTCGATCAGTCCGTCATTTGTCACCGCATCGGGCGCGATCATCATGGTGCCTCCGGTGTACTTGCTGTTATTAAAGGTCAGGAACAAACAGGATCGCCCATCAAACTGCTGCTGTGCCTCGGCCCGCACCGGAAACGGGCGCCTTTCAAGACGTGCCAGGCTAAGAAAAATCGACAGCAAATAGCCAAACTGGCCGAGGCCTTGAAACTTGCGGTGGCGCAGCGTCGCTACGTTCGCCGCAAAACCCATGCTTAGGAGATTGATGAAATAGATTGCACCGTCTTTGTGAATAAGTCGCAATACATCGCAGGGCCGTGAGCGCCGCGCCTCCAGCGCCTGGATCGCATGCTCTAACCCGCTTTTGCCGGAAGCAAGGTCCTCGAAATCCCGCAGAAAGGAATTGCCCGTGCCCAGAGGAAGGAAACCGAGAGTTGCGACTGCGTCTGTTGTACCCACCACTAAGGAGTCCGGAAACAGGCCGTTGACGATCTCGAAGGAAGTGCCATCCCCGCCGACGGCGATAAACTTGCGATATCCGCGGGCGTAGGCGTCACGCGCAATCTGAGTCGCTTCACCCGACGCGCGCGTCTCCGCTGTATCCAGTGCAATTCCTGCGGCCCGAAGCCGGGCTAGAACTACTCCCACGCGGGCTCCGCAACGTCCGCCACCCGCCGCCGGATTGATGATTGCCAGGAAAGTTTCGTTCACAAGTTCAGGTGTCAGGTGTCAGGTCTCAGGGCGTAGGCATGCTGTCTCTAGATCCTGAGACCTGACACCTAAAACCTGAGACCTCGGTCTCAGATTTCCATGACGTCTTGTCGCTTCGAAGCCGCCCCAATCTCGGCCGCCAAGTCTCCTCGCTTGATTTTCAGCGATGCGGTTCGCGGAAAATCCTTTGCCCATATCAGATATCCGCCTACACGCTTGAAATCGGGCAGGCGGCGGTTCCGCGCTACAATTTCTTCGCACAGCCGATCATCGAATTGCTGGTTCTGTTCCAAACGCAGCGCCAGTACCAGCATCTCGTCACCGAGCGATTTTTGCGGCCAGAGGTAGTTTGCAGCGAACACGCAATATTCCTTGACCGGTAGCCCGTCGAACACGGCTTCAATATCCTCGGGATAGATGTTCTTTCCGCCGGCGGTGACGATCATATTTTTCTTGCGCCCGACAAGTTGCAAGTGACCGTGCTCTTCGAATCTTCCCTGATCGCCCGTCAGCAGCCAACCTTCGACGATCGTTTGCGCTGTGAGTTCCGGATCATCAAGATAGTGCGACATCACCGCGCGGCTCCGCACGGCCACCTCTCCGATTCCGTCATCGTCCGGGCTCAATATACGCACTTCGCTCCCTGGCAATGGCTTGCCCACCGTGTCGGCGCGAAATGGCTTCAGGTCATTGAGCGTTACCGCCGTGCAAGCTTCCGTGAGACCGTAGCCGCAAGTCACCGGGATGCCAAGATCGTAGAAAAACTGCAATGTCGACGGATCGGTAAAGGCTCCGCCGACAATCAGTGCCAGCAACTCTCCGCCAAAAGCCTTATGAACTTGCGGCAGCAGGCTTCGGCTAAGCTTCACGCGCGGACGTCCGCGCGTCAGCATTTTGTTGAGGCCGATCAAGCGGTCGAGCATCCAGCGTTTTGCGGGCTTCAGTTCATCGAACTTCGCGCGGAGCCCACGCTCCAGATTCTTCAACACCATCGGCACGAGGCTAACGTACGTGATGCGATAACGCACAAACGCATCGCGCACAAACTCCGGGCGTAGCGTTCTTAAGTGAACTACACATGCGCCACAAACGAAGGGCCCGATGAAGCCCACCATGAAATCGATCGCGTGATTCGTCGGAAGGATGCTCAGGTAGCGCACACCCGGCCAAAATGGGTACCACGCTGTCAACGAGGCACACTGCTCGAGATAAGCGTCGTGGGTGAGCACGCATCCCTTCGGACGGCCGCCAGTGCCGGAGGAATAAACGATGCAGGCTGTATCCTCTCTCTGCCGGGCGATGAATTGCGGGTCGCCTTTCCGCTTGAATTCTTCCCAGCGGTACGCGCCGTGCAAGTCCGCGCCAGCCGGGGCTTCTGTCACTAACACGATTTCGACAGCAAGTCTTGGAAACTCCGGCGACTGCGTAATCGCGCGCCACAGATAGTATTCAACGATCAGAAAACGAGACTTGGAATGCGCCAGCAGTTGCAGATGCTCCGCCGCGGTCAGTTTGTAATCCAGCGGAACCAGTACGCCGCCGCAGAAGAAAATTGAGTATGCCGAAATCAGCCACTTCGACTGATTGGTCATGATGATCGCCGCCCGATCGCCTGCCTTGAAATCGGCGTCCTCGAGCGCGCGGCACAGCGGGCGCGCCATCGTCTTAAAGTCGGAGTAAGTGAGCCGAACTTTCTCGCGGTCGCGATCGGCTTCAATCAGGCAGGATTCATTGGGCCAGCGCTCGAGCGCATCTTTGAGCGCTGCACCCAGGCTGGCATAGTAACGGAGATCAAGCATTCAGGGTCGTTATCTCACCACTGAGACACGAACAAAAACATGAGTCTATCAGAAAGGATTGACAGTTTAACCACACCGGCGTGGCACGCGCATTTACAGACGCGATTGAATTCGGCTCGCCAGTGTCCGAAAGTCTGACACACCCTGGAGTTCGTAATCCGGCAGTTCAATACGGAAGTGATGCTCGAGTCGCGTCAGCAGGTCGAGCGCCTGCAGGCTGTCGATACCGAGCGTTTTGAAGAAATCGTCGTCCGGAGTGAGCTTTTCTCGCGGGACCTTGAAATGTGAAGCCGCAAGGTTGAGAATTTCGTCGAGCGTATGATCGGCGGTAGGCATAATTGCGATTCCTTCATACATCAAGCCGAATCGAGTAAATACTAAGGCAGGTACGGCTGCGCGCCTTCGTTCTCCACAAATTTGCGTAACCCTTCTTCGACGGCCGGACGCGAATAAAGGTCGCAAAAAATATCAATCTCACGCTTCAGCTCTTCGTATGGAATCGGCTTCACGAAGGCTTTCGCTGCCGCCGTCGTCGCTCGATCAAACTTTCCTGCCTGACTAGCGGTGGCCCGCGCTACGCGCAACGCCTCGCCTTCGGCGGCAATCTGGCTGACCAACCCGATCTGCTGCGCCTTCATGACATTGAAACTGCGGCCGGTCAGCAAGAGGTCGCGCACCACGGCGTTGCCTAAATCCCGCTTCAGGCGCGGGATGCCACCGAACCCGGGAATCAGTCCAAGCCGCAGCTCAGGAAAACAAAATCGTGCCATGCGATCGGCGATAATGATGTCGCAAACCAGGGCGAGCTCAAATCCACCTCCAAAGGTCACACCGTGGACGGCAGCGATCGTCGTGAGCGGCAGAGCGTCGAGTGTGTTCATTACGGCGTGGATGCGCTCCAGGAAATCTCGCACGCCGCGCAGAGCGGCATCTCTTTCCATGGCTTGCCCACGCTGGAATAGCTCGCGCAAATCGGCGCCCGCGCAGAAACCAGCTTTCTGCGTCGAATGCACAATCAACGCGTGCGCTTCGCTCGCTAAAGACGGAAGCGCCTTCGCAAACTTCTCTAACTCTTCGAGCGTGAGCGAACCAATTTCGTTACAGGGATCACGGTGCAGGGCGAGTTCGATCGCTCCATTGACGATCTGCCACGACAGCGTTTGTCCTTTGAACTCGTTCATGCCGTCGCCGCCACTTTATACATCCCTTCGATCTCATTTCTGAATCTCTCGGCAATCGCGTCGCGTTTGAGCTTGCCGTTCGCGGTCAGCAGGCCGCTCTCGATTGTGAATGCGTCCTCGACGACGTGAAAGGCCCGTACCTGCTTGTAATGCGGCTGGGTGGGATTGACCACATCCAACGCTGCCTGGGTTTTCTCGGCGCTCACTTTACCGGTCACCAGCGCTGCCAGATATCCCCGGCCGTTGCCGACAACGACCACCTGAACCGCGCCCGGCAATTCCTGCAGGATCTTATCTTCAATCGGCTCGGGCGCAATGTTGTGTCCCGACCCAAGGATAATCAGGTTCTTGATGCGGCCGACAATCTTCCAGTTTCCGCTCGCGTCGACTTCGCCCTGATCGCCTGTGTGGAACCACCCGTCGCGCAGCACTTTCGCCGTTTCCTCCGGACGATTCCAATATCCGGGAAAAATATTCGGCCCGCGAACCACGATCTCTTCATTCTCGGCGATCCTCATCTCGACACCGGCAATTGCCGGACCCGCGCGTCCCGGAACCACATCAGCGTTGGGATCATCCATGGTGCAGATCGCGGTCGTCTCCGTCAGTCCATAGACCTGCAATACGGGTATGCCGAGCATCATAAAAAATAATTGCGTGTCGATGTTGAGCGGGGCCGAGCCGCAAATAAGAGCTCGCAGCTTATTCCCGATCATCTTTTTACGGATGGTCGGAAATACCAGCCGATTCGCCATTGCCAACCACACGCCGTCCCCAGTGCGCGGTTTGCCTTCTTGCCGTCGCACCCACGCGCCCTTGGCCTTGGTGTAAACCTTCAGCGGGAATCCGCCCGTCTTCCACAGTTGCTCGTCGACTGCCTTTCGCATGCGTTCGAGAAGTGCCGGGACATTCAGGAAATAATCCGGCGATGCCTGCCGCATCTCCGCCGCGATCTTGCCCAGATCCATATTCAGCGTCAGCTTGCTGCCGCGCAGAAGACAGGTCAACATCATGATCCACGATCCGGCAAAACAGAGCGGCAGGTAGTGAAATACAGATTCCTGCGCAGAGCGCTTTTTCATCAGCTGAGCCAAGCGCCCCGAGGTGCAGCCCAGCATGTAACCGACATTTCCGGCGCTGAGCATCACACCCTTCGCCTCACCCGAGGTGCCAGAGGTGTAGATGATGGTCGCCACGTCTTCTTCCGTTACCGCGAGTGCCGGGTTCTCCACCGGCCCGCGTCCGGGAGTGAAAACATTCTCGAAACAGAAATGCGGCGGAGCTTCCGGCCACGCTTCGACGATCGCATCGCCAAGCGACTTCTCGCCGCAGGCAATCACGGCAGGCCAGCAATCTTTCATCATCGCTACTAACTCTGCCGGGGCTTGCCGCGCGTAGAGCGGAACCACGGTCAGACCTTCCGCCATGATGGCCAGATCCATGGCCACCCACTGCATCGAGTTATGCGCCAGGAGCGCACACCGGTCGCCTCTTTTCAGGCGCAACCGGCGAAGGTATGCTCGTGCCACCAGCACCTGGGCCGACAACTGCCGAGCTGTGAGCGAAACAGCTTGCCCATCACGCATCTCCTGCAGCACAACGGCATCGCTGCTGCGTTCGAGGCTCGCAAAGATTTGTTCTAGAAATGTCATTGATTTTAAGATTGTCATGCTGAAGGAAGCGACTGGCCAAACCGAACTACCTGCTGCCTAGCCGTATGCCGCCACTAAACCCCGCAGCCCTTCGCTCATCGGCGGCAGATAGTCTTCCCAACTCCACTCCCCGCGCCGGGTTGGAAACTCGGGATACCGCCGCTGCACTTCTTCTTCGAAATAAACGCCCATGCGTGCCATCAATTTCAAATTTCGAACAACCGTCCGAGCGATTCCGTCGGCGATCCGCTCTCCGTCGCGATCCAGAATTTCGAGCGCTGCCAGAGTACGCGACTCCAGGTCCGGATCGTCCACATTCATCAGCAACTCCTGATGCCCACGCTCGTTCATCAGATTTCTTATGCGTTCATCCATCGTGATGCCTGCTGACGCTACCAGCGCCGGCATCGACGTCACAATACCGTGATAACGCGAGGACACCATCATGCGGCAGGCTCGCAGGATGCTGACCAATTGATACATGTTGTAATCGTCCGAAGTCATCACTGGAACGCCGCCGAGTTTCTCAGAGATGCGCACACACGCGCGAGCATCCATGCGCTCGGTAGCCGCCATAATTACGAAAACGTTTCTTTTCTGACGGAACGCCGCCACTGCTTTTGCGATTGAACTCAAATAGTGTTCGTAAGCGCGGTCGGCCGCCGGGCCGGCGTTGTGAAAGTACGGGCCACGGTAGTGGCTCTCCTTGTAGGCGCCAGTCAGGCTGTGCAGGGCCGCTCTGCCGATCGACGCCTTTACCGGCCACTCGAATGGATTGATCGGGCAGACGACGAGCACCGGCGTCTTGCCGTCCCAGCCCACGTCGCGCAGCGCCTTCTGCCCGTACTCCGCACCCAAAGGCTCAAACGTCCACGCGGTGTCCGTGCCTAATTCGGTCGGCACACCCAATTCACGAAGAATTTTTCGTGACTCATTGTTGCGCGTGATCACCAGCGAATTCCGGCAATAGCGGCCGCACATTTTCGCCACCAACGGGTCCATGTGACCGGCCTCGGCACCGTAGCCGATGGAGAGCTTGTTTTCCGCCGCCGCGATGCCCAGCGACCCAATCATCATGGTCGCGAGGGCATTCGCGAATTTAGATTTGAACATTGAACCTTCGCAGGCCACTACACCGTGGTGCTTCGGAACTTCATTGGCGAGAAACGGAGGGAAAATATCGGGCAGTCGAACTTGCGAAGTCCCTTCGAAATAGCCGCGCGACCGGTCAAAGTTGAAGGTCATCATGCTGAGGTCGACGTTCTCCGGTCCAAGGATTCGCCGGATCTGCCGCAGCATCTCTTCCACACGCACGTCGGAACCCGTGTTCCGTGTACCGTTGTAGCCCGCAAACAACAGCTTGAGTTTCTCACCGGGCTGCCACGGCTCCCGCTTTCCCATCATCCACTGAATTTTCTTGCCTTCGATGATGCCCGAGACCCAGGCCTCCAACATGAAGTCCATCATGCGGCGGACCCTCCCGCTTTGGTGCTCTCGGGCCAGGGCTGATACGGATATTCGAAATTGTGCTCGTGGCTGAAGCGCAGCAACGGCAAGCTGTATTGCGAAAAGAGGACGGGCTTACGACCCATCTCGTCCACGACGCGGGTGTTGTCGAACACCGTATTCCAGTTCAGGTAGGGCAGAAATACTTTCATCAGCGCCGCGCCGTGTCCAACCGGGCCTTTGCGATTTGCCAGGACGTTGACGATCGAGCCAAACGTCCCTCCGAGAATCGGCAGAAAAACCGGTCCGCGTTTGTCCTGCTCGGCGGCCAGCGCCTTGGTCAGTTCCTGAAAAGTCTGCGAACCGTTGCCCGAAGAAAGATGGTAGGTGTCATGGGCGGGATTCGGCTTCATGTGCAACGTCGAGATCGCATCCGCCACGAAGTCGACATTTACGATGTCGATCTTGTCATACGGCCGGAACGGCAATACCGGCAGCCCTGCGAGAAAAACGAACGACCGCACCATATCGAATTGCGTCGTTTGCGGATAGCGACTGTCTCCGAGGACGATGCTCGGCCGGAAAATCGTCAGCGGCACATCGGGGAGCAATTCACGCACCATGTGCTCACAGAACTTCTTCGTTCGCGCGTAAGGATCGTAATCAGAACGGTCCCACTCGATCGAGCGATCTTCCTGCACAACTTCGTGGCTGCGCTTCCCCGCCACCGCCACCGTGCTGACATTCGAAAACCGCGTCAGGCCGTGGTAGTACTGCGAACGCCGCGCGAGTTGCAGGACTTCGAGCGTCCCGCGCAGGTTGACATTCAAGCAGCTTTTCTCCGATTTGCGGTTCAAGGAAGCTGCGCAATGGATTACCGAATCGGTCGTGTGGACCAGTTTGTCGTAGTCAGCGGGCTCAAGGCCGAATTGTGGAGAGGTGAGATCGCCGCGAAAGATCCTGATCTTGGCCTGCAGGTAATCGTAAAACTTGGGAAACGGCATGTGCAGTTGGAGAGCATGCCAAAGCCGAAGCTCCGCATCGCGAGGATCACGGCCGCGCACCAGCAGATTCAGGGTCGCGTCGTGCCCATCCAGCAGATTGGCGGCGACGTGCGCGCCGATGTAGCCGGTCCCACCGGTCAGGAATATTGCCACGTTGCTCCGTTCGTCCCCGTTTTCATACCCGCGCCATTCTCATTGACTGGCGGCGGAGTCAACTCACGCGGCGCGCGCGCCTCGAGCGGCCGCCCTTCGATCAACGGATAGGTCCAGCGCCGCAGTGCCGGAATGTGGATGTCGATCCAATACTCCCACCAATCGAGTCCCGCAGTGTCGTATCCGAAGATCTCTTTTTCTTCGGCTGGCAGCGCCTGCGAAAGCTTCTCTACGTTGTCCGCTACAAAATCGTGCTCGTTTTGGAGGATGAAAGGCTCGAACAAGCCGACCAGTTTTTCCACGCGTTCAAGATTACGCTCAGTCTTGGCCAGTGGCTTTTTCATCGCCGAGGGTAGCGGTGCCATCACGCGCTGAATCGACTGGATGATCATCTTCTGCGCGGGCGCTGACATCCGCTGATAGCGCTCCTTCGAGACCGGAATCGCGTCCATGCGCAAGCGCAGCCAGTATTCCAAGCCCTCCTGAGCCCGATAATGACGACGGTGCCCGAGCGAAGTCAGCTCAATCGACCGTCCCATATCGCAAGGATTCGTGACCGAGGTGGCCAGTTGATATAGAGGATCGTGGCGACGCTCCACCAGAGCGGCGCCGATGAGCGTCATGCCGGCACAAACCGCGTCGACAGGAATAATATCCAGCCGCTTGCGCTCGTTGGAGGGCAGTTGCCGAAACGCCGTTCCCAGCAGATATGAAAGGGATGCCGAGGTGTTGATGCCTTCATTCCATCCGCGGAAAGGCTTTGCCACCGAGGTCTCCACAATTGCTGGACGCACAATCGCGATTGGCAGCCCCTTGCCATATTTCGCTATCAGCGATTCGGCGAGGCTCTTGGTGAAAGTGTAGGTATTTGGCCAGCCCAATTCCTGTGCGCGCCGCGTACCTTCCTCGGTGAGATAGTTCTTCAGCCAGCGAACACGATTCTTGCGAATCTGATTCTCGAGCGCTTGGCCGCTCAAACCCTTCGCTGCGTGCTCTTTCTCCAGCGCCTGCTTTCTCAATTCTTCGGTAACTTCGGGGCCCTCAGCGCGCGCCTCCGCCGATTCAACCAGTTCGTGCAGGCGATGCCACTCTTTTTCCGAATCGAAGTCGCGGCTGTGCAACGGCGTATAGTTCAGCCGCACCCGCTCGCTCACGCGCCCGTCGCGCTGTCCTGCTACGTAACAAGTCGACAGGTGCAGCAGGGACGCGTGATCGGAACCGCGAATGAATTCGATCAGGTGGTGCGTCGAGTCCACATTTACGGCTAAGGCATCCCGTAAATCGGGATTGAAATCGGTCAGCCCCGAACTGTTGATGATCAGATCGAGATTCTTGCTCAGTTGCGCGGCAGTCTCGGCATCCAGCCCCACGCCGGGCTGGGACACATCGCCTTCCACAACCTCGATTTTTTCGGCCAGCAAGGCACCTAGCCGGTCGCCATATTTTTCAAACAATGGATCGAAAACCGGAGAGCCTTCGATCATCTTCTCGAAGCGCTTCTGCGCCGGACTCGACTTCTGTCGCCGGATCAGGAGATAGAGCTTCCCTATCTCGGGGAGATCCATCAGCGTGTTCGCCAGCCAGACCTTGCCGATGAATCCGGTGACGCCGATCAGCATCACGCGCTTTCCACCCATGGCCTTGCGAACCGAAAATGGCTCTGGGTGCCGCTTATCATCGAAATAAACGATGGGGCGAACTCTCGGGACCTCCACGCGCACAGCCGGAACAATCGCCAATGCCAATGCCTTCGGACCTCGTAGGCCGAGCGCCCGCACCCATCGAGCCGGACTCTGCTGCCCGTCCGGGCCGGCTTCGCGAATCCGCGCAAACAGCCCTCTCGGCCGGATCACGGGACTCAGCAGGCGCCCTGTCGCGATGCCATCACGGAAGTCGAGGCGGTTCGCGATAATCCACCGCACGCCCAGATAACGCGCCAGTGGGCGCATCACGTGCTCCAGCCCCTGACTTACCAGCACCACCTCGGCGCCGGTAGCCTGCAATGCCTTGAGTTGTCTTACTCCTTCTTCCTTCAGCAGCGGCTTCAGCTTGTACTCGAATTCTTCTTCGCCCAGCAGATCGAGCCGGTCACGGGTAATCCCTCGAAGAACGGAGTGAACGATGCGGGTTGCAGCCACACGGTTCGCCGCATAAAGGAACGGGCGCAGCAACGCCATGATGAGCACCAGCAACCGGCGAGCGAAGCGCTCAAAAAACGTCTGGCTGTTCCAGGTGAAAAACGCGATCGGACGTACCGTGGTCAACTCCAGCAGGCTGCCTTCGACGCGCCAATAGACAGGAGAGGAAGGTCGCGGACGGCTGGGGAGCGTTGGCTCCGTCGGTTCGGGCGTCGTGCGTACCTCGGCGAGATTTCTTACGGGTTCCACGAATTGATGTCAGGCTTGCTGTAACGGTGACCCCTGGGACGCAAGCCGGAATCTCCTATTTTAACCTCTCCGTCATAAAGGACGAAGAATAACCGCAAGCTTTATAGCTCAGACGGCCCCAGTTCTGAACCATCGAGAAGGCGCGGCGGCCAACCGCTACTTTGCCCGAGCCAGGTCGCGTATCTGGTTCAAATAGTTCACATAGACCGGAATCGGAATGTCTGGCGAGTCTCCATCATTGAGAAAATGGGAGAGCCGAACCTCCATGGGAATCGAACGGATAACATCTCCGAAACGAGCGATCTCCAGGTACTTTACCCGCCAGATCTCGAGCATCAGGGAGCGAAATTCCTCACTGATAAACCCCATCCGGCGATCTCCCAGGTAAACTGCATCAAAATGCCGCGCCCCAAGTGCCGTCCGGACGCGGTCGCCCGGCTCGGAGAACTCATACACGAGGTGAAATAGATCCGCCAAATCGCCCCAGAACACCTTTTCTTCGAAGGCGGTAAACCGGAAAGGGGCCTTCTCGCGCTGCTGCGCCGCCCGCGCGTGGTCATTCGCGCTTAGCCCATGATGCCCTATCTCGCCGCGGAACCATTGCAATCGCTCTTGTGCAAGATTGTGTCGCAGGAATTCCACAGCATAAGCATTCGGCAAGTAGATTTTGGGGTCGCCGTCAAGGCGCGCCAGCCACGTTCCCCAGTTATTCCGTTCCATGATTGCCAACAAGGCGTCGATATCGGCTAGGGTCACGTCCGGGTGATACTTCACCGCCTGCCAGAAATGTTCGGTTGAATCATAGGTCGCGCCGTAAAGCTGAATTCCTTCTTCAATCGGATACCAATTCGAGAGCACGCGTCCCTGGATCGACGGCGATGCGCTCCAGCAGTTCAGGGATTGCTTCCACTTCTCTTGTACTTCCAGAAATGCTTCGGCGTACCCCGCAGGAAGCGGACCTTTGACTTCTGCAACGGCGCGCCGCAATTCATCGCTGGTGTGCGTAATCAGAGCCTCCAGGGGACGCTCATCTTCCATGGAGATCACGCGACTTTCAATTCCCCGCCGAAGCAATTCGCGCGCCAATTGTCCCCTCTCTTCTTCGTCCAGCCCACCGCGAATTTTCCAGCGCTGTATTTGGGAATCAATATAGGGAAACAACTCGGCCAGGGACTTGAACTCAATAAAGCCGTGAACGGCGAACGTCACAGGCCGGCCGTCTTTGACGAGCGTAGTGGATGGGGTTACCAGTTCCTGCAGCGAAATCGGCTGTGCGCAGAGCGGCAAGCTGAAACTCAGAACAATCAAATGGACGCGAAGCACCCGCCATACTCGGCACAAGATTGCTTGCAAACCTCTCATCTTTTCTCCGATCTTCTCGCCTGAGGGAACCCCGGTGCGCCATAGCGGTCTGCGTACGCAAATAGGTCTCACGCCGCCCGTTCCGTCCAGCACACGTCCCAATACTTGCCGAATTTCCTGCCGTTCTCGCTGAACACGCCAACGACTTTGAATCCGAAAGCCTTGTGCAATGCCTCGCTTGCCGGATTCGGCAGCGCATACCCAGCTACGAAGCGACGAATGTCCTCGCCCTGTAGAGCCTTGAACAGCGCCGCATACAGGAGCTTCCCGACGCCCTTCCCTTGGGCATCTAGTGCGCAGTAGATGGTAGTTTCCACCGTTGTCTCGTAGGCCGCTTTGGGACGAAACCGGGTTGTGCCTGCATATCCGATCACAGCTCCGTTCTCTTCAGCGACCAGAAGGCGATACCGGCCTTTCGTGCGGAACTGTGCGAACCAACTCTCCCGACTCTCGACGGTGTGAGGCTCCACGTCAAATGTCACCGGAGTATTCAAAACGTAGTAGTTGTAAATTTCGGTGATCCGCGCAAGATCCTTGCGCTCCGCGGTCCGAATCGTAATTCCGTTCATTGCTGCCCCCGAATTTTGTTATGCCTTCAGCGAATTAACCAACCCACAGCCGCGGCTCCGGCGACGATATAAGCCGAGTTCAGTCGCAACTGGAGCAGCGCAAACAAGCTCGCCCCGAAGATGATCAGAGCGATCCAGTCCACGATTGCAGCTCTTCCAAGTTGGATCGCCACTACCGCCATCAAAGCCAGCGATCCGGCAACCACGCCATCGAGCGCAGCCGACGCCGCTGCGGATTTTCGCAGAAGCGGAACCAGGGGGCCGCTAGCAGCTACCAGTAGGAATCCGGGAAGGAAGATTCCGACCGTCGCCACCACAGCTCCCATCCAACCCGCCACTACATATCCGATGAATGTTGCGGTAGTAAACAATGGACCGGGAGTAAACTGTCCCACCGCGACTGCATCAATCAGCTGCTTGTCGGTTAGCCAATGGAGGCGCCCCACAAATTCCGTCTGGAGAAATGCTAGCAAAACGTATCCGCTGCCAAAGACAACCGACCCAACCTTCAAGAACGACAGGAAGAGCCGCGTCAAACTAACTGGAACGGTGAAGCCCGTGACGGTCAGGGCCGCTGCTGAGGCAAGAAGTCTTGGAAGAGGGAGAGCCAATGGAAGGCCTGCGCCGGCAAACACCCAGCGATTCTTCAGCGACCAAAAGGCCGTCGACGCCAATCCTGCGAGCACCAAAATCAGCAACGGGCTAACTCCCCAAAAGCTCAACGCGGCGGCTATCGCGGCGATCATCGCCAGCGGAACGGTCTTAACGCCGGTACGTCCCAGTTTGCCCAACGCCTGGATGACGATCGCGACCACGGCCGGCTTGATGGCATAGAGCACACCCTCGGCCCTAGGCAGTGAACCGAAGCGCACATAGGCCCACGCAATCACCGACACGATGACGGCCGCCGGAATGATGAAGCAACATCCGGCGACGACGAGCCCGCGCCAACCCCGCTTCATCTGTCCAACAAAAATTGCAACCTCGGTCGAACTCGGACCCGGAATCAAGTTTGCTGCGGCTAACCGGTCGAGAAATTCAGCATGCGTGAGCCAACGCCGGCGGCGCACGAATTCTTCTTCCATCATCGCCAGATGCGCGGCTGGCCCGCCAAACGCGATCGTGCCCAGCTTCAGAAAAACGAGAGCAATTTCGCCCAGCGACGTTTCCCGGATTCCCGAGGACTCAGCCATAGCTCATGTGGTGCGGGCGCCCTCGCCCGCGAACACCACAGCGGAGGGTACCGCAAATTGTCGGATTTTGACGGAGATGGAACCGACCCCAAGCGGCGGATGAACTCCGCCGCAGGGGCCGGTCGAATGACCCACTCGATAGCTGATTACTCCCCGAACACCGCGTTGTAAACGCCGCCCGCCAACACCCCGCCGACAATAGGCGCCAGCCAGAACAGCCACAATTGCTGGACGGCCCATCCGCCCACAAAGATCGCGGGCCCCGTGCTGCGAGCCGGATTGACAGAAACACCGGTCACCGGAATTCCGATCAGGTGAATCAGGGTCAACCCGAGACCGATGGCGATCGGCGCAAACCCCGCGGGCGCGCGCTTATCCGTCGAACCCATGATGATCATCAGGAAAAAGAACGTCAGCACCACTTCCGCCACCAGGCATGACATCAGGGAATATTCACCGGGGGAGTGCGCTCCGTAACCGTTCGAACCGAAGCGTCCCAGGTCAAATCCAGGCTTGCCGCTCGCGATCAAGTACAACGTGCCCGCACCCGCGATTCCACCGAGAACCTGCGCAACCACGTAGGGCAGAAATTCCGATGCTGGAAATCGCTTTCCCGCCACCAGCCCCGCCGAAACGGCTGGGTTGAGATGGCATCCCGAAATATGGCCAATGGCAAACGCCATGGTGAGTACCGTCAGCCCGAAGGCCAGAGCCACGCCTGCGAATCCAATCCCCAACTGCGGGAACGCTGCTGCCAGCACGGCGCTTCCGCATCCTCCAAATACCAGCCAGAAAGTCCCAAAGAATTCCGCGATGGCCCGTTTCGATAAGCTCATACCGCCTCCTTAAAGATGAGAGTTGTGGATTCCGAGGTGTCAGCTTGTGACTGCGAGCGCCAGCGATTGTATCGCAATCGGACCGGATTGCTCGTGGTGTGTAAGAATGCGAGGCATCATGAGCATGCGGGCGGAGGAAGTGGCGGAGTGAACCGGCTCACGCTGTTCGGACTGTTTGCGGTGACGGCGATGTTGATCACTTACGCGCTCGAGAGCCGGGGTCGATGGTACATACTGGCCTTCGCGGCGGCCTGTGGGCTGGGCTCTGCCTATGGTTTTCTGCAAGGCGCGTGGCCGTTTGGTGTGGTCGAGGCCATCTGGGCGGTCGTGGCACTTAGGCGGTGGTATCGAGCCGGAGAATGAATCGATCCTACAGCTTGTTCAAGCCATCGAGCGCTGCGACTTTGTATGCTTCCGCCAGGGTCGGGTAGTTGAACACCGTATCGCGGAAATATTCGATGGTCGCGCCCATAGCCAATACAGCCTGTCCGATGTGGACGATTTCGGCGGCACGATCGCCGATGATGTGCACGCCTAGCAATTTGAGCGTATCGGGGTCAAACAGAATCTTCAGCAGACCTTGATCGTCGCCGAGCATCTGCCCCTTTGCGAGTTCCGAGTAGCGTGCTAGCCCGCTTTCGTATGGAGTCTTGGTACGCGTCAATTCTTCTTCGGTCGCGCCGACCATCGAGATTTCAGGGATCGTATAGATGCCATAAGGAATCAGGTTCGGGAGCAAACGGCTGGGCTTGCCAAACATGTGACAGCCGGCCAAGCGTCCCTGTTCCATCGATGTGCTCGCGAGCGCTGGAAATCCGATAACGTCCCCCGCCGCGTAAATGTGCGGCACTGCAGTCTGAAAATGTTCGTTCACCAGAAGCTTGCCACGCTCGTCGGGAGTCAAACCGGCGGCTTCAATTTTCAGCTTGTCGCTGTTAGCGGCTCGTCCGATCGTATACATCAGCGCCTGCCCTCGAACCTTTTTGCCGCTCTCGAGGGTGGCAAACACTTTATCTCGTTCCTCGTCAAAGCCCACCGTGACAACCTTCTCCCCGACACGGAAGACCGCACCGAGTTGACGCATCTGGAAGCACAGGCTTTCGATGATCTCCCGGTCCACAAAATCGAGCAGTGTTGGACGCTGGTCGAGCAGCGTCACCTTCACTCCGAGGGCGGTGAACATGGAAGCGTATTCCAGTCCGATGATTCCAGCGCCGACCACGATCAACTCGCGCGGTATCTCCTCGAGGCAGTGCACCTGATCGGAATCAAAAATCCGCTGGCCGTCGACTGGGATGCCGTCGATGTGCGCGGGGCGCGTGCCGCATGCGATCAGAATCTTCTCGCCGCGGATCTGCTGCACACCATCGTCGCTCACAATTTCAATCGTGTGTGGATCGGCAAAGTGTGCATCCCCTTCGAAGGTATTAACGTAATTCCTCCGCAGTTGCGCTTTGATCACATCCACTTCTCGTGTCATGACGGCCGTGGCGCGCAGTACTAGATCCGACATCATGATCCGGTCCTTGACGACGTAACCGCGCCCGTAGAACGATCTCTGTCGGAGCCCGCTGAGGTACAGCACTGCCTCGCGCAGCACTTTACTCGGAATCGTGCCGGTATGGACACACACGCCGCCCATGGTGAGCCGGCGGTCGATGATCGCGACTTTCTTGCGCATCTTGGCTGCGCAAATCGCGCCCTTCTGTCCCGCTGGACCGCTGCCGATGACCACGAGATCGAATTCGTTAGCCTGCATAAATTAGCTGCTGCAAAAAACTAGCACTTTCCTGGCGTGACGCGAAAGGTATCTTTGGTAGCGAGCGCAAAATTAAGATTCCTTTAACAAAGGGGCGGCTCATAATGGGCGGCGCGGCGATTTTAGTCACCTCAAAGAATAGGCCACAATCGTTCGCCCGCGGGATCCCGTCGTCTTCTCGACTTGGTCAAGCAGTTTCGACTCCGAGTCTTCCGGATCCGCCACCATTTCGCAAGCAGCAATCTGCTCATCGGTCGCACCCTGAAAACATAACTCGCACACGCCGATCCCGTTTTCTGCACGCACCGGAGGGCCAAACGTCCGGCAGGTCATCGGCCGAGCGTCGTAAAGGTCGCATAGCCCGGTATCTGGGTTGAGCACTGGACAGGGCTCATCATTGGCAAACTCTGCAAAGCGCTCCTCGGCCTCTGGACCTTCGTCGAGAATTCCGGTCCGGGCATCGCCCGGATACGCTGGGGCCATCCGCGCCGCCGTGGCCCGGGCCCGTTCTCGAATGCCGCGCGCGAGCACTGGTTTCTTGCGTTCAAGACGCGCCAGTCCCTTCTGCAATCGCAGTGCATCCAGCTGATTGATGGAAAATACACCAACGCAACATTGTGTGCATCCCGGACGGCACACCAACCACTCTCCGCTGCGCCGAGTTGCGTCCGCTAGAGCTGCGTCCACAATCTGGATCAGCGCATGATCTCCGGCCGGCAACCGTCGCGAAGGCATTCGTGAAGGATACCGCATCCGCGACCGGCGAGTGACGTTGCCTCTTTTTAAGCACTAAGTCGCATGCCGGTGAAAAATCGGAGGACTGGCAGGTTTTCCAATCCTCCGCTATGGAGGTACAGCGAGAGAAAGAATTGGTCTATTTGCTATCGCCGTCGTGGTCGGCGCTACCGGTGCTCGTGAGGCTGACCGTATCTTGCGGCAACGAACGGCTTGCGGAAGGCTGCGGTTGAGGTTGGCGGACTGGTGCCTGTGAAGCCTGATTGGCATAGCTCGCATGGGCGCTACTGATCGGGTTCGTCATATGAACGGAACATCGTCCAAGCGCGTCAGGGCCTTCAACGAATTCATCTGGGATGGCGCTCGTTGGTAACAGTTACCGCTCGACATCCGACATGACTGCGTTCGGGTGGACGCGGGTGGTAAAGTGCTTGCGATGAATCAGAAATGGGACTTCCTCAAAAGGATCGCACCGCTGGTTGCGATCTGCTGCTTCGTGGTATCGGCCTTTGTACAGGCGCAGACGGGGCAAACTGAAACCGACGAGTACACGCGCTATGAACTGCTGTCACCCGATAGCGCAAGTTTCGCGATCCGTTATGAAGTCACCGCCACGGCGGCCGGAGCCAGGTATTACTTCAACCCGATCCGTAAGGCCAGCGTGGCCCGCGATGAGTCCGTGATTGACGTCATGACCGGACAGCCTTTGAAGTTCGAGGTCGTTCGCGGCGAAGAGGCGGTGAAGGATCCACTGATGAAGGGTGAGGACGCGTCGGTGGATTACATCAAAGTTGCTCTCGCCCGTCCCGTGCCGCCCGACGGCCAGGCGCGCATGCTGATTCTAAAAACCTACAAGGACGCGAAGAGTTACTACCACGAGGGCGACGCGATCGTGTTCAACCGCTCGCTGAGCATTCCGCGCAACAGCGTCGTGCTGCCTGCCGGATACGAATTGACCGCGTGCAACGTGCCTTCTCAGGTTTTGGCCGAACCTGGCGGGCGTATCGCAATCAGCTTTATGAATGGCAGCGGCGCCGAAGCGCCGCTTGTCGTAAAAGCCAAGCCAGGCGCGCAAACTGGAGCCACCGCCGGTGCCCGACCTCCCGGCACTGCGAAGAGCTGGGAAGCGCCGTTCGAAGGAGCGACGGAGCAGGAACGCCTGTCGGAGCGCGCGCATGAGGACCGCGAGATTGTCTACTTCTTGCAGCAGCCCGAGACACACGCGTTTCGCCTATACCACGACTACACCGAGTCCAAGGCTGGCGCGGACAGATACTTCAACGTTGTTCGCAGTGGCAGCAAAGTGTCGGATCCGTCGGCCTACGTCCTCGATACGAGAGAAAAGCTGGATACGAAAATGACGACCGGCGCAGAACTGGCGGCCGCAAAGATCGATGCCGGCGAACCGGTCGAGGCAACCGCGCAAGTCGTCGTGATTCCCTTCCCGCCGGTCAAGCCTGGACAAAACGTGCGTATTCGGATTTCAGAAACCTACACTGCACCGGCGAGCTACGGCTTGAATAAAGAAGGAGACGAACTGGTTTTCGACCGCAGCCTGGGGCGTCCTCGCAACGCGGTCGTGCTGCCGGAAGGATGGTACCTGACCGCCAGTTCAATTCCCGCCACGGTCACGCAGATGGGCGATGGCCGAGTCCGTCTGGACTTCTGGAATGGCCGTCCCGATCCGGTCGATGTGCTGATCAAGGCCAGGCGCCGGGTACACTGATAAAGCCCATGAACATTTCGCGTCGCCGCTTTCTGCAATGGACCCTCGTACTGGCGCTCGTCACCGTGAGCGCGGCCAAGGACTCTCCCAAGAACAAGTACCTGCTCTTCGTCGGCACCTACACGGAGAAAGAGAGCAAGGGCATCTACTCGTTTCGTTTCGACTCGGCATCTTCCGAGCTGACTCCGCTGGGCGTTGCGGCGGAAACGACCAATCCTTCGTTCCTCGCCGTCGATCCCAGCCGACGCTTCCTTTATGCGGTAAATGAAGTGCAGACGTATAAGGGCATGAGCAGCGGAGGGGTGAGCGCTTTCGCGATCAATCAGCAGACGGGCAAGCTATCCCTCTTGAATGAGGTAGCATCGCGCGGTGCCGACCCTTGCTACATTGCGTTCGACAAGACCGGAAAGTATGCCCTGGTCGCGAACTACACTTCGGGAAGCGTGGCTGTTTTCCCGGTACGTGCCGACGGCCGCATCGGCGAGGCCTCGGCCTTTGTCCAACACTCCGGATCCAGCGTCAACAAAGAGCGCCAGGAGGGCCCGCATGCGCACTGGATCGAGACGACTCCCGACAATCGCTTTGCCGTCGCTGTCGATCTAGGCCTCGATGAGCTACTCGTCTATCGCTTCGACGCCAAAACTGGTTCCCTGACGCCGCACGATCCACGCTATGCAAAGCTTGATCCGGGCGCTGGGCCGCGTCACCTTGCCTTTCATCCAAGCGGGAAGTTCTCATACGTCGTGAATGAATTGCAGTCGACCGTGACGACGTTTTCTTACGACGCAGATCGCGGCACCTTTCACAAACTTGGCAGCGTGTCGACGCTCCCCAAGAATTTCAGCGGAACGAATGACACAGCCGAGATTCACGTTCATCCCAACGGCAAATTTCTTTTTGCGTCGAATCGCGGACATGACAGCATTGTCGTCTTCGCCATCGATCGGAAGTCGGGAGCGCTGGCGCTCGTCGATCACTTCCCGACTGGGGGCGAGACTCCGCGGAATTTCGAGATCGACCCGACGGGAAAGGTCTTGTTCGTCGCGAACCAGGACACGAACAGCATCGTTCTGTTCCGCATCGATCCAGACACTGGACGCTTGTCACGGACCGGGCAGACTCTGGAGGTTCCGTCTCCGGTCAGCTTGCGGTTCGTCGGCGCAGAATAGGGGGTACCCCCCTCCCCCCTCCCCTCGGTCTAATGGAATCAGGACTTTAGAGTGAGATTCCCGCCAAAGTCCTGAACTGATTGTAGTTAAAGGCAAAGTCCTCAAAGATAAGGACTTATTCGCCGCCGAAACGCCGAGAGCGCCTTTTGGAAGCGATTGATCCCGTCCCGCGTTGTTGTCAGAGAGCTGGAAGTTCGGCACGTATGCGCTAGCTCCATGGTCGGGAAATGTGAGCCTTGCGTCAAGACCTCGAAAGGAGATATTGGGGAGAGGACGCGCAAAAGAAGCGGGTGCTCCCGCGCCCAACCTCAGCGGCTCAAAGCCGCGTTGAGAGCAATGCCTGATCGCAGCGCTGGAAGCGCTGCGCCACCCAAAGACACTAAAAAACTGGCGCCGCGCTGCGCCACCCAAAAACACCAAAAAAACTGGCGTCGCGCTTCCCCACGCGACGCCAGCCTCGCTCCCGCACATCCCCTTAGTGCAAGCGAGCCAGTCTACTTGCATGCACCTTGCGCTGACTTGAAAGTGCCGTTGTCTGAGTACTTGCCGCCCGCCCCAAGCGAAGGAGACCCGTAGAACCAGGAGTAGAACGCCAGTTCCTGCAGGTGATAGTTAATGCCGAGTCCCGGTACTGCAGGAACGTCTTTTCCGGTTAGCGGATCACCCACTTCTAGATTCGTCTGGCAGCCTGAAACCTGCCCCACGTGTCCCCAAGCCGGCGTTGGGTTGTTGCCCAACGGATCGTCCTGCCATTCGTTGATTTCGTGCGACATGATGGCAGTGTCCTCAGAATTCGTTCCGAGGAAGCCCGCGCTGTCATATTGGAACGGCGAGTAAGTCTGCACCGGCGAACCGTACGCGCCGTGGTAGCCGCCAATGCAGCAACTAGTTGGGGTGGAGTTGTACATAGTGGTGTTATAGAGCATGAAAGTGACCAGGCTGGTGGGGCCAACGCCTTGCGACGCGAGGCTGGGAATGATGAACAATTTCAACCCGAAGTCCAGCCAGTTCACATCGACGCCGCCGTAGACTGAGGTGCAACCGCTGGTTGAATAAATGACCGATTGGGTGTTGTCCGGAGTGAGCGTCATCGCGGGAAGGAATTTGTAGTTCAGCTTGTTGTGATAAGTCCCGCCCTTGGCCGATACATCTTTCCAGAAATTGGCTCGCTGGAAAGCATCGCTGTACTGGGTTACGCCTACGTCAACTCCGTTGATGGTGAAATCGTTATAGGCTAAGACCATCGGGGACAGTTTCACGAAGTCCAGAGGGATCACGCCCCCAAGACAGCTGCTGTCGGGCACCGTTGGGTCAAATGTGTGGCTGCCGATCTGAATGATGAGAGGGACAACGTACACGGTAGTCGTCGTGGTTCCGTTGGTAGTGATGGGGCTGCGGCCGACCATCTTGCCCGTAAAAGTTTGGCCTTTGGAACCGCTTCTGGTCGACTTGATGTTGTACGTCCACATCCTTAGTCCCTTTGTCAATTTCCCGTCCTGCTGGATCTGCTCCATGTCGCCGCCTTCCAGCGGCTTCACGTCAAATCGGAGTTTCTTCTCACCCATCTCATCTTCCCCGACGATTCTGGGCTCCTGATTGAACCAATTCTTTTGTGCGCTGGCCGCACCCGAACAGGCCAGCAATGTCAGAAACAAGATCCCGAGTTTGTGAACGATCGTGACACTTGGTGTTTGCATAAGTGATCTCCTTTTCTCTTGCTCTTATCTATTGCCGCGAACCCGTAAGAGCCCCGTCACAGCAGAATGCGGAAACGACTTGAGAAACGCCTCATCGCCGGCGAAATAAGATTTGTTGGCTGCTGCTCCATCCCTGCCGGTCGTCCACTGTTGGTGAAGAGCATCGATTCAACTTGCTCCGGGGAGATAAGCCATCTTGAAGAAATTAAAGGGGTTGACGCCCATCGACGGCGCGAATATGCTATTGGCCACTCAAGAGGCACCGCCGCCCATGCCCGACGATCAGTCCGGTCAGGTCACTGAGCTCTTGCAGCAATGGAAGCAGGGCGACGATGAGGCGCTTAAGGCTCTGGTCCCTCTGGTCTATAAAGAGCTGCGCCGCCTCGCTCACTACCATTTGCAGTCGGAGCGAGCCGATCACACGTTGCAGAGCACGGCTCTCGTTCACGAGGCATACCTCCGCCTTCTCGGGGGACAACCAGTCGAGTTGCAGAACCGCGCTCATTTCGTCGCGGTGGCTTCGCGGCTGATGCGCCAGATTCTCGTGGATTACGCCCGCGAACGGCGTGCTTCGAAACGGGACGGCGGATGCAAGATCGATTTCGATTATCTGGAGGCTCTGCCGGTAAAAGGAGAAGCCGAGCTTCTGGCTCTGGACGATGCCCTCCACGAACTCTTGCGTATCGACGAGCGCCAGGGAAAGATCGTGGAGATGAAGTTTTTTGGAGGCTTGTCGGCTCCTGAAATTTCCGAGGTGCTCGGTCTCTCCCGCGCCACCGTCGATCGTGATTGGGCAACCGCCCGCGTGTGGCTGCACCGCCAAATGAGCAGGACTGCGGAACTATGACGGACGATCGCTGGGAATATGTCAAAGAACTACTGCACCAGGCCATGCAGCTGGCTCCGGAGAGCCGCGGCCCGTTCCTCGACGAAGCGTGTTCCTCCGATTCCTCGTTACGCGCGGAGTTGGCATCGCTCCTGGCGGCTGACGACGAAGTTCGATCCAGCTTCCTGCAATCGCGACCTGACGACGGACGAAGCAGCCATTCCGGGCTGAGCGACTCCTCCTCTGCGCTTCAACCGGAGCAGCTATTCGCTGAGCGCTTCCAACTCGTCCGTAAACTCGGCGAGGGCGGGATGGGACAAGTCTGGCTCGCCGATCAAACCGCTCCCGTGCGGCGGCAAGTCGCGCTGAAGCTGATCAAAGCCGGAATGTACGACGAGTCAGTCGTGCAGCGCTTCCAGGCGGAGCGGCAATCGCTCGCCATCATGGATCATCCAGCCATCGCCAAAGTCTTTGACGCCGGAACAACGCCGCAGGGCCAACCTTACTTCGTCATGGAGTACGTGCCCGGCCTGCCGATTACAGATTATTGCGATCAGAAGAAGCTGAAGATTGCGGACCGACTCGAACTTTTCATTCAGGCCTGCGAGGGAGTGCAGCACGCTCACCAGAAAGCCATCATCCATCGCGATCTGAAGCCCGCCAACATTCTGGTGGTGGAAGTGGACGGCAAGCCAGAGCCACGAATCATCGACTTCGGCCTCGCCAAAGCCATCACGCCGCAAGTGGATGGTGAGACTCTGTTCACACAGGTGGGACACTTCGTGGGCACACCCGGTTACATGAGCCCGGAGCAGGCCGATCCCAATGTGCATGACATCGATACGCGGACCGATGTCTACTCGCTCGGAGTCGTCCTCTATGTACTGCTGGCGGGGTTGCAGCCGTTCCAGACCACGCAGAAACAGAAGCTACCGTTTGACGAGTTGCTGCGAAAGTTGCGAGACGAAGAACCTCCTCGGCCAAGCACCAAGGTCAGCGGCGATCGGGACACGTCGAACGCGACCGCTGAATCCCGCAGCACCGAGCCTGACCAGTTGGTGAAACAGCTACGCGGCGATCTCGACTGGATCACGATGAAGGCGCTTGAGAAGGAGCGCGACCGTCGCTACGGCGCGCCTTCCGAACTGGCCGCCGACATTCGCCGCTATTTGAACCATGAACCCATCGCTGCGCGACCTGCGAGCACCGGGTATCGCTTGCGGAAATACGTGCGCCGCCATCGAGTCGCGGTAGGGATAGCCGCTGCATTGGTGATACTGCTCGCCGCGTTCTCGGTTCTACAATCTGTCGACCTACGCCGGATCACAAATGAACGCGACCGCGCCAACCGTGAACGGGATCGGGCGACTCGCATCACTGATTTCATGGCCGGCATGTTCAAGGTACCGGATCCAAATGAAGCTCGCGGCAACAGTGTGACCGCCCGCGAAATCCTCGATAAAGCATCGATGGGAATTGAAACCGGTCTGGCAAAAGATCCGGAGCTTCAGGCCGAAATGATGTACGTCATGGGCCGTACGTATGACGGTCTTGGACTGTTCTCGAAAGCGGAGTCACTGTTGCGCCGCTCCGCTGACATTCGTCTTCGAGTCCTCGGACCCAAAAACGGCGATACCCTCGCAGCCCAGTCTCTTCTTGGTTGGGAGCTTGGTCGCCTGGGTCGGTACAGCGAAGCGGAAAACCTGCTGCGCCCGGCCCTCAGTAACAGCAAGGCGGTTCTTGGCACATCGAACGTGACGACGATGGAATTACTTTTTTTCCTCTCTTCGAGCCTGGCGAGCGAAGGCCGCTTTGCCGAAGCAGAGCCATTGGCGCGCGAAGCGTTCGAGGACAGCCGCCGTGTTTACGGTTTGGAGAATCAAGAGACCATCCTCATTATGTATAACCTATGCGCGATTCTCGGAGATGAAGGTCGATACGACGAATCGGAAAAACTGAACCGCCAAGTGCTGGAACTTAGTCGACGTGTCCTGGGACCAGACCATCAGGAAACTTTGGCGGCACTCACCGCTTTGGCCGACACTCTGTCGGACGAAGGCCACTACGACGAAGCTGAAAAGCTGGATACGCAAGCGCTCGACATCAGCCGCCGAGTCAATGGCCCGAACCACCCAAACTCTGCCACCTACGAATACAACCTCGCTTGTCTCGCCGCGCTGCAGGGCATGTCGGAGAAAGCGCTTCCGCTTTTGCGCCAGTCAGTTGCTCACGGGCTCATGGTGAAAGAGGCTCTGAACATGGATCAGGATGCCGATCTCAAGTCCCTTCATGGCGACCCTCGATTCGAAAAGATCGTCTCTGATGCCAAGCAACGGGCAGCGGTCGTACAGCCAACGAAGTGAACACGCCCGGAGGAACCAAAAAGAAAAGGCCACTCCTATCGAGCGGCCTTTTTCGTTGAAACCTTGCAACTCTGAAACCCTAAAACCTGGCTCTACTAGTCTCCCGCCACCGGTTCGCCCACTTCCTCACTCTTTTTCGGAGCGGGAGCGATTCCCCCGGTCGGCTGAGCGATTGCCCCAGCGATTGCATTCAGAGGAATGAATCCGCCTTCGTTCGAAGTCGCCGGCTTCTCTTTCAGGACAACTTCCCGATAAAGTTGCGCCATGCGAGCGTCGTAAGCGGCGTCGTTCTTGACCCGGTTGGTTTCAGCTTTCTTGTCGCGAGCTCGTGCTTTTTCTTCACGCGCCGTCTTCGCAATGCCTAGCTTGTCGAGATCGTGCTGCACTTCGTTGGTCACGATTTCGTCACGCAGGTACAGAGCGTGCTGCTCGTCCTGCATTTTGACTTTCTTGCCGCCCGCGAAGATTTCATGGCGCCCGTGCTCCTCGTACCACTTGGTGAGCGTGGAGGTCATGTGCATCTTCTCGATGATGTTGCGCCAGCCCACGCCCGTGTTGTAAGCGCAGAAGCTGATCTCGCCTTCCTGCGTGGCGTAAGGAATGATGCACTGCTCGGTGCGGCGGAAATCGTAGTTGAACAGATCCTGGAACCACATACCGGCGATGAACAGGAAATTCCAGCGGTCCTGACGGCGTTTCATCACGTCGTCAATCGTGCGATCCGGTCCAACCTTGCCGTAGTTCTTGCCCGTGGCGTTGAAGTTCTTGTCGAACTTCTTGAGCAGGTCTGTCATCTTGAAGTGCGTCGGCGATTGGAACGGATCGTAGTTCTTCATCAGGCAGAGCGCCATGCCAAACGCGGTCCAGAATTTAGAACGGGCCGCATCGTTGACCTTGGCGATGTCCTTGGCGAGCTGATCGCCCTTCAGGAAAGCCGTAACCGGCACGGCTTCCTTGGTTTCTTTGTCGATCATCATGGCCATGCCGGTTCCGCAATTCGGATGGCATCCACAAGAGAGTTGGCCCCAGTCGTTGTTCGGTTCCCCGGAGTGCAACACATCGGCCCAGTCGGAGAACGTGCTCATAAAGCTGATCGGGAACCAGTCACGAGTCGGCTCGCCGAAACCTGTCTGGTTCTTCACGTCGTGCGCCAAATGCGCCAGCGTGTAACGCTGCGCTTCGCGGCGTTCGTCGGTGATGGCTTCGTCGCGCCCAGTGAATGAAACTGGCTGGAAACTGAGGAAGCCGATCTTCTTCGGATTATCGAGCGCGAACTGAATGATGCGTCCGACTTGCTCGTTGTTGATTCCGTTCACAATGGTCACGACCGGAACGATTTCGCAGCCCGCCTTGTGAAGGTTGTCGATCGCCTTCAACTTCACATCGAACAGGTTGCCCACGGCGCGATGGTCGTTGGCGGCGTTGCCGATTCCGTCAAACTGCAGGTAGGCGTAGCGCATGCCCGCTTCGACGGCCTGCTGGCAGAACTCAAAGCTCTTGGCAAACTCAATTCCGTTGGTCGCCGCCTGCACGCTGTTGTATCCAACCTTGCGCGCGTAGCGGACCGCATCCAGGAAGTACGGCGAAAGAGTCGGCTCGCCACCCGAGAACTGAACCGACATCTGCCGCTTCGGCTTCACCGTAATGGCGTTGTCGAGCACCGTTTTAATTTCTTCCCACGTCAGTTCGTGGACGTAGCCAACCTGGTTGGCGTCCATGAAGCAGGGATCGCACATCATGTTGCAGCGGTTGGTAAGGTCGACGGTCAGCACAGCGCCGCGGCCATACTTCACTGTGGACGAACCGTGATGGTGCAGCTTCTCGTCGGCGTGGGCGCGAATGTCGCGGCCGGGGAACACGTCTTCGAGGTGCTTCGAGAATTCGGTGTCAATCGACATCAGGTCTTCGAAGTGACCATGCTTCGGACAGTCTTTGACCATCCAGATCTTGCCGTCTTTTTCAACGATCTGCGCCTTGATCTCGCCGACCTTTTCGTTCATCAGAACGTCGACCGGCAGGTGGCCATCGAGAATCTGCTGGCGGATCTCCGGTACGCACTTCGGGCAAAGCGAATCGGTCGAGCGCGGCCAGCCCAGCGGCGGCTTCGACTTTTCCCAGGACTTGAGCAGCGGCTTATCAGACCACTTCGGAGTCGGCGACGCATTCGGCTTCACACGGTTGAGACGCTCAAATACCGCCCACGCACCCGTGGCGGCAACCGTCACGGCTTTCTCAACGTACTTAATCGGCTTATGCATTCTGCTCTCGCTTTCCTGAACTCGGGAGTTAGAACTGTCCCCGCGGCCCCAGCCTACGGGAACCTGTGAAAATAGACTTTCCACGTAGAAACCTGGAAGTTTCGATGCGTGGAGTTGGTCAGATTGATGCTATTGAATCCGTGACATTTAGGCACGCAGAAGGCAATGAAGGGGTGAAAATCGGGGTTAAGCGGGGATTTGAGGCATTTTATGGAGCTAAGTTATTGAAAAAGAAGGGCACACGTACTTCGCGGCTGGCTGATCCCGAGACCGGGAGAATTCGGATGGGATTCATGGAACCCTTGTGTTTGCTCCCAGATCATCTGCGGCGAAAACGTAGGTGGTGGACTTATCCAGTTTGATGGTGGAGTGGGCCGAAACCAATGCAACGACTCCACCTTTCTGGCTCGACTGCACATTCTTCATCATTTCTCGATGCGGCGAGGCCGCCGCCGTCGACGGTTCGGTCGGCGCGGGATTCTTGTCGATTTCGGTGTTGCCACGTGAGTATGGGGGCGAATCTTTCGTGTTCGGGTTGGGATAAGTGGCAGCGCCTCCTAAGCGTTGGGAACTACCGTGGGTCGCGTCGGGCAGTCCGCCGAGAAAATCCTGCTTCGGCGGTATGACGAAGGGGTAATACCAAGACGTCAGGTAGATCTTAGCCGGGAGCACCAGGGCCGCTGGCATTGAGCCGTTTTTCCATTCCGCAGATGCGAGACAAATCGTCAGCCGCGACGGAGCAGTCGCAGTCTTGGCAGACGACTCGATCACTTCTCCGGACAGAACAGCGTCCTGCGGAATCACGACACCGTTCACCAACGTGGCAACGGTAAGTTTGGCTTCGATTTTGGTTCCGACGGGAGTCTTGCCAGCCTCCACCTTTTGCCGCATCACCACAGGAAATTCAAGCCCCGGAGCCGCGTGCACCGCAGGAGTCGACTGGGCGCGGAGAACTGTCGTGCCGACGAGCGTACCGAACAGCGCTACCGCAGCGACCGATTTGCTGAAAAACATCTGCATACTCAGACTGGCTAATAAAGTTGGAACCATTTGCACGGCGCAAGGATGCCTTCATTGTATCCCGCGCTGGATGCCGCAACACCGGTTCGGGCCGCATGAGCTGTGCCTTCCGTTCGTATTATTTCCTGCCGGCTTTGCGATGTTCCTGGATTTGCGCCAAATGCAGAACTGCGGCGGCTGCAGTGTATTTTACGGAGTCCTTGGCATCGGTCATCGCGTCGGAAATCTGCGCGATCACACTCGGATCTCCCCGGCGAGCCAGCGCGTCGAGCGCAGCCGTGCGAACCAATTCGTGTTTGTCATCCAATGCCGCATGGACCAGCGCTTTGGAGGCGGTCGGGTCCTTATCGTCGGCTAAGACCTTCGCTGCCGCGGCTCGCACCGGGGAACTGTCGTCCTTCATAATCGTGCGGATGGCCATGTATCCAATCCCCGCGAATGGGACGAAGCCAATGCCTTCCTGAAATCCGAGCATCGCCATTTTTTTGGGGTCTTTCAGGACATCGAGTTGCCCTGCGATTAACCCTTTGCCGCCGCGACGCTCGCCGGTCAGGATTTCGTAGTACACCTCGTAGGCATCTTCGTCCTTCATCTGGACGAGCGAGTGCGCCGCGGCTAATACAACCACCGGCTCCTTGTCCGATAGAGCCTCCTTCAATTTTGGGATGGCCGAAGTCGCGCGCAACTCACCAAGGGCTAGCGCGCCAGCCACGCGTACCGGATACTTGTCGTCGTCGAGAGCGACCTTCGCGAGCGCAGTTGCCTTTGGTTGTCCTCGCAAAAGCGACAGGACGCGCACGGCGGTTGCACGCTTCGCAGTGTGAGGATCTTTTGTGCCGCTTAACAGGAGTTCCCACGCCTGCTCCTTCACTGATTGCTCTTTCTTCGGCGGTTCCACCTTGGGATGCTCAGCTGAGGCTTTTTCCGCGTCGGGGTTCGACACTGCAGGAACGCTGGCCGCGGGAGTTGCGGCCTGCTGATCGGTCTGCGCTTTGTCACCCGGCACTTGAATAGCGGCCAGCAGCGAGGAATTGAGGGTTAAGACGCACAATAGAAGAACAAGGCGAGTGGCCATAGTCGGAAGTCTTTGACTCCGCTAGGGTGTTTCCGGTTGTCTCGTGAGCGGCTAGATTCAGTAAGGACAGGGAACTGCTCGCGCGGAATTGGGACGAGCCCGAACCCTTCCCGATGACGCCTATTTCTCTTTGGCGACGTTCAGGCGCGTTTCGGCGCGCTGCAACGCATCTTCGGCGCGGTCATAATCGACGTCGGCGCTATTGCTCTTCAGCCGGTCTTCGGCTCTCGCCTTCGCCTTTTCCGCACGTGCGACATCAATTTCTTGGGGACGTTCAGCCGCTTCCGCCAAGATCGTGACCTTGTCAGGCAGTACTTCGGCAAATCCCCATGCAACCGAGAGAGTGTGCGCGGCGCCATTTGACTTATAGGTAATCACGCCGACAGCCAGCTCGGTAATCAGGGGAGCATGCCCTGGGAGAATTCCCAGGTACCCGCTCAATCCGGGAATCTGCGCCTCTTCCGCCGCATCCTTAACGAGGAGCCGGGACGGAGTGACGATTTCGAGTTGGAAAGTGGAAGCCATGGTCTTCGTCGTTGGTCGATAGTCGTTGGTCGATAGTCGTTGGTCGTTCGCTCAAAACCAGTCGTCGCCGGCATTTCCGATCGACTAACGACTAGCGACCAGCGGCTGTTCTTACGCTGCCGTGCCTTTCATTTTCTCGGCCGTTTCGATCACTTCGTCAATCGTCCCCTTCATATAGAACGCCTGTTCGGGAATGTCGTCGTACTTCCCTTCTACGATGCCGCGGAAACCCTTCACTGTGTCGGCAATCTTCACATAGCGTCCAGGCGTGCCCGTGAACTGTTCGGCCACGAAGAACGGCTGCGAGAGGAACTTCTGAATCTTTCTGGCGCGAGCGACCGTGACCTTCTGGTCTTCGCTGAGTTCGTCGATACCGAGAATGGCGATGATGTCCTGGAGATCTTTGTAAGTCTGCAGCGTCTTCTTGACCATCTGCGCTACGTCGTAGTGATCCTGTCCAACGATGCGCGGATCGAGAATGCGCGACGTCGAAGCCAACGGATCAACGGCTGGGTAGATTCCGATCTCCGTAAGGGCACGGGAGAGCACGGTGGTCGCGTCAAGGTGAGCGAAGGTCGTCGCCGGCGCAGGATCGGTCAAGTCGTCGGCGGGCACATAAATCGCTTGCACTGACGTTACCGATCCTTTCTTGGTCGAGGTGATGCGCTCCTGCAACTCTCCCATTTCCGTCGCCAGGTTCGGTTGATAACCGACGGCGCTCGGCATACGGCCGAGCAGTGCGGACACCTCCGAACCAGCCTGCGTGAAGCGGAAAATGTTGTCGATGAAGAGCAGTGTGTCGCTGCCCTCTTCGTCGCGAAAAAACTCGGCCACAGTGAGCGCGGTCAATGCAACGCGGAGGCGCGCACCGGGGGGTTCAGTCATCTGTCCGTAGATCAACGCGGCCTTCGACTCGTCGGGCTTGCCGGGCTTGATAACGCCAGACTCGCTCATTTCCAACCAGAGATCGTTGCCTTCACGTGTACGCTCGCCAACGCCGGCAAACACGGAGAAGCCGCCGTGCTGCTTGGCGACGTTGTTGATCAGTTCCATGATGACGACGGTCTTTCCGACACCGGCGCCACCGAACAGACCAATCTTTCCACCCTTCAGGAATGGCTGAATCAGGTCGACAACTTTCACGCCAGTCTCAAACATTTCGGCGGTGGTCGATTGCTCGTCAAACGCGGGCGCAAGGCGGTGAATGGGCATACGCTTCGTGTAGGCGATTGGACCGAGATTATCGACTGGCTCGCCAATCACGTTCATCACCCGGCCGAGCGTGCCGCGGCCGACTGGGGCCGAGATCGGTCCACCTTGATCGATGGCTTTCATGCCGCGCACCATGCCGTCGGTCGCTTCCATCGCGACACAGCGCACGCGGCCTTCGCCGAGATGCTGCTGCACTTCGAGAACGACGTTGATAGGCGAGGGCACGGTGAAGCCGTCACTGACGACGCGTAGCGCCTCATAGATGGGGGGCATCGCCGATTCGACAAACTGCACGTCGACGGCGGGCCCGGCGATTTGTATTACGTGTCCTACATTCTCTGACATAGATAAGGTCTCAACTTTACTTGCTGCCAGTCCCTAAAGGGACTCTATTTCTACTCGCCTGCGGCATCGCTAAAGCGATGCCCTGATACGAAACCTCTACTGCGCTGCCGCTCCGCTTACGATTTCGATAATTTCTTTTGTGATCTTCGCCTGTCGCGCCCGGTTCATGATCAGCGTGAGCGATTCGATCATGTCGCTGGCGTTGCTGGTGGCCGCATCCATCGCGGTCATGCGTGCGGCGTGCTCGGCAGCCACGGACTCTAGCAACGCGTGAAAAATCTGGATACCAATATATTTCGGCAGAATTCCCTGAAACAGCCGCTCGGGCTTCTGCTCGTAGATGTAATCCACCGGCCACGTCCCGAACTTCGCCGCAGCCTCGTCAACGGCGCTGGTATCGACCGGACGCAAACCGACGCCAGCTGTCTTGGCTGCTTCGATTCGCTGCTTGCGTTCCTCCGGCGAAGCCTCCTCCGCCATTTGAATATCGACTTCGCCGATTTCTTTAATGGGCAGCAGACGCTCGGCAACGAGGCGTTGCGCGATGACCGACTTGAATTCGTTAAACAGGATATAGACGGCGTCGATCTCGCCGCGGCAGAAGCGCGCGATCACGTTCTCGCCGAGAGTTGTCGCGAACTGGTGGTCAACCTTGCCGAGAACTCCGACATATTCGCCGGTGATCTGCACACGGCCGGCGCGGGTTGCGGGCTTTGGTTCTTCGCCTGATTGCACTGCCGGAGCCTCGGGCGCGGCCGGGTAGCGGCGCCTCATGAAGTCGCGGCCTTTGCGGCCGATACATTCAACGTCGATATTCTCACTGGCTTTCGACTGAATAAATCTCGAAACCATTTTCAAGATATTCGTATTGAATGCGCCAGCCAGCCCTTTATCGCCGGTAACAACGATCAGCAGGATGTTATTTTCGGGGCGCTCAGAGAGCAGCGGGTGAAGCAGTAATCCGGTGGCTGCATCGTAAATATCGGCGCGCGAAATCAATGACCTCAGAACGTTCGTGAGCATCTGCGAATACGGACGCGCCGCCAATGCGGATTCTTGCGCACGGCGCAATTTGGCCGCCGAGACCGTCTTCATCGCCTTGGTAATCTGCCGCGTGTTGACCACGCTGCGGATACGGCGCCGGATGTCGAGAACGTTTGCCATTTTTTAGTTCTCAGTTCTCAGTTGTCAGTTCTCAGTTATTCCAGAATCCCCCAAACTTCAGGGTTCACTCGGAACTGAGAACCGATAACTGCGAACTTTCTCTACTTCGCTACTGCTTGCCTTGAATCCACGAACTGCTGCTTCGCTTCCTTGATCACGCGCGACATCTCGGCTTTCAGAGTGTCGTCGAGAACCTTCTTTTCCATGATCGTGTTGAGCAGGCCTGGGTTCGTCGTATCGACGTACTTGTAAAGATCTTGCTCGAAGTCGCGAACCTGCTCGACCGGCATGTCGTCAAGAACTCCACTGGTGCCGGCGAAGATGATGAGAATCTGCTTGGAGAACGGCAGAGGTGAAAACTGTCCCTGCTTCAGAAGCTCCACCAACCGTTTGCCGCGATTGAGTTGCTGCTGCGTCGCTTTGTCAAGATCGCTGCCAAACTGAGCGAAGGCGGCCAGTTCGCGATATTGCGCTAATTCCAGTTTCAGCGTTCCAGCTACTTGGCGCATGGCTTTAATCTGTGCGCTGCCGCCGACGCGGCTTACCGACAAGCCCACGTTCACTGCCGGTCGCACGCCCTGGTTGAACAGATCGGTTTCGAGATAAATCTGGCCGTCCGTGATCGAAATGACGTTCGTCGGAATGTAGGCCGAAACGTCGCCCGCTTGCGTTTCGATGACAGGCAGCGCCGTAAGCGAACCTCCACCCAAGCGGTCGCTGACCTTGGCGGCGCGTTCCAGCAGACGCGAGTGGAGGTAGAAAACGTCTCCGGGATAGGCTTCGCGGCCTGGCGGACGGCGGAGCAACAGCGAAATTTCGCGATACGACGCGGCATGCTTCGAGAGATCGTCGTAGATGCAAAGGGCGTGACGTCCGTTGTCGCGGAAGAACTCGCCCATCGCGCAAGCGGCATAGGGCGAGATGTACTGCATCGGAGCAGGTTCTGAAGCCGACGCCGCGACGACGATGGTGTACTCCATCGCCCCGGCATCTTCGAGAATCTTTACCACCTGCGCGATGGATGAACGCTTCTGTCCGATCGCATTGTAGATACAAATCAGGTTGTTGCCCTTGCTGTTGATGATCGTGTCGAGAGCGACGGCGGTTTTCCCCGTCTGGCGGTCTCCGATGATCAACTCGCGCTGGCCGCGGCCAATCGGAATCATCGAGTCGATAGCCTTGAGCCCAGTGGCCATGGGCTCACGAACGGGCTGGCGATCGATAACGCCCGGGGCGATGCGTTCGAGAGCGATGAACTTATCGGTCGCGATCGGCCCCTTGTCGTCGATGGGCTCGCCGAGCGAATTCACGACACGGCCAATCAGTGCGTCGCCGACCGGGACGCTCATGATGCGTCCGGTGCGCTTCACTTCGTCACCTTCTTTAATTTCGGTGTATTCGCCGAGCAGCACTACGCCGACCTGATCTTCTTCCAGGTTCATGGCGATTCCGGCCACGCCGTGCGGAAAGCTGAGCAACTCTCCAGCCATGACCTTGTCGAGGCCATAGACGCGGGCGATGCCGTCACCGAGCGTGATCACGGTGCCGACTTCGTCAACCGTGATCTTCGATTCGTAGTTCTCAATCTGCTCGCGGATTAATTGCGTAATTTCGTCTGCTTTGATTTGTGCCATAAGAAGCTTTCAGCTATCAGCTCTCAGCCATCAGTTAAACCCTTCGTTCGCCTCAGCTTTCCATCGGGGCCGGTAATAAAGCTAGCCGGGTTTCCTGATGGCTGATGGCTAATAGCTCACGGCTAACTTACCAACTGTTCCCTTATCTTTTCCAACTGTCCCTTGACGGAACCGTCGTAGATTGTGCTGCCTACTTGCACTACCGCGCCGCCTAGCAGCGTGGCGTCTTGTGCGTATTTTGCTTTTATCTTCTTGCCGGTCATCTTCATGATCTCGGCTTCCAGCATCTTCTTTTCCGCGTCACTTAGCTGGCGCGCGCTGCTGATTTGGGCGTCGGCGAATCCCTGCCGGTCGTTTAATTCCTGCTCCAACTGTTTCAGGATCTCGCTGAACAGGGGCAGCCGCCGGTGATCTGTGACCACGGCAACGAAATTCCGGACTTGCCTGGTTGTACCGAGCCGCCCGGTAATGGCGTCAATCACGGCTCGCTTGCGATCCCCCGGGATGGACGGATTTTCGAGGACACGGCGCAGTTGGTCGCTTTCCTGAAGTAACGACTCAAAGCTATGCAATTCCTCTAAGGCGCGGGCAGGATCCAGTTTGCTGCTGCCGGTCATGACGACATCGGCAAAGGCGCGAGCGTAGGTTCCGGTTACGGAAGCCATCTACTGGCCGTCCTTTCCGCCATCATTCCCAGACGCGAGCTTCGAAGCAAAAGTGCGAACCAGCACCTGATCGGTGTTCGAATCGACGTTGATCTGCTGTCGGGCAAGCGCAATCGCGAGGCTGGCCGTGTGCGCGCTTAATTCGCGGCGAGCCAACTTGGCGGCGGTGGCAATCTCCTGCTCGGCGGCCAGCACGACTTTGCGCATATCTTCTTCGGCCGCCTTCTGGATGCGGACTTCTTCGGCCGCTGCCTCTTTTTCGGCAGTGGCCTGCATCTGTCCAATTTCCACGTCCAGTTGGCGCAGGCGATTTTCAATGTCGGCCAAACGGCGATTCGCATCCTGGCTGGCGGCGCGGGCCTCCTCTAACGCCTGCTGGATCGACGCGCTGCGGGCGCGGAATATGCCGGGCAAGAACTTGCGTCCAGCCCAAATTGCGATAGCCACAATGATGGCAAAGTTGAAACCGAGCGCCAGCAGATGTGCCTGATGCACGTTCAGACCGGTCACCCGCGCCAACATGCGAACCATGCTGGAGTGCTTCAGATCTGCGTGCTCTTCCTCCTCGCCGGTTGCCTCTCGTTCCTCCTCGGCGAGTCGCCCGCCGATTCCTTTGGGCTCGTGCGCCGTCTGCTGATCTTCTTTCTTTGCCGGTTCGGCGGATGCGGTTCCCGGTGCAGACTGGGCAGAGCCTTGCGCAGAGGACGACTCCTGCGCGGACGCGTGTTGGAGCACGATCGGCGACGCGAACATCAGCAGCGCGAGGATCGCTATCGCGCGGACCACTGCCAAGAACTGGCGCATTCTCATTGGCCACCCGCCTGGCTCGGCGAAGCCATGGGGCGCAAAACTGTGCGGACGATGTCGGTAGCAAGCCGGGCGGCTTCCGATTGCAGCTTCGACATGGCTTGCTGCTTATCTTGTTCCATGCCGGCACGTGCCTGCTTGACCTGCTCCTGGGCGCGAGCGCGGGCTTCGCTCACTGCCTGAGTGCGAGCCTGATTCGCCTGCTGGCGGCGGGCGTCCTGATTCTTGAAAATCTTCTGGCGCGCTTCTCGTAGCCGCTGTTCATAGTCAGACGTGCGTGCTTCGGCGGCAGCGATGTCTGCCCGCGCTTTCTCCATAGCACCTTGGGTGCGGCTGCGGCGCTCGGCCAGAACGGCCGTCAGCGGACGATACACCAGGTACGTATAAAGGATGTACAGCATCATCAGAAGAATGATGGTAGGCACGCTTCCGAGCAGTAATTCGCCTAGTTGTCGGAGTGTCTGAGCCATTGTTTGATGATCGAACTGACCGAATCCTTGCTGGCTTTATTGGCGTATCGGCTGGAAGAAGAGCCGCTTCTAAAACCAATCAAGGTAACATTGTGGAGACGCTGATGTCAATGATTACAGGCATTTAGCGCGCAATTTTCGCAAATTGAAACAAGATTCGGCTCGGATACAGACGGGGAGAAAAACTGGAAGTTGATCCTTGACATTCGAGCCGGGAGGTCTACGATGAAGTTATCACCTCCGATCCCAGTCCGGATCGAATGGGCCGATAGCCAAGGAAGAGTCACCGCTTCTTGGCTGGCGGCCCATTTTAATTTCACCCACAGGTCACCAAGCGATAGTCCGCCGCAGAAATTCCAGCAAAGAACGTTACGACTAATTGACGTTGGCGTGACAACTCGTGGGCAGGAGGTAATGAGAATAGGACTGACCCGGACGCTCCATCTCAAGGAGGCGTACTGGGATGCAACTCTTGGAAGCAGTCTGGCTGGGCGACCTCTCTCCACCCAGCCAGACTTTTTTTTTGAGGCAGGAAATCTCTTCTAGACAGTCGCCGGTTGCAGGAGCGCCGCAATCTTCTCGAGAATCCGATGCATGCTCATCGTAGGATCGACGGCAGCATCGACTTCGTGATGGTGCGTGCCGGCGTGCATCACCAGGACTTTTGTCCCCTCGTGCGCCTTTTTCACCATGTACGGCAGGTGATGACGATCATCCTTCGATAACGTCGCGCCGAGAATCACCAGATCGAAGGCATCGCGTCGCAGCGCATCTTGAACGCCCGAGCGGTTGAGCACCGTGGTCACGTGGTGGCCGACTTTGGTCATTTCGGCGGCCTGCGTCGTAAGCGTGCGTTCGTCGGACTCTCCGTAAAGAATCTTGATTGTGGATGGAGCGGTTTTATGGCCAGTTGCGGGCAAGGGCCCTCCTATAGATCTCAAGCCGAGCTTAGCAACTGGGGGACAAGCTTCCGAGGTCACGGAAGATCAGGGACTGCCGGGAGAATACGCCTACTGCGCCTGCAAACGGGATGCTGTTTCCTGGGCGTGATGGATGTCACTGGATCGCGAAACGGCCTGCTGGTAGGCGAGATTGGCCTCCGGGTCGCGCCCGGCGTGATGGAGGGCATGGGACAGGAGAATGTAGCCAACGTCGGTGGGAGCAGCGTCAACAAACCGGGCGAAGTAGCTGGCAGCTCGATTCCAATCAGAGCTATTCTGCGCGCTCTTTCCCTCGATCAGGCCCATGTCGAGGAGTGCGGCGGGAAAAACGGGCTTCAGTTTCAAAGCCGAGTCGAAGTTCTGCCGCGAATTCGCATAATCGTGCTGCGCAAAGTACACGGCACCGAGATTGGCGTATGCCGAGGCGCGAATCTGCGTATCCGTCGCCAGACGAAGGGCGTTATTGTAGCGAGCTACGGCCTGCTGCAAATCACCGTGGTCCTGCGCGTAGATTCCCAGGTTGAACTGGCTCGCGGAATCTCCCGGTTCGAGCGCGGCGGCGGCACGAAAGTGGACAATCGCTTCATCGGAGCGGTTCAGTCTCATCAACGCCGCCGCTAAATTGTTTTCCGCGACGAAATTATCTTGAGTGACAGCTAGCGTGTGCGACCAGAGGGTGTAATCGTCGTGCCAGTAACGCAGTTGGATGTGGGTGAGGACGGCAAAGGCAAGCAGGGCCGCAAGTCCCGCCGCGATCGCGAGATTCGCGGGACGCTGTCGTAAACGAAACCAATCAGCACCACCCCAGACCATAATTACAAAGAGGCCGATCATCGGAAGATAGGCGTAACGATCAGCCATCGCTTGATTGCCGACCTGAATTAGTCCAAGCATGGGGACCATCGTCCCAAGGAACCAGAACCAGCCGAAGACAAGATAGCGTTGCTCGCGGTTTTTCAGGACGGCGACGGTGGCGGCGATCAGCAGGAATGCGGAGACAACAACCTTCGACGCGGCTATCGCATGCGGATACGGATAGAGTGCGGCCAGGTGAAATGGCCAGATTGCATTCTTCAAGTAGAGGACATAACTGACGATTGCGTTTTCAATCCGCAGCCAGGGATTCTGCGCAGCGCTCATGAGCACCGCACCGCCGGCTTGCTGCGCTTTCATGGTGACGAGGGCGCTGCCAATAGACAGCGCCAGCAACGGAAGCTTCTCGACGCACAACTTCCACAACGGCTGCATGACCGCCAAGCGACGATCGGTTCGCGTAGGAGAGGACGCGCTTCCCTGCTCCAATCTTCCAAGCGGCCAATAGTCGAGCAGCAACAGCGCCAGCGGCAGAGTGATGACCATCGGCTTGGACATCAGGCCACAGGCAAACAAAACCGCAACGGACAAGTAACGTGCGACACCGGGCTTGCCAACGTACCATCCGTAGGCAGCGAGCGCGAGCAGGAAGAAAAACATGCTGAGCACGTTCTTTCGTTCCGCCACCCACGCGACCGACTCCACATTAAGAGGATGCACGGCAAACAGCGCAGCGACCATGAAGCTACGGGCAGTGTACCCGGTAAACCACTGCAGAATCAGGAACAGCAGGAGCACGTTGCAGGCGTGCAACAGGAGACTCGTGTAGTGATGACCTGCGGGATTGAGCTGAAAGAGCTGGCAATCAAGGGCGTGGGAAAGCCACGTTAACGGGTGCCAGTTCGCCTGGTCGAGCGAGTTGAATGCCCATGAAATCGTGCTCCAGTGCAGGCCGGCGCGCACCTGCAGATTGTCAGTAATGTAGCGGTCATCATCGAAATTCAGGAACCCATTGCGTGACACGGGGTTGTAAAGCGCGAGCGTGACCACCACCAGCAATAGGCCCAGCACGAGCGTTCGCTGATCTGGCGAACGAAAGATTCCTTCTTCTTTATGAACAGCCAGCGCCGGCTTGGTGGCAGCAACAGACATGGGTAGGCGTGCTTCAAGTTTGAGGGAGATGTTTGGCGGTTGCAAAGTGAAATCGGCCAAATCAGGAGAGCCGGAGAAACTTAAGTCATCGCAAAACGGGCCGAATACGGACGCAAAAAAGCCCCACAGGTCGGAGAACCGAGAAGTGGGCGATTCTAAGAAACAGAACGCTTCCTACCGGGTTGTGGCCAGAGCCGGCACGCGTTCCTCAGCGGGCACAAACTGCCGCACCTCGTGTCCGGTATAGATCTGACGTGGACGCGCGATCTTCTGCTCCGGATCGTTCACCAACTCCTGCCACTGAGCCAGCCAGCCAGAGGTGCGCGGGATAGCAAACAACACGGTAAACATTTCCGGCTTGAAGCCCATGGCCTGGTAGATGATTCCCGAGTAGAAATCCACATTGGGATAGAGCTTACGCGTGATGAAGTATTCGTCCTCCAGCGCGATTCGCTCCAGTTCGAGCGCGATGTCGAGTTTGGGGTTTCCGCCAGTGACGGCGAATACTTTCTCGGCTGTCCACTTGATGATCTTGGCGCGCGGATCATAATTCTTATAAACGCGGTGACCGAAGCCCATCAGTTTGCCGTGCCCTTCCTTCACTTTCTTGATGAAGGCCGGGATGTTTGCCTTGGAGCCGATTTCGTCGAGCATCAGCAGCACTGCTTCATTGGCCCCGCCGTGCAGAGGTCCTGCTAAGGCCGAGGCAGCAGCAGCCGTCGAAAGATATGGGTCCGTTTGCGCGCTGCCTACCGAACGCATCGCGTTGGTACTGCAGTTCTGCTCGTGGTCCGCGTGCAGGATGAAGAGAATATCCAGTGCGCGAGAGATAACTGGATTAGCGGCGTACTTGGGCTCAACCATCCTCCACAGCATGTTCATGAAATTTTCCGGATAGCTGAGGTCGTTGTCCGGATAAACATAGGGGAAGCCCACATTGTGCCGGTACGACATGGCGGCGATCGAGGGCATCTTGCCGATCAGGCGTTTGATTTGCAGCATCCGGTTTGCCGGATCGTGAATCTTTCGAGCCTCCGGATAAACGGTTGATAAGGCGGCGACCGAACTCACCAGCATCGCCATCGGATGGGCATCATGGCGAAACCCTTCCATGAATTTCTTTGTGGTCTCGTGCAACATGGTGTGATGGGTGATGTCGTTCGTCCAGGTTTTGAGCTCTTCGGGAGTCGGCAATTCGCCGAACAGCAGGAGATAGGCAACCTCAAGGTAGGTGCAGTGCTCGGCCAATACCTCGATGGGATAGCCACGGTAGCGGAGGATGCCGCGATCACCGTCGATAAAGGTGATGTTGCTGCGGCACGAGGCGGTATTCATGAAGGCGGGATCGTACGTTATAAGGCCGAAATCTTCAGGGCCGGTCTTGATCTTGCGCAAGTCCATGGCCCGGATCGTCCCATTCTCAATCGGCAAATTGTAGTTAGTGGCAGTGCGATTATCAGTGACGGTTAGAGAGTTCGATGCCATGTTGAAAATCTCCTTTTGCCCGCTACGCATGGGACTCTGGAGAGTCGCGCTGGAGTTTTGCCCCAAGCATCCAGTTCTGTCGAGGTGCGGACATTACATAGCGGCAGGCTAAGATTGTCTGTTGCCACAACACGAACTTCAGTGCCTGACATCACCTTAAGGAGTGATTGGAGTCACTTCTCGAAGGTGAAAGAGAACGCAGGCCGTACTATCACCTATGAACGATCTGCAGCAGCTCGCCAGTGATGATCGAGTAATCGTGCGGCGACCTGGACCTCCCAACCCAGAAGGCTCTTGCGTGGTGTACTGGATGCAGCGGGCGCAGCGCGCCTTGGACAATCCAGCGTTAGACGTCGCCGTGCGAGCGGCCAACGTAATTGGTAAGCCAGTGGTGGTTTTCTTTGCGCCCGTGCCGTATTATCCGCATGCCAACCTGCGACATTACCGGTTCCTGGCCGAAGGCATCTCTGATATTGCGGCGGCTCTGAGCGAAAGAAACATCGGCTTCGTCCTGCGGCGGTTCCCCGAACATAGCTTGCTGAAATTCTGCGAAGAGGTGAATCCTTCGCTGGTCGTCGGCGATGAAAACCCCATGCGCGAGCCGGAGGCATGGCGGCAAACCGCTGCCAAGAAACTCAGGGTTCCGTTGTGGACGGTTGACGCCGACGTGATCGTACCTTCGAAGCTGCTGGAGAAGGAGCAGTACGCGGCCCACATCATCCGACCGAGGTTGCAGGCGCAACTCGCGCGTTTCCTGGTGCGTCCGAAAAACACTACCGCCAAGATTTCATGGAAACCGCCCGCAAACTTGCTGTCGTTGGATCCACAGGTTGATATCGTGCAGGATTGGCCTCTGGACACGTCGGTGAGTCCTGTGTCGAGCTTGCGCGGGGGCACGCAACAGGCGTTGCGGCTGCTAAAGAACTTCACGCAGCAGCGACTGCATTCCTACGCCGTGACTCGGAACAAACCGGAAATCGAGGGCACCAGCCAACTTTCTCCGTACCTTCACTTCGGACATATCGGGCCCCTAACCGTAGCCCTCGCCGTCGAGAAAGCGAACGCTCCGAAGGTGGACAAGGAAGCGTTTCTCAACCAAATCATCACTTGGCGCGAACTCGCGGTAAATCTGGTGCGCTTCAATCCGAATTACGACAATTTCGAGTGCGGCGAACCCTGGGCACATCGCACCTTGGCCGCACACGCGAAGGACCCGCGCCCCGTGTTGTACAGTGAGCGGCAATTGGAGCAGGCGGAAACTCACGATTCACTGTGGAATGCAGCGCAGATGCAGATGGTGACGACCGGCTGGATGCACAATTATCTCCGGATGTATTGGGCAAAGAAAATCCTGGAGTGGAGCCCCTCTCCTGCCGTGGCTTATCAGATCGCAGTGCGGTTGAACGACAAGTACGAACTCGATGGACGTGATCCGAATGGCTATGCGGGGATCGCCTGGTCGATCGTCGGGAAGTTTGACCGACCGTGGTTTGACCGGCCGATTTTCGGGCTGATTCGTTATATGTCCGGAGGTAGCACAGGAAAGAAGTTTGACAGCAAAAGATACATACAGCAGAATCTGTTTCCCGAGAACCCAGAATCCGCAAGTTCCACCAGACCGTAAGTCGATCACACAGCACAAACAGCAAACAGCTCCCGGACTAGTCGCATAGATCGCCGTTGCCTGGTTCCGGCATAATGATTAGCGAGGTTGTACGCTCGTTGTGCCTCCGAGGACCTGACTCCATGCTCTTTCCTGACCGCGTATCAAGACTTCGATTTCAAATCCGACTTGTTCATGTCGTGGCCTGCTTTTCATTGGTGTGGTTCACGGGAGCCAGTTCCGGGCAACAACCCGCACCGGGCACTCCCCCACCAGCGCACTCTGAAACCGCGAAGCACACGACCGATCAGGCAGCAGCCGGCACGCACCCGGCGGAAGCGCCCCCTGCGCTGCAGCAGTTGAGTGCTTCGATCGAGCAACTCACCGCCCGGATTTCTCCTGCCGTCGTCCAGATTGTGGTCAGCGGCTATGGTGCGATGGAAGACAGCAGCCACGGCCAGACCGCATTAATCACTCGCGAGCATGTGATCGGCTCGGGTGTCATCGTCGATCCGAGCGGTTACATCATCACGAATGCTCACGTGGTGGAAGGGGCCCAGCGTATTCACGTCGCTCTGGCGATGCCTTCCGTGGAGCATCCGGAAGAGATCGCGCCCGTCGGCAAGCAACGCATGGTTGAGGCGCATCTCGTTGGCTTGCATAAGGAGACCGACCTTGCCCTGATCAAGATCGATCAGACCGGATTACCCACGCTTTCCCTTGGCACCCACCGTCCGGTGCATCAAGGGGAGCTGGTGTTTGCCATGGGCAGCCCCGAGGGCCTGGAAAACTCGGTCACGATGGGCGTCGTTAGCTCAGTCGCCAGACAAGCGGATCCGAACCGTCCGATGGTCTACATTCAGACCGATGCTCCGATCAATCCCGGCAACAGCGGCGGCCCGTTAGTTGATACGGAGGGATACGTAATCGGGATTAACACATTTATTCTCTCCGAGGCGGGCGGCAGCGAAGGCTTGGGGTTCGCCATTCCGGCTCGGATCGTACACTTCGTCTATGAGAGCCTGCGCAAGTATGGACACGTACATCGAGTCGAGGTTAAGGCGGGCGCCCAAACCATTACCGACAATCTCGCCCGTGGGTTAGGCCTGGCACAGAATTGGGGAGTCGTGATTGACGATGTGACACCCGGCGGTCCCGCCGACGCCGCCGGACTCAAGATCGGAGATATCGTTGTGCGGGCGGACGACCGCGCAATCGGCACTCTGCCTGGTTTTACCGCCGCGCTCTATCTGCATCCTTTAGATGAAGTCCTGAAGCTGGAAATTCTTCGCGGCACCGAGGCGAAAACTCTTTTCGTCCCGGTGCTCGAAATGAAGGACCCGATGGATGCCCTGTCCGATCGAGCCACTTCCAACGAAAATGTTATTTCGCGGCTCGGCATCCTGGGGCTGACGGTCGACGACGAATTGCGTTCTGTGTTTGGTACGTTACGAGATCCTTCCGGAGTAGTCGTGGTGGCCAGAGTCGCGGATTTCCGGAGTGCTACTTCCGGACTGCAAACGGGAGATGTGATTCATAGCGTAAATCAAACGGCAGTCGACTCGGTGAGTTCGCTCCGCGCAGCGTTAAGACAGATCAAGTCGCACGACCCGGCCGTTTTGCAAATAGAACGCGGAGGAGGGCTGCAGTGGCTCGCGTTTGAGATGGAGTAGGGCGGCGGCGTGCGCATTGCAGTGGCGGCACGAGTTTGGGAACTCACTTCCACTTCCCTTGCCCCTCGACGATCGTGATGTAGCGATCGACGGGCAGATCAGTAAAGCGTTCGATTGCGTTGCTCGGCGCGGGCCATTTTACTTCGAGCCAGTCAAACTTTGTTCGCGTACCGATTCCCAGCACCATGCGCGGATCATGCGACGACAAGTAGCTTCCGCCGCCGACTTTCATTCGGCTGCGCTTCAGATCTCCGGCCTGATAGGTAACGCGCGCACCAACCGCATCGATGTTCGCTTTCTTGCCAATCAGCTGGAGTCCGAGCCAGTGATTCCGGCTGCCAAAGTTGTTTCGCAGGAGCACCGGGGCTTCGTTGTTGCAAGAGATCAGCACATCGACCCCACCGTCGTTATCGAAGTCTCCTAACGCCAAGCCTCGTCCCGACATCGGACGGGAAAATACGGGACCGCTCTCCGCTGTGACGTTTTTCAAGCCGTTCCCTGTGTTACGAAACAACAGCAGTGGCTCGCGATACGTCACGTTGTCGTAGATTTTTTCAATCAGGTCGTCGGGATGTCCGTTTGCGATCAGCAGATCGAGATTGCCGTCATTGTCGTAGTCCAGAAACTTGAGGCCCCACCCGCTCATGAGCCGCGTGGCGTTTGCAATTCCTGAAGGCGCAGCGATGTCATCGAAGGTTTCGTCGTGTTTGTTCTGATAGAAACCATCGAGTTCATGGTTCAAGTCGGTTACGAACAAATCCATCCAGCCATCCTGATTTAGATCCGCCGAATCCACTCCCATTCCCGACCGCGCCTTCCCGCCTTCGCCATAGGCAACGCCGGCTGTAAATCCGATCTCTTCAAAATGCTTGCCAGCATTGTTCTTGAACAGGAAATTCGCCTCGGTGTCATTGGCAACAAACAGATCCATCCAGCCGTCATTATTAATGTCGGTGGCGACCACGCCCCACGACTTCCCCGGATTATCGGCAATCCCCATTTTCTGACTGACGTCAGTAAATGTGCCGTCGCCGTTGTTGTGAAAGAGCCAGCTGGCCATGGGCGTGAAAATTCGCGGATAGCAGTATTCGTTCAGCCCCTTGAGTGCGGGGATGCCCGGAGCTCCGCAGTTGTGGTGCTTCGCTTTACTGAAGTCGACGAAGCGGCAGACGAACAGATCGAGCCGGCCATCGTTGTCGTAGTCAAACCATACGGCGCTCGAAGCCCAGCCCGGAGCCGCAACTCCGGCCTTCTCGGTGACGTCGGTGAACGTGCCATCACCGTTGTTGCGATAAAGAATGCTGCGCCCGTACTGCGTCACATACAGATCAGGAAAGCCGTCGGCATTGTAGTCGCCAACCGCCGCGCCCATCCCGTAGCCGCCGCCGACGACTCCGGCTTTTTCCGTCACATCGGTGAAAGTGCCGTCGCGGTTATTCCGGTAGAGCGCGTTGCGAAGAGGCTTATCGGGCGTGAAGATGTCGCACGGGCCGCTGTTTACGAGATAGATGTCCATCCAGCCGTCATTGTCGTAATCGAGGAATGCGCAACCGGCGCCGGTGGACTGCGGCAGATATTTTTCTGGAGAAAGTCCGGCGGTGTGGGCCCAGGTGATGCCGCTGGCCGAAGCCGGGACGTCAGAAAAAGGATACAGCGGAGAGTCGACGGCGCCGGCTACGCGCGCCAACGCAGGATACGCGAGCGATGCCGCCAGCACTTTGAGAAATTCTCTGCGTCTGATTCCGACGAGGCCGGGGAAAAAGAGCATTGCTACTTCGGCTCCGGCTGAGGGTCGGGAGGAGACTGCTTCTCCAGGGCCGTGGCCGCTCTCCGCTTAACCGACTCGAGTGCATCCGCCGATTGCCGCTGCAACGCGGCCTCGCGGTTGGAGTCGGCGCGGCGTCCTGCTCCAGCATAGGCGAGCGCCAGCTGATAATGCCCGGTTGGGCTATCGGGCTCCATTTTCTCGTAAGATTCGAGCGGCGGGATCGCCTCATTAAACTGCTTGGCCGAGTTCAGGGCCGTCCCCATCCCGAGGAAGGCCTCGGCAAAACCGCTGTCGAGTTTCGTGGCGCGGGTGAAGTGTTTGATCGCCGTCGCGGAATCATTCTCATCGGCGGCAAGTTGCCCGAGAACGTACTCGGCTACGGCGTTCCCCGGATCGATTTCCAATTCCTCCTGAAAATTCTTCTTGGCCTGCTCCACTTCGGCCGGAGACGGCGGAGATTTCGACAGCAACGCGCGTCCGAGCCGCGCGTGGATGCCCGGCAACATCGGGTTGATCTCGATAATCTTGCGATACTCCGCCGCTGCCTCGTCCCACTTGTGCTGGAGCTTCGAGCGCCTCAGCGTTCAGTTCGTGAACCTGGAACGAAAACGGCGCTTCGTTGGCCAGATCCTGCGAGGCCCGCAACGAAAGATCGGAGTAGGCGTGAGTGGCGGCGTAGAGCACTTCGGGATCGCGCGGAAATTCACGGCTAAGGATCGAAAGAAAATCCAGCGACTCATACGGAGCATTGTGGGTCATCGCGCAATGGATGCCGTCGAGGCCGATGCGCTTCTTAAGATTCTTGTCCCCGGCCTGATGAATTGCCTTCTTCAGCAACGGCAAGGCTTCCGCGCAGTGTCCGCTTTCGGCGAGAGCAAGGGCGTGCTGCGCATCTCCCGCCACGGGTTGACCGGGATTCTTCGCCGCAGTTTGAGCCGGCGCAGCGACGGGGACGGCAACCAGCAAAGACCCACATAAGAAGACGGGAATCGAAAATAGCGGAGCATGCGCTGATTATATTCCGAGAGGGTCACAGACCGAACTCACTTCCCATCGCCGATTTTTCCGCAAAAGAAACGGCAGGCGCCCAGGAGCGCCTGCCGAGTTTCTCAATGCAAGTCCAGCAGCGCTAGAAGTAGAACTTCAAAGCGAGCTGGAGTTCTCGTGCTCCTTGTGAGCCGGTGATACGGCCGAAGTTCGCATTGCTGCCAGCCGTGCCCGGATCGAACGAGCCACCTGCGGGTCCACCGGTGAATGTCCACACTGGATGGTTGAAGGCGTTTAGTGCCTCAAACCGCAATTCCAGCTTCTTTGTTTCAGTGAACAAGATGCCCTTGTGCAGGCTCAGGTCCACATTGGCATAGCGCGGCCCCCGCACGTTGCCGACACCGCACGTTCCAAAAGTGTTCGGCGCTGCCGGGCTAACGTTGGACGGAGAGGGGTCGATATATTGAATATATCCAGCTTGTCCTGTCCCTGGATTCGCAAGCACTGTTTGATTGAGGACTTTGACCGTACCGCTGCAATCCGGCAGTCCGGCCAGCGTCTGGGGATTCACGCCAGCGGTGTTGTCTGAGTTGCCGCCAACACCCCAGCCTCCGAAATTGTTCAGAGACAGAGCATTGCCGCTGTGCAGGGTAACGATACCCCCGATCTCCCAGTTTCCGAGCACGGCATTCAGCGCCGAGTTCATGTCGTGACCAAATTGTTTGCCACGGCCGATGGGCAACGCATAGGTCACGTAACTAGTGAGGATGTGCGTCTGATCGTAGTAGCAAGGTCCCCAATCCAACCGCGGGTTGTAGATATTCTCCCAACCGGGCTGTCCACCTGAACTGGTAGCGTTCGTGCTGCCCCAGCCAGTGCCGAAGTATCCCGGTGAGTTACTCAAGCACTTCGACCAGGTATAGGAAACCTGGGCTTGCAGACCATTGCTCATGCGCTTTTGCAGGACAGCCTGCAGAGCATTGTAGGACTGATCGGAGTTCGACATGTTGGTTCCGGCCAGCGCTCCACCCTCGAGAACGATGGGGGTCGTAGGATCTGACGGGTTCTGGTAATTGTTGGGGTGTTGGTCGGCTTGATAGAGCGATCCTGGAGCGCCGCATTGCGCGTTTAGCGTGCCCGGACCCGTGGCGCATGGTACCTTGCCGCCGCCTAGGTAGGGGCCAGACATCTGGCTCACGATGAGGTCCCCACGCCCAGCAACCTTGCCGGCGGCGTTTAACGGTATTCGCTGCTCTATGTCTTCAAAGTTCAGAAGATGCGCTCCCCGCTGGCCGACGTAGCCGAGCTGAAAGGTGAGTGAACGAGCCAACTCGCGCTGCATCGTAAAGTTCCACTGACTCACCGTAGCGGGTCGGAAGTTCTGATCAAAGACCCGGATGCGTTGGCCGGCGTAGCAGGCTTGATTGATGACCCCGCCGCACGCGACACCCGAGGCAGACCCGAACCCCGCGTCAATTGTTGGACCCACTGCCGATTGCTGCAGAAAACCGAACGGGAGGTTTTGGGTGAGTTCTTCGTTGCCGCCGCCGCCTTCCGCGAAGGAGGAAATGCCGAACCCGGCACGAAATACCATTTTGCCACCAAAGGCTGCAGGCGACCACGCAAGCCCGATCCGCGGCATCCAGTCACCAATTCCGAGGTAGTTGTTGTACAGGGCTTGGTTGCCGAACTTTGCGGTTCCATCCACGCCGGTCGCCGTATAAATGGTTCCGGTGTAGAGGCCAAAGTTGACTTCACGGTTATTCACTTCGTAGAGCGGAGTATGGTCTTCGAAGCGTACGCCGAGGTTCACGGTGAGCGTCGGAGTCAGGCGCCAGTCATCCTGGACATAGCCGGCAAAAACGTTCCCGCGAAGCTTAACAGGGTTACCAAGCTCGCCGCCTGTATCGCGCTGTGAAGCGGCGCCTCCAGCAACGTTACCCAGCCAGAAGTCGGCAAGCCCGGAGTTGGTTAAGGTGCTGACGCCCAAATAGCCGAGCGCACCATTGTTTCCCGGATAAATGTAATCTTGCCGCTCACGTGCGAACTGAAAACCGCTCTTGATCTGGTGGCGGCCATGCGTATAGAGCACGTTATCTTCGAATTGGCCCTGCGTCGAGTGAAAGACTTGAACCAGGTTGCGGAGTCCGAGGCCGGCTGCTCCTCCGGCGTTGCCCGTAATGTCGATTTCAACCAGGCCTGGGGCCTGGACATTGCCGCCAGCGATACCCAGTGTCTGGCTGATATTGCCTAGTGAGGATGTTGGCGTCAGAGTCTGGTCGAATCGCACAGCATTAAAGCCGAAACGAGCTTCGTTCAGCAAATTCGGACGGATCGTATGCGTCCAATTGACGACCATGTTCCTGACAGGTTGGTCACTCCCCTCCACCGCACCACTGTTGCAGAAAAGGCAGCCCGTAGTGGCCGGCTGCTTCAGTTCCATGTGCGACCAGCGCCCAAAAATATGATCTTTTTGAGAAGCGTTGAAGTCGATTTTCACGTCGTATTGGTTGTTGTTCAGCTGATTTCCACTGTTATAAAAAAGATTGTTCCCGACGAGCGAGTCGACCGCGGGCAGCGGGTAGTACTTGCTCCCGAACACGTTGCTGGCCACGGAATTGACCGTGGCGACAGCCGCTAAATTATTGTTGGTGACTGCTGTAGGCTGGGTTTCATGCGTAGGTAGTCCATGGAGCACCGTGGGAATCTGTGCCGGGTTAAGATAGTAGAGACTGTTTGGCCCGCCTGAATTCGGAACAACGAGCTGATTCGCCAAGACCACCGCAGTGTTCTTGGGATTCCCGTTCATATCCAAATCAAGACCGTTCGGTCCGAGGGCAGTATCACCACACAGGCCGCCGCTAAACCCGCTGACGCAGATCTGCGAAAAATCTCCCCCACGCGCCTTCGCGGTAAGAACTTGTGCGCCGGTTACGCCCGAATTCACCAGGCGCTGCCCCTGATAGTCGGCGAAGAAGAACAGCTTGTTCTTGATGATCGGTCCGCCGATGGCACCGCCGAATTGGTTGTAACGTAATTCAGGCTTATTTTGGACGCCTTGGGAGTTGAATCCGAGAACGCCGTTGTCGATGCCCTTCGTCCAAGCTGCCGAAGCGAGGTTGGCGTCCAGCGCGTCATTGCGGAAGAATTCATACGCGGTGCCGTGGAAGCTGTTCGTGCCCGACTTGGTGCTGACGCTCACGACGCCGCCTTGGTAATTGCCGAACTCAGCGGACGCGTTCTGCGTGATTAAGTTGAATTCCTGAATGGCGTCGGGGGAGGGCGTATATCCGGTCTCGTTATTCTTGTCTTCGCTATTCAGGATGCCGTCGATCAGATATTCGTTCGCCTGCTCGCGGTTCCCGTTGATATACGGACGGCCCGAGTTCAGCATGTTCTGCGGCGACCGCATGCCATCCGGATCAACGTTAGTGACGCCCGGAGCGAGCAGCGTGAGCTGCAAGTAATTCCGCGAAGCCAACGGCAAGCTTACGTTGGTATTGGCGTCGATCACCGTGCTGACTTCGGTCGTCTCGGTCTGCAGCAACGGCGTCGAACTGATGACTTCGACTGACGTAGACACCGTTCCCACCTTCATCTGTACATCAACGCGAGCGGTCTGGTTAAGCACAAGCGTGAAGGGCACATGTGAGACGGGCTGAAATCCGGCGGCAGTCACTTTGACTTCGTAGGTGCCAATCGGCAGACGCAGCAGGTTGAATGTTCCCGCGTCGTTGGTCGTGTCGTTCCAGACCGTGCCGCGATCGACATCGGTTGCCGCTACAGCAGCGCCTTTGATGGGCGCTCCGCTTGGGTCCGTAATCGTTCCTACTATGTTGGCGGTGACTTCCTGAGCCCACATCGTCGGCAGAGTGCCGAGCAGACCGGCCAGTAGCACGATCGCAAGCCTGATTGAGTTTCGCATCACAGATCCTCCGGGAGCACTTTGTTGATCAACTCAAAAAATAGTGCAAAATGATTAACGTAATGCTATATAGTACTTTCCGAGGGGACGTCAAGGAAAAAATGTTATGCCCAACAATTTTCCAGGATCCAGTGTTGCGATCTTCGCTATAGCACTACAGGCCTCGGCCCGAGATTCCGGAGTTTTTCGCTCTCGCGTCCTGTGGAAAACTCGGACTAAATCTCCAATATGAAGAATGAAATATATGCTATGAAATGCGGTATAGACAGGGGTATTTGCCCACTTTCCCTTTACAAGTTGAATAGCGGGGGCTACAGTGTCAGTCGTTACCCATTGTGAAAGGTGGAATTGCCCTCATAAAAGCTCTATAGCATAGAGCCCGAGGCCGAGACTGGGCTTAGCATCTGTCTTTTGAATCTGGTGCATTCAGTTGCTCTATAGCACATTTTAGGGCCGAATTAGCCGAGGCACTATCACTCATCTTCTGAGTAAACGCGCGACGGAAGACCGACATTTAACATCGGAACGAATTGGGGAGTTCATGCCAAACAATCACCCAAATGGAATGCCCGCTTACCGGCAAATTCAGGCTACGATCATCAAGCTTATCGAGAGCGGGCAGTTGAAGCCTGGGGACGCGGTCGATTCCGAACGCGAATTGGCAAAAATTCACCAGGTCAGCCTCATGACGGCGCGTCATGCCCTGACCGCGCTCGAGCGGGAAGGGATGGTGCATCGCCGTCGCGGTGCTGGAACCTTCGTGGCCCCCCCCAAGATCCACTTCAACAAGTTGACGAGCTTCACAGAACAGATGGCGGGTCGAAGTCTCGCGGCATACTCAAAAGTTCTGTCGTTCAGCACGGTCGATAACGAGCAGGAAGTCGCGGCGCGATTATCCTTGGCCGCTCATACCCGCTTGCTGAAAATTGAGCGGCTCAGGCTGGCGGCGGACGAGCCGTTCGCCATCGAGACCTGTTACCTGCCGGCTGAAGAATATGTGGGCCTCACCCGCGCCGCCGTGGCGCGTGGCTCGCTGTTTTCTATTTTGGAAGGCACTTACGGAATTCAAATCGCCTATGCTGACGAAGAGATGGACGCCACTGCCGCTCCACCCGCCACCGCCAATCTGCTGAAAGTCGCGCGGGACGAACCATTGCTGAGAATCCGTCAGGTGATTTTTTCGACCAAGGGGAAAGCTGCACTCTACGTGATCGGCCTGTATCGATCCGATCGCCACACTCTGCTAGTTCGAAGATTCCGGTAGCCACAGGCAGTCATATTGATTTGGGCTTGCCACGGAATTTCCCGGCCGACCGCAGGTTCGAGTAGCATCCGCAGTTTGTGTTTCATCCATTCCAGGTTCAGGTTATTGTGCGGGAACGCTGCGTCGAACTCCGGCTCGCTTTTAAGAGAAAACGAAGGTCGTTCCGCCAGGGGCGGCTGCGCGCAGTCTTTCTTTCGAGGTCTTCGGCGTAACTTCCTCGAAGATGGCGTCCTGAAAGCGAAACTTTCTGGCCTGGATCTTCGGAAGCCAATCGACCGGATCGAGAGTGGCCGCCTTGCTGAGGAATTCCGGTTTTAGGAGGGTTAATTCGATTCGTGCTTTACATGTGGCTCTCAAGGAGCCAGAGCGGGCGTGCAAATCGATCTTTGCATGCCCGCTCACGACCCGAATCGAAACGAGCCTGTTGCCTTATTGACAGAGTTTACCGTCATGTTCCCCGGTTTGCGGATTCAAGCACAACGTTCCGTTCGCCCGCATCTTGTTGAAGTTGAACATCTGGGTGATGGAGTTTGCAAGCGTATCGAAGGAGCCATTGCCAATGCGTTGTCCGCCCAGCCAGTTGTCTTCGATAAAGCGGATGATCGATGATTGGTCGGTCACGGAGTTGTCTACGAAGTTCTGCCGAGCCCACGGTGAGATGACCAGCAGCGGCAATCTCGGACCGTACCCGCAACGGCCAAGAGCGTGGGGGTTTGCCGTCCCGTTGACGCCGGGAAGCGAGAGCGCCGCCGTGCCGCAAGCGCCAGTTCCAGTAAGACCGTCGGCCGCACCGGTCGAGGTGTTGACGATCGGTCCCATCTGATGGTCGTACCACCCATCGGAGTCGTCATACATGATGATTACTGCGGTGCTGTTCCAATTGGGGTTCTTCGACGGACTCTCCAGGAAGTTGATCGTGTTAACGAGGAACGTCTGCTCGTCGATAGGATCGGAGTATCCGGCGTGGCCATCCTGGTAGGCCGGAGCCTTCAGGAAGCTTACAGCCGGCTGGTTTCCGTTGGTCACGGCGGCGAAGAAATCGTTGATATCGTACGAATGGTTCGCCGGGCCGTCATTTCCAATCTCAGCTACCGATGCAGGCCGAGTGTGAGCGAAGTTGTCTGTGGATGTGTAGTAGTTGAAGAACGAGTGGTGGGGAATGTAATCGACGTTCGTGACTCCCGTGATGTTGGATTTCGAGGACCGGGCGCAACTAGTGGTCCCGTTCGGATTCGTGATCGTCAGATCGAACCCGCCCATAAAGCCCCCCCAGGTTACCCCCGCGGCTTCCAGCAAGTCGCCGATGTTGGTGGCTGCCACGTTCACCTGGTCGCGGGACGGGGTCGAACAAACATCTCCGAGGGGATCGGGATCGCCGACCACGGTCAGCGAGCCATCAGGTCCGCCGCTCGTTTCGTCGGTGGGCAGGTTTCCGTTGGTGGTCGCTCCATTCGTCTGACCTGCAATAAGATTCAGCACTCCAGGCGTCGACGGACCGAACGTTGTGCCATAGGAGTTATCGCTCATTGCGAAGTGCTGAGCATAGTTCCACAGGCCGGTAACGGTATTTCCATCGAAATAGCCCATGACCTGTGATTTGCCGCTGCCGGCGTGCATCGGGAACAGGTCCATCAACCCGAAGTCAAATGCCTCTTGTTCGTCGAGGTAGTTGTGGTCTTGGTCTGCAGTGGCGGCCTGAAGAACATCGAGCCGGAACGGATTCGATGCACCCGTGCCGTTCATGGGGTTCAGGTTTGGATTGTTGTTGAGAAGTGCGTTTGTCAGTCCGTTTACCACAGGCGTGTTGGATGCCGCTGTGAACTTATTTTCAAACGGCGGATTCGTGGCATGCGGATAGGTTCCGAAGTAGTGATCGAAAGAAACATTCTCCTGGAAAATCACGACCAGATACTGAATCGGTGTCGCGGTAGCGCTCGCCGCGTGTTTTGGTGCAGACTTCGTGGATGAAGCAAAAGCGGGACTAGCGCTCGGCCCAAAGGTAATGGCCATCGCCAGCAGCGACGCCATCACCCGCCTGAGATTGGCACTGGGTTGCTGTTGTCTAAACATGTTGAGTTCTCCATATCATTCGGAATTGCTCGCGCAGGGCATAGGCTTGCCGCGAGCCCAGAAGCTGCAAGAACATTAGGCGGGAGATATTTCGGTACTATGACTGCAACATTAAGGGAAGGTGAAATCGCATGCGGAATTGCATGAACTGCCCACGATCAAGGATATCTATTTCCGTTGAGCCGCTTCTCCGGCGGCTGCTCTCGGTTCTGGAAGAGATCTAAGCTCGTGTTGAATCCATTCCAGGTTCTTGCCATTCTGAAAAGCCAGCTTGAACTCATCCATCGTTTTATATGTCAGTACCGCTGTGCCAGGGGGAACTGCCGCCCGCAACTTCTCTTTGACCGGCTCAGGTGTAGTGGCGTCGAAGCTTTCAATTTCCAGCCGCAACTTCTTCGCCTGAACCTTCGGCAGCCATTCCAGCGGCTCAAGCATAGCGACTTTTTTCAGGAAATCGGGCTTCACATAGGCAGGTCGCTCATCTTCCGGCACGAAGGGTGAGGTTGTCATCCAGGCCGGCCAATCCCCCCATGGATCCAGCGCTTCTAACACCTTGATGCGCGGATCGACCGCAGAGGCGAGGATTGCGATGCTTGCTCCGGAACCTTGGGCGAACATTCCCAGGCGGTTCATGTCGAGATCTCCGCGCGACTCCAGGTAATTCAAAACCATCTGCACGTCGTGGGTCGAGGTCGCCAGGCTCTCCTGCAATTCGCTGAGGAACCACTGCCTCATCGGGCGGTCATGATAGCGATGTCCAGTGAGAGCGGAAACGAATCCGACCGCGGCACAACCATTCTTGGTGACGAGACCTTGGTAAGTGTCCTCCCGGAAAATAGTCGTGTCCGTCGGATAGCCATACAGGTAAACGATGACCGGAGGCTTTTTTACACCCTTGGGCTTCATAACGTAGAGGTCAATGGGATCGCCCCAACGCCATTGCACTCGCAGCAATTCGACCGAATACGTTGGTTTGTCGTTCACAAACTCCAGCGGCGCGGCCGGCAGCAGATGGCTGCCGGTCAAAGCGGGGGTGGACCAATCTTCGTGCACACTCTGAAAGCGAGTATCGCTCGGATCGGCGACAGGAGGAGATGCCGGCGTTAATTGAGCAATACTGAAATGCACAAACAGAAGGAGCGTGCTTGCAAGCGTCAGCGTTCTTAAGTATGCACGCAGGAAGAACCTCGAACTCGTAGTTCCTTGAAGCCCGAATATGCGCTGGACGACAGGAGCCGTACTGGAAATGTTTTGGAAAAAAGAAGTCTCAATCAAGCGTTGTTTAATCATCTTAGGGCGTGAGCCTGTGGCAATGAGATGCGATTAAGAGTGAGGAAGGGCGATCCGATGGCCGGGCCGCCCTTCCGTATTCAGTAAAGCGGATGGGATCGAGTGCGGCTACGGTGTCTTCGGTCGAGTCGCACAAGGATTCGCGAAGTCCGCGTTTACACTCTGTGTGGTCGTTGATTTTGTTCCTGTGTTCTTGAGGATGCAGCCACCCATGTCGCCGCCGGCTTCTGTTGTGCCCTTGTTAACTGGGGCTGCTCCGATGAAGGTGCCGTCTCCATCGTACTGTTGGTAGTGCGAACGCAGGTACAAGAGCCCAGGATCGGTGGTGCCGCCTGCGATCGTCTTCTTGAACGGAACGTAGTCAGGAACGGAGGTTACAACGAACCCTTGTGAGTGGGTCACGAGAGACGTTGCTTGGGTTAGCGCGGTCGAACCCTTCGTGCTAACCAGGCGCACGATCGACCATGTCGGGTATTGGCCCGAGCGAAGGGTCGGGAACGATAAACCGCCTGTCCAGATATCCTTTTCCGGGCAAGGGAATGAAGGAACGCCGGCGATGTCGCAAGCCGCAGGCAGGTTCGCCGCCGCCGGCAAGGTGCCGCCGCCGGGTTGGCCAGGATCGCCGCCGGAGTACGAAGCGAAAATTGGATCGACCCCGCCCAGCTGAATGTATCCATAAGCCGTATTGTTTGCGATCGAGCTAACGTTCCCGTAGCTGAAGAACGTGTAGGCGATGCCGTCCTCAGCGATGTTTTTGTTGGAGTTCTGGACCCATTTCACTACTTCGCCGGTACCAATCCCACGGTACCGCGCGCCGGCACCTGCGAGGCAGGTTCCCGACTGGCCTGCAAGCGGGTTGTTGACCGCAGCGTTAACATTGGCTTCCTGACTAGCGCCGATGGTTGCGCCCGGATAGACGTTTGGCTTGCGGAATACGGTAGCTTCTGTGGTGTTCATGGTGCCCGAAAGAGGTTCTCGCAAAAAGACGCCGATGCCTCCGGAGGCCAGACCGAAAGCGCTGGCGTCGCAGTTCGTTCCTGAAAACGCAGCTTGGAGCTGAACATCGGTGGCAGTTTGCAGAGAGGCGAGGTGATTGGCACGAGCGGTGATGAATACGATCGGAGTGGCTCCAACCTCGACTACCGAGAATGCCGGTACCGGCTTGCCGGTGATCGGGTCTGAGCCGCTGATGTTGAACGCCAAAACATTAGCCGTTGACGTGCTGCCGGGGTAGCCGCTCTTGATGGCGTTTCCCACGTAGTTTGCCTGCGGCAGGCCGGCAGCCGGGCAGACGCCAGGGTTGTTGTTGGAATTGTATCCAAGGCCGTCCAGGCCGTCGCCAGCACCGCCGACAGTTCCTGCGCCGAGAGAGGAATTCACGCGGCACGCGGCGAACGCACCATCTTCAGGGCGTATGTCGGTTGCGGCTACCGTGACTGGAGTTCCGCTCGTGAAGAGGGCCGAAACAGCCGCCGGAAGAGCGGAGTCTGCTCCCCAAAGGACGGTCGAGATCTGCCCAGAACCGCTACCACTGAGATTGGCCGAAGTACCGTTTACAGTGCACTGGGGTTGGGCAAAATAGCAGCGGTCTCCAACAACGGAGTCGACCTTAATGTAAGACCACACCTTGGTGGCGGTGGAATTCCAAACGATCCAAACGGTGCCGGCATCGACATTGTTGGGAGTAACGCGAGTGTCCGTGAGGTTGAGGGCGTTCGAAGCGCTAGTCCAGTGCCCGGCGCCAGCGCCAGCCAAGCTATAAGCGCCGAGAGCCATCGTCTGCCACATGGCCGAGGAGCCGGCAATGGTGACTTGGATTTTAGCTGTGGCTTGTGCCTCGGGCGCGATGCAGGCCATCGCGGCCAGCACCAGGATCGCGCAAATCGACTTCATAGAGGTCATAAATTGAGTCCTTTCGCAATGTTTTCTAACATTTTGTGGTGAACGCGGGGAGAAGCCCCGCGCACGGAGAGAGTCTTGTCTGACGATCCAAACTTGGTTTGCAAACGCTGTTTCACCCTCACGAAGCACATGATCGTAAAGCCCCGCAACAGCAGCTCGCCGCAGCAAGACTATGGATTTCAGACCGGAGTCTACCCGCTCACTTACTTAGGCGTGTTAAGGCTCTGCGATATGTTCGTGAATATTGTGTAAACAAATAGCGCGCAGAAATGCGCAATGAGGTAGCGTCGAACAAATTCACGTTCTGTTAATTTTTCGGCGGCTGACGGCCGTATACAATCCCCGCTTGCCATTCCTATCGAAATCATAATGAGCCCGGAGCGATACGCTTGCAATCTGCCGCACCCCATGCATTTCTACGTTCCGTCTGCGTTCTGGCCCTGATTTTTAGTGGATTTTCATGCGGTTTTGCACAGGAGCAGCCGAAGGGGTCGATTAGCGGGAAGGTCACCGATTACACTCACGCCGTCGTGCCTGATGCAAAAGCGACGCTCACGAGCGCTACGGGGGCGAGTCTAGTAATTCCGGTCGACGACAAGGGTGCCTATTCTTTCACGGGACTTTATCCCGGTGGTTACACATTAACCGTGTCGGCTGCAGGCTTCGCCGATAAGGTTTTTGACGATATCACCCTGAGGCCGGGTCTCGATTTAACCCTGGATGCTGTGCTCGAGCATGCGAGCGCTCCGTCGAATACGCCGGCTGAAAGTCGCATCCCCTCTCCTCAGGAGCAACGGAATACACCGGGGGAGAAGGCCGGCGTCAGCGGGATGGTCACCGATCAAACGCAAGCGGTAGTAAGCGACGCCAAGGCGCTTCTCACGAACGCGTCTGGGCTGAAGCTTGAGGTCCAGGTGGACAAAAAGGGCACTTATTCTTTTAGGGGCGTTAACCCCGGTACTTACACTCTGACGGTAACCGCTCCCAACTTCGCTCCGAAGGTCTTTGACAACCTCACATTGACCGCTGGTCTCGAACTGACTCTCGATGCCTCCCTGGAACCGGCTAGCGCGAAGACCGAGGAAGTGAACGTGGAGGGCAGTACGGTAGGACAAGTAGAAACCGAGAGCGCGACTGTTTCAGGCACGATCACACAAAAGGAAGTCGTGTCGATTGGACTCAACGGCCGCAATTTCACGCAGCTCATCGCACTGGCGCCTGGCGTTAGCAACCAAACTGGGCAGGATGAAGCCAAGGTTGGAGTGGTGGGCAGTGTCAAATACAGCGTGAATGGAGGTCGCGTCGAGTACAACACCTTCGAGGTCGATGGCGGCGACGTTCTCAACACGGGCCTCAACGGTGCCTCCAGCACGCTCATCGTCTACCCGAGCCTCGATGCGATTCAGGAAGTAAAGGTTCTTACCTCGAATTATGGCGCGCAGTTTGGGCGGACGGCGTCGGGTACCGTGCAAGTAACGACGAAATCTGGATCTGCCAAATTCCACGGCAACTTATATGACTTCATCCGGAACGAAGCGTTCAACTCACGGAATTATTTCGACGTTGTATACACAACTCCGCCGCCACCCGGGCAACTTGTGGGCGGACACACCTTTGGAACCGAGGCTCCGCTGTATCGGCGGCAGGATTTCGGGGGAACGATCGGAGGTCCACTCACCATTCCCGGGATTTACAACACGAAGAAAGATAAAACGTTCTTCTTCTTCTCCGAGGAGTTACGACTCGAGCGGTCGCCGACACAGTACAACCAGGCGGTGCCCGGACTGAAAGAACGTGGTCTGACTTTGACGCCGCAGGGGATCCGCAAGAACCTGCAAGTCAACGCGGGCACTGGTGTTGTATATCAGGACTTCGATTTCAGTGACGTCTGCCCGGTGAACAGCGGGACGTTCGCCCGTTTCCAATTTCCCGACTGTCCTTCGGTATCGCCGGGAAGTACTGCTGGGACCCTGATCCCACTTACACATTTGCAGGGCGTGCTGGGCTCGGTCAGCGTGAATAAGAACGCGCAGCTAATCTTAAACTCAGGTTTGATCCCGCTTCCAAATGCGCCTTATGGATGTAATCTCAGTGTCGCCAACTATGATCCGGCGATACCCGATCCGTCGGACCCCAATCGCTGTTATGACACCGCCGTTTCGCCTTCCACTTACTGGCGGGAGGAGTTATTTCGGATCGACCACAGTGTGACGGACAAACTCAGAGTGTCTTTTCGCTACGTTCATGACGCGTGGGATACGTCTGTGCTGACGCCGCAATGGGGAATCGTGCGCAATACATTCCCAACAGTGCAAAACCGCTTCTTTGGGCCCGGCACAAGCTTGGTGGCGCGGATGACCTCTACCATCTCACCGACGCTGATCAACGATCTGGTTCTTAGCTATGCCAATTCCAGCATTACATTGACGGATCAAAACGGGGCGGGAGCACAGTTCCAACGCAATGCGGCGCTGGATCAACCGCTGGTGAGCGACTCCTCGGCTCCGGGACAGTGCAACCCGACTCTCAGTGTTGACCCCGTGACGGGTTTTCCGCAGTGTGCCATTGGTCACATTTTTAATAACGGCTTTGGCGGCAAGATGCCCGGCATCAATTTTCTTGGGACGAACGCGGCCTACGGCGGCAGGGGATTCGCGGTGGATCCTGCCTACATGCCATGGGGCCACACTAATCCAACGTATGCGCTACGCGATGATGTAGGCAAATCGGTGGGCAGGCACACGCTGCAATTCGGAGCGCAATATGTATACTCGCAGCGCAATCAAACGAACAATGCAATTGGTGCGGCCTCTGGCGATACGCAGGGTCTTTTGACCTATAGCAACCTCGCGCACAGCACGGGAAATGCGTTTGCTGATTTCCTGGTCGAATCGAACGCTAACGCGCATGGCATTCCGACCGGATTCATCCAGAGTTTTACCCAAGACTCGACGCATGGGCGCTATTATCAGCGCTATCAACTCGCCGAGCCTTACTTTCAGGATGATTGGAAAGTTAGCCATCGACTTACCGTGAATCTTGGGCTGCGAGTCAGTCTGTTCGGCACTTATCGGGAAAAAAACCACAACGCCTGGAACTGGGAGGCATCGCGATTCGATGCAACTCGATTTGCCGTGGATCCAAACTACGGTGAACTGCTCGACAAGAGCGCCGGATCGACTCCGGTGCCGCTCGATCCAATCACTTTCCAATTCAACCCAGGCGTGGTTTCCGCTCTCGGGTTGGTCCGATGTGGGTATAGCGGCACTCCCTCCAGTTGCATGAAGGGACACTTGTTCAATCCGGCACCGCGCATTGGCTTTGCCTGGGACCCGCGGGGCGACGGTAAGACGTCGATTCGCGGCGGGTATGGCATCTTCTTTGAACACGGCACCGGCAACGAAGCCAATACAGGTTCCCTCGAGGCCAGCGCGCCGATAGTTCTCAGCATGACGCAGCCGCTGCCGTTGAGCTACGCATGCGTCGGTAACGTTGGGTATGGAAGCAGCTTTGATCCGAGCAATACTGCATGCGCCAGTCCGTTAGGTGGAACACCACCGCCATCCGGTTCCGTATTCCCGCTCGATGTTACGTCAATTCCGACCAAGGCGATTTGGTCTTATGCGCAACAGTGGAGCTTCGGGATCCAGCACGAACTCCGGCGCAATATCGTGGTTAACCTAGCTTATGTGGGAAGTAAGGGAACGCATTTAACGGTTGAGCGCCAACTCAATCAGTTAGTGCCGCTACCGGCGTCCGAAAATCCTTTCGGGCCGAATGAGCCGCTGACCATCACCGATTGCACAGTTCCGGCGGCAGGTTCATTAACTCCGAATCCAGGAGACGGCAAAACTGCATTCCTTTTGCAAAATGGAACCCAGGTGACGCCGTCTAATCCAGCCTATCAGTACCTCCAGGCCGCCTGCACCAACCCTAATATCCCGAATGTTAACTCCCTTCCAGGCCGGCCGTACAAGGGCTTAGGAAGAGTTCTTTCGTTGCAGAATGTTGCGGATTCAAGTTACCACGCTCTCCAGGCCACGATGCGCCACACGAGCGGACCGTTCACCTTGGGCGTGTCTTATTCCTACAGCCATTCCATCGACGACGCCTCGGATCGAAGCGATCCGGTTCTGGTTAATTCGTACAGTCTTCGTGAGAACAAGGCCAGCTCGAATTTTGACCAACGTCACTTGGTCAACATCAGCTATGTGTACCAGCTGCCGCTTAAGAGCTTGCCGCAGCGTTTCTCGGATTGGGCAAACATACGACCACCATCGGAAGCGAGCGATTTGAATGCAAGATGTTGTTCGGCGCTGGCGAATATGGTTCTCGACGGATGGGAGCTTTCGGGAGTGACGCTGTTGCAGTCGGGCACGCCATTCACAGTGATTAATAGCGCGGGCAACACGGGTATTTCTCTGACCGACAACGCCGGGGTTTCGAGCGGGCTGGGCATTGCGGCTTCCTATCCTGACGTCGCCAAGGGGCTCCCAGCGCCCTCTAATAACTCGCAAAGCTTTGGTCCGCTGGTTGGCAACCCCTCGCAATTTGTGGCTCCACGCGGCCTAACCTTCGGCAACGCGGGCCGAAACTTCCTGAATAATCCCGGGCGCGTGAACTTCGATGTGGCGGTGCTGAAGCACTTCAAGATTCGCGAGGCTGGCCAGCTTGAGTTCCGCGCGGAAGCCTTCAACGTTTTCAATCACACGGAGTTTCGAATCTATGACCCAGACAACCCGGGCAGCAGCGGAAACAACATTATCAGTTGCTATGCCGGCCCCGTGTATTCCGCTGGATTCGGATATAAGGGCGCAGGCTCTGATTGCGTTACTGGAGCTTCGTTCTTACACCCGCTCAATGCGCATAGGCCGCGAACGATCCAGTTCGGTCTGAAGCTTGGCTTCTAGGATTATGAGCATCATGTGGACATCTGCGATTGATCGAAAACGATTTCGACCAAATCATAGTCGTTCTTTTTTCGAGCCACGAGCCTATGTGAAGAGTTTGTCCCTATCACTGGTGGTGGCCACGATGATGATCTCGTCGTGTGGAGGCGGTGGTAATTCAGGAGGCTCAGGAGTTGTTGTGACGCTTTCCGGTAACTGGCAATTCACAGTGGCGCCTCCGGCGGACGGTTCGTACCTGGGTGGTCTGCAGGGTGGTTTTCTATTGCAAGATAAGGGATCGGTGACGGGTGCTGCGTCGTATGCCGTCTCGTTGTCGCGACTCCTGTTCCCATGCAACAGCGGATCTGCTTCGATCACCGGAACTGTCAGTGGCCAGGACGTAGCCCTTACGGCGGTTGCCGGAACGCAAACTTTTACGTTTGCCGGGATGCTGAGTCTGGATGGCTCGACGATGGCGGGTACTTATACGTCCACCTCCGGTACAGCCCCCGATGGTGCGCCTTGCGGAACGGTTCAAGCGGGTTTGCAGTGGAGCGCAGTTCTCGTGCCGCCGATTACAGGGCCGGTCCAAGGGAGCTTTCATAGCGCTGGTGGCGCGGCGGGCCTTGGCGAGCAAGATTTCCTGGTAGCTGGTGGGCTTAGCCAAGCGGCGAACACCGGGAGTAGCAGCGCGACCGTCACCGGCAATTTGACCTTCTTAAACCAGATAACGAATTCAAGCGATTACCCGTGTTTTACCGCTGCGCTCCTGTCTGGCCAAATCAGCGGCAACATCGTCAATCTGCGGATCATCGGGACGGACGGATCGACTATAGGACAGATTGGTGAACCGGCAGGTTCGAACGGCGTGACCGGCGTCAATCCCGTTACATTCTCATCATCACACGGCAGTTACGTTCTAAACGGCGCCGGACCAACCTACATGGTCGCGACGCCCGTCTGCCCTGGCAATCTTGCGAGCACAGCGACCGCAGGAGATTACGGTAGTGTCTGCCTCGCACTAAACGGCGCAAGCGCGTGCCAACAACCGATCACCCTGACTCCGTCTGCTCTTATCTTTCCCACGCAAGCCCTGGGCTCGCCGCCCACCGCGCAGGACACTACGCTTGCAAACACTTCTGGCACCACGCTCGGCGGTATGACCCTGGTGCTGACGAATAATAGCGGTGCAACAAACTTTACGGAGACCGACACCTGTGGTCTCGCAGGCGTCCCTTCGCTGGGACAACCTTTCACCCTCGACTCAGGCCAGTCTTGTGTGGTTACGATTACATTTGCCGCGCAGGAAACCTGCGCGGTCGGGACTCCGCCCACCCAGTGCCCCTCTCCCCTTACGGCAACGCTAACGGTAACCAGTCCGAATAATGGCTCGATTCTCACGGTGCCGATCACGGGCACCGCTCTGAGCGAGAGCGCGGTCTTAACTCGTGAAACTAAATTCGGGGCGGATGGCGTCTCGGAAGCCAGGCGCTTCAAGTTGTTCGCCGACTGCCGGCACCTTGCTGGATTTGGGAGATCATGCAGAAACTGACTGGTCATCCGATGCTATACCGTGCGATTGCTGAGCCGCTCCCGTTTAGCGGTCGGTCCGCAGACGGTCTGCGGGTGTTGCTGCTCGCTACCCTGATGACCATGCTCTCGGCATGCGGAGGCGGAGGTTCCAATGCACAGCATCAGAGCGCAACGCTTTCCGGAAACTGGCAGTTCACGATGACGAACGCGGCACAATCAACTGTCTTAGGCGGACTGGAGGGCGGGTTTCTGCTACAGAGCAATGGTTCTGTGACGGGAGCGGCGGTTTACTCCATGACGTTGCAAGCCCAAAACGGGGCAACAGTGTGCGACAGCGGATCGGCGCCGATCACTGGTACGGCTAACGCTCAGAATGTAATGCTGACGGCCACGGCGGGCGGCCAGACCTTTACTTTGACTGGACTGCTGAGTCCCGACGGTTCGACGATGTCGGGGACTTATGCTTCGACTGCCAACAGTCTTTGCGGAACTACCGCGCAAACAGGATTAAATTGGAGCGCGATCCTTGTGCCGCCGCTCACCGGAACGATCTATGGAAGTTTTCACAGTACCGATATCGCGGGCGGCGGCGCGGGCCTTAGCAATCAAGATTTCCCAGTCACGGGGACGTTCACGCAGAGCGAGAACATCGGAGCCAGCAACGCAACCATCACGGGCACTTTGAGCTTTCTTGATCCGACCACGAATCTTAGCGCCTATCCTTGTTTCGGTACTGCTTCGGTGAATGGCCAGATTAGCGGTAACTCAGTCATCTTGCAGATCATCGGGACCGACGGAACGGTCGTGGGTGAGATTGGCGCGCCGGTCAATTCGGCAAATGGCGTTCAGCCCGTCTTATTCGATTCCGTGCATGGCGGTTACATCATGCACGGGGTGGGACCATCCTACTTAGTCGCCTCGAAGGCCTGTAAGGGCGATCTGGGTGGCACGGTTACTGCCGGAGATTACGGGAACATTTGTCTGGCGTTGAACAACACAACCGCATGCGGACAGCCGATCACGCTCTCCCCGGCCTTTATAAGCTTTCCCGCACAAATGCTGGGCACGACTGCGACGCCGCAGACGATAACGCTGGCAAACAATTCCTCCTCGACCCTGAACGGTCTGACGTTGAATTTCACTTACAATGGCAACAACCAATTCAACAGCGGCCTGACTGATTTCAACGGCCTGCCAAGTTTCACGGAAACGGACGCCTGTGGCGCCGGAGGGACCCCTTCCAACGGCCAGTCTTTTACCTTGAATTCCGGGCAGTCATGCCCGATTACGGTTTCCTTTTCGCCGCAGGAGAGTTGTCCATGGATACCGTTTCCTCCATCTCCCCCTCTGCAGTCCATTTCCGGGGCTTCACCGGAATACTGTCCGTTTCCTCAGACGGCAACGGTAACAGCGACGATGAGTGCAACGAACCCCGAAGATAGCGATAACAATTTTGCCGTTCCGGTCGCGGGTATCGGAGTCAGTGCCATCGTTCCCTCTACTTCCGAACTCGACTTCGGTGCCGAGGAGCAACTCAATCCGCCGGAAGCAAGTCTTCCGCAAACGCTTTCGTTTACTAACAATAGCGGCTCTCCACTGCAGATTCTGGGAAGCGCGCCATGCACGTCGGGAGGTAAACTCCCACACCCATTGCTTCTGAGCAGCCAAGTTGCAGGTCTGCAAGTGGTGGGAAGCCCGCCGGGCGTTGCGAATGCTATCGCTGCCGACGGTTCCACGATCACTTACAACTGTGACAGCGATCCGGGCACTTCGCTGCCGAACTTCCAGATCTCGGCGGATACTTGTACGGGAACCGTGCTGGTTCCCGGTACCTCGTGCAACCTGCAGATTGCCTATGTACCGCAGCCGAACACCGACATTAATACTGGTCCTGATTACTTCCTTGAACTCAATACGGTTCAATGTTCCAGCACGATGACGTCCGACTGCGAGATCGATAGTGGACGTTTTCCAGTGGAGTTGAGGGCGAACACACCAAGCCCGCTCAGGATGTCTCCCGGCGCAGGCCTCGATTTTGGAAACCAGTCCGTAGGTAAATCGAGCGCCCCGTTGCAGATTACCCTGCTGAACGATCCGGCTCTGAAGAACGCAGAGGCCGTGACCTTCATCGGAAGGATAACGACGCAGGGCAATTACTCTGAAACCGACGATTGCCCCGTTACGCTCGCACCGGGCAGCAGTTGCACTTTGACGGTAACGTTCAAACCGGGCACAACGGGATTTCTTCCCGGAACTTTGACTATTAATTACTCGCCGGAACCCTCGGGCTTGCCGCAATTTGTGTACCTGCGCGGCACCGGTCGTTAGTTCCCGTAGCTTGAGTAATTGCGGGCGAGATATCTGGCCGCAGTCTTTCGGAAGCTGGCCCGATCATCGTTGAAAAAGGATCGTAACGATGGTCACGATCACAATGACGTAGCGAGATTCGAGGAGGCAGTCAGTGGCGACGAAACGATGGGTTCTTTCTCTTCTACCGGCAGCGATGGCTCTGTTTTTGGTCGCGTGCGGAGGAAGTACTTTCAACGTGCAGAATCCTCCCCCTCCGCCACCGAACCCAGTCACTATTGCCTTCCAGCCGGAGCCGACTGGATCGATCGCTGTGGGCTTCTCCGAGAATCTAATGGCGACGGTTACGAACGATCCGAACAATTACGGCGTGGATTGGACCTTAACATGCCAAAATCCGCCGAACTGCGGAACGCTCAGCTCCCAGCACACCGCCAGCGGCACTCCCACAACCTATTTGGCTCCGGCGTCCGTCTCAACGAATAGCACGGTTGTCGAAATTGTTGCCCTCGCGACGGCGGATCATAGCAAAAATGTTGTCGCCCCGATTACCATCACCACTTTCGACAGCGCGCTCAGCCCGGGCAGCTATGTGCTTCACGCCCAGGGCGTTGACTCGAGCTTGAACCCGTACCAATTTGCCGGTGTGATCGTCCTTGACGCCAAAGGCAATGTTACAGCGGGCGAGCAAACTGTCAATTTCTTCGACCCAACAACTCAGGCCTTGGTGTCGAACTCCGATGCCATCGTTTCTATCGGGAGCAGCTATTTCCTCGGCAGCGATGGACGCGGGACAATTACGCTCCAGACGAACGACACCGACATTGGAACTGAGAACTTTAGTTTCGTCGTGCTCTCCAACTCCCACGCGCTGCTTACCGCATTACCCACGGGTAGCGCGAGCAATCCCGTCCTGAGTGTATCGGGTAACGGAACCATGGATCTACAGGCGTCCAGCCCGGTGGCGCCCACGGGTGGTTATGCTTTTGTGGCAAGCGGCCTTAACGTTGTCAAGGCGGCGGCGACAGTGCCACTGGCTTTCGGAGGCGTGTTTAACATTGACTCGGCCAACACGATTTCTGGAAATGGCAGCGTGGCCGATGAGATCCTCGGAAGGAAAGTGAATCCTGGGACAACTCCGAATCCCTCGCCCCTTTCGGGTACACTCACGGCGGCCTTCGGTGCATCCACGATTCCGGATCAACACGGAGCGTTTACACTAACCCTGATAGCTGCCTTCGGTGCCAGCGGCAAACTAATCCCGTTAGTGTTTACGGGCTATATTGTCGACGGCACGCATGTAGAGTTGATCGAGAGCGACGACACCGCCGGTAGTACTGCGCAATTTGGCTTGACGGCCGGAATCGCCATCGGTCAGGCGGGCACGGGCAACTTTAACAATTCCGCCCTTAACGGAGCCTATGTGTTTGAAGTCCTGGGGACGGACCTCAGTACCAACAACGGCCCGTCATTCGCACCGGCCACCCTGACTTCTGTGGGCGCGTTGAAGTCCGATGGCAGCGGCAACCTCAGCAATGGTTTCACGGACACTTTCCTGGCGCTAGACTCATTTCAAGGAACCGCCGGCGCCCAGATCAGTGCGTCTTTCGCCGGAACATACTCCGTGGACGCCAGCGGAACGGGTCGCGCCAGCGTGACTCTGGATAATTTCAACCCCAGCCCAACGCACCCCTATCAACCCGTAGTCCTCTTCTATCTCGCTGGCAACGCGAACAATGGGAATCCGGCGGCGTTGGTGCTTGAGAGCGGGGACATTCCCTATCATGCATCGCTTGGAGCCGGGGTCGCCTATTCACAATCGACGACAGTCCCTGTTTTTAGCGGCGATTACGGGTTTAGTTTCTCTCAGGAATTGTCCGGCACCGGCGAAAACGACGGCAGCGGTCAGCTCAATGTAATCTCGTCGGCCATGCCGCCATTGTCCGGAATCGCGGACGTTAATCTCGCGGGCAGCGATACCCCAGACCAGCCGTTCCTCGGCAGTTTCTCAACTTCGGGTTGCCAGGGTCTTTGCCTCACGGGCACTCTTGTTGGCAATAACAACGGCAACGTCACAAGTGCTGTGTTCCCGAATCAAATCGCGGTGGATTATTACGCCATCGATTCGGATCACGGCTTCTTCGTCGAAACAGATTTGGTGACCCCGAACGCGCCACAAAACGGCCAGGTGTCCCTCGGATACTATGCTGTGCGCACTCCCGTGTGCGCTGGTTGTCCGTAGCAACGACTGGCTGGCAGCCCCCGACGATCCAGTCACGCTGGGTGATCACCAAGCCATTGCTGGGCGCCGCCCGGGGAGTCCTGCCTATATCGTGCGGGAAAATGAAATTGTTCGGGTGCTGCTCGCGCAATGGGAGCAGTTCTCCTTCAGTACTGATTTGCCGTGCTCGGCGTCTCCAAAGGGACCGACCCGAGAAACACCGATCGACGTTCTGTGCTGCTTCTGCTATGCCTTGCGCACCATTCGCCGTCCGTACCGGAGATTTCCAACCCGCGGTTCGGACGATTTTGGCGTTCCATGTCACGTCGCACGAAGGAAGACATTTACTGAAAGCAATCCGGGCTTGCGATCACCCGAGTAACTTCCTAGCAAGCCAGAAATCGACACTGAACTTTCCCGGACCGGAGCAGATCAGCCAAATAAAGAAGAGCACGTACAGGACTTCCGGAAGGTAGAGGAAATCGTCGAGCCAGCTAAGAGGCGACAGTCCCTTCGGCAAGGTAGAAACCGCTTCGGTCAGGGTGGCGACAATCATATCGATCAGTAAGGCCACGCAGGCCGGACTCGAAAAAAAACCCAAAGCCACCAGGGATCCGCAAACGAACTCGACTCCCGCCACGAAATAAGCCGTCTGGCGGGGAAACGGGACTTTAGCCTTAACGAGCGTGTCGTAAATAGGTTTCGTACCGGCCGCAACAAACAATTTGTTTGCGCCGGAGATGGCGAAAAACAGCCCGATCGAAACCCGCACCAGCAGGATGGCATATTGTTCCAAATCACTGCTGCCCAACAGCACAAACTGGACCAACCGTTTCCAATCCATCTCGATGCCTCCATCGAAGAGTGCGCTCCGCCACTCGCCTCCTGATCTCGCGCTCCAGGATCCTGCTCATGCGTCTGTTGATCGTTCATCTTGCGCGTCAAGTCTTCTTCGTCTTTACAGGAGGAACCAGCGCGACGGCAGCTTCCGTTGTGAGCAGAAGGAAAGTGAATGACTCCTGCAGGTAAAGGCGAACAGCCTCGTCGTTATGTCCGAGATAACCGATAGAGACGTCCTGGCCGATGTGCAGGTCGAAATCGCCGCCGCGAGTCGTCAGTACAAAAGCGCCAGTAATCGCAGGCGCCCAGATGATCTGATCTTTGACCAGCCGCTTGACGTGCTCCAGTACCGGATATCCGTGGTCGCTGGTCTCGGCAAGCGCGGTATAAGCGTCGGCCCCGAGCAGCACGGCATACGGGCCGTTGACACCGACGAGGCGTAGTTGGCTCAAGCTTTGCGCAATAGCGTCTGGATACTCGCGCACGTCAGCGGGGAGGGTCATGATCGGATTGCTGGTCCCCTGACGAATGCCTCCAATGCCAGCGGCGGCATAACCTTCAAAGATCGCGGCATCCTCGGCAAATGCGATCTGTCGCGCGGCGTCTTTCGCGGGTTGCCAGTCGGAGTCGTTCGCCCCGCGATCCACGTCGTCGATACTCTTGCGATCCAGTTCGAAGGGAACCCGCAGTTCGACCAACGCCTTCACCTCGCGCTGGCTGGCGACAATGCCTTTTGTTGGGGCAGTGATTGTACGCAGGTGACCGGTGCCGACGGCCGAGAGGGCGAGGCCAACTGGCCCCTTCAGGTCGACGACGCGCCGTCCGGCGAGATAGCGCTTGAGCGTTCGCGATGTTTCTTCTTCGATTTGCGCCCACGCCGAATCGGAAATCGGGGCAAGTTCGCGATGGAGATTATTCATGGGGTATGTCTCCTTTGAGAGATCCAATGCCGAGCGAACCCTCGCGCACCGGTGAGATGGACGAAGAAGGCTCGAAGGCCGGCGACGACACGGGGGATTCCGGAGTCGCAGGCTGGGTTTGGTCTGCGGTGACGTTCTCCAGAAATGTAGCCGACGGCACGAAGAACAAGCTTCCCGTGACGGCGCGGCTGAAGTCGAGTATCCGGTCGTAGTTGCCGGGCGGGCGGCCGATGAACATGTTCTCGAGCATCTGCTCGATGGTGCGCGGCGAACGGCTGTAACCGATGAAATATGTGCCAAACTCACCATGCGCCGGCCGGCCGAAAGGCATGTTATCGCGCAGGATCTTGATCTCTTTCCCGTTCTCAACGATGGTAGTGAGCGCGTTGTGAGCCGAGGTTGGCTTGACCGAATCGTCCAATTCGATATCGGCCAGCTTGGTGCGTCCTATGATGCGTTCCTGCACTTCGGTAGAGAGAGCGTTCCACGCGCCAAGATCGTGGAGATACTTCTGCACGATAACGTAGCTGCCGCCAGAGAACTCGGTGTCTTCGTCGCCGATGAGAACCGCGTCGGCGACGGCGGCGCCGCGGGGATTCTCCGTCCCGTCGACGAAGCCAAGCAGGTCGCGCTCGTCGAAGTAGCGGAAACCCTGAACTTCATCTGCCGGCGAAACTGCGTTTCCCAGACGCGCCATAATCTGAGTGGCCAACTCGAAACACAAATCCATGCGCTTGGCGCGGATGTGGAACAGCACGTCGCCCGGCGTGGAGACGGCATGGCGCGCTGCGGCGCGAATCTCGCGGAACGAGTGTAGTTCGGCCGGTTGAGGCAGCCCAAAAAGGAGATTCCACGCGTCGGAACCAAATCCCATGACACAAGAGAGTCCTGCCTCAAGGTCGCGAAATTCCACGGCGCGGATCAGTGCGGCGAGGTCTCCGCAGAACGAACGGAGGGTGGAGCGATTTTCAGTGCTCCGATTGATCGTTACGACCAGGAAGATTGCGGCGCGCGTGAGCGGCGCGGCTACTGCTTGCGCGAGGACGGGCGATCTGCCTGTTGCTTCGGGTGTGTGCGTCGGATCGGGCTTCATCTGTGTCGGTCAGGCATTTTCGCATTGTGGTCGCGTCAACTTCAACTCCACAGCTGTCACCCTTCTACGCATACAGGAACGGGCGTTCGCTGTGGCTTCTCCAGAAGTATGCAAGGATGATCACACTCGCAACTGCAGCATAGGCGCACCATAACGAAGTGAATGCGTAGCGCTTGACCGCCATTACAACCAGCAGTATCGCCAAGTTTGCTGCGCCGAAGATTACCATCATTTTGATCTTCGAGAAAAACAGCGATCCACAAGTTGCAATCACGTACGCCACCGCAACCGCCGTATTATTGGTCGCTTGATTGATGTACACGATACTGTTTCCTCTGACATACAGCTGCAACGGGAACGCCGTCAGCGCCCACAAAATATAGAGCGTGGTTGCCCCGCCGAGTATGAGGAACGGCAGCATCCTCCTACGGCTCTTCCCATTCGGCTCGAACAGAAGCACGCTAAGCGGCAGCAAAAACGGGAGGAGACCTTGTGCGTAAAGCATGAATGCCGCGCCCATGTCGTGCGCCACCGCAGGCGAAAGAATTCCATCCAATCCCAGCCAGACGAACCCCTCCATGAATTGATGTATGGCGAATAGCGCGGGGAGCGCCGCGAAAAGCAGTTCGCGACGGTGCTTCACCTTGGTCAAAGTGACGACGCCGACAGCACCCAGGACTCCGCTGCCCACAAAATTCGCAGTGGCCGAGAAACACATATCCGGTCTTCTCCTTTGCGAACGTACATCGCTTGCCTAAGAGTTGTGGTTTCTTGGATCGTCATCGGCACTCACGTATTCAAGCCCAAGCGGTCCCATCGCCGTCACTTGCGTCACGTACTCACTGGATTTCGCCCAGTGGAAATGGGAAGTGTTGCCGGGCAAAACGATGACGCTTCCGGGCGGATACGCTTCCAGCTTTTCCGGGTCGAACTGATCGCCCAGTCCGATATAAAAAATGCCCGATATCACTGTGTAGACTCGGTCCTCAGGATGCCTGTGTGGCATGAGCTTCACACCGCGGGGCACTCGGACTCTGATCGTGTACGGTCCGGCCTCCGAAGGCTGACCCACCACGACAGCCAGGCGGACCGAGGGCGGAAACGCCGCAAAGGGCTTCCAATTGATCTCTTCAGCTAGCACAGCTTTGAAAACTTCTTGGCCTGGCTGATGAACTGGAATCGCCTTTTGTTGCACTCCTGTCATCGCTGTTATTTCAGCTGACATACGACCTCTCCTTTTGATTTAGGCTTGATGCACATTTGCATCACATAAAATGCTTGGAGACGAAATAATTAGACCAGGGTATCGGGGGTACTTTCGCATGATTCTATGCGGCGAGCGCTGAGCGCCCTCGTGCGACAGTCAGTCGACTCGCCAATAGTGCCGAGGCCGCAGCGGTGACTGATCGCCAATCTCGACCGGCGGACCGAAGGGGGCTATGCATTGACTCAAACTCGTCGAGCCAGTCCTCGGCAGAGAGTCGCGCCTGTTCTGGGCCGAATAACTCTGTCACTGCCCCGATGAATGACGCTAACTCACGCTCCGCCAGCTGTATCCCGTCTGCACAAGTCGACCTGTCAAACGATCCATCCGAGTTCATGGGAATCCCCTGTCTTTCTGCCTGTGTCGTCTCCTCATGTTCCTGCTGTCCACAGTCCGATTGAATAGGCTGTCGAAGTGGCATGACACCAGAAGTCTGGGGAACGAACAATTGGACCTTGGTATCGCCCACACTTTGGTATGCCTCTGGAGCTAACCAGTTGGTGGCAAATTGATTCGAAAAAGACGGTTGCATGGAGTACCCTCCGGACAAATCAAAGGCTCTCTGGTAGAATTTTTGGCAACGTGGGGGCGTCATTAGTGCACTTGTGCACAGCGAAGCATGCCTTTAGTCGTGCGCACTTGGCCGTGAAATGGGGTGACCTCGAATGGTACAAGTCACACCAATCGTCTTCGTTGTCGACGATGACGTCTCCGTGCGCGAGTCGCTCGAACTCTTGGTCCGCTGTGAAGGCTGGCGGCCGGAGACATTCGCCTCCGCGCAAGAATTTCTAACCTGCCCGCGGGCCCTTGTTCCAAACTGCCTCGTACTTGACGTTTCTCTTCCCGGCCTGAATGGTCTTGAGTTGCAGAAACGCATCGCCGTCGAACGGACGGACATGCCGATCATCTTCATCACGGGCCATGGCGATGTGCCCATGACAGTCCAAGCTATGAAGGCTGGGGCTGTCGAATTCCTGACGAAGCCTTTCAGCGATGACGCGCTGTTGAGAGCCATCCGGGGAGCCCTGGAACGCAGCCACGCTGCGCTAGGTCATGAGGCCGAGATGCGGGTTCTCCGGGACCGTTACGCCTCGCTTTCTCCACGCGAACGGCAGGTCATGGCGTTAGTGGTTTCCGGCCTGCTGAATAAACAGGTCGGTGGGGAGCTTGGTATCAGCGAGATCACCGTGAAGGCACACAGAGGCAAGGTGATGCAAAAGATGAAGGCTGACTCTCTCGCCGACCTGGTGAAGATGGCGGCGAGACTCTGCCCCGCACCCGCAGCGACTACGGCGGCGTAACGTTACGCGCGATCCCAACGGGAGGAAAACACCATGAAGAAGGCTACACCACCGATTTCCCTGGCCGGCTCCCAACTCGGCGACGTGCGACATGTCTGCGCGTTTTTCAACAATGACGAGGAAGAATATCGCGTGTTGCTTCCGTTCATAAAGGATGGGTTCCAGTGTGGCGACAAGGTGGTGCATGTCGTGAATCCAGACCAACGTCACGACCATCTGCAACGTTTGGCCGCAGCCGGAATCGACCACTCGGCTGCCGAGCAGAGTGGGCAATTAGAGGTTCGGATCAACACCGAAGCCTACATTCGGGACGGTCGTTTCGATCAGGATCGAATGCTGGCGGCGTTCGAGCAGATGGCCAGCGGCAACGCCAAGGGGGGCTTCCCGCTCAGCCGCATTTGCTGCCGGATGGATTGGGCAATTGAAGATCGATCCTACATTGACGATCTCGTCGAGTTCGAGTCTCGGGTGAATGATATCTGGACCCGCCACGACGACGCGGTCATCTGCACCTACCATCTTGGGAAATTTGGAGGAGACACGGTGATCGACATTATGCGGACACATCCGATGATCATCATCGGCGGCCTCCTTCACCGGAATCCGTTCTACGTCTCGCCCGAGGAGTTCCTGCGCGAGATCCGCCAACGTCGGGCCACGCGCCCTTCCCCGTCCTCCTCCATGGCTGCCTGATATGGACGTCCAACCCGAACATGCTTCCGGAGAGATCAAGCACCTTCAGCGGTGCATTAGCGATCTTGTCAGCCTGCTTGCTCTTCCCGCGCTCTGGAGTGGCGGCGATCCATCCCAGGTTCTCCAAATTTTGCTCGATGCGCTCCTGCGCATGCTGCGCCTTGACCTAGCCTGTGTACGACTCAAGGATCCAGTCGGCGGGTTGCCGGTTGAGATTGTCCAGATTGCCCAATTGCGCGGACCGATGCCTCCGACGCAAGAGATCTGCGAAGCGCTCAGCCATTCGTACGAGGACAATTCACGGAAATGGCCTCCACTGCTTCGAAACCTTATGGGTGAGGGAGACGTTTCGATCGTACCGCTGCCACTGGGGCTGCAGGGCGAACTTGGCATGATGGTGGTAGCGGCCGAGCGGGAAGATTTTCCACGCCAAACCGAGGCGCTTCTTTTGAATGTCGCGGCGAATCAGGCAGTCATTGGGCTGCAGGAGGCGCGGCTTCTGAGGCAGCAGAGGCGTGTGGCCGAGGAACTCGATCGGCAGATCGCACAACGAACTGCCGAACTTGCCGTCACCAACGAAGAGCTCGAAAGGGAGCTTGCTGAACGCAGACTGGTGGAAGCTAGGCTCGGGCAAGAGGAGAGGGAGCTGAAGCGCAGTGAGGTTCGCAAGGCAGCGATCGTGGACTCGGCGCTCGACTGCATTGTGACGATCGATCACGAGGGCCGTATCACTGAGTTCAACCCGTCGGCGGAGCACACCTTCGGCTACCGTCGAGACGAAGTCTTGGGAAAACATCTGGCGGACGTCATCATTCCACCGGCTCTCCGCGAGAAGCATCGGCGGGGCTTTGCCCGCCACCTGACTACGGGCGAGACGCGAGTGCTTGGCAAACGCATTGAGATGACCGCAGTACGTGCTGACGGACGCGAATTCCCCGTCGAGTTGGCGATCACACGCATACCGTTGGAAGGCCCGCCGTCCTTCACTGGCTATCTGCGCGACATTACGGAACGCAAACGCGCAGAGCAAGAACTACGGCGCAGCGAGGCATTCCTCGCGGAAGGTCAACACCTCGGCCAAATCGGCAGCTTTTCCTGGCGCGCGGCGGTAGACGACATCACGTGTTCAGCGGAGTTCTATCGCATCTACGAGCTTGAGATCGGCGTGCCCGTGACGCTTGAACTGATCCGGACGCGAGTCCATCCGGAAGACGTCAGCTTGATCGAGAAGATGAAGATGGTGGAACAGACAGGAAAAGGCGGTCACAACTTTGAATGGCAGTACCGCTTGCTGATGCCAGACCGCTCGATCAAGTACATGCATGCGGTCGCTCAAGCGACCCGGGACAAGGATGGCCAACTGGAGTACATCGCCTCGATTCAGGATGTTACGGCGCGCAGGCTGGCGGAGGAGGCACGTGACAAGGCTCGATCGGAACTTGCACATATGGCCAGGGCGATGAGCCTCGGAACGCTGACGGCGTCGATCGCCCACGAACTCAACCAGCCGCTGTCGGGCATTGTCACGAACGCCAGCACCTGCATGCGAATGCTGGCCGCCGATCCTCCAAACGTCGACGGCGCACGCGAAACTGCGCGGCGGACGATTCGCGATGGCAACCGAGCCTCTGAGATGATCACACGATTACGTGCTCTCTTCAGCAAGAAATCGGCTGCGACCCAGTCAATGGACCTGAATGAGGTTACACAAGAGGTAATCGCGCTGTCATTGAACGAACTTCAGGATAACCATGTGATCCTGCGGTCGGAACTTGCCCACGACCTTCCGCTGGTCACCGGCAATCGCGTCCAGTTGCAGCAGGTCATCCTGAACCTCATCCGGAATGCGTCCGACGCGATGAGCGACGTCGACGACCGTCCGCGGCAATTGCTTATCAGAACCGAACGGGACGAAGACGATCGTGTACGCCTGACGGTGCAGGATGCGGGAGTCGGGTTCGACCCTCAGGCTGCGGACAGGCTCTTCGAATCCTTCTACACCACCAAGAATGACGGAATGGGAATCGGACTCTCCGTCAGTCGCTCGATTATCGAGAATCATCATGGCCATCTGTGGGCGACACTGAATAATGGTCCCGGAGCAACGTTTTCATTCTCTATTCCTCGAGCATCCGAGGGTGCAACGAGCGCGAGCGGTAATCGCGATAGTCGAACTCTTGACGTGACGGATGCGGCTTGAGGAATCTCGCCTTTGATTGGCAAACCAATACTAAAGTGTAATGGACAGTGCTTCCTGAAATGGCGCACCGTAGTGTTGTGGAGGATCGCCTAGGAGAGAGCGCTGAGGAAGAGTCTCGTCGTTAGTGCTCTGCCCGGATTGATATGGACAGCGCTCCGATGGGCACGTCGACTTCCTCACCAGCGCGAACGCGAATACACCGAGTTTTAGTGTTGCCGAACCCTGTGGTCGCGGGCGCGTCATGAAAAATATGACAGTTACGCGTTCCCTTGTGTCAGTGGTAGATGACGACGAATCTGTGCGGGAGTCGCTGCCCGATTTGTTGACGGAGTTCGGCTTTGCAGCGCGCACGTTCTCGTCGCCGGAAGAGTTCCTCGCATCCGATTGCTTCGGCCAAACCAAATGCCTGATCCTCGACATCGCCATGCCGGGGATGAGCGGACCCGACCTTCAGCGGGAATTGAAGCTTCGCGGGCAGGAGATTCCAATCATCTTCATCACCGCCAGCACAGATAAGACGGTTCGCCGGGAGTTGCTGGAAAAAGGTGCAGTGGAATGCCTGTTCAAGCCCTTCAGCGACACGGCTCTGCTTGAGGCACTCAATGCCGCAGTCCGCTAGTTCAACACTCATGCACGCTGATATCTTCGCCAATACCATCGTCTAATTGATTCGCCAGAGCGCGTCAGGTGTAATCGCCCCATCGCGGCTATTCCGCGCCACACTTTCCATGAACGAGGGAAATATGGATCACGATGAGGCAATCCGCAAATTTGAACATTTGATGCTCAAAGAGGCTGGCAACGCTCAGGAAGCGGCGACCGAACTCGAAGCCTTGGTTTCGCTCCTCCCCAATGGAAAATCTCGGCAGCTCGCACAGCTCCAGGTAAGGGCCAGCCACAAACAAGCCAAGGACTTTCGCGAGCTAGCGCAGAAAGTCAAAGAAAAATAAGTCTCCGCGCATTCGCTGCGGACTTATGCCCTTTAGCCAAGTATTTAGAGAGAGGATCGCGAAGCCATGCCGGAAGCAACCTGGAAACCTCACGAAAAGCACGGACCGCTGACGACACAGAGCGACTTACCCGACACCGTCTATGCGTTTCCGAAGCAGCGTAAGGAACCAATGACAAACGCACAACATGTGCGTAACGCGGTCGCGAGGTTCGATCAAGTCATCGACGTCTCCGATGCCGACCGTGCGTTGGCGTTTGCCAACATCGAGAAGGCTGCAACCTACTACAACGTCAACCTCTCGGAAACGTCATGGCACGACCTGGGTATTCATCCTCAAAAGAATAGAAAAGAGGCTGCCGCCGAAGGCGCCGCGACGCGAACGCCAGGCGCAGAGCTAAGAATCTACTGCTCAGAGAGTCGGCCGACACCTGATGCACTTCGGGTGGAAGGTTGTTGGTGAATGTTATGCCCAGAGAAAAGTCCATTCGATCCGGTTGGCGATGCGATAGTTGCGGCGAACTTATGTCAGATCTGCAGGCTGGCTGGGTGGAGTGGATTGCGGCAGCGGACAATAATGGAAGACCGAAAGTCAGTGGCTTGCGTTTAGTGCACGGCCGCTACACCGGCAGTCGCAACATGAGCCGAAGGTGGCAAGAGCGATCCGGCTGCCAATACAATCCGCGAGACGAATTCAAGAAGAACGGCGGCATAGTAGAGGGAGTAGCGCTCGACCGTTTCGCGGGTTCCGACGGGCTGATGTTACTGCTTTCGATGATCGCCCAACGTGAACTTCCGATGCAAGAACTGATCGAACTCGCCAAGCGAGTACAGATTCCGGGTTATGAAGCGGTGCATGAACTGGCTCACGATGCGATTAGCGAAGGAGTGATCTCTCCGTCTATCTCGGCAGGCTTTTACTTGCAGTGCGAGATCTGGGACGTGCTGAAGTGGGCGAAATACCGAACTCCAGTGAAGACGATTCGGGGACGAGTCAACATGGGCCGCCCAAATCGGTGCGTCGTTTCTCACTAAATTATAAGGAGACGATATATGAAAGCGATTGTTGTTCATCAATATGGCGGTCCCGAAGTTCTCAAATTCGAGGATTACCCTGACCCGGCTCCGGGTCCCGGCGAAGTACTGGTGCGGGTTGCTGCCACGAGCGTGAATCCGATCGACTACAAACGACGTGCCGGGTTGACGAAAGACTTTTATCCCCTCCAGTTCCCGGGGCTCATAGGCGTCGATATCGCGGGGACCGTCGTCAAAATTGGCCCGGGAGTCGAGGGTTTTTCCGTTGGCGACCAGGTGTTTGCTATGGCGGACAATACTTATGCTGAGCTTTGTGTCGTGAAAGCCGCGATCCTGGCGAAAGTTCCTAAGGGGCTCGATTTGGTCCTGGCGGCGGCGTTGCCGCTGGTCACCGTGACCGGCAACCAGCTCCTTTTAGCTACCGAAATCAAGGCGGGCCAGACGGTTCTCGTCGTAGGTGCTGCCGGAAGTGTCGGGCGTTCGGCGGTATTCACTGCGAAGCAACGCGGGGCAACTGTGATCGCGGGCATTCTGAAGAGGCAGATCCAGACGGACGACGCGAAAACTGTAGGGGCGGATCACGTGGTCGCAACCGACGACGTCACTGCGATTGCGGATCTTCCTCCGCTCGATGCGGTGGCGGATACGGTTGGCGGAAGAACCGCCGCGACATTGATCGCGAAAGTCAAGCCGGGAGGAGTGTTTGCTTCGGTCCTGGGCGCGCCGCAGAACGCCGCGAAGTATCCATCTGTAAAGGTGGTGCCAGTATTCTCGCAATTCGACAGGAAAACGCTCGAGTTCATGGCCGAAGCGGTGCGCGATGGCAAGCTGGTAATCCCAATCAGCCAGAAATTACGGCTCAGTGAAGCGGCCGAGGCTCAAGCAGCGGCAGAACGGGGTGGAGTTGGGAAGATCTTGCTGGTGGCCTGAACTCTTTTTGCTGGACGTGCAACGTGTTAATTTGGCGAGCAATAAAAAAGAGGACACAAAGAAGAGTCCAGCGGGACATCGAATGCCTCGACAGCGCGAGTCGAAAGCCTTGGCATCGGTCGCGGGCGCTGCCGAAAAACAGACGCATTACTTCGCTCGGATGGTCAGGCCCAGGTCCGCACCCCAATCATTCCCCAATACGCCAAATACGCCGCTGCGAGCACCAGGGCAAGCGATACGATCAGCGAGAAGCGCCGAACGCCGCGCCGCACGCCTTCTTCGGGACGGTGCAAAGCAACGAAGAAACTCGCTAGCGCCGCGATTGCGAAAACCAGAGTCACCGCCCACAAAGACGCCGACCAGACGGTCAGGTTTCCCAATCGGTCGATTAGATCGCTGCTTGCCGCAATGAAGATGGCGACAAAGACCATAAGACTGAGAACAGCGAGCAGCGGCCAGAAGCGCATAGCGCGCTCCGCGGGACGTCGGCGGCTCTTGATCAAGCCTCCGAAGAGCCAGAACGGCGCATAGACCACAATCGCGGCCATGGAGAGGATAACGAAGAGAACGCAGAGAATCTCCCCGATCGCAAACCATCTGGGAATCCTCTTCATCGTTCCCTGCTCCGTCTGGATAAAGCGACCCTCGGCGTTCACAGTGAGCAATTCGAGTGTGGGCACAGGAGGCGGGGAATCTTTCTCGGGTAGGCGTCTAAACTGTGTTGCTGTCACCGGCAGGAAACGCTCCTTTCGCCAACCGACCGCGGAGAACACGATGAGTTTGCCATCTTGGAAGTTAACTCTGGAGAGTCCAAGCAAGCGTCCCAGAAAATGTGTGAGTTCCATGCGGGGGGAATCGGGCTCGTACCATCCGGCGTAGTCGGCGGCCATTGCTGGCAACTGCGCTGGCGGCGGCGCCGGTGGTTTCTGCAGGTTGTGCGTGATGTAGGCGCGCATCGCGTGGCTGATCTTTTCAAACGCGTCATCACTTTCGCTGTTGATGCTGAGAAAATATCCGACGCCCCAGTCAGGCATGTAGAACATGTCGGTGAGTCCGCCATCGATGGCCCCGTCGTGGCCGTGATAGACGAAGCCGTCGTCGACAGTCCAGAAGTTGCTCAGGCCGTAGCCAAACTTCATTCCATCTTTCGCGGCCCACGAGCTTTTCGGAACTTCCATGCGATCGATGTCGGCGGCCGGCACAATTTGCTTGCCGCCGGCAATGCCGCGATTCAAATAGAACTGCAGATACGCAGCCATGTCGTTAGCGGAAACATTGATCGCTCCGGCAGGGCGCATGATGATGTGCGAGTACGGATATGGAGTCTTGCCGTCATCGCGATAGAGAGTTGTCGCCGTGCCCGGCGCTGGCTCGAAGTAGGTCGCAGTCTTCATCCCGATGGGATTGAAGAGATTCTGTTGCACAAAGTCTTCGAACTTTTGCCCTGTAAGTTTCTCGACGATGTAGGCCGCGACCGCCGGGCCCGAATTGCAATACGCCATTCTCGTCCCTGGAGGCCAGCGCGACGTACGCGAATGATGATCGTAGTCGAGGCCGTCGCGCAGGCTCATGGAGTCGGGAGCCTGTTTTGCATACTCGCGAAAGTGCAAATCGTCCCAGCCCGTCGTGTGCTCGAGCAAGTTCACCACTCGGACGGGATCGCTCGATTCCCATGGATTGTCGAACCACACTTCCGGCGCGAGTTTGTGAACGGAATCGTCGAGAGACAGCTTGCCCTGGTCGACCAGCATCAGGATCGACAGCGAGACGAAGCCCTTCGAGGTAGAACCGATGCGGAAGAGCGTATCGGCAGTCGCGGCGCGATTGCCGGCCAGGTCGGCCATGCCGAGGCCGGTGACCCATTCGGGCCCGTTTTTGTGGACGATCGCGATCGACACCCCATTCGTGTTTGTGTCTTTGAGGATCTTCTCGATCTGCTGCCTGAGTTCGTCGATCGATTGAGCCGGTTTCGGTTTTTCGTCGGTACCAGCCGGTTGATCCGCGGCGAGACAGCTCCATGTGAATAGGAACAGAAGAACGATGCGAATGAACGGCAGGCGCCTTTCTGCCCAAAGCCTTCGTATTGTCGCTGCTTTGGCCATGAAGCTCGATTGTAGCGATCCCCGCGATTATTCAGGCAAGGCGGTGATCTATCGTCTGTTACTCAGAATGCCGACTTCTTCCCGAGGCCCCACACACAAAGTTATAACCGATACCATCGTCCAATTGTTCAAAGCTCACCCTTCTGCTCTGATACGGTCGAGCTGCAGCTTCAATCAGAATCTGCATTTCAGGAGCTATCGAAAGGGGTACCAAATGGGCGGCACAGGTGAACTGAAAGAGACCTCTCAAGCGACCGCGCCGGTTGTGTCGACCACGCCTGAGTCGAACAAACTGAGTGTGAACGTCTTTACCGCCCCCGGAAAGACTATGGTCGGCGAGCGGCCAAAGCCTTTCGGCGAAGCATTCGGCTTTGACCCCATCACGTCGACTCTAATCTTCGGCGAGTACGACGCGGTGCTGGTGGACGCGATGGGGACAATCGCTGAGGCCAACGCTCTCGCGGATTGGGTCGCTCTGCACAACCGCAACCTGGAGACCATTTATATAACGCACGCCCATTTCGACCACTTCTACGGTCTGAGCATTCTGCTCGACCGTTTCCCAGGAGCTCGGGCGATAGCAACGCCCAAGGCGCTGGCCGCCATGCAGATGTCTTTCACTCCCACAGTGGAGCGGCTAGCCCGCAACATGTTTCCTGGGCAAGTGCCCACCAAGCTGGTTCCGCCTGTGCCCTACGAGCAGAAGACATTCACTCTCGAGGGCCGCGAATTGCGCATCATCGAGCAGGGCCGCACCGATAGTCCCGATTCGACGTCTCTCTACGTTCCATCGATCGGCCTCATCGTCGCAGGCGACGTTGTCTACAACCAATGCCGGATGTACGTCGGCGACACCACTCCCGAGAGCCGAAAGAATTGGATCGCCGCGCTAGACCGCTTAGCGGCGCTTAATCCGACGATGGTTGTTGCCGGTCACAAGAAGACTGGCGCGCCCGACTCTCCCTCGACGATCCAGGACACCAAGCGTTACCTCGAGGACTTCGATCGGCTGCAAAAAACCGCGGCCTCCGACCAGGATCTGTTCGATCAGATGACAGAGCTATACCCGCATTGGGTAGCCAATCAGTCGTGGTTGATGTTCGGATTCCCAGGGGCATAAACCCGCATCAACCACAAGTGCCAATGTTTTATCGCGCATGATGAAAGGAAACAATCGCCGATGAATCCCGCGTCTTTTCAAACAATGTCTTATCGCACAATACAGGTTGACGGCCTGTCGATCTTCTATCGGGAAGCTGGGCCGGCACATGCGGAGACGATTCTCTTACTCCACGGCCTTCCATCGTCGTCGCGGATGTTCGAACCGCTTTTCGCAAGGCTCTCCGATCGCTACCACCTGATAGCGCCTGATTATCCTGGTTTCGGACACAGTGACTGGCCGGACCCGAAGAAATACGCATACACCTTCGACCATTTGGCGGCGACCATGAACCACTTCACCGAGGCGCTCGGGCTCTCGCGCTATACCCTTTACATGCAGGACTACGGTGGCCCCGTCGGCTTTCGCATGGCACTGGAGCATCCGGAGCGAGTCGAAGCGCTGATCGTGCAGGACGCGGTCGCCCACAACCGGGGCTTGGGAGCAAATTGGAAAACGCGCCGGGCATTCTGGGCTGATCGCGCCGCCAATGAGAGCGCACTGCGCACCAATCTCTTGTCGCTCGAAGCCGCGCGTGCGCGACACGTCGGGAACGATCCCGTCGTGGAGCGCCACGATCCCGACCTCTGGACCGACGAATTTTATTTTCTGAATCGGCCCGGCCAGGCTGAGATACAAAGCGATCTTTTCTACGACTACCGAACCAACGTCGACTCCTATCCGAAATGGCAGGCCTGGATGCGCCAGAAGCAACCGCGTCTGCTCGTGATCTGGGGCAAATACGAAACATCGTTTGACCCGAGCGAGCCGGAGAGCTACCGCGAGGATGTTCCAAACGCCGAGGTCCACATTGTTGACGGCCCCCATTTCGCTCTGGACACGGCTGCTGACGAGATTGCTTCCTCGATGAGAAACTTTATGGCGTCTTCCCAGGAGGCGAGGGCTCGGCGTGCTGGTTGAGCTACTTATTTTTCAGGCATCACTTTCGATTTTCAAAAAGGAGAACAAAATGGCAACGCAAGGAAAGATTCTGGTACTAGTCTCGAGCGGTCGCGGCTTGCCGTTGAAAGATGGCAAGGTTTACAAGGGCGCTGGCTACTACCTCAACGAACTGACGGTTCCCGTTCGCGCCCTGATGAAGGAGGGCTACGAAATCACCTTCGCCAACCCCAAAGGCAACGCGCCCCAAGTGGATGTGAATTCAGAGGTCGCCGATTTCTTTGGCGGGGACGCGGCCAAGCTTCAGGACTATATGTTATTCCGCGACAGCCTGGCTGGGCTCAGAGATCCAAAGCGCATCGCGGACGTCATCGCCTCGGGCCTCGATCAATATGACGCAGTTTTCGTTCCCGGAGGTCATGGCCCGATGATCGATCTTCTCGATGATCCCGACGCTGGCACCGTGTTCAGGCACTTTCATGAAACATCCAAGCCTACGGCAGTGCTCTGCCATGGCCCGATTTCACTGCTCTCGGCGCTTCCGAATTCGAAGGAGTTTGTCGCCGCGCTGGCGGCGGGCGATGTCGCTGGAGCACACGCGAAGGCTCAAGGCTGGATCTATGCTGGATATAAGATGACCATTTTTTCGACCGCGGAAGAGCAGCAGCGGGAGCCGCTCGAAATTGGTGGCAAGGTTCTGTTCTACCCGGACTTCGCCTTGCAAACGGCGGGCGGTGACGTAAGTGTGGTCGCGCCTTGGGGGAGCTACGTCCTGCAAGATCGCGAGTTGATCTCCGGCCAGAACCCGTTCTCTGATGAAGCGCTTCTGAAACTTCTTCTACCGGCACTCGAAGAGAAGAAGAAGCGGGCCGCGTAAGGAACGCCGAGTTCCTCCGCTATTCACTACGACAGCAGGACGACGCCGCTTGTTTTCGCCGCGCGACGCAATTGCTGAAGGAATAAGGGGACAGGCGGGACGTTTTCCATCTTTTGGCCAATGGAAATTAGTGAACGTCCCGTCTGTCCCAGAGTTTTTCCGTCTGCATCGTCTTCCGCAAAACGAAGGCGCTCTTGCGACCAAGAAATCGTGAATCCTAGAATCCCCTCCTAGAATCTCTTGCGATGGAGGGCAACGAATATGACCACTCTCGACTCCATGTTGGAACGTAATAAAGATTTTGCTACTAGCCAATCTGCGGCGCGAGAACTTATGCCTCGTGCGCTGCCGAATGTGAAGGCAATCATTATCGGTTGCGCTGATATGCGTGTGGACCCGGCTCATGTACTTGGCATTAAACCTGGCGAAGCCGTCGTGATGCGCAACATCGGGGGTCGCATCACGCCGGGGCTGTTGGAGCAGTTGGGTATGCTCGGGCGAATCGGCGAGGTTGCCGGAGCGATTCCTGGAGGCGGCGGGGAGTTTCATCTTATCGTCCTTCAACACACCAATTGCGGCATCACTTATCTCGCCGGAGAGACCGCCATGCTGACGGGCTATTTTCAAATAGCGGAAGGGGAAGTCAAGAAAAAAGCCGCCACCGATCCCCGGGCGGCGGTCGCCGTCGATGTTGCTTTGCTACGGACGATTCCCGCATTGCCGGGAGAGTGGCTCATTTCCGGCCTCGTCTATGACGTGGCGACCGGACTTGTTGAGATCGTCGTGCCGCCAGCGGGCGATTCGTGCCACGGCGATGCGTGCCGCCTAGATATCAATGCATTTCGAGAATCTGGGGACAGACAGGTGATTGGCGGCTCAATCGAATGAGAAATGTAATCTACGCAATCAACATTACCCTGGATGGCTGCTGCGACCATACTAAATTCCATCCCCCCGACGATGGCGAATTACTCGAACATTACACGCATCTCTTGCGAGATTTTGACCTGCTCGTCTATGGGCGTAAGACCTATCAATTGATGGTTCCTTATTGGCCTGATGTCGCCAAGAGCTCGTCCGAGACGAAAGCGGATATCGAATTTGCTCAAACCTTTGTCTCCAAGAAGAAGATTGTTTTTTCACGATCATTGGCCAGCGCTGAAGATGGAAATACGAGGATTGTTCGTACGAACCTTCACGATGAAATACTTAAATTGAAGCAAGAACCAGGCAAAGATATCCTGGTCGGTGGTGTAGATATTCCTTCACAGCTTGTAGAGCTTGGTCTGGTTGACGAATATCGTTTTGTCGTTGCGCCAATCGTTGCAGGGGAGGGGAGACGGCTGTTGGAGGGTGCCCGCCTGCGGCAGAGGTTGCAACTAAAACTCGTTGAGTCAAAAGTTCTCAAATCAGGATGGGTCGCGCTTCGCTACTTGAAACAGTGAGGGAAAAGCCTGCAAGGCTAACCGGAGGACGAATGGCAGAGACGTTCGAAGCATACCGAACTCGAGTCCTAAGCTATCTCGGCGATCAGGATCCCATCGCTGTCCAACAAGCCACCCCATCGCAGCTCGATCGGCGTCTGCGCGATGTCGCGCCCGAGGAGTTGAGCCGGCGTCCTGCACCTGAAAAGTGGTCCATCGCCGAGATCGTAGCGCACTTGGCGGACGCGGAGCTGGCGATGGGCTGGCGATTGCGAAACATGCTGGCGAATCCAGGCGTGGCCTTAACCTGGTGGGATCAGGACGTATGGGCGGAGCGCCTGCGTTACGCGCAGCAAGATGCAAGCCTTTCGGCAGCGGTGTTTCGGGCGCTGCGCGAGAGCAACCTGCGACTGTTGCAGTCGGTCCCGCGCGCGCGGTGGGTGGAGTGCTATGGGGTCCACGAAGTACGCGGACGGCAAACGGTCGAGGAGTTCGTCCGCCTGGAAGCGGCACACGACTTGAACCATCTTCGGCAGATCGACCGCATCTTGGGTGGGCGTATGTAGTGGTAGCCGTTTGGCTGCCAACGCCTCGGCTTCCATCGAGTTTCTCTCCTATTCACTACGACAGCAGGACGACGCCCGTGGTTTTCGCCGCGCGGCGCAATTGCTCATCCAGTGTGGCCAGCGGGAGGCCTTGCCGCAGGGCGAGGTCCAGGTAGGCCGCGTCGTATCCCGATAAAGACTGTTGACGCGCAACGGGTAGGATGTGGTCGAAGGCGCGGGGCGCGTCGATGGAGAGGACCGCGATGGGCAGGGCGGCGATTCTCTGAAGAAGGGCCGTGACCTGGGCCAGGGCAATGCGGTTACGGCGCTCTGCGATCAGCAAAGCGTTGGCGACTTCCACCGGCCAAATGGCAGGAACCAAGGCTTCGGCGCTGGCCGAAAGCAAGTCGAGAACGCTCTCGGTGAACTTGGTGGCTTCGTCCTCAAAGCACCAGGCGACGGCCACGGACGCATCGAGCACGAAGCGTTTAGTAGCGGCGGCCTTCATCGATTAGCTCGCGTATGGAAAGCTTCCCCAGAGTGGCCCCGCGGCGCAGATGGCGGATGGAGGCGGCTAAAATGTGACCGTCTTCTTTCTGGCCGGAGTCGGGTGGAGAAAGCTTGGCAACGGGGACTCCGCGCCTCGTGATCTGAATGGTCTCGCCTTTCGAGGCTCTCTGGAGCAGCTCATTGAGGTGAGTTTTGGCGTCGAACGCACCTACGGTTTTCATGCGAGTATTGTCTCATAAAGTGAACCAGTCTATCAACTAGTTGGCTCGTAGTGTTGCCGTAGTGACCGCAGCAAAACCGAACGGTGGGCGGACTCGCCGTTGTATCTTAGTGGATGGCAGCCGTCTCTGGAGACTCCCTTGAAACCTTCCAAGCTGGATACAAAAGCCGCGTTCCTTCATGTCGTCAACGATCATCGCTGGCTGGTGGCGGGCGGATGCTCGTGGAATCTTCTCACGGCGAATCAAGGCAGCAATCCTGAGTGAACTGCCGCCGACTGCTTGTTACCTGATGTCATCGTGGCGGTGCGGGACTGCGTGCTCTTACCGGCGCGCTCTTTGATCGAGTTTTATACAAGATGCCACGCACGGGATACGGACATACTGCTCTGTGACTTTAATGGACTATCGATTGAACCTGCCCTCAAGGACGCATTGGAAGCGTATAAACAGTCGATCGAGGTTCATTTGCTTCACCTCACAGCTTGGAGGGATTTGAATTTTCGAACTAAGCATGCCACGGGTAAGTATGCCAACTCAACGCGTAAAGACTGGGACAAGGAAATTGCTCTGCTTGTGGATTGGATATTGGCTTCTTTGAAATGTGCCGCAGGGAAGAGTTCTCAATGGCAGAAGCCGTTCGCAGATTTGCACGCGGCCTGCTTTTCGCGGTACCAAAACAAAACATTTCCCTGGCCAGCGAATCTAGGAGATCAGTCTGCCGTGACTAGTTATCTCCATAGATGCGGGTTATAGCCCAACGTGTTTTCAAGATTTGGATTATTGGAAAACCGGGGACCAGACGGGACGTTCACCCAATTTCATTTGTCTGCACAAAACGCGAAGGGACGGGATGGTAACCGGGGACAGCCGGAACTGTCGCCATTTGGTTCGTGCGAGCACTATCCGCGCTCGCGGCCTTCGCGCACAATTCTGACCAAGTCCGAAGCGGACACTTTCAGCTTTACGCCCTTCACGTCTAGCGGCGAGGCTTTGGATTTTCGAAGAGGCAGAATGCGAAACACGGTGCCGTCGCGGCGGCGGATTTCTACAGCGCCGTCGCGCTCGGCTTCGTCGAGCACAGTGGCAAAGTTTCCCCGCGCCTCGGAATAGCTGTAGGATTTCATCGGGTCTTGACCTCCAGTATGTCCAGTTTCAATTCGTGCGCGCGCGTTCTTAGTCCGCCATCCAGCGTGAGGAGTGGCGCTCGTTGGTTTATGGCACAGGCAAGCACATAGGCATCGTAGGCGTATACATTTAGTTTCGCGGACAATTCCACGGCCTGCTGCAAACCTACCTCAGTCATGCGAATCGGGATCGCGGCGTAAGCCTCCAATAGAAGGAGCGCTTCGTTGATGCCAATTGCTCTGCGTTTGAACATCGCCGACAGCGCGTTCCCCACTTCCCAGTGAACCGAGGCTGGCGCCACCAAAGTTGCTCCACGCGTCAGCCTGACCAGGTCGACCTTCTCTGGCTGGTCTCCGATGACGGCTAGAATGGCGGACGTGTCGATGACTATTTCCACAGTATAGATCGTACTACGTGTACAATTGTACAACAATATCTAATTTCGGCCGAAAAACAGGGACAGGCGGGAAGGTCACCGATACCTTGGTCTAATTGTTTTTCCTTCCCTCGTCAGGCTTAATCACCGGTGGGCATAAATACGAAGGCCCGGAATCAGCGTATGAGCACCGTTTACCCGGATTGGAGACCTCAATGAGCGCCGATACGAACGCCGTACAAATCGACCAGAACAGCTACGAGATGCCCCCGAAGCAGGGGATCAGCGTCGCGTGTTTTCTCACCGTCGCCGACCTCGAGCGATCCGCTCGCTACTACGAAAAGGTCTTCGGCGCTCGCATTCTGAGCATGGGTGACGGCAACGCGCCTCCGTACCTTCAACTGGCGAATATCTGGATGATTCTGAACGTTGGCGGCGGGCCGACTCCGGATAAGCCGACGGTAACGCTCAGCGTTCCCGACCCGAATCACATCAACAGTTTTATGAATTTCCGCGTTGCGGATATTCAAGCGTGTTATGAACTATGGAAAAGCCGAGGAGCCGAGTTCATCACGCCGCCGATTCCCAAGTACGGCGAGATCCGCTGCTACATCCGCGATCCCGACGGCTACATCATCGAAGTGGGACAGAGCACCGACCTCACTTACGGTTAACGCGCGGCCGGGCGGGATACGGATTGCATCTCTGTTTTGTAATTTCCCATTTGCAATTTCTCAGGCTAACCATACAGCCTTTCGGAGGAAAATCATGCCCAGCAACGCAGCAGAAATCGCCAGTGAACCACCGTCCGCGTCGAATCCTCTCGACACCATCCCCGACGAAATGCCGTTCGATGTACCCTATGGGCGCCCAATCTCACTGTACCAAGCCAACGCGGTCATTCAAGCCGCTGTGGCTGAGGCTAGGAAGCGGAATTGGAAAATGAATATCGCAGTCGCCGATTCCGGCGGCAACCTGGTTGCCTTCCAACGCATGGACGGCGCGATGCTCGCCTCCATTCAGATTGCGCAACACAAGGCGCGAGCCGCCGTGACCTTCCGGCGCCCAACCAAGGTCTTCGAGGACGGCATTAACCTGATGCATCTCAACTATCTGCTCGCGTTCGACGGAGTCATCGCCTCCCGAGGCGGCATTCCACTAATCGACCAGGGCGATATCATCGGCGGAATCGGCGTTTCAGGAGGCACGGACTCCCAGGACGAAGTCGTGAGCAAGGCAGGCGCGGCAGTAGTAAACAAACTTCCGGAGACGATTAAATGATACGGTGACTCGCGGACAGATCGGACGTTCCGGTCTTCCACAGTCGTTCAAGAACCAACGTCGGTGACAACGCACATCCGCAGAAGCGCGCCACCCCACCTAAGTCTTTGACTTATAAAGACTTTAGGTCTAAGTCCTTATTCTTCAAAGACCTAGAGTGTTCACTCCGCCCAAGTCTTTGATTCTAAAAGACCAAAGGTAGAGGGGTGGATAACTCCATCTCCATATTTGAGCTGCGCTCACGCTTTCGTATCGCGATTCCAGTCCGACGTCAAGCTATTCCCAGCAGGTCAACTTTCCTACCGCGCAGTTGATACGAAAGTATCGTCGATACCATCGTCCAATTGTCTTACTCCTCTCACCTCTGGCCTAATCGCAATCGTTCGAGACGCACGTTCGACCAAACTTCAACAACTTCTTTATGAAGGGACTACAGCATGTCTGAACCTGTGACGAAATCTATGGCGCAAGAACAACAAAAGCACATCACAGAAACGCGCACCTCTGTGAAACGGGTCGCTGGCTTTACCATCGTTGCGACAGCCGTCGCAGTGCTCGCGATCCTCGTCGCAGCCCTCTATGCGCAAGGCCAAGACAACAAGAACAACGACAAGTACTCCCTTGTATCGCCCGGCGGAATCGCCTTCTCCGACTTCAGAGGATACGAGGATTGGTCGGCGGCGTCTTCCGCTCGGCAAGACGAAATACTCAAAATAATCGTTGCCGATCCGACCATGATCAAAGCATACAAGGCCGGCATTCCCGGCAACGGCCAGCCCTTCCCGGAAGGCTCCAGGATCGTGAAGCTCCAGTGGAAGCGGAAGAAGAGCACCGAGGCTCAATTCGACGTCGATGTGCCAGACTTCTTTACCCAGGCTTTCGTCATGGAAAAGAACAGCAAGAGATTCCCGAAAACCGGCGGCTGGGGATACGCAGTATTCAACTACGATCCCGCATCGGACAAGTTCACTGCAGATCCCAAAAGTCTGTCAGACTGCGGAAACGCGTGCCATACAGTCGTGAAGGCGAAGGACTACATCTTCCATCCGTACCAGAAGCGTTGAACCGGGCGTGCTCCGAGATTAATTACGGAATGGAATATGGCGGACAGAGTGGGATTCTATTACCACCCGAACCCGAAAGTGCCGATGAACACTACGATTCCACGATAATACTTTGTTTTTTATCGAGTTAGAAGCGAATCGGAACTTAGCCTGCGGTTTCTGCAGTCGCCGCTACTGGCTGGGCTTCCCATGGAAATGGGATCACTGGAGTCAGTACAGGTAGGCCAAAAGCGAAGTTGGGTGAGACTTTCGCTGAGATCCAAGAGCCGGGATGCGCCAGGACCACAAACGGCCGGGCCGATGATCTTCTGGAACGTCCTTCCCGCGATAGAGTCTCTTGGCGTCGATCGGTTCTCATGCCCCCTAAATCCAGACCACCAATGTTGGTTATTCCGTTTCCGTGTTCGTCGGAAATATCGAGAAAGTTAGTTTTTTCTGCGGGCAGCCACTCTTCGGATTCAAAATGTCTGAGCGAAAAGCGTGGGAGGAGACTAGGATCATCTCGGTTCCCTTTTATGGCCTCGAAGCACTCCTGTCTTGCTCTCTTGATCGATGTCAAGGCGGGCGAGTTCGATATTCATCCAATGGAATTGACTCTCGGCATCGCGACACTAGTCCTATCGAGGAAGATGAACTGGAACACGACATACCTCGAAGCACCTGTGCAGCTCAAATTCCGCCATAATTCGCAGCGTTGAATCGTCGGATCTGTCCGTATCGCGTGGTCTGTCCGCAAAGACACGCTTGCACGCGCTGCAACGGGCATTCAGGGGTTGATCCGTCTCTAACTTGGAAAACCTTAGTTTGCGCTTGCCCACACGCCAATTTTCCCACAGGTCAATCCAAGACGCTACTTCGGCCCGGACGGGAATGATAGAAGCCCCCCGCAGGAAAGTTCGGTGGGGACAAGTTCACAGAAAGCAACATCTAGCGAGGAAAATATGAAACCCGTTAATTTCGCCCATTTTGTTTGCCGTGCTTTATTTGGTGGAACATACCAGTGGAGGTGCCACCTATCAGGCAGTCAGGTTGTCTTTGTGATGGACTGAACGAAAACGTCGAGCCAGCATGCCATATACGGTTGCACGACTAACGCCGAGTAGCTCGGCCGCCCGGGCTTTGTTGCCATTCACCAACTGAAGGACATACTCCAAATGTTGTGACTGGATATCTTGCAGTGTCAGCGAGGCGGCTCTCTTTTCTGGCCGGACTCGTATAGCCTCGGGTAAGTCTCCATCAACGACAACTTTGCCCTGTGCCATGATGCACGCATTCCCGATGACGTTTTCCAGTTCGCGTACATTTCCCGGCCACGGGTGCCGGGCCAGCAAAATCTGGGCGCGTCTCGAAATCCCGTTCAGCTCCTTGCCGTACCTGGTTGAAAAAAGTCGCAAGAAATGCCGTTGTAACAATGACAGGTCTTCCTTGCGGTCGGCGAGAGGTGGAAGTTCAATTTCAATCATGGACAGCCTGTAGAACAGATCTTCCCGGAACCGCCCCTGCGCTGCAAGTTCCCGCACATTGCGGTTGGTAGCCGCGATCACATGAACATCGATTCTAATGGTGACGGGCGACCCAACCCGCTGCAACTCCTGACTCTGAAGAATCCGGAGCAGTTTGGCTTGGGCCCCCAACGATAATTCCCCGATTTCATCGAGAAACAACGTACCGTGGTGGGCATGCTCAAAAAGGCCCGCTCGATCATGCGTCGCACCTGTGAATGATCCCTTCACGTGTCCGAAGAGTTGGCTCTCCAACAGAGTCTCTGTAAAAGCTGAGCAGTTGTAAACCACGAACTTCTCGTGGGAACGCGGACTCAGACTGTGAAGCGCCTTGGCGATCAACTCCTTCCCAGTTCCAGTGGGTCCAGTGATCAGCGCGGTCTGAAACAACGGGGCCACCCGACGCACCCGGGCAAACACTTCCAGCATTCGTGGGCTCCGGCCCACCATCCCTTGGAAGTGATAGGCTTCCAACAATTCATTGTCGAGTTCGAGGGTGCGGCGTCGCGTCCCCGCTTGCGCAATGACGCCCCGCACCAATTGCTGAACCTTGGAACGATCCAACGGTTTGACGACTAAGTCAGCGGCTCCTCGTGCGACCGCGGCCAAAGCTCCAGTCGGACTCCAGCAATCCGTCATGAGAACCACTTCCAGCGCCGAATCGCCTCCAAACATGTCTTGTAACGAACCTTTCCTATCATCGAATCCTGAATCGAGAAAAACCAGGTGAGGCAGAAACTTGTTATATAACTCGATCCCCTCGGCCTGATCGCACGCTCGCAAAATCGCGACGGGCAGTCCGAGGAGCACTCGGCTAAACTCTTCCGATGTTCCGATATCACGATCAATCACTAATACCGAGTAAACGGCGTCAGACATGAACCTCCCATCAGCACGATGTTCTTACGGAATCGGTAGCTCGTTCCAGGATCGTCCAGCTTTACACCAAGGCGCGGAATCTTTTCTGGCCGTGTTCTCCGAGCGGCGGGCTTCGCGAATCGAAAGACAGTACTGGCGACGGGAATGTACCCAAGAGTCCCGGTCGCAAACGGTTCTGACTCAAAGCCCCCATTTCGTGAGACGGAAGGTCTGTACAACGAAAGCACACTCCGGATTCAAGAGTAACGACATAAGAACCAGCTTCCGCTGACCGTCAAGAGCTTGTCGGCGTCGTTGGTCCCGACTTCGTCAACTAGAAAGGACGTCTATTAACTTACAGGGTGCGGCTGCTCTTGATTGCCATGATTTAGATAGGTTACGAATTCCGGAAAGTGAAGATCAGAGCCTATAGGGCTTTACTCCACTAATACGCAGGTCTCGAGGGACACCAACTTGACAACATCAATCACAAAGCTCGCGCTCTGTTACGAAAACCGAACAAGGTCGCGGCCGAGCGGCGTCCGATCTGCGCTCGCCAGCCCGTCCGCACTAGTTATTTCGCGGCATTGGTCTTTACCTGCTTAGCCAGTAGACAGGGTTGGATGTCGTCGACGTGTTCTACACGATTGCGGCCATTCCGCTTGGCTGCATAAAGGCCTCGATCGGCTTGGCTCAGCAGCGACCCGATGTCACCGGGTGAATGGTCGGTGGAAACCGCGACCCCCATACTTACTGTGATGTTGCTCGACGTTTTTGAAGAGACGATCGGCCTGCCGCCGACACACGCGCGCAGGTCGTCTGCTTTGATTAAGGCTGAAACCAGGTCGCAATCGGCTAGAATCAGTAGAAACTCTTCACCGCCGTATCTGCCGACACCATCGTACACGCGAAGTTTCGAACGAAATCTTGTGGCGACTTCCTTCAACGCCTCATCTCCGTAAAGATGGCCTTGTGTGTCATTCACTTTCTTGAAGTTGTCAACATCCGCCAAAAGAATGCTTACTGGTTTCGTGGTTCGTTTGGCTCGCTCTAACTCTCGATTGAGAAAGTCAATAGTTTCGCCACGATTCATGAGTCCAGTCAAGGAGTCGTGCGTGGCGGCGTAACGCATAGATTCTCGTGCCGACACGAGCTCTCTGTGCAAATCGACAATGCGCTTGCCCACCAGCAGACGGGCCTTTAGTTCCAGCTGGTCGAATGGTTTTGCAAGGTAGTCATCCGCGCCAGCCTGCATCGCCTCCAGCATGTCTCCTTTACCGTCCTTTCCGGTCAAAAGGATGACGTAAGAGTACGAGTTGGCCGTGCTCGCTAGCCGGATTCTCCGGCAAAGCTCAATTCCGTCGATGTCGGGAAGCACCCAATCCAGCAGAACTAGTTTTGGGCTGTCGGGTTGCTGCAGAAGCGCCCAGGCCCCCGCGCCGTCTTTTGCGATCGTAAATGGAAAGCCCCACTCTTCCAGATGGGATGCCAGAATCTGCCGATAGACAGGCGAGTCTTCTACTACCAAGGTTTGCATTAACGAGATTCTCCACGACCTACTTCGGTACTTATCGCCCGATTTCACGACACATATCGGTACAAAGCATTACATGGGTAATAAGTGGATATGTCGAATTGAGCCGCTTGGCGTCTCGTCAAATCCGAACAGTCCTCAAGGCACACGTGCCGTAGACAACCTCTCAGACCGGAACCAGAGGTTTTTTGAAGCGGTACTTGCTTTCGAGCCACGCATGTAGAACCAGAAGGTCGTTAGAAGAAATGCGGACAAACTCACAGCCGACTGCCCCGTACTGACGAGTCCACAGAACTCGCGCCTGAACACGAATCGGGGTTCCCGATCCTATCAAAGGTACCCGAAACGACAGGATGCTGCCGATTTTGGGCTGGTTTTGAGTGGTGAGCCCCACTCCGCCCTCCCCAATATTGGTGACCGTCGCGGAGATTTCTTGATCGTTCTCGTCCGTCGTCAGGACCGGTGTCATGAGAGCAAACCTGGTATGTTTCCGATAGTCCCCCAGCATTCTTGAATAAGCCGCTCTCAGCGACTTGACTCCAGACTCAGGCGTGACCGGCTTTCGCAAAATAACGTGAACGCCGGGCACGACGCCATCCGTTGGTGAGACCGCCAGAATTGTCGGCTTCTGGCGCGCGCCTGACTCGAAGATTAGTTGCATCAGTTCCGAAGAATGTTCAGATTCCAGGTCGATCACGATGAGATCCGTGCTGCCTCCCGCTAACAGATTGGCAACTTGGGAGGGGGTCGAGCACACATTCGTATAGATGGAGAAGTCTCGCAGAATCTGACGCATGGTGCAGAACACAGCGGGATCGTGGGATACTAGCAAACACTCAAATGCCATCTCCGGAGTCATATCCTCTCGCAGCGCAGAGTAGGCAAATCAATAATTTGAAAGTTTGACATTACCCGTTCTGCTCGGCTGCCCCCTGTAGTGTCTGTAGTGATCTGAACCGGGGCTTTCCGGAATACTAGTTAAAGGCACGTTGCCTTCCATTGGAGACTTGAGCGTAACCTGCTGATCTTTAAGCATCTTCGAGATGCGATACTGTAAGTCTTCTGCGTCTGCCCGTCAGATAGTGTCCGGAATATGAACAGTTGTCCTGCGTTCAGACAAAGCAGTAGAGGGAAGGCACTACATCCGTGCTAGCTCGTTCCGCCGTCGTGCGACGACTTTACGACATGCTCGCCCGGCGTGCACGTCACGCCTATCAAGCGCATAATCCAAGCGGCTAACGGACAAAGCGGGCAATTCTAATTCGCTTTTTCTCTTTCTGCGACCTAAGGATTCGCGCGACTGGCGCCAGTTGGTCTCCCGCCCAACACGAAAACTTCCAGCAAGGCAATTTGTGTTGAGTCGTTATTGAATCCCTGTCCGAGGGGCTGCAACAGGTCACTGCCTGACTTTCAGACACATTTCCAGCAATCATCCACCGACTCCATCACACTCCGTCTCGGTTACTTATGCCAACATACTTATGTTTGTTACGGATGGCTTAGGTTGTGATTAAGGCGCACTAATTGCCATACCATCTCTGCCGAGCTCAGCGGGATCAAGACCGTAACAGATACTAGATTCATGTTCTGGTCTTGCCTTCTGACGTCATCCTCCAGAATGCTGCTACTTAGGAGGGTGCAGAAAGATCAGCAGATGATAGTGCCAGTCATTTCACCTTCTCACCGCTCGTCAGACCTTGAGGATCGCGACGAGCTCGTCATGAGTCAGTTGCCGGAAGTCCATTTCATCGCCCGGCGAATTCATAGGCAACTCCCTGGATTTGTTTCCTTTGAGGATCTTGTTCACTCAGGCGTTCTGGGGCTGTTGGAAGCCACACAGAAGTACGATTCCACCACCAACATCCGGTTCAAGACCTTCGCACAGTTCCGGATTCGAGGTGCAATTCTCGACAGTCTGAGGGAACTCGACCGCGCATCGCGGAGGATACGAAGCAAGAGTCGCAAAGTAAATGCCGCCTCCGAGAGGCTTACGTTGAGGTTGGGCCGGCACCCAACCGAGGAAGAAATAGCCCGCGAACTGGGCATAGATCTGGCTGCGCTCCGGAAACTCGCTATCACTCTTCGCAGTCTTGAATCGGTCGACCGGCAAAGCACGTGCGGGAAAGATCGAACCGAAAGTCACGACCTGATTGAGTCAGCACCTGCGAATCCCGACGAGAATCCATTCACCCAGTGCTTGCGGTCTGAGATGAGGCGAAGCTTGGCATCAGGAATGTCCACCCTGACATCCAAAGAGCAAGAGGTCGTGTCGCTCTACTACTTTGAACAACTTACGACGCAGGAGATTGCTTCCGTCCTGGGTGTGAGGAACTCCAGAATTTCCCAGATACATTCTGCTGCTATCGCGAAATTGCGCGCGCATCTCAAGCCCAGAAATAATAAGCCCGATTCCGCGCAGACGCCGAAGCTGGATTAGAGTGAGCAGCCGGTACGGCAACCTTTTTGGTCAAAGCCGTCCGAGATCAGCGGATCACGATCGTCCCCTCTCCCTCCAAGTAACAGCAGACGGTAGAGCTATCGTCGGTCGGCGGTCTTATTCGGCCTGGATCACAGAGTCGAAGGTACCAAAGTGTCCAATTCGCGCAGCAAGAGCTCAAGTCGTGGCACAAATGGTCCGATGAGGCCCCGACAGGCTGCCCGACACACCGCGTTGCTGTTTTGGGGACTGGCACATGGAAGGCGGAGACTAATGAAAGCTACACTTTCGTCGGTTGCGTCACTGTTATTGGTTCTGCTCGGTTCACTCCAGACCCTTATAGGTCAACCATCCACACCGGGGAAGCGGGTTCACTCCACGTCTTTCCATCATGCTGGCAACCTGAATAACGCGCAAGGTTCGAATGAAGGCAGAAGCGTGGTCGAACGTTCGGCCATTATTCCTGATTCGGCTGGTGTTCTACCGGCAACTTTCATCTCCGCGACTCGTATCGAATCAGATGGTACTGCGACCGACCCAGTCGTGCGCGGCGATTTTAACGGAGATGGGTTGCCCGATTTTGTTACCGTTATCCACCTCGGAACGCCTTCCCTAACCTATCTCGGTGTTGTTCTGAATGGGCCAAGTCTATCCTTTGCCTCCCCAATGTTGACGCCGGTAACGTTCGGCGCGGGAGACCTGATCCTTGTTGGAGACATAAACAATGACGGCAAAGACGACGTCATCCTAGTGCATCCGAGTTCGATGGACGTGTTTATTTCGATCGGAGATGGCACCTTCGCCGTTCCACAGTCTGCGAATACTGCCATCACGACGCCGGTAGCCGGCGCTTTTTGGGACGTTAACCATGACCATATACTGGACATCGTGATCGTTGACGGTCAGTCAACCCAGGCGGCTTACCTCCTGGGTAACGGCCAAGGCGCCTTTGGACCTCCCCAGCTGAAAGCTTTCCCTGCACAAATCTCCCTCGGAGTACTAGCGGATCTCGACGCGGATGGAAACCTCGACCTGGTCACCAACACCACCCTCTATCCCGGTGATGGAGCAGGCGGATTCCTCGCGGGTATTCCCTTCCAGAGCACTGACCACCAGAACGCGGGCGCAACGTCTTCCAACTCTGTCGGCGTGGGCGACCTCAACGGGGATGGGAAACTCGATGTTGTGACGGCTAACGGAAACTGGAACACCGTGAGTATCTTTCTCAACCAGGGTGGTAGAAAGCTGGTGCAGACCGGAGCTTCCCTCTGGAGCGGCAATAATCCAACTGCTCTGGCTATTACAGATGTCAATTGGGATGGCAAGGCAGACTTAGTAGTCACTAACGTTGCCGAATCGGATTTATCGGTGTTTCTGGGGAAAGGTGACGGCACCTTCCTTGCTCCGACGACAGAATTCGCAATCGGAGGATTGCCATCCGCCCGACCAGTTCTTGCGGACTTCAGCGGCGATGGAGACCTGGATGTCGTCCTTTCGGACAACCAGTCATCGGTCGTCCTAGCATTGGGCAATGGGGATGGGACGTTCCGCGCTGCATCTGTTGCAAACATCATTGTGCCAGCAGGCTCGGCTAATTCAGGTGGCGCTCTCAGCATCGCTTCTGCGGACCTCAACGGCGACGGTATTCCCGACTTTGTGATCGGCCAGAGCGCCACCTCGCCAGGCCTGGGCGTCGGCGTATTCTTGACCCAGAGTAACGGGAGCTTGGGTAAAGGGGTCGTTTATGCGCCAAATAATGCTCTCAGCTACGTGGCTCTAGGTGATCTCAACCGAGACGGTGAGCCGGATATCGTGGCTTCTAACTGGTCAACTGGCGGCATCGACATCTTGCGGGGCAATGGCGACGGCACGTTTCAAGCGCCTGTGGCCATACCGCTTCCGGCAATCACAAACGGCCTTGTGGTAGCTGACTTTAACGGAGATGGGTGGCTGGATGTTGCGGTGGCCGGCAGCAATTCGGTTGTCTACATTCTGCTCAACGATGAAAAGGGATCGCTGGCGCTCGCTGGAACCTATCCAATCTCTGGAGTGGGATATGAACTTGTGGCCGCTGACTTCAATAACGACGGTAAGGTAGATCTCGCGATCGCCATGACGACCACGTCCCAGGTCGCCGTTCTCTTAGGCAACGGGAACGGCACGTTCTCGTCAGCGCCCGATTACGACACAACCCTCCCCGCAGTCTATGGAATAGCCGCTGCCGATCTCGACAAGGACGGTTTTGTTGATCTCGTCGTCACTTCGCCTAGCTCTGGAGCTCTAGCGGTAGCGTTCGGCAACGGAGACGGCTCCTTTAACCCGCCCGGCATCTACGCAGCGAGTTCATTGACGTCCCAATTGAATCCGTCTCCCGGAGAAGTGGCCCTGTCTGATGTGAACTCTGATGGCAGGCTGGATATTGTCTACGGCAATTCCGGATACAGTTCTGTGGGAGTTCTTTTGGGGGGTGGTGGGCGGCGTTTCCAGGGGCCTTACGAGTTTAATTCCGGCGGCGGCTCGTTAGCTATTGCGGTCGCGGACCTCAACAAAGACGGATGGCAGGACATCGTTACTGCCGATGCTCATTTCAGTGGGCTCTCAGTTCTCTACAACGCTACCGCTGCACAGCCAACGCCTGACTTTACGATTACGGCGGACCCGACGTCTGTTCACGTCAACCCCGGTGGAACGTCCACGACATCGATTTCTTTGTCATCAACCAATTCTTTCATCGGTTCGGCTCAGCTTTCTTGTCAGAATCTGCCGATAGTATTGTCGTGTACTTTTGCACCAAGCGTAGTCCACATAGTGAAAGGGCAAGCGGTCAATTCACAGCTTACGATCGCTGCCACCAAGTCCAATGCGGCGACAGGCGCGTCCGGTCAGTTCATCGCTCTGGCCATCATCCCACTCCTCGGAGGAATGTTCTTTTGGCGGGTGCCGCGCGCTGCAAGTAAGTCAGTATTACTCGCAGCTGTGGCGGGCCTGATGGTGCTGGGCGGCTGCCAGGGCTTGAGTTCCAACAACAAGATCCAGAGCCAGACCTACACGATCATGGTGACAGCCGTGGCGTGGAATGGCACTTCCCATTCCATCCCCATGCAGGTGACTGTACAGCAGTAGGCAAGAACATGGACTTGGCCGACGGATATCAACTCCATGTTTGTAAGGCTAGGCTGTCATTCTTATTGAGTTTGGGCCTTGTATTGGAGTCGGAGACCCCGGTGTTACGTTGACGACCCTGCGTTCGTAACTCCGGACAAAGTCGTCAACGGGCTAGACTTTCTGGAGTTATAGGAGAACATTGGCCCGGCATGAGCGAACAACAGTTCCAACACGTCAGCGATAACAGCCCCCAGACGATTCCGACCGAGATGCGTCGAATCGAAGGTCGGGAATGGTGGCTGTGGGGGTTTGCAGTTGCGGTCACCCTAGCCCTGACCTTGGGGATCATCTCGTTCACCTTCCCGTGGCTTAATCGACAGGCCGACAGCGCTTACTGGTTTGATCTCCGCGAATGGGTGAGAGGCTTGGCGGCTCTTGTTTTACTGTTCGATTTCTACGCGATCTATCAGCACCTGCAACTTCATCGCATTCGACGGCAGCTGGCCGAGCGAGATCAACTGTTTCAATTGATCAGTGAAAATGCCGCCGACATGATAGCGCTCGTCGACGCTGATGGTCGGCGCTTGTACAACAGCCCCGCATACCAGAGAGTCCTCGGATATTCTGCCGAGGATTTGCAAAAGACCCCCTCCATCGAGCAGGTTCATCCCGACGATCGCCCGCGAGTTTTACAGGCGGCCGAGAAAGCCCGCTTGAGTGGCCAGGGAGAACGAGTGGAATACCGTATCCGGCATAAAGACGGATCCTGGCGCACTCTGGAGTCCACTGCGTGCGCCATCCGGGATACAAGAGGCCAGACCGACAAGCTGGTTATCGTAAACCGTGACATCACCGAGCGGAAGCGCGCCGAAGAGATGCTCGTCCACAATGCATTTCACGACGGACTCACAAACTTGCCGAATCGCACCCTGTTTCTGGATCGATTACAACATGCACTAACTCTCTCCAAGAAACACTCGAACTACAAATTCGCGGTCTTACTTATTGATGTAGACGAGTTCAAGATAATCAACGACAGCCTGGGACATAGCGCCGGGGATGAGCTCCTCATCCAGATCGGGCAGAGATTGCGGGACTCAGTGCGACGCGCTGACACAGTATCGCGTCCGCGGGTGAGTGAAGTACTTGGCAGGCCGGCTAACGACGACAGTTTAGCCAGGCTCGGTGGAGATGAATTTACGATCCTTCTGGATGACTTACGAGATCCAATTGAAGCCGTACGGGTCGCGGAACGAGTGCAGGCGGAGCTGGCCACTCCCTTCTTCGTAGACAGTCAGGAAATCGTAATTTCGGCCAGCATCGGAATAGCCCCTGGTTCCAGCTCTCACACCAACGCTGAGGACGTGTTGCGCGACGCCGACATCGCGATGTACCGGGCTAAGCGTGCCGGGAAGGCACGTTGCGAAGTTTCCGACACCGCGATGCACGCCAATGCTGTGAAGCGACTGAATCTGGAGACGGATCTGCGCAAGGCCCTTGAGCACGGAGAGTTTCTAGTCTATTACCAGCCGATTGTTTCGCTGCAAACTGGGAAGATCATCGGTTTCGAGGCGCTTTCGCGGTGGCAACGTCCAGAAGGCCTAATTCCGCCGATGGAGTTCATTCCGGTTGCTGAGGAAACCGGACTCATCGTCCCCATGAATCGGCAGCTGCTGCGCGAGGCCTGTCGAGCGCTCTCGACGTGGCAATCGCAATGTGTCTCGGTACCCCCTCTCACCATGAGTGTGAATATCAGTGCCAGGGACTTCGTCCAGCCCGATTTGGCTACCGAGATTGGCAAGTGTCTTAAGGAAACCGGAGTTGATCCGGCGTGCTTGCAGCTAGAAATCGTGGAAACGATCGCAATGGGAGATGCGGAAAAATCGAGTCGCATACTCTCGGAACTGAAGGCACTGGGTGTGCGCCTGAGCATCGATGATTTCGGCACCGGGTACTCCTCGCTGAGCCGCTTGAGCCGGATTCCCGTAGACACTCTGAAGATCGACCGCGTCTTTATCTTACATATGGATACCGACCCAGAAAGCCGCGAAATCGTTCGGACTATCATCATGCTTGCCCACAATCTCGGGTTGAAGGTCGTCGCCGAAGGGACTGAGACGGAGGCCCACATTAACTTGCTGAAGAACCTCAATTGCGAGATGGCACAAGGTTACTTTTACTCGCGACCCGTTGACAGTCATTCCGTGGCGAAATTGCTGGCCAGTAACCAGGGCACGAGTGCCGCGTCCGCCGGAAATTAGAAACAGGTCTCCGTACCGACTCGCTCCGGTCCCTGGATACCTGGAAAGCCTGTCCACCGCCATCAGTAACCCCCGCCGCCATCCCCACCGCCATCGCCGTTGCCTCCACCCTCACCACCACCATTGCCCCCGCCATTACCCCCACCGTTGCCACCGCCATTGCCACCGCCATTGCCTCCGCCGTTGCCTCCGCCGTTACCCCCACCATTGCCTCCGCCGTTGCCCCCACCGTTGCCTCCACCGTTACCACCGCCATTGCCCCCACTACCACCTCCGCTGCCGGGCTGCCCGCCCAGCGGCGAAAGCGCCTGGCAAGTCGATTCGGTACTAGCCACAATGCCTGTCGGGTCGACCCGAATCACGGCGTCTTCAGAGGAACAGAAGCTTTGGATGCCAGTGTAATTGGGACTTATCGGCACAGCTGTGGCGTAATACTTGTTGGCTGGAGGTCCGCCGGCACTGGTTGCCGCGAACTTATAGCCGCTCTTTGTGCCCCCCGCCAAGAGTCCGTCGAGCAAACACGGCGTCGTCGAATTTGGATTGCAAGGAGTCGAGCCGAGGACGCTCAGTTGGCTCGCGTAACCAACCGCGGGATAGGCTAAATTGTAAGCGATCATCGCCGCGTTGATAGCGCGGAGCGACCCCACGGCGGATGCCTCATTCGCGGCAATCCGGGCGCGCAAGAGGTTCGGAATTGCAATCGCCGCAATGATCAGAATGATTGCCACCACGACCATCAATTCAATCAAGGAGAAGCCCTTTTGTTTGTGGTCCATTTTGTTCATTGCTTTCTTGGTTCTCCACTCAAGTCGAGGATGCCAATGGACCGGCGATTCCTAAAAGCCCGAGGATGCCAGGCTGGTTTTCTCCGCATACCTTCTCGGCACTTACTGAGTATTTGTAAAGTCACTGCATCTTCGAAGGATTACGCAAGTAATCTGCGGTTAGATGTTAAAAAGGTAGATTCGCGTGCAGCTCACCGTCATATCTCGACGGTGGCAAGTATTCGAAGCGTACGTTCACGCCTGGGTCGGTTCACTGACTGCAGTCGAAAGCTTTAACACCTCGTCGACGCTTTGAACCAGGGCGTCCGGGTTCTGATCGAAGTTGAGCGATGATTTTTCGATGTAGGCAGCGGCACCAGCATCTTTCAACTTTTCTTCATTCTTCTTCGCCAATCCCGTCAGCACGATGACGGGAATTTGTTTGGTGGCCGGATCTTTCTTCAATTGTTTGAGCACGCCCGTCCCCTCCAGCCCAGGCAGCATCATGTCCAGAAGAATAAGGTCCGGCATGCCGGCCCTGGCAGCGTGCACGCCCTCGCGCCCGTCTGCGACGGAAGAAACTGAATGTCCTGCCTTGGTGAGTACCCTCTCAATAGCAATGCGTAAGAAGCGGCTATCTTCGATTACGAGAATCTTCATTTTGCCGTCCTCTCAGTTTCGTCAATGTCGAGCCGTTCTTTCCGAGCCAGACAAGGGTCTTGCCTCATTGCAGCGGCGATACGGTCGTGGTGCAACTGGTCAGCGATGCGCTGCCAACACGAATTACCGCGTCCGCAAACGAACAGAAATACCGCACGCCGGTCTGGTTTGGGGAAAGAGGGTCAGCCCGTATCTGGTAAGTCGCGTTTGGAGTCCCTGACGTGCCCGAGAGGGTGAACGAATAGCCACTCTTGGTCCCGGAGGCGAGCAGTGTATCAATGAAGCATGAACCACTGGAACCTGGCGGGGCACAGCTCGTTCCGCCCAGCGCGCTGAGGGTCGTAGCGAAGCCTACCGTTGGATAAGCTGAGTTGTAAGAGATCTGGGCGGTGTTGAGCGCGCGCAGTGAAGATACTGCCGACGCCTCGTTGGCCGCGATCCGCGCGCGCAGCAGATTGGGGATCGCGATGGCAGCGATGATCAGGATAATCGCCACAACGATCAGCAATTCTATGAGTGAGAAGCCGTTTTTCATTCGTGGTTGCGAGGGCGGTTGCCTCCGGCCAAGACCGCAAACTGCACCCAATTGCGTACATCCGATCGTCACGTCAGTTCTCCATGCGTAGGTTCGACAATTTAGTTGTGTCGTCAGAAGCTTCGGGCAAGCCGGTTTCGCCCTCATGTGGTACCGTTTCTGCCCCGCTAAGAGGTATTTCCGCGATATCCAGCTTGGCCAACTCAGTAGCCAGCCAACTTTCAAGTGCGCTGAGATCTTCTTCTGGAACAAACGAGAAGCGAATTCCAGCGCGCCCCGTTTCATTGCCGTTGACCACTCTGCCAGTGATGCGCAACGTGTCGTTGGTGTGAGGCAGGGACAAGACCAGCGAGACCTCGCGGTCAATAAGCAATGGCTGATAACAATGGAGCGCCAGCCCTCCAATACTCAGGTCGCTGACCCGAGCTTCGATAGGCCCAATATCTGACACTCTCGCAGTGACTGGAATGTCGACGGAGACACGTGCCGCGCGTCGACGTTCGAGAAGCATGGTCCCGTAGGCAGCCCGCATGCAACGATTCGCACGCTCCAGGTCCACAGGTTTATAGATCATGAAATTTGCCCCTACCAGCAGGGCATGGGTTTCTGACCCTATATCGACCATTGCGACGATTGTCGAGTTTCTGTTAGGGGAGGACTTACGGGCACAACGGACGACGCGAGTGGGGTCGTTACTGAGATCCCAATCCACGATGAGCGCATCAACTCTCCGGTGGGACACTACTTCAAGAGCAGAACCAATTTCTGTATAGACCTCGGTCTGTATCGCAAATGTGCCCAGAATCTGCTTCATGACTTGCAGAAGCTCAGCGTTGCCACTGAACAGCAGACCGTCTAGTTGCACTTGCTCTTTCATAACATCCACCTTTGATCGAGCTCTGGTTCCCTAAGGCTTGTTAAGTGTCAATTCTTGAAGATCGCCGGCACAAAGACCGGATCCAACCTCGTACGTTCCGGTCATATTATGAGGGTTTGAACTGCTGTCGAGCAGAACTTGGTTGTAAAAAATGGACCCATCGCTAGCGTCTGTTTCTACCGTGTTAGCGTTCACAAGAATGTAGGAGCCAGCGACGAAACCATTGGTGATGGTTCCGCTCACGGAACAATTGGACCCTGTGTATGCGAGGGTTCCAGTCAGGGGGAAGGATCCATCGGAGGAAGCGACTGTACCTTGTGCCAGTGTCGCCGAGAGAGTGACACTGAGTCCGTCAGCGCCGATCACCGGTCCGCTCCATGTACCGCTGATGGACGGAACCGCGCTAGCAGTGGCCGTTCCACTGTCGCTTCCCGCACATCCACCCGTAACCGTGTATGTCCCACTCAGCGTGGAACTGTCTGTCGAGGTTGCCGTTACCGAGAACACCTGACCGTTGACGTCGGCTGAGGTCAGCGTCACGTCCGTACCGCTTACGGTTCCCGTGAATGATACGGGCTCGGAAACATCGAAACACATGGAGCCAACCACGTACATCGATCCAGAGAGCACGCTACCAGCTTGAGTCAGGTTGCCACCCACATGAAATGTTCCGATCGCTGAACTGGAGGAGGTTGCTGTCACCGACCAGTTTCCGGGTGTCAGCGTGGTTTGGGGGCCATCAGTCATGGCTGGACAAGCGGTCAGTGCGAGCGCCATAATCGCCAGCACCACCGACAAACAAAGACGAGCGCGTAAGGTTTGCATCTTGCGTTCTCCAAACATAGATCTCTAGCTGGTAGCAGAACCGAGCTAGGTCGTCTTTATCGACACTTTTCTTGGTTATTGAGTTGGGTGACGGGTACCTAAGTAATGGCCGACAGGATTGGGCTCTACTAACGTTCAAAACAGAGAATGGCTCTTGAGATCGTCGGAGCCATCATGTGGTTTTGTTCCTTCGGCCGTGAGATGTCCAGCAAGTTGCGAGATCGTGGACACACCCAATGGGACTTGGCGTGGAAATCGACCAAAGTAGTTGGAGGTCTTGCGCTAGTACTCGGAGTTTCCGGGTTGCTCCTTACCAGTCATTCGCAGCTTAGCGGCGACGTCGTCAACCGCCAGGGGCTTGCTGAAATAGTAGCCTTGAATCTCGTCACAGTGGTGGGTCCGGAGGAATGACATTTGTGCTTCGTTTTCGACGCCCTCGGCGATCACCTTTAGGTTCAGGCTTTTCGCCATGCTGATGATTGCGGTCGTGATTGCAGCGTCATCAGGTTTCGTGGCAACATCCCGGATAAACGAGCGGTCGATTTTTAGCTTGTTGACCCCAAACTGTCTCAAGGAAGTGAAGTTGGAGTAGCCAGTTCCGAAGTCGTCAATGGCCAGCGTCAGCCCCATGGACCGTAGTTCCCTGAGAACAGGTAGTGTCATATCTGCACTGGCCAGCAGTAAGCTTTCCGTCAACTCTAGCTCAAGATACTGCGGGGCGAGGCCTGTCTCATCGAGCACTCGGCTGATCAGTTCGCAGAAGCCCTGCTGACGAAACTGGACAGCTGACACGTTCACTGCCACGGAAAAGCCGGCGAGACCCCTGTCCTGCCATTTCCTTGCCTGACTGCAAGCCGTCCGCAGCACCCACTCGCCGACGGGTATGATCAGTCCACTGTTCTCCGCAATTCGTATGAACTTGTCGGGTGGCACCAGACCCAAATCCGGATGTTGCCAACGAAGCAGCGCCTCGACGCCAGTGACTCTTCCCGTGGCCAGTTGCATCTGTGGCTGATACACGAGAAAGAGTTCCTTCTTGCTGAGTGCCAATCGCAGGCTCGTCTCCAAGCCCAATCTCTCGACCGCCTGCGCGTTCATATCCTCCGCGAAAAACCGGAAGTTGTTACGTCCATGGTCTTTGGCACTATACATCGCTGCGTCGGCATTCTTGATAAGCGTTTCGCAGTCTGCGCCGTGTTCGGGGAACAGACTGACGCCTATGCTGCAACTGACATTGAGGGAATGACTCTGGACGACGAATTCGGCCGTCATCGCATCCATGAGCCTCTCGGCGGCAACCGCGGCGTCGGCTTGGTCCTTCACTTCAGTCAACGTGATCAGGAATTCATCACCACCCAGACGGGCCACGGTGTCCTGTTCACGACCCCATTTCTTAAGTCGCTCTGCAACTTCTTGTAGAAGAAGGTCGCCGACCGCGTGCCCGAGTGAGTCGTTGATCACCTTGAAGCTGTCGAGATCGAGAAACAGAAGCGCGAGCTTACCCTTTTGCCGGCGAGCCCTAGCCAGTGCCTTGCCCAAGCGATCTTGAAGAAGGGTCCGATTGGGAAGTCCCGTCAGGGCATCATAGTAGGCCAGGAATTGAATCCGTTCTTCGGCGATTCTGCGAGCTGTGATGTCCTCGTTCGTCCCCTCATACCCGGTCAGTACGCCGTCTTTGAAGACGGCTCGTACATTCGCGGAAAACCACATCCGGCTTCCGTCTTTGCGGTAGACCTCGGATTCAAAGTTCTTGACGATTCCTTGCTCTCTCAGCAGGCGCCTCAACTCTTCTCGTTTATCGGGATCGACATAAACCTGGTGGGAAATGTCGCTGATACTCCCGACCATTTCCGAAGGAGAGTCGTAGCCCAGCATATGCGCCATGGCCGGATTCACAGTGGTGTACCGCCCGTCCGGCGTGCTCCGAAAGATACCGACGGCAGCACCTTGGAAGATAGCCCGATACTTTTCTTCCGCTTCCCGAAGCGTTTGCTCAATCTGCTTACGCTCGGTGATGTTTTCAAAAGTAACGCCAAAGCATCCTTTCCCTGCACCATAGGCTGAGACCAGGAACCACTTCCCCAAGGCTTTAATTTCGATCTCGAAACTCTCCGGCGCCCCGCTCAGTACCACTCGACCGTATCTCTCAAGCAATTCTGGGTGCGAGTCTTCGCTCCAGGGGATGATCTCAGTAAATCTCCTGCCGACCACATTTTGTAAACCAGTCAATTTTGCAAATGCATGGTTGACATCGAGATAGACAAAATCTATGGGGCGGCCATGGTCGTCAAGAAGCAACTCGCAGTGGGCAAAGCCCTCCAACATGTTTTCAAACAGTGAACGATAACGCTTCTCGCTCTCTTCTGCCGCGATTCGCGCGGTGATGTCGGAAATCAGACCTGTCGCCACTCGTGAGCCATTCGAGTCTATGGTCGCCACTGCCCGATCGTGCGCCCAGAGCCACTCTCCATTCCTTCTCCGTGCCCGGCATTCGATATCGTAGGGAATCCCGTCCTTTATTAATGATTCGAACGCCAGTCCCACTCTCGCTTTGTCCTCTTCGTGGACCGAGTTAAACCAGAGGGAGTCTCCGTGTTGCCGAAACTCTTCTGCCGTGTATCCGAGGAGCTTTTCGACTTGCGGGCTGACGAAGAGTACATTGCCCTTTGCGTCCGTCTTCCACACAACTTCCGGAATGGTCGCCACTAACAACCGGTACTGTTCCTCACTCTCTCGTAAATTGCGCTCGGCTTGGCTGAGTTGCCACAATCCGCCCGCGACTCCAGGAAACTCAGCTTCCCCTTGCTGTTCGGTCATCGTGTCAAAATTCTGCGTGATGTTTGCGGCCCCCGGGACAAATGCCGTTTTGAAAGGCCAAGTCCAGAGCAGGGCAACCGTCAACATGAAAACAGATGAAACGCACAGTAGGGACGTAGCCAGGTGAGATGACCAACCAGAAAAGCCGGGAAAAACGATTTGCCTGAGACCCTCAAGTGCCAGCGCGAGACATAGCGCAGTCGCTACGCAACGAAATATCCGAAGAAAAGGATACTGTTTGGCCATGCTCTCACGCGGAGTAGGCGTTGATGGCGTCCAGGTATTGAGCCAGAGCTTTTCCACCATCGCCTTCGAATTCAAGGAACGTGATGCCATTGCCGAATTGGGGGTGGCTGGTGACGACCCGCCCTTTCATGCGCACGGAGCATTCGTTAAGCCAGAGCGTCGCGGTCACGCAAGTACCGACTGGAAGAGTCGTCATCAATTCGACGTAACAGCCGCCCCGGCTGAGGTCGGTAGTTTTCATGCGGATGGGAACGTCTTTGCCAACCTCACGAAGCTCGATTTGAACTTGAATGGAATGGCGAGGATCGCGCCGGCGGTCGGGCGGTGCCAGAGCGTGGTTCACGAGATGCTGGTCAAGAAAAGTCACGTTGTCGGCTCCGGTCCGGTTCTTGACAATTGCCAGAACCCGGCTAACTTATCGGCACACCGGTAGAATTCTGTTCGGTCAGGTGTCAATCCATCTGTTACGAAAGTTTAAGAAATGAGAAGGCAGACCCCAGAAGCGTTTCAGAACGCACAGTCTTCGGTGCTCCCGAACCTGCGAAAAACCGGGGCCAGCTCTGATCCTCGTCGATCTTGTCGCCGTAGTCTTTAAGCAGCTCGCTGTCGAGCGTGCAGAACACAAGTTGCCGACCCTCATCACAGCCGGTCACGCGCAGCCACAACTGGACTCGCGCCGCCAATCGCGTCGATCGACATCTTCGAGGTTAAGCTTGTGGTAGGACTTCCTGAAGTAGTTCAAGGCGGGGCTGTACGCTACCAGCGTCTTCGGCTTCTTCGTGAGCTTAGTTTCGTCAAGGAAATCGCCGACGGCTGCAGCGATTGACCTGTTCTTTTTTGGTCGTTAGGCACGACTGTGACGCCATTGTTCACAGCATTCAGTTCAGCTTCCTTGCGCAGGCGCCTGGCACCGGCGTCGGCCGGGTCCTTGCCGACGGACAAGCGTATGCGCTTGCTCCCTCGCGCCACTCAAGGTAATAAGCGCCTTCCGTGTGGTTTCCGGCTTGCCGTCGACGACAACCAAGTCAGGTTTGACGCGGCCGTTCGCGGAGAGCACAACACGGCAATACCGCACCCCTGGCGGGAGTTGGACCCTCTTGGTGAGATTGCCTTCCCGGTGGGCCATCGGTGATCCTCCCTGATTCTGGTATCAGTGTAGGTATCACCGGCTTACAAGTAACAGATAACAAAAGTATGGCGGAGAGAGTGGGATTCGAATCCGCGCACAAACGTAAATTCAACAACATGCAGGGCCACGGATGGCATGAAAGTAAGTGAAAAGCAGTGGTAAACCAACAAACAGATTGCAAACGGATCGCAGATCCTGCCCTAGTTGAGCGTTATGACAATCGGCCCAAGTGTTTTTTGGTTGCCGCTGTCGCTTTGGGTCATAGCGGCCTGGGCCACTACCATAATCTTGACGGTTTGTGGTGGCGGCGGAGGGGGACCGCTCCCGCCAGAACTACCGCCACAGGAGATCATTGCCGCCAGGGCCGCCACAGCAAACAATGCCAGCATTAGCTTCGCTCTTCTTCTTCCCCCTACCAAACACAAGAGCACTAACGAGGCGAGGAAAAAGCCTGCGCGCGATCGCAAAGCCGCGCGACGTTTCCCGGAGGCCGTTGCCGTGTCCGTTACAGTCAGCTGCACGGTGGTCGTACCATCGTCATTGAGCGTGGCGGGGGACGGAGAAACGCTGCAAGTCAGAGTGTTTAGGGGAGATTCGCAAAACACCATGATGCTGCTCGTGTAGTGATTGACCGAAGTCAGCGTCACATTGAACATGGCTGACTGACCTCCCGAAAGGGTAGCAGTTGTTTTATCGAGGGATGCGGTGAAGTCGCCCACTCGCAGAATCGCGTTGACCGTATGAGAGACAATATCCGCCGTCCCGACGATTTGGAGCGGGTAGTCGTTCGCCGCAACCTGATTGGAGCTGAAGCTGAATGCGGCTGATGGACCTGAGGTGTAGAGAGCGGTTTGCGGACCACACGACGCACCAGCGGGCAGGCCATTGCAGACGAAGGTCAGCGGTTCATTCAGCCCATAGGTCGAACTGGAATTCATCGTGGCGACAAAACTGCCAGTTGGCCCAACGACAATAGTTGTAGGGTTGATGCTTAGAGAAAAATCTCCGATTCCCATCTTGAAGGTTGCTGCTGCTACTACAAAGCCATCCGTGCCGCTAACTGTCACATTCTGACTGCCAAATGGCGTCGAGGTAGATGTGGCGATCGTGACACTTACGGTTTCCGATTGACCGGGAAGAATCGGTAAAGAAGGGGCACTAAAAACGCAGGAACCGCCAGCGGGTAAACCACTGCACTTGAAGGATGAAAAAGTCCCGGAGTAACCCCCTTCACTTGTGATTCCGAAGAACATCTCGAAGGTTTCACCCGGTTCTACTGTGACATTTGTGCTCTGCGGAGTAAGGGGATACGAAAGTTGCGCCGTTACTCCCACCTGAGCGTTCGGATTCGGTTTGGAACCATAGGCAACAGCTGTTTGGGAACCCAGCGTGGCATAAATTGCGAAGACGTGGGTTGCGTCAAAACCAGAGCCCAAATTGAAAGACACATCCTGTGTCTGTTGCCCAGCATTGAAGTGCACACTGGCAGGAAGTTGAATGGCAGGATCGCTAGCTGCCAGAGTGACCGTCTCAGACGAAGTAGCGGGCAGGTCAAGCGCTACGGTCGCCTTGCCGCTGTTGCCGACAACAGGATTTGAATCCAGAGCAATGTCAAGGGCCGGAGCCGGAGATGCTGGAATAGTAGTAAAAGCCGAAGAGAAGCCGATGAGGTCTACCAAATCTGTCGCGCCGTCGCCATTAAAATCCGCACCGACGAAAGGATAACTGCCCGCCTGAAGCTGGTAAGTGTGGTCAGTAATGATGAACGTACCGTCGCCTACGCCTTGGAGAATAACGAGGCGGGGCTCGATGAGAAATGCCCATGGCGGTGCTATCCAGCAGCGCACCGCGATATCGGGAATGCCATCGCCATTGAAGTCCCCCACGAAGGCCGGATTGAACGAGGGATCGGTGACACCGGGAAGATCATAGCTGGGTTGCTGTTGAAACGTACCGTTGGCAGAGCCCAGATAAACCGTGATACCTGGCTGATAAAGGAGCCCATTCTGTCCGAAGTCACCGTTCGGGTCCCGATTCTGAATCAGGTCGGGGTAGCCATCGTGATTCACGTCGGCCAAAGCCACAGCCCCAAAGTGAGAGATCAGAGTTGTCGGGGTCTGAAATGTTCCGTCCCCATTGCCGAGAACCTCGATAAGGTCGTCGCCGCTGTCTACCCATCCCACATTAGTGTTGAGGCCGATCAGCAGATCAATTTTCCCGTCGTGGTTGAGGTCCAGCGCAAAGAACTGCTGAGGTGGGTCAGCACCCAACATCGGAAACAGTTGCGAGGGTAGCTGAGTAAATGTCCCGTCTCCGTGACCCAGAAAAACATCGAACTCCCATTTCTGCCCAGTCGAATCCGTTCCCATTACCGCGAAATCCAGCTTCCCGTCCTTGTTGAAATCTCCTGCGACAACTTGCAGAGGATTGGGCAAAGTAGTGAGCGTGACTGGAGCCGCAAAGGTGCCATCCCCGTTGCCGCGAAAGAAGGCGACGTTAAAGACGCTGTTGGTGCCGTCGTAGGTGTTGATGTAGATCACGTCTTCCGCTGAAGCAATACGGAAAGCACCGGCAATAAATCTTGGAACCGGAATGGTTTCGCCCACCGTAATCGGTGTACGGACGGCGGGCATGAACTTGCCGGTTCCATCGTTCAGCATCGCGGTGAGTTGACTGGGCTCATTCACGTCAACTCCATACTCAACCAAAAACAAGTCTGGCTTGCCGTCTCCGTTCAGGTCAGCAATCTCCATGGGAGCTTGTGAATTCGGAGCATTGATCGGCCCTCCACCTATGTACCCAATCGTTTCGCCTTGGGGATCGCCGTAGCCTCCGGCCCCATCGTTGAAAAAAAAGCTGGCCTGATTTTCCAGAGAGTCTGCAGTGATAATTTCCGGCTTACCGTCACCATTGAAATCCGCGACGATCAGGGAGTATGCGCTCGTCCCGCCACGATAGATCTGCGCCGGAGCAAGATTTCCATGCCCGTCCCCATTCAGAACAGAGAGCAAGAACCCGCCCGGCGCACCATAGCCCGCCCCGCCGCTGTTTGGATAAAACACCGCAGAGCCAACGACATCGAGGTGCCCGTCGCCATTAACATCGGCGACTTTGACAGCGGGGTCGAAGTCGCCCAGTGGGGTCGCCGGAGAACTTGTGGGGAAATTCCCATCGCACGTTCCTTTTGCGATGTTCAACATCGAATACAGGTCCGTTTCGATAGCGTCCAGGCAGCCGTCTTCATCCATGTCGCCCAGTTCAACGACCAACGGCCCATCTTCGATGCCATTGTTCGGTCCGAAGAAATTACCGATCTGAAAGCTCTTGCCGGACTGGTTCAGATATGGAATCGCGGTAAAGCCGGATATGGTCGTGACGAAATCGACAAAGCCGTCGTTATTTAGATCGCCTGCGGCAATCCAGTCTGTCGGGGCTGGTCCTTCCGGAGTGATATTGAGAGGAGTCGAAAAGACCGTGCCCGAAAAACCTCCTGCTCCGTTTCCGAGAAGCACTTCGATTTGCGGCTCGGTCGCGTCCATATCGAGAACTAACCCAACCACGAGGTCCTGATTGCCGTCGTTATTGAAATCGGTAGCGAGAATGAAGGTCGGAATTTGCGGGAGCGACGTTTGCGTGCTTGCCTGGAAGGTGCCATCTCCGTTGCCAGGGAATACTTCCACCGTGTTGGAGTCCCCGTCGGTAACGGCGAGATCAAGATGGCCGTTCGTGTGCAGTTTTACTGCGGTAATCCAGTTAGGGGATTGACCCTGGGTGTATAGAATCTCAGGAACCTTAAACGTACCGTCTCCATTCCCAAGAAACACGTAGATTGTGTTATCGCCGCCGTTGCTGATGGCGAAATCCATCTTCCCGTCTTCATTGAAATCGCCGCTGGTGATCGCTGTGGGAATATATCCTGCTGGTAGTCGCGGTCGCGGTTCGAACCCAGTATTTGCAAAACCGCTTTGCGCCGACCGTGCATTTTGGGTTTGTACTGGGCCGTGAGCGAACTCCGTTGCGGGCAGGTATTGGGCTGGACCGCTCCTGCGCACCCACTTCTTCGTATCCTGTTTGGAAAGGGCCGCAAATTTCCAACCCAAGAACCGTCCGTTCTTTTGGACTTCTGCTCGACGCGCAGATGAGGATTGGCCGTCGGCAGCTTGGAGTACTACTAGACTAGCAGGGGCCCGAGTGGCCGTCTGTGCGCTCACGCTGCTTGCGAGCAGAAGGACACAAAGCCCGCAACAAGCCAACCAGAACGGCCACTTGCAGGAAAATCCGTGGAGAAGGACTGCGATCACTCTTGCCTCTCGCGATCAGGAGGTCAGATCCGTTTCTTTTGGGTGGCTCATTTCTCGAAAAGCGCGAGAAGTGGGGTACTCCGTCTCAAAATTATGAGCCGCCCCCTTACTCCCCGATCGAGCTGTCCGCCACCCCGCCAAAGTGTACAAATTGTGGAGTGCGTCTCTACGAGATCTGCATCACAGCTATGTGCTCCCGGACTACGGCTGACTCGCCTTGACAGGAGTCCAGGACTTGAGCACATAGCACTTCATCCGATACGACGCGGACGGGCGCGACATTGACGCGGCGAATACGATTCGTTCGGTAGAAGCAGCACTGCTGCCACCACTCTCAAGTGTGACGGCGGGGGCCTCCTTTTCAAACGCGGCTAGGACCTGATCGCAAGAAGCGTCTCTACGGACAGAGATGGAGATGTCTTGCACTCCCGAGAGGACATCGTCCTTCAAGTCTGAGAAACCCTGATGAACGTAAACGATCTTCAACAGTGCATAGCTGGCCGCGTCTGTTTGGAAGAGCAGAAGTTCTTTATTGGCGACGAACGACACAACCTGCATCCTATCCGCAGGGCGATATGCGACTATTCGTCCTTTGAACGAAGCTTTTTTACCGGCGGCGCTTGCCACACCACAAGACAGCGATACAGCCAGGACTATCAGTAGCAGAGTGCGCGTCTTCATTGTTGTTTCTCCACGCTGACAGGGTAGTTCGCCGCAGGAAGCCCTCTGCCCTGTTTAAAGTCAGCCTCCGGAATCGGCGTTACATACCGCATTTGGATTTGCTCATTGATTGACGTTCCTTGCACGTGCCACGTTCCAGTGACGCCGAACACTAGGCCATTCTGCTCTTGAGCGGTGCTCAGCGTAATTTTGTCGAACCCTGGGAACCCAAGGCCCGCAGCCCAGTTGTGACCTTCCATCATGCTGTAGCCCTTAGCTTCGTCGTAGCCTTCTAGGGTCTCGTGACCGACTAGCCCCGCAGATGTCATGCCACCCGCATTCTTGGGACTATCGAGAAGACCTGTCTGGTCGAAGTTGATCGTGTGGGATGATCCGTGCGACGCACCGAAGAAAACAGAGGAATCTTTGTCTCCGCCAACCGCGTTGATGCTCACATGGTGCTTCGAATCGTCGATGGCGCGCAGAAACGCTTTATCGCTCTTGGAGAGATCCTTTTTGTTTATGTCCCCCTGCGTGACGACTTTTCCGTCCTTGTCGTAGCCGAGCTTGAACGAAACGTCTTTTTGTAAAGCCTTTAGGTAGTCAGTGCATTTGTCCCCAGTACAAGTGACGTCCAAGCCCGTAGCGTCCGTCAAGTTCAGCGGATTATTCCGAACGTAACCGTAGAGATTCAACCGCTGAGGGTCGACCAAACGGTGTGCTTCAATGTAGAGCGGGTCGGGGGTCATAAATCTGCCCATGCTTGATGCATCGTACCTTGCGCCGAAGTTGTCCAGGCCGGATTCGGCATCGCGTTCTTTGCCGGTGAACTTGTAATGCTGCGTTCCGCCTGGGCAATAGTCGTTTCCAACGCCACCGTAGGGGTAGTAGTCGATGTCTTGCTCACACGTGCTGGCGGTCGCGTTCTCAATAACTCCGTGAGATCCCAACTGGTCCGAGAAATAGTAGTGGACTGCCCCAGAGTTGTCGCTCCGCGCTATTCGTTGCCCGTGGAAGAAGATGTACGTGTTCTGCACATTCCCAGCCAAATCGGTTTCCGTCAACGGAGCGCTTCCCATGCCCTTCCAGTACAGAGTTCCCGTGGCACTGCTGGCGCAAGTGCCCGGCGTCGTGCCTTCCGTGCACTTCTTCACTCGCTGCCCGTCTCCATCATAGACATACGAGTATCCAGCCGTGGCGATCAATCGGTTCTCGGCATCATAAAAATATGATGCGGAACCGTTGAGGATCACATTTCCTGCCGCGTCATAATTCAGGCCCGAAAGCTGATTGTTTGTCCCGGCAGAGGTATTTAGCAACTCGTAATTGGTCTTGCCCGAAATCAGCGAGCGATTCGTTAGATTGCTCCAGGCGTCAATCGTGAAGGTCTCACCCCATTGCGAGCCACTGGAATAGCCACTGACGATGCGATTCAACGAGTCATAAGTGAAGTTCTGGGTGCGCGTGTTGTCGCGGTTGTTCACAATCTGATAAGCATTACCGTTGTCCCCTGCCGAACTCGCTGAAAAAGAGCAGGGTGTCGGTCTCGTAACCGCAACATGCAGATGAAAATCGTAGCAAAGGCTGAAAACTGGATTTTGGCCGGTGACTCCGGCAGAAAGAAGAATCGGCTGCAAACGCGAATTGTAAGCGTTGCTGGCGATAATTCCAGCGAACCCGGTTGCCGAGCCAATCGTCATACCGGCAAGCTCGCCCGGCGGCGCGTATGTGGCTCCTTGCACAAACTTCACGGAAGAATGAGCAGCTGTGAGAGGACGAGCTGCACCACCGTAGGTGTATGTAAGTCCGTATCCCAGAGTGGTCACACTGGCCACTGATCCGTCGAGGTTGTAAGCGTCCGTGTCGTAATCGCCCGCAACGGTGCCAATCGTTCGGCGCTCTTGCAGAGTCCTGCCCATCTGGTCATGCGTCCATGAGGCGGCTCCCGAACCGTCGCACATAGCCGTGCGATGACCGACTGGGTAGCTGTCCGCGTCCCCTGGAGGGTTAGTAGTGCAGCCGGTAAGGGCCACTCCGTCATAGCCGTAGTTCACCCCTGCTGTCGCGGGATTGCTCCCATACGAGTCGGAGTAGTTCTTGCTCTTCAGTCGGTTTAGCTGCTCATAAGCGTAGGTCGTCGTTACCGTCGCGGTTCCTGTCGATGGCTGGTTCGGCGAGAGCGCTGTCTTGGTGAGAACATTGCCATCAGCGTCGTAGGTGTAGGCGATTGTCCCGGACTCCGGGTTGCTCGCGCTCAGCAAACGAGACAGCGAATCATAGCCAAACGTCCGCTTCCGTTTGTTGGAACTATTGCTTCCGTTCTGCGTCACCGTGAGCAAATTGCCTAAGGTGTCGTATTGATAGTCCGTCTCGTAGTCCACACCGGATGGATCTTCCCAAACGCCGGTCATGCGTCCCAGACCATCTACACAGGATTTGCGGGATTTCCCCGTCTCGTCCGTGACGGTTGTGCAGGGAAAAGAGGCATAACTCGTACTGACAGTCGAGCCGTCCTGCTCAACAGCAGATGTGACGCGACCGAGAGCGTCGTAGTTGTTCGTGCTGTAGCCCCAGGTAGTCTCCGAGTTGCAATTGGTCGTCGGAGGAGAGCAGCGGGTCGGATTGTAAACGGATGATTTTCGTCCCATGGCGTCGTAGGTAGTCTGGGTGTACGTGACGCCATCGGGATCGGAATTGAGCTGCGTCTGCGCGAGTCTTCCCAAGCCATCCACCGCAGCAGTAGCGATCTCGTTGGTCGAACTGGTAATCGCCTTTGTGATCACGACCTGGAACGGTGCGCTGCCTTGAGCGCAGTTCGAGGCACTAAGGTCCGTATAGCAGAAAGAAGTCTGTCCTCCACCCGTCGGACGGGTAACGTTGGTCAGACGCCAACTACTGTCATAGCTATCGGTAGTGACTTGACTGTTCAGATCGGTGGTCGAGGTCTTCAACCCCGTGTCATAGTCGTAGTTGTAGTAGACGCTTTGGTTTATGGCGTTTTGGACCTGGGTCACGTATGCATCCTGGAACGTACTCGAATAGAAGTAGGTCGTCGGATTGGTCAGCGGATCTTTCGCAACGAGCGGCATTCCCGTGTCGTAGTACGTTGTGGTGCTGCTTAGGGTCGCCACTGTCGGCAGATTCCGCCAACGGTTCACTGATGTTTGATTTCCGCGATATGTGCCCGTCCAGACCGAGGTATCAAGATTTTGAGAAGCCCCAAGGCCGGAAGGCACAAGCGGAGTCTCGTCATATCCGTATCGCGTGTAGGCTTTCTGGTTTGTCGCATCCGTGATCTGGGTCGAGTACACCAGATTCAGCATGTTGTTGGCGAGGTAGTTGGCATAATTCGGATTCGGACTTTGCCATGCGTAGCTAGTGTTGGTTTGTCCGATTAGCGGTCCGGGCACTCCAGAGGTCGTGCCGTAGTCATATTCCTTCTCCACCGTAACCTTCCCGTACAGCCCGGTGTATACCGTGTTGTCATTTGGTCTTGGACTGGGGAAAGTAAACCCCGCATCGTAGGTTTTCGTCACTTGGCTGGTTTTGCCGTTCGCCCACGTGGTCGTAATTTGCGTCGGAACTATATTAATGTAGTTCTCATTCAATGAAGGCGCAAATGGACCCGGTGTCCTGGAGTACGTCGTGGATACCGTTTTCAGCAGATTCGAAGGCTGCACAGCCCCCTGATAATACTGGACTTGAGTCGTGTAGGCAGAGCACAAGGACAAGTAAGAATTCGAGTAGACCGTGTTGTTCCCGAGCGGGTCGGTAACAGTCGTGGGGCCAGTGTATGAATAGGTCCACGTATGGTTTCCCGTGCCATCATTCGCGTTCGCGGTACGCGAGGCCAACCATCGAGGCGGGACTTGGAGGCCATTGCAACTGCCACCGTCCTCCCACTGGTACGAAATAGTGCCCCCGGTGGGGAATGTGATTTGGGTCAGATCGCCTGTTCCCGCATTGTACTGAAATGTCCAGGAGGTGCCATTAGGCAACACGAAGCTTTGAAGAAAATCTTTGTCTGCGGTCGTCTCCGTAGCATCAGTTATGTCGTAGACGGTCACGACATTCACTTTCGCATAGCACAAGATAAATGTTGACTGAGCTCCATTGGGGCCTGGACCGGTCCATGACTGCGCCCGGTCAACTGGAAGGGGACCGCTTGGACACGTGCCTCCCGTTGTTAAAGTCGGGACCGTTCTACCTACGGTGTCCTTCCCAACTAGGATATTCGCTTGGTTGCCATTGCCGTCTTCGAGCATGGCGGTGCTAGGGATGTATTCGGTGCCATCCGCGTCCAATACCCGCGGGTTCGTGCCTGAGGAAGAAACCTGAAGACCGGTTCCATCAAGAGTCTCGGACAAGGACCCGTTCAACGCGGCTAATTGATGACTCGCCCCGTCGGTCCCGACCATCGAAAAACTATTGAAACCTACCTGCGTCCCAGTCACTTGTATGAACACGGGCTGCCTTATCGTGAATCCTTGATCCGGGCTCAATCCTACGCCGCCCGCAAAGTTGTAGACATACGTGGTGCACACATCAAGGAGACAGACTATTTTTTGCTGAAGTGTCTTATTACCGCCGTAAACGAGTTTGTATCCAAGGTGTACTTTTCCGCGCTGAGGGTATGAAATCACCGGAATGTCTAGCGTCAAATTGCCATTGGTCATACTGACCGAATCAATGTCTCCGCCTCTGTACGTTCCGTACGCTTTGATGCCTTGCTGCACGTCGTCAGGGTCCTGGGCCAAGGACAATCCTGTGAGTACCACTACAAACAGAACAATTGCTGCAAAAGAGATGATGGCGCGGCGGTTCATTGACCCCCTCCCTGCGGCGGGTTGAAAACGTTTTGGGAAACACCCGAATCAAGAGTGACGGAGCCAATCGTGATCATCATGTTTGGAGCGTTGTCTTGTGAGTAGGTAATTGTGGTCGGGACCAGAATTCCACTGACCGCAGCGAATGGCGCAAAGGCAAATACCGCATTAGTGTAGTCGGCTGCGTTCTCGTTGGAAGGCTGCCGGAATTGGACTTCTAAAGGCAGAAAGGAAACCGGGTCAAAATACCATTCTTGTGGGGTCACCAGCGTCCCTAAGGCATCGGAATCATCGCTGATGTGAACCTGCACAGCGTTCTTGCCATTGAGTTGCACTGTTCCAACATACTTAAGCGTATACACAGAATTGTTTAGCTCTTGGAACAACACATAAGGCGGCAAATAGAGAGGAGCATTCGCTCTCGCCACGTGATAATGGAGTCCTGAAGTCGTTCCATTGCGCGTCCAGGCTGGAGATCCGTGTCCGCTGTAGAAGACGCTGGTTCCGCCGTTCGGGAAGTCCAGTTCCCTGCGAAATTCGACGCCCGCAATCGTCCAGTTGAAATTCTTGGTTGAGCCGTCGCTGTACTGGAACGACCCTGTCAGGATGCAGTCTTGAATGGAACCGATAACGTTCGCGCCACCCAAAGCTGTGATCGCATTCTGCAACGTGCTAATGGCCGCGCTGTCACGCTCGGGAACGTGTGTCGCCGCGTTGGCAAACACCGACATTCCCATTATGAAGACGAGAACAACAATGGAAGAACCCGCGACTGACAGGACTCTGTATGCACTTCTGGCTTCTAAATTCGTCATGTTGATTCCTTTTTCTGCCGCTGGAATTGCACAAGGCGGATTCCGATCCGGCGAACAAATTGAAATGACGCTAAGGAGTAGTTGAGATAGTCGCGACGAAGGAGCCGCGAGAACGTTAAGAAGTACCGGACAAGAGAGGAGGCAACCTACAACCCGTGGACGAGTCATTGTTTCCCGTTCCGACGCAATTTATGTTGCGACAGCGCTCGGAAATTTCTACACAAAGTCGATAACGGCTCCCCGCGCCCCCTCGAACCCAGGGATTAAACTTGGTAGACCCGCAAAAATACCGGAGGTGCCGCCGACTGTCAAGATCAAAGGGGGAGGAAGTGCCGTTTTTCACGTACGGTTCATAGCCGGGGATTTCTGTTTATTGCTCACCGGACGGAACGCTCAGCCAATTGGCACTGACCAATAAAAGAAAAACCAGGGTGCTAACGTTACGTACGTACGTTACGCAGAGCTACAAAACGAGGTGATTTTTCTAAATTCTCAACCCGGAAAAACCAAAATTAATCTCCGCCCCGCATTTCCGACAAGCGTGATTCTGTGATCGCCCTTTGAAACCACATGAACACTCGACATAGTACTCAAAACGAAGAATGCGGTGGGCACGTTCTTCTTTCTTTCGTTCTTTCTGGCAAATATCTCGGGAGCTTCGGGGGGCGACATAGCCAAGCGCGGCCAATGAATCAGCCCAGAAATTGATTTGCGCTTCGGGTCGTTTTGGAAACTTCGGGTCGCGTAACACGCGGAGAATGAGATTCGCCAAGGACGGTACAAACTCCTGGGCATAAGGGTCCGCACCTTCCAAGAATGAATCAATGACTTCTTGATCCGTTGTTGCTTGCAAAAGCCTGGGTGATAGTCGGTCCCATACCTGTCCAAAGATGAATCGGTAATTGTCGGCACGACCTCGAATCTCGCTGGGCCGCACCCTTGACGGGCGTCCTCTGCCCCGTTTGTCGGAAAACCTGTCAAGAGGAATTACAGCGGTTTTTGGGCTTCTTTTGCCTTTTCGCATTTTTGCGGAAACATCCCCACAAACTAAGGTTAATTTTACGGAAGATTTCCGATAAACGCTCCCGAATTCAACGGAACACGGCAATCAGTGCGTGGTGTTCTCGTCAAGCGGATTCGGGGTTTAACCGGAAAACTGCCCTTATAGTTTGAGACGGGACGCTGGTTTCCAGCGTCATCCATAACGTTATCGCGGAGGTGTTGGTCCGATGGTAGCTGTCAACGGTAAGTCGATGTTTCCTTGTCCCGTATGTATGCAGGTGCGGGAGGTCAAGATTACAAAGAAGGACAAACCATATCTGATTTGCGATCCCTGCGGTGTGCAAATCTTCGTCCGTGGGCCTGCGGGTATTGGGGAATTTCGTCGCCTATTGCAACAAACCAACACCGATAGCCTACTCACTCGACTGCGAGAAATGGAGCGGCTCTATCGCCTCGTGTGCCCGCAGTGCGGCCAGGAGTTTTGGGCCGAACCAAAGCTCATCAAGACGAGCGTTTTCGACGGCGGGTTGAAAGGCTTTCGCTGTCCAAAGAAAAACTGCGATGCAATCGTCCCGTGGGAGCAGCCGAAATGAAGATCACCATTATTGGAGCAGTGCTGATCGTGGGCGTCGTACTGATTGCTGCGATTGCATTCCTCACGCTAACAGCACAACAGCAAGGCACTACAAAACAAGATGACTGCCAATAATCAATTCGAATGGCTGACAGCTAGCGAGGCAGCCCATCACCTGAAGGTCAAGCCCCGTACCCTGCTGCTCTGGGTCCGACAAGGCAGGGTGAAAGCGTTTGCGTTGTCCGGCACCAAACGCCGTGTGTGGCGCTTTCGCCAGACGGACTTAGATGCTGCCCTTCTGGAATCGTCCGTGCTACCATCCAGAGCGCCATCCGTGCGCCCTGCCGAAAGGATGGAGCAATGAAAAGGGCAGCACGGCACAAAACGGGTAGTGTGGTCTTTGACAAACGAAGAAAAACTTGGAATTTCCTGTGGTGGGTGGACGGAAAGCGCCGGTCGAAACAAATTGGCACCTTGGCAGAATATCCAACCAAGGGAGCAGCTTGGCAAGCAGCGCAGGTATTCACCACGCCAATCGAAACTCCGAAGTCAGAAGTTGCGAGCAGTCCCACAGTGAGGTCGATAGCAGAACGGTATTGCACAGAGCGAATGCCATCGCGCTATTCCACGGCGCGAGTGTATCGCTCTTGGCTGAACAACTATGTTCTTCCGCAATGGGGAGATCAGCCCATCAGTGAAGTACAGCCTCGGCCCGTAGAGCTTTGGCTGAGGCAGTTGCAGTTGGCTCCGAAAAGCAAATCGCACCTTCGGAACCTGCTACATATACTGCTCGACTTCGCGATGTGGGCGGGTCTGCTCGATATCTCGCGGAATCCCATTGATCTTGTCGTAGTCAAAGGGGCGACCGAAGCGAACCCGCCAACCACGGAGCCTGACGGTGGATGAGTTCCGCAAGTTCGTAAACAAGCTTGAGGAGCCGTTCCGCACTATGGCACTGCTTTCGGTGTGTTTTGGTCTGCGCATCAGTGAATGTCTTGCTTTGAAGTGGAGCGACGTAGATTGGCTGAACGGCAAATTGCGAATTGAACGTGCAATTGTTCGGCAACAGGTCGATGACGTGAAAACAATCTACTCGCAAAAACAAATGAGCATTGATCCCGAACTGCTGGCAAGGCTGAAGGCGTGGAAGCAGGCGGCTGACTTTCGCGCCGATGGAGATTGGCTGTTTGCATCCCCGGCTCAGCTTGGACGCTTGCCGTGGTCGTATACGCAGGTCTTACGCCTGTTTCACAGAGCGGCAGAATGCGCGGGAATCGGCAAGGTCCCGACTCACACTCTACGCCACAGCTACCGCTCATGGCTGGACGCGGTGGGAACGTCGATTGCGGTACAGCAGAAGCTAATGCGTCATAGCGACATTCGTACGACCATGAACGTCTATGGGGATGTCGTCACTGACGAGATGGCCAGAGCTCACACAAAGGTCGTTGGGTTAGCGATGTCACCGCGTGGGTCGGACTAACGGATTGCAGAACGGATCGCAGTTCGCGAAAGTGCTTTAGAACTGGCGGAGGAGGAGGGATTCGAACCCTCGATACAGGTGTTAGCCCGTATAACGGTTTAGCAAACCGCCGCCTTCAGCCTCTCGGCCACCCCTCCGGCGTTGCAGATTTATAGTTTACCACTGGCCGCTTCCCTTCGACCCAATCCGGCGGATTTGTTCACTCACTCGGCGTCGATTTCTGTGCTGGTACGTTATGCTGAAGGCCTGTCTCCTCTGTCGGGGACTTCTCTTTCGCATGGCTAGCCGTCAAACTGAGGTTTCTCAGAACTCCGCTAACCGGAAACTGGTTCTCGCCGGCCAGATCGCCTTCCTGCCGACCGGTATTCTCCAGACGCTGTTGGGCCCACTGTTGTCGATCCTGATCGCGCGCTGGGCGATGAATGACGTTCAAGCCGGAAATCTGTTTCTGGTGCAGTTCCTGGCGGTATTGGTCGGCGTCCAGTTTTCTGGAGTTTTTCTTTCGCGGTGGGGATTTCGTCCAGCTTTTCTTTTGGGCCTGACCATGATGGGCTGCGGTGCGGCTACCCTCTATCAAGGCTCGCTCTGGCTGGGGATGATTTCGGTCGCCGTTTTTGGATTTGGGATCGGGCTGATCGTTCCGGCAGACAATCTGCTGATTGCTGAAATCGGGGCTGGAGTTGGCTCCAATTCGAGCGTAAACGCGAGAGCGAGCGCGGTAAGTCTACTGAATTTTTTCTGGGGCGTTGGGGCCGTCTTTGGCGCGCTGATGGTGGCGTGGTCGGCAGCCCACAAATTGCTTCCTCTGTTCCTCTATTCCGTGGCTGGGGCCCTCGTATTTCTAGCGCTCTCGATGCGCAATTTGCCGTTCCCCGCGGCTGCGTCGCGCTCGGAGGCAGCGGCCTCGGCATCGTGGCGCGACCTGGTGAAGCTTCCTGTGATCTGGATCTTCGTGGCCGCGTTCTTTCTCTATCCTGGAGCCGAAACCGCAGTCGGCGGGTGGATCGGCTCCTATGTTTCGCGCATGGGAGCGCGTGGGGCCGCGATGGCCTCAATCATGCCAGCATTTTTCTATTCAGCGCTGACGCTCGGACGCGCGCTGGGCAGCGTGTTTCTGCGGCATTTCCCCGAGCGCCGCGTTCTACAAACTGGCTACGGAGCAGGAGCAGCGGGCATCGCCTTGATGGTACTGGTTCCGTCACTCGTTGGAGTCGCTGTCGGTGCCGTGATCACAGGACTAAGTTTCGCGACCATTTATCCCATCACGGTGGCTCAACTCTCGCAGCGCTTCGGAGTCGCCGCTCGCAGCATCGGCGCAGTCCTGTTTTCGCTCGCGTCGGTTGGGCCCGCGGTCATTCCGTGGATGGTAGGTATGATCTCGCACGCAACCGGAAGTCTGCGCGCGGGTCTGCTCCTGCCGCTGGGTGCGACGGCGATTCTGTTCTTGATCCATCTGCCGGAGTGGTGATCCCAAATTTCTCCGATTTTTCCTGCCTGAAAATTCATTTTCTTGGGCCGGGGCGCTCCGGGTCGCAAATCAGGCCCTCGCGTTGCGACTGCAACAATTTGCAGATTGACAGGACTAACGACCAGCAAACATAATCCTTCCCACGTTTTGGGCACATTTACCTTCCTATTTTGCCTGGAACCTTACTTTCCGTACCAGCTTTTGTTCGCACCTAAATCCGATTGTGTCGAAAAGAGCGTGCAATGAGGAACTCAAAGACAGGGTTGGTGGTACTGCTGCTTTCTATTCTATGTTGGTCGATCCGCACCGAGGCGCAGATTACGCCGAGCGCCGACACGTACACGAACAGCGCCGCTCCAACCACGAACTACGGCGCCAAGACGCTGCTTGATGTTGATGGGGCCACGCAGGCAACCTACATTCAATTTGATCTGTCGTCGGTCCCAACCGGAGCTGCGATCAGCCAAGCCACGTTGAAGCTGTATGTCAATGCGGTAAGCACGGCCGGCAGCTTTGAGTTGTACTCCGTGAACGGCACGTGGTCAGAGAGCAAAATCACCTACGACCTTGCGCCGGCCCTCGGAAGCGTGATCGATTCCAACGTGCCAATCACCACTGCGGACAAGAACCAATACATTCTTATTCCGATTACTTCAACGGTGCAGGGCTGGGTGAACACTCCCTCGACGAACAATGGCATTGCGCTGGTTGCGATTGGTTCATTCAATGCTACGTTCGACAGCAAAGAGAGCACAACGACGAGCCATCCTCCCGAGTTGGATGTTGTGTTCGCTGGCGACGGCACGATCACCGGAGTCACGACGGCCAGCGGCAGTGGCCTGATTGGCGGTGGGACTGGCGGCGCGCTGAACCTGTCTCTGACGAATACCTGTTCGAAGAATCAGGTGCTGCAGTGGAGTGGCAGTGCATGGGCCTGCACATCCGCGGGGACGGGAACGATCACGGGGGTAACGGCCGGCACCGATCTCACCGGTGGCGGCACCAGTGGCAACGTTACCCTGAAGCTGAACACCAGCCTCACCGACGCTCGCTACGCGCAATTGAACGCTGCCAACATCTTCACCGGCAATCAGTCGGTGAGCGGAAACGTGAGCGCGGAGGGGTCGGTATCAGGAACGAGCTTTTACCTTGGAACGATTCTCTTCGCATTCGGCAATCCCTCACCCGGAAATGCCTTCCTGGGCTTCGCAGGAAACCCCGCCGCGGAGGGAGCCGAATACAACACCGCCGTCGGGCAATATGCGCTCAATTCCAACTCCCTCGCCAGCGGCACCAACACAGCCGTCGGAGCCCTCGCCCTCGGACAAGTAACCACTGGCGCCGGCGGCAATACGGCCATCGGCTTCGACGCCGGATTTCCGAGCGACAGTTCCAATGTGACTGGGAGCATGGACTCGTTTGTGGGGTCACAAGCTACTCTGGGAACAGGCACTCTGAGTAATGCCACCGCGATCGGCGCCCAATCTGAGGTGGCCGAGAGCAACGCCCTGGTGCTTGGCAGCATCGCTGGCGTGAATCATGCCACGTCCAGTGTCAGCGTTGGAATCGGCACCACCGCGCCCAAATACGTCCTGGAGGTCGATGCTCCGGGAGCATTTGACGCGCAAATGGCGATGGTCAGCACCGGTAGCGACGCCGCTTTCGCGGTGAAAAACACAGCGAGCGGCGGTCGAGAGTACTGGATTGACTCCGGCAGCGGCACCGCCGGCGTCGGTGCCGGGAACTTTGCCGTTTATGACCGCACCGCATCGCTAACCAGGCTCGTTGTAAGCAGCGCCGGCAACGTGGGCATCGGTACGATCATGCCGGACAATCTTCTTAGCGTGAACGGGAGTGCCGACAAGCCGGGAGGCGGTTCGTGGGGTACGTTCTCTGACGGCCGTCTCAAGAACCTTAATGGCAGCTTCAACTCCGGCCTGAGCCAGGTTCTGAAGCTCAATCCGGTTCGCTATCGCTACCGGCCCGACAATGCGATGGGCATTCGCGATACGGACGAACACGTTGGGGTGGTAGCGCAAGACGTGCAGCGAGTTATTCCGGAAGCAGTCACGGAGAACAGCAAAGGCTATCTGCTGGTGAATAACGATCCCATCATCTGGGCGATGCTGAATGCGATCAAGGAGCAGCAGGGGCAAATCAAGCAGCAGCAGAATCAGCTTCGGGAGCAAACCGCAGCAATGCGGAGCCTGAAGGCTGAGATCCGCGAGACGCGCGAGACCTTACGAAAAGTGAAAGCGCAGGTAGCCGACTCTCAGCTTAAGGTGGTGGCGGCGAAGTAACTTCGCCAATAGAGCAGCGAGGGCGCCCGCGCCACAGGTTCAGTCGCTTGTGTTATGCCGGGACCGTCCCCAGTGCAGGTGCGTCCAGAGATTGCATCATCAGTTGCAGGTCAAATGCTTCCTTCCGCACCCGCTCGTCGTAATAAAGCAACGAGAATGCGATGGTCGCCAGTGGACCGACCAGACATTGGGCGATGAACATCACGACCAAATGTGCGACCCGGTATCCGATTGGAGCGTGTTGCAGCGCGGCTAACGACTTAACTCCTGCCGCGAGTTCGATCGGCCAGCGCAGAAGGAAACCCAGACCGACGCTGAGCACAATGATTAAGAACCAGATGATGAAGATGCGGCCGCGGCTGCCCTTGGTAAGTTGGGAACTGCGCGACATTGCGCCTCCAACGTCCGTGCCCTCCAGAACCTTTGCCGGGACGGCCAAAGACCACCTTATCGCCAGCAAGATCCCGGGGACAATCAAGGCAAGGCACGCCAACACGACGAGAAAGCCGACGGCAAGCGAAAGACCGATCACGCCGAAGATCTCGCCTTTGACTCTTGAGAATGAATCCCAAACTCCTGCCGGCCGACCGAGGTGAACGTTCGAAACTGCGATCACCGTAGCCGCCTGAGAAGCGGCGGAAACCACCAGGCTCAGTAGCGCCGTTTCCAGACTAAAGAAGATCAATCTTCCCGTAAGTGTTGTCCCTAGGGTAAGCCCCCAGCATTGGAAGGCGAAGACCACCAGATGCGGGAGAGCGAAGATGCCCAGGAACAATGCAAAATTTCTGCGGTACAGGGAGAACGCACGGTCAACCAGTTCTCCGGTACTAAGCGGCCTGAGTTCGGCGGCCATGATTCCTCCTGTGTTCCCAAAACTTGCGGGGCATGGTAGCACAAGGCATTGTTTCAATCTGTGAGCACGTGTGGAGCGGGCGCCCACGCCCGCTGCTTTTGCTTTTGACCCGCAAGGTTGTTGAAAAGTTCTATCTTAGGTGGCGCAGCGCTTTCAGCGCTGCGATTAACATCTTCCCCCGACGAGGGAAAACTCACGGCTTCAGCCGTGCCGTTAGCGCCCAACGCTGCGCGATCCGCGGCGGACAACCCGCTCGCCTGTAGAACCGCTGCCAACAGCCGGTCCGCGTCACGGTCTCCTAAACCCATTGCCACGCCACCGTCGCGGATGAATGCCACTCGCCGCCAATCACCTTTCGCGTTTTGGATTCATCACAAACGCGCTGTAAGCACCATCACAGACAGCAATCCCACAAGCGGCGATAATTGCATCGCGAAGTTTGTCCTTATTTGTGAACACTTTAGCGCAAATTTTTTTTGGGGGGGGTTACAAATGCCTCTTAACGCAAATCACAGCCCCTTCACTTTCGCACGCTTGCCGAAGGCTAGTTGTAGCTGGACTGGAGCCGCCAGTTCTACGCGATTCCTTCCCTTATCTTTTGCCCGATAGAGAGCCTGATCGGCGGACTGGATTACCTGCTCGGGTTGGCGATAGCGCGTGCTTGGTTCGGCTACGCCGATGCTGACCGTCACGGAAAGATGATCAGGCAACTGCGGCGGCTTCGGGACCGTTGCTTTTTTTCTAGCCGGCTTTCTGCGATCCGGCGCGGTTGCGCGGCGATCGCTGTTTGGCTCGGCATTCTTTGCCGCCCTTCTTTCTTCCCTTCGATCGGCGCCGCGTACGTGAAACGAAGATCTCTCGATGACCTGGCGAAGTGCATCGAGGTGCGCAAACGCATCTTTCGCGGACGTGTTGCGAAAGACGATGGCGAACTCTTCGCCGCCGCAGCGGTAGGCCTGGCCATCACCTCCCACCTCGGACAGTCGCGAGGCCACCATGCAGAGCACCTGGTCGCCGACATCGTGACCGTAGGTGTCGTTGAATTTCTTGAAGTGGTCGATGTCGACGATGGCGATGGCGTATTGCTCGTCGAGCGAGAGCAGAGACTCGTTGAAGGCGCGTCGTCCGCGAATGCCGGTGAGTTCGTCGTGATAGGCGAGCACGTAAGAAGTCTCGATCAGCGAAGCGGCAAGAATGAGCGCCGCGGTGGCGACGTAGGCATCGGCGGGCTTGCCAGTGGGGGCAAATTGCAGCCACAGGAAAACGGCGCTCACCGACCAAACGAATCCCGGCTCGGTTGGCCTGCGACTCTTGAAAAATCGGTGGACGAATACTGCGATGGCGGCCACAAAGCTCAACAGAATCCAGAGCGGGATCGGATTGGCCTTCGAAGAATGCGGAATAGCTGGACTGTTTTCAGGACGACACATGATCGCGAAGAAAACCGATTCAAGGAACAGCAAGCCAAAACGCGGAGCGATTCCGGCGACGCTCAGACCTCGTTCCCGCATGGTCGCGAAGGCGATGAAGTTCAGCGGGATCAGCAAGGCCACAAGCGTAACCGCTCTCTGCCCTGGACCAGTGTGCACCTGACCGCTCGCGAAGAAATTGACGGCGCGATGCGCGAGCAGCAAGACCAGCAGGCTGAAAAGAACTCGGCTGGAATTGAAACGCCACGCCAGGAGCAATCCGGCCACGAAAACTGCGAGGTAATAAAAAGACAGCGAGGGCGCGACTTGACCGAACACAGAACTGTTGACGAGCGCCGCCATTAGCGCCAGCAACAGGCCGCCGGGAACAAGCCACGCCTTCCAGGTCCGCGCATTCACTGTTTCAGAATACGGCACGTCGTGGGTCGGAGGCGATTATGCTTCGGGCACGGGCAACACGAGGCCAACACCTACCACGGAGGCACGGAGACAAGGAGAAAACCTCAAATCTGCAAAATCAAGGTTTTTCCTTTCTTTTGATTTTCTCGGTGCCTCCGTGTCTCCGTGGTGGATTCTGGTTTGGGACCGGCAATGATAGTCTTCCCTCTTCATGCGTCGCGCACCACATGCCGAAGTTCGCATCGCCATCGACACGGGCGGCACATTCACCGACTGCGTCTGGGTGGAAGATGGGGCGATCAAAACTCTGAAGGTGTTCTCCACGCCTGACGATCCATCGCGGGCGATTGCCGAGGCTCTGGGAAAAATTGCTGGATCGCACGCTCCCCTGACACTGTTGCACGGCACTACCGTTGGGACCAATGCCCTGCTGCAGAGAAAAGGTGCGCGCGTTGCGTTGGTTACTACCTCAGGATTTGAGGATGTGATTGAAATCGGTCGCCAGGCGCGTCCTCGGCTGTATGACTTTTTCTTTGACCGGATTGCGCCGCTGGTTCCGCGCGAACTGAGACTCGGCGTTCCAGAAAGAGTCGATAGTGAAGGACGCATTCTGAAGAAGCCCTCTGATGCAGAACTGGATCTGCTGCGCGAGGCGGTGCAGCGTGCGGATCCGGATGCGATTGCCATCTCATTCTTGTTCGGATTTGCTAATCCGGAGAATGAAGCCTTGGTGACTGCAGCTTTGGATGATCTGGGGAAGCCGCTTTCGGTCTCACACCGGATTCTTCCCGAGTTCCGGGAGTACGAACGCACCAGCACGGTAGTGGTCAACGCGTACCTGCAACCACTGATGCAGAGTTACATGGAGAAACTCGCGCAGCGGGTCGCGGAGTCGAGTGCGGGCTCCGGCGCGGACGTGAAGCAGAACGCGCGAATTTTCGTTATGCAGTCGAGCGGTGGCATCACGGCGCTGGAGTCGGCGGCGCGCGAACCGGTGCGCACCGTGTTGTCCGGCCCCGCCGGTGGACTGGTGGGAGCGGCGGCGATGGCGGCGCGCAGCGGGTTTCGCAAGATTCTCTCGTTTGATATGGGAGGAACCTCGACCGACGTGGCGGCGGTGCAAGGCGAGGTGCAGGCCAGCGGACAGGCCGAAGTGGCCGGTCTCCCCGTGGGGGTGCCGATGCTGGAGATTCATACCGTGGGCGCGGGCGGCGGATCACTGGCTCGCTTCGATGCCGGGGGGTCGCTACGAGTGGGACCGGAATCAGCCGGCGCCGATCCGGGACCGATCTGCTACGGCCGCGGGACCGCACCGACAGTGACGGATGCAAATTTGCTGCTAGGACGGCTTCGCCCCAACCGCTTTCTTGGCGGCGAATTTACGCTTGACGTCGAAAGAGCGCGGAAGATTACTTCTGCGTGGCTGAAGAAGCAGGCATCTCGCTTAAGCGTCGAACAGTTCTCGGCGGGGGTGGTTCGAGTGGTGAATGCCAACATGGAGCGGGCGTTGCGCGTGGTGTCGATCGAGCGGGGATACGATCCTCGCGATTTTGCGCTGGTGGCATTCGGAGGAGCTGGAGGCCTGCATGCCTGCGAACTGGCCGAAGCGCTGGCCATTCCGACGGTGATGATTCCGGCGCGGCCGGGCGCACTTTCGGCATTTGGAATCCTGGTCAGCGACGTGGTTAAAGACTATTCGCACACGTTGCTGTGGCGCTTCGCCGAAGACTTCGCGCGGATGCGGCTGGAAAAAGAATTCCGCTCACTGGAGGCGGCAGCGCGAAAGGAATTTCGCGTGGAGATGTGGGATGGTACTCCTCACTTTGAAAGGAGTCTTGATCTGCGATATCGCGGCCAGGGCTATGAAATTAACGTGCCGGCTGCGAAGAACGTCGCGGCGCGTTTTCATGAAGAGCATCAGCGGCGCTACGGTTATCACCATCCTGAACGCGAGATCGAACTGGTCACAGTGCGACTGCGCGCCAGATTGAAAACCCTTCGGGCGGAGCTACAGTCTGCTCAAAGAAAACGGGTTGTAGAGCGCAGGCATTTCGCGGGGGAGGGCGCCCACGCCACACAGGTCGAACGCGCCCGCGTGTTCTTTGAAGGTAAGAACGTCGCCACGCCGGTCTTTGATCGTGGCAGCCTTGTTCCGGGCCGATCAATGCGCGGACCGGCCATCGTCACGGAGTACAGTGCGACGACGGTCATTCCGCCGGGGAAGAAATTTTGGGTGGATTCTGCAGAAAACTTGGTAATCAGGATTCGCTAGACGCGTTGGTGCGGGGGCTCACTCTTCGTCCGGAGCCTTGTTTTCCTCGATCGCCATATCCTTGAGTTCGCTGGATTCGAAGACCTCGCCGCATTCCTTGCACTCCACGTACTCGGATTCCTCGTCGCGCGAGACGATTTGGACCTGCGGATGCTTGCACTGCCCAGGGGCAGACTTTTTCTGGGGGGACTGGGACGGCTGGCTAGGCGTCATAAACGTGGGTTGTTCAACTCTCCAGACCGGGTGGGCGTTTTGACCCGATTGGCCGATATTTTGCGGCGGTTAGCTCCAGATGTCAAGTGCCAGACGACATATGTACGTTTTCGTGACGCTCGGCGAATGCACGATCCAGAGGTGCGCCTACCTCTTCTCCGCGGGAGCAAGATCTTGCGGAAAACTCTTCAGGGCTACTTCGCGAGATCGGGATGATGTTTTCTTGGCTTCATCGGTATTGATTTCTGCGAGAGATCCTTTGAGCACGTAGTACGCCTCGTCGCCGGGATTCTTCCCATCTCCACGGTCGATGGTGCCTTTGAACTCAAAGGAGACTCCATGCACAATTTCGGTCGTGAATGCGAGCTGGTTGCCATCGAGTTTGCCCGACTTGAAAAAATGGTCAAGGAAGTCGCCGCGATCGCTCTCCGAGTCGCCAAAGCGCGAAACGAAGCCGGTCACGCGGCCCTCCTCGACGGTCACCTGCACGAACTCGCCTTCGCGGAGGAAACTGTACATGCCCGAATATTCCGAGCCCGGCAGGGGTCGAGCAGGGGCGGAGTGCGCGGCATCCTTCTGCCCGTCTGCTTTTTGCCCAGCGGGCTTCGTCTGGGCTCCGGCAAGCATCCAAGCAAGAAGAAGAAAACACACAGTTTGCAGCGAGTAGCGACGGCTCGACGGAATCAACATTGGGCGCCTCATAAAACAGCTACGAAACCTTAGTATAGCGGCCGCCGGTGAGGCGCGGACGAGGTACAACCGGCTGTGATTGAACGCTCCGTGGTCAGTTATAATCGCTGGAACGCGTAGCCATCCGTGGCCGCCAGCAATAAGGGTCGCGGATCCCGCCTTCCGGGGGCACCGTCGTGGAGTTGGCTAGAAACTGATTTGGAGCCTTGATGGAATCCCCTGGGAAAGACCTGTTGAAGCTACTGGTAGAGCACGATCCTGCAAGCCCGGAATTTCGCAGCGGAGTGCGCACAGTTCTTCATCCCGCCGAAGTACCCGCTAAGTCGGAATTGGAGATGGATCTGTGGCGGGACGTCTTCGTGCAGCAAAAGCTGCCCTGGGGTCGTTTCGTGCAGTCCGTTGTTCTGCATGCGGCCGCTTTAGGGCTCATTTGGACGGTTTCCCTCTCCTGGCTTCGCCAGCAGAAAATTCTGGATCGCCCGGCTTTCGACCGGTCGTCGCTGGTGACATACTCTCCCGAAGAGTATCTGCCACCGCTCGACACTGGAGCTTCGGAGGCTCCTAAAACACAGAAGGGTGATCCGGTCTACGCGAAGCAGCCGATCCTTTCCGTGCCGAGGGAAGCCGATAACCGGTCGCAAACCATTGTCGTTCCGCCTGATCTCAAGCTGAATAAGGACGTACCGCTGCCGAACATCGTGGCGACGGGCGCGATCGTTCCAGCCGTTCCGCTGGATGCGACTCGCGCCTCGGCGAACCGTCTCGTAGCACCGGAAACTCAAGTCATCGCACCCGCACCAGACGTGCAGTTTGCGCAAGACCGCGTGGTGCAAACAGCGATGAAGACGGATATTATCGCGCCACCTCCGGAGGTGACGAACCGACACACCCGCGGATTGACCGGGCCGGAGACAGCGGTTGTGGAACCGCCTCCGGAATTGACGCAATCGAAGCGGCACACGGGCGATTTGAACATTGGAGCGAGCACCGTGGTCGCGCCAGCGCCTCTGTTGGCGCTTTCCGAACAGCGATCGCTCGCGCCGCGTGGATCGGGGACGCTTCCTGGTGGCGGCATGCAGGCGGTTGGACCTCCTCCAAGCATGGCTGCCTCTGGCGGCAGCGGTGCGGCGGGAAGAATCATCGCCTTGGGAATCCATCCCGTGGCGCCGACTGGACCGGTGGTTGTGCCGGGAGGGAACCGCCGGGAAAATTTCTCGGCGAACCCGCAGGGGAAACCGGGCGCTGCCGGCACTCCCGACCTAGTCGGATCGAAATCCGATTCGAAGAGCTCGGGCACGCATGGCAATAGCAACGGCGGCTCGAACGGACGGAATGGCTCGCTTCCGGCTGGCTTGCGGGTGGATGCTGCAAAGTCGGGTTCCGTTTCGCCCATCGAGCGCAACGGTCACGGGTCGTCGAACGGAGATTCTGATGGCAACAGCGGTGACGGTTCGCGTGAAACCGCCAGCCTGTCGTCTCCGGCTGGCGCGCGGACTGGTGCTCGCGTGGCCGCTCCTGTAGCGGAAGACAAAATCACCGACATGGATCGCCAGGTTTTTGGCGGCAAGCGCTTTTATGCGATGACGCTCAATATGCCGAATCTGAATTCCTCAACCGGCAGTTGGGACATCAGGTTTGCGGAGTTGGCCGCTGGACGCAGAGACAAAGAAGGAGATTTGCTGGCTCCGGTTGCCACCGAGACTTCCGACCCCGGATATCCATTGGAGTTGATCCGCGCTAACGTGCATGGCATGGTCACGCTCTATGCGGTCATTCATTCAGATGGCAAGGTGGGCGAGATCAAGGTGCTGAACAGTCCCGACGATCGTCTGGATGCCTACGCGGAGAAGGCTCTCGCGCGCTGGAAGTTCGTGCCTGCGGAACGGGCCGGGAAAGCGGTGGCTCTGGAAGCAGTGGTGAAGATTCCGTTCCGGGTGCGGCGAAATTTCTAACTGGCGGGGCGAAAGTCAGACAAGTCAGCGTGAAGCGGTTGCTGATTTTTCTCCGGGCAAGGCCGCATACACTGCGGGATTTGCGCAAACTTCGTAGTAGTAACGGTCCGTCCAGCGCAGGATTGACAGATCTCGTACATCCACCTGGGCAATGCGGTTCTTGCGGATGGCGATTTTGCGGAAGACTCCGTTCGCAATGGGCACGGTCCCCACAAAGAATTCTCGCTGCTGATCGACCCACGGTCCGGCAAATCCCGGTTCGCCGGCGTCCACCGCCCAGGGCGACAACGAAATCTCTTCTTGAAGTTTTGTGAACGCCTCTTCACTCAGACAGATCCCGCCGACGTTGTAATTCAGACGCATATCTTCGACACCACCGTCCGCGCTCGCGACATCGTGACCGTTTCCACCTCCGATCAGAACCGAGTACACCTGAAAGACTCCGGCTTCAGGTGCGATTTTCTTGCGAACGCGTTTGCTGCAAGAGGAAAGACGATCACTTTCGTTGATCGCATCGGAGATCATGATGCGGTGCTCACCGTCCATCAGATAGAGCGGAGCCGAATCATGATAGGCAATGCCGAGGCCGACTTCCATGGGCGGCAAACCTGAGCGTTCTAAGAGTTCGTTGTACTCCCGCAGCAGGCTAACAATCTCCCATGCCAGAACGCAGGTCCGGCCAACGCTCACCATCGCTTCGCCCTCGCGCTCAAGCAACGCAACAATAATGGCGTCGCCTTCGAGGAAAACTTTGGTTGCGCCGTATTTCGCGAGCAACTTGTTCACTGGATCATAGAAGTTGAGGCTGAAGTAAGATGCGGCATTCATGCCCTTCTCCATCAGGGAACGGGTAAGGCGTGAAGAGTCACGCACGTCCGCCTTCAGGATCACGTGGTGCACCACTCGATCCTCCGCCGGCTTCTGATCTTCGGGCGGGAGAAATTCGTAAAGCATCCCGTTGAGGGTGGAGAGTTCGCGAACCTTCTGATCGGTCACCAGATTGATGCTGTCAAAACCGGCACTCACGGCTTCCAGCCCGCGAAGGTCGCGGTGATAGCAGAAGAGATCATGGAGTAGGCGCGCCGCAAAACGATTGCGCTCCGATCCGCGGCATGAGGCTACGCGGCCGATGGCGGCAAAGAGGCGGTCAGAATGCAGCCGGCTTTCTGCGATGATCTTTTCGACACGCCCCGCTTCCTCGCGATAGATGAGAGCATTCTTGATCTGTTGCGGATTCACGCGCGGAGCATACTCGGCGAGCAGCGGAACCGCTTCATACGAAGCAACCACGTAAGATAAAACACCTTCGCGTTGCAGCATGCGCGCCCAGATGTCGAGACGGTCTTGCCGGCGGCGATCCTTTTGGGTGAGGTCTTCGCCATTGCCGGCACCCACCAGAGTTGCGGCATTTTCAGGAACGTTGAGCGCCTGTTCAAGATGCTGGTCGTCGATGCTTTCGCCGTATCCGAGTTCGCGCAGAAAGTTCAGCGCAAATTGGCGGAGGCTGGGAAACCGGTCGGGATCCTTGTCGAAATTGCCGAACATGTAATAGTGCTCGGCACAGAGATAGTCGTCGCGCCCGTCCTCGGTGAGAATGAGTGGATTGAGGAATAGACGATAGCCATCCGCGGGCAGGTCGCCGAGCAGCGAGCGGCGGGTGCGGGACAGCGTCTCCTTTTCGATTTCGCGGAGCAGGCGGAACATTTCCTGCCCGGCGCGCCGCAAAATTATTTTCTTGCGCACCTGAAACGAGGAAACGAGTTCCTGCGTTTGCATCATCTTCATTTGCCGTACGCCCTCGAGCGCCTTCGACTTCATGCGGCACTGTTCGAGAATCTTGGCAAACTGCGCTTGCAGTTCGGTGCGAATGAACTTAAGTACCGCCAGACGGCCGAGCATGTCGATCGACGGATTGCCGTCTGCCTTGGCGCGATTCAGGATGGCCAGGTGAATCGAAACGAGCAGCGTTTTCAGATCGGCTGGACCAGCCTTCCGAAGGGTGTTGCCGCTGTCGGCCGCGCTAATGAATTTGCTCTTCGTCGCCGAGGGAACGTCCATTTCGAAGAGAGATTCGACTTCCCCGAAACGGCAGATGTATCGCGAGAGATGAAAACTTAGATCGGCAGCGATGCGGGGACTGAGAAGAACGTCGTAGCGAAGATTGTCGACGCCCAACTGCAAGTCGCTGAACGCCAGCGTCGGCCCTTGGTAAACAAGGTCGGGCCGGCTTGGAGGTTCGGAGGGGCGCAGCCGGAAGATCGGGAGCTTGGGCATCGTCGTAACGGGTTACTGGTCTGCTCGCAAATTACTGAAACGGCAATACTAAGCAGCAGGCTAGCACGCCCTGGACGGGGCCCAAAGTTACGCTGGTGTAAGGACAGACGGGATGAATTAGTTCTCAGTTCCCAGTAAAACCAAAGGCATTCGCGGTTTGGCTTTACAGAGAACTGAGAACCGGGAACTGAGAACTTCTGTTAGAGCTACTGGCTGGCTAGTCTTGCGCGCTCGAATTCGTCGCCTTTTCGCCATCCCACCAGGTGCGCTTGATTGGCGGCTTCCCATCCGAGCGCGAATCCAAACCGCGCCATGGCAGCGTCGGAGGTCCAATCCATGCCTGGGTGGTATTCGTCGCTGGGTTGGTGGTAGCGATGGGCAGTGTAATCGTCTAGTTGCGCGAGGCCCCAAGCCTCATCGTGACCTTTGAACTTGATACCTTCGTTCACCGAGAATGCGGGAATTCCGACGCGAGCCAGGCTGAAGTGATCGGAGCGGTAGTAGTGGCCGGCCCCCGGCTGCGCGTCCGGGCGGATCTGAAAGCGGAAGTCACCCGCCGTGGCGAGGACGGCTCCGAAGAACGTGGTCCGCTCCGCGCCGGAAACTTCCACTTGCTCGGGCGAACCGAGAGGCATCACGTCGTCGTAATTAAGATCGAGCGAAATCTTGCCCGCCGGAATCGGCGGGTGCTTGCCCAGGTATTCCGACCCAAGCAATCCCTGCTCTTCGGCCGTGACCGACGAAAAGAAGATTGAACGCCGCGGCTTCTGCGCGGCTTGCGCATATACGCGCGCGATTTCAAGAACGATGCCGCATCCGGTGGCATTGTCCATCGCGCCATTGAAAATGTTGTCGCCCGTCATGTCGGCATGGATGCCGAAGTGATCGTAGTGCGCGGTGTAGAGGACACCTTCGTCTTTCAGTTGTGCATCGGAGCCGGGCAGCACGGCGATGACGTTATTCGATGAGAATGGGCGAACTTTGCTGATCATGTGGGCGGCAAGACGGACATTCATGGAGACGGGCTTGAAGTCACGCGACTGCGCGCTGGTCATCATCTTGTCGAGATCCATGCCGGCAGCCGCGGCTAATCTGCGCGCGACATCGAGATGAATCCAAGCGGCGGCTTTCAGCTTGGGAGTGCCATCCAGTTTGAGATACGACTTCTCGCCGGAATTCGAGTTGCGCACCACCTCCCAGGGATAGCTCGCCATATCGGTCTGATGGATGAGAATCGCGCCGACCGCTCCTTTGCGCGCGGCTTCTTCGTACTTGTAGATCCAGCGGCCGTAGTAAGTGAGCGCCTTGCCTGCGAAAAATTTTGGATCATCCGAGGGTGGCTCGTTGACCAGCATTAACAGGATTTTCCCTTTTACGTCGACACCCTTGTAGTCGTCCCAGTTATATTCGGGCGCCTCGATGCCATAGCCCACGTATACAATCTCGGCATCGACATTCGATTCGGCCTGCTGCGTCTGATCGTAGGCGACATACTCGTCGAGCGGCTTGAGATCGAATGGCTTTCCGCTGTTGGGCACAAGCGAGAAGCGCGTGTCTGCGCCCGGGGTGATTCCGACCATCGGCACTTTCTGCATGTAGCTGCCGTTCTCGCCTGCCGGTTTCAGTCCATAGAGAGCAAATTGGGTGGCGATATACTCGGCGGCTAGCTCGCCTCCGCGCTGTCCGGTGCCGCGTCCTTCAAGTAGATCGTGCGACAGGAAGCGCGTCTGCTGTTCGATGTTCTCCGGGCGGATGCTCTGCATGGCAGCGATTGCTGCCGGAGGAAGATGCGAGCCGAAACGAGATTCCGGACGGGCTTTCGGCACGTTCTCCTGCGCCGACAGGGCAGCGATCAGGACCAAACAGACGGCGGGCACAGCAATCCTGCAAATCTTCACGTGGGACCCCAAATGGTTGAGTTGTGCAGGAATTGTAAATGGAAACAGGACGATGCACGCACCCATCCGAGCATCGTCCTGCGGTAACGTCTCCAGAGTAACTATGACCTTCTTCTACGCTGTACCTTAGTTTCTCCCGCGACCGCGGGATCAGTTTTTCGACCCTCAACCCGCGCGGAAGTCGCGAACATCTTCTCCTGCTTTGAAGATCGGGACGATCGGAGATTGTTGCGCGGCTGAGAGCTTGCGGTGGATGTCTTCCACTTCCTGCTTCACCCATCCGACGCTGCTGACTTCGATCTGACCGTCCTGTCCAATCAGGAACAGGCTGGGAACGTTCGTGAGGCCATACGCATTCGACACCGCATAGCCGTTCGGATCATCGAGCAGGACGGGGAAAGTGACTCCGTATTCTTTCAGGAAGGCAGCGGTATCGCGCTGCTTGTCCTGCGAGATACCCACGATCGTGATGTTCTTGCCACCATGCGCTTTGTAGATGCGCTCGAGGTAGGGGAATGTATATTGGCAAACCGGACAGGAACCCTTGAAGAAGGCCGCGAGTACGGGCCCCTGTTTGAGCGCTTCCTGCAATGAGAATTTGCTGCCATCCACGGCGGGCAACGAAAAATCGGGCGCTTTGGTTCCGGCCTGCAATGCAGCCATGTCTTTCGAACCTCCAAAAATGCGATCGAGCCACTTCATGCGAAATGCCTCACTCGTTAGATGATGCCGCCAGCCCGGAGGATTTTCCGCGTCAACCCGGTGATGGGGATCTGCGGAATCTGGTCGATGGCGATCCATTTAGCCTTGGCGGCGGACGGGCCATTTCGCGACATTTCGCCTCGCAAAACATGGACGGTGTAATTGGTCACAGTAATCGAGTGGCGAAATGTGCGCCAGGGTGCAGCCGTCTTGTGACTGGGCGGATCTGACGTCTGCGGCAATTCCCACATTCCGGGCATGAGCGAGTCGGTCTTCGGGCGCTGCACCAGGCGGACCTTCTGTGGTCCATCTCCATTCCTGCACTCGAGCGCACACCAGATTTCCTTCTTCTTCTGGCGGAGGGTCTTCACGGCGCGCGGAGATTCTCCCCGCGTGGCGCACCACTTTCGCACCGGGCACATCAGGCATAAGGGCTCGCGCGGAACGCAGACGGTTGCACCGAGTTCCATCATTGCCTGATTGAAATCTCCCGGCCGCGAGCTGACGAGGAGCGCCTGCGCATGTTGCCATGTTTGTGGAGTGGTTAGAGTGTTGCCGGTTAGTCTTTGCAGCACACGCTCTACGTTCCCATCGACCACAGCCACTGGTTCAGCAAACGCGATGCTCGCGACGGCGGCCGCCGTATAGCGCCCAATTCCGGGAAGCGTCTGGAGTTCCTCGGCAGTTTGCGGAAATTCGCCACTCCTTTTCTCGACAAGTTCCTTCGCGCATTGATGCAGGAAGCGCGCGCGGCGGTAGTAGCCTAGTCCGCTCCACGCGGCCAGCACGTCATCTTCGGAGGAGGCGGCGAGCGCATGCATATTGGGAAAACGCTCCAGGAACATGCGGTAATGCTCGAGCACGGCTGCAACGCGCGTCTGCTGCAGCATGATTTCGCTGAGCCAGATGCGGTAGGAATCTTTGGTTGCCCGCCACGGAAGGTCGCGGCGATTCGCGTCGTACCAACGGAGAAGCGAGCTGCGGAACGCGGCTTTCTGTTTGACTGCTGGAGACGCGGCAAGCCGCGTCTCTACTGTGGGACCGATCATTGCGGGGTGACGCTGTGCGCGATGGCAACCCATCCAGCCTTTTGCTGTTGCCACACGGTCATCATATGTTGCGGTCCGGAGGGCAATGGCTGACTGCCGGCGGTCCCGTTTAGCGTGACCGTGTACGTAACCACGATCGTCGATCCGTTCAATTCCGTCTTCAAATCGCCGAGCGAGTAGTCTTTTAGTTGCCAGTTGCGGTATTGGTCGAGCGTTGCGGCGCGGTCAACGGTTCCGGTGGGCGTCACGCCGGCATAATTCGAAGCGATCGCGCGCTCAATTTCCACCCAATTCGACGCCTGCACATTTTTCCAGAAGACGCGCTCGAGTCCCTCGCCACCGGTGGCCTCGGCGAAGGCTTTTGCCGGGTGATCGCCATAAAAAGTGCAGGCCGACGTCAATATCAGCGCAACCGTCAGCATCGAAATCAGCGGAAGAGTCGGGAACTTGCCAGCCATCTTCAGACGCATGGCGTGATTGTATCGCGACCCGGCTCGCGTGGGGACGCCGCACCGCCCCGCTCCTACACATCGCCAATTGACCGCTGCGCGAGCGCCCGCGATAATGAAAGAGCCTGGTAGTACGCAACACTACGCGTGGACCATAATTCGCACTGGCAGAATTCGCACTGGCAGGATGTTTATGACCGATTTCGACCGCAAGGTGGAAGAAGCTTCCGCGCGTCTCAATCGCTCGGTAACGAATATTGCCGAGAGTCTGGAAAAAGAGACTGCGGAACTGGTGACCTATCTGAACAACGAGGTGGTGCCGGCGGTGCGGACCCATTCCTCGAAAGCGCTGCGCACGGCGGCTGGAAAACTCTCCGAGTTCGCGGAATATCTGGAATCCCATCCCAAGACGTCTTGAATCGCCTTCGCTCCATTGATCGAGTTGACTCGCGCTGGCGACGATGGAAGCTAGCGTCAGCAACCTGCGCGTTCTTCGTCGTTTTGGGTAGTGCGCTTTTGAGCGGCTGCGGTCACAAGCATACACAGGCGCAGGTGCCGCCTCCTCCGATGCCGCAGGAAAAACCGATTGGTCCTCCTCCCTCTACTGGAAATGCTGGCGAAGCGGAGAAGATCGACGTTCCCGCCGGCGCGAAGCCGATTTTTGAAGAAACGGGAATGGCCAGCTGGTATGGAGCTCCGTATCACAACCGCCGCGGATCGAACGGCGAAATCTACGACATGAACGCCATGACGGCAGCGCATCTCACTCTGCCGCTGGGATCAATCGTCCGCATCACGAATCTGAAAACCGAACATTCAGCGGTCGTGCGTATCACCGACCGTGGACCCTTCGTTGAGGGACGCATCGTCGATCTCTCGCTCGCCGCCGCCAAGGCGCTGGATGTGTACTTGCCGGGCACGGCCAAGGTTCGGTTGGAAGTCCTGCAGTCGCCTGCTCCGCTTGATACGGGTGGCCGCTGGGCGGTGCAGATCGGCTCTCTGAGCGACGAGAGAATCGCCGCTGAGTTGCAAACCCATCTGCAGAAGCGTTACCTGACTGCGAAAGTCCTGAAATTTCCGAGCCCGGTTGGAGGATGGTGGGTGCGGGTGCGGGTGCTGGACGACGATCGCCAGCGCGCGACCGCATTAGCACGCGAGACCGAGACGGAACAGGGATCAGTGTTTCTGGTGAGGCTCGACTGACAATTTTTTACAACGTGTCGTTGGCGGCGCGTAGTATCGTGGCAAGGATTCTCGAAACTAACTCCGGGTTTGCCGGGCGATGGTAACTCCAGGCAAGAGGAGACTTACTGATGGCGGACTGCCTGTTCTGCCGCATCATTCGCGGTGAAGTACCTTCCAGAAAAGTCTATGAAGACGAGCACACGTTCGCCTTCGAAGATTTGAACCCGCAAGGCCCAACGCATGTGCTGGTGATCCCCAAGAAGCACATCGCGGGTTTGAAGGAAGCTGTGGCCGAAGACGCGGAACTGGTGGGACGCTGCCACCTGGCTGCCGCGCACATTGCTCGTCAGCGGTCCATTGAAGACGGCTATCGCACCGTGCTTAACGTAGGACCGCGCGCCGGGCAATCAGTATTCCATCTGCACGTGCACCTGATCGGCGGCCGCTCTTTGCAATGGCCACCGGGGTAGCCAGGTATTAGGTCTCAGGTGTCAGGAAAATCCTTCGATTCGCGCATTGGGTTTTCCTGACACCTGAGACCTACGACCTCACACCTTTCTCGAAGTCTTCCCGCTCCCAATCTCTGGCTTACAATCGTGGGATGGCAAACCTGACTTTGGTGTACGGTCTGCGCCTTCTGCCTTCCGACGAGGTCGCGGAGATCGGCTCAGCTACGATCAAACTGAAAAATGGCAGGGAAGCGCACGTCACGATGCACATTCTCGAAGGCGGCAAGGACGAGATTGAGACGCAGCTTCGAACCAGTCTGTCGGCCTTTTTCGACTTCTATCCTGAAATTTGACGCCATAGTTGGCGTCTTATAAGTGGGCGGCGCATCAGAGAACGGAATGAGACTGGTTTCCCTGGAGATCGAGAGCAAGTTGCGCGACATCGGGCTCTGGCCGCAGAGCCGGACCGCGTGGGCGACTCTGTACGTGCTCGCGCTCGATTTACTTCTATTCGCGTTGCAGGTCCTTACTCGCCATGCTCGTCCAGCGATCTCTGAGAGTCTCGAGGGCTGGGTCAGCTTTCTTAGCGGGGTTGCAATCATCCTGCTGGTTCTCTCAGCTTACCGCTGGCTGCGCGCCCAGGTCTTGTGGCGTCTGCGGAACCGCCTCATCGTTACCTACGTCTTCATCGGAGTGATTCCCGTCTTTCTGCTGGTGGTTATTTCGCTCCTCACTCTTTATCTTTTCTTCGGGCAGTTTGCCAGCTTTGTCGTCACTTCCGACATCACGACTCACTTGCGCAGTATGGAGTCCGCAAATCGAACCATTGCGCATCATCTATCCAGTCATATTGCGGAGGGCGAGAAACTTAGTGCTGAACTGGTCGGCCGCGTCCGCCCGTATCGGCCGGAATGGGGACGGAGACAGCTGTGCGCTTGGTACGGCCATCAGCCGCAACCGTTCTGTTCCGGTCCGGAAGGTGCGGCAGCGTTCACCGCTCCCGCTTTTGTGAAGGATAATTTTCGCGAGATCGTTCGGGATCACGGTGCTCTCTACCTGCGGACCGCGACGGTGATTGGGGCGGAGCCTCAGCGTTTGCGCGTGATTTCGAGCGAACCGCTCGACAAGGCACTGCTCGAGGAGATCGCCGCAGAGCTCGGGGAAATCACGCTGCTGCAGCCGAAGGCTTCGGCTGCGAACCTGCCTGCGGAAGACAGAAACAAACAAGGGCTCCTGATGAGTTCGGGCGAGATGGTTTCCGAAGACGGGCGGCAGTTCGAACCCACGTTTACTGTCGGGGCGCTTCCCGCCAAAAGCAGAGCGGTCGATCCCGAGATCATTTTCGGTGGAGAGCTCATGATCGTGGATTGGACCTCGATGACGGGAAAACCACAGCGGACCGGAGCGCTGGGCGTGCACACGCGACCGTCCGTGCTGTACGCGAGATTGTTTGCGGCGCTCGGAAGCTATGCCCAAGTAATCGAGAACCTGCTGCTCATCATCGCGGTGGTGTTCGCCATCATCGAACTGCTGGCATTGTTCATTGGCACCAAGCTGACGCGCAGCATCACATCGGCAGTTGACCAACTTTACGAAGCCACCAAGCACGTGAATCGCGCCGACTTCAGCCATCGCATTCCTGTGCAGTCAACGGACCAATTGGCAACGCTGGCAAACTCGTTCAACTCGATGACCACATCGATCGAGAAGCTGGTGCAGGAGCAAAAAGAAAAGCAGCGTCTCGAAGGAGAATTGGCGATCGCGCAGGAAGTGCAGGCCCAGCTCTATCCGAAATTGATTACGCAGCTGGACACGCTGGAGGTTCACGGATTCTGTCGTCCGGCGCGGACGGTGAGCGGCGACTACTACGATTTTCTTGCGCTCAATTCCGACAAACTGATGCTGGCGGTTGGCGACATCAGCGGCAAAGGAATTTCGGCTGCGCTGCTCATGGCGACCATTCACTCGGCCGTGCGCGCTTACACCATCGAAGACGTTCCCGTATTGCGCGAACCTGCCGCGGTCGGTGCTGGCGCAGGCTCTGGATTGATGCTGGCGTCTGAATCGCGTGGAGCCGATGCGTCGCCAGCGATGCTGCTTTCACTTCTCAACCATCAGCTTTATGAGAGCACTCCGATGGCGAAGTACGCGACGTTGTTTTTAGCAATCTACGATGGAGCGACACGACGCCTCACTTACGCCAACGGCGGCCATTTGCCTCCAATCCTAATTTCTGACGATGGTTCATCACAGTTGCTGTCTTGTGGCGGGACGGTGGTCGGGCTATTCGACAATTTGAGCTTTCCCGAAGCGACCGTGCAGTTTCGTCCCGGCGACATCCTGGTTACTTACAGCGACGGAGTCACCGAGCCGGAAAATGATTATGGCGAGTTTGGGGAAGACCGCCTGATCCAACTTGTGCGTGAGAATCGTCACCTGCCGCTGGAGCGCATCACGGAGATTGTCACCAGCGCTGTGATGGATTGGATCGGCGACAACGAGCAGCCGGACGACGTGACGGTTGTGCTGGCGCGAGCGCGGTAGTGGGAACGTTAGATCGTCTCAATTTTCAGAGCAGGAAACGCCGCTCGGTATAAGCGTATGTCCGCAGTCAGAAGCCGATAATCGTGCTCGGCGGCGTGGGCGCCGATTAGGAAGTCGGCCAGAATGCGGCGCGCACCGAAATCGCGATGTTTTCTGCGCCTTTCCGCGTAACTTCGGAAGGCGTTGCCGGCGGATCGCCAAACTCGCTCATTTAGTTCCCAATCAATCGCAATTCGCGTGCTTTCAAAGAACGCTCCCACAAAATCTTCGCTGCGTCCTGGAGCGGCGATCAGCTCGGCGAAGACGGGAGCGGCCGCGACGAGATTCCCGTGACGAAAAGCGGCTTCGAGCGCGGTGCGAGCGGCCGCAGTCGCTGCTGGGTCCTCGTCCCACAGCGCGACAATCACGTTCGTGTCGATCGCGGTTGTCATTTGTCTGCCAGCGTCAGTCGTTATGACCGCGCATCTCGCGGAGCCATCGATTGATGGCCTTCTTGCCAGAAGGGATTCCGGGATTGCCGATGCCGGCGTATTTGGCGAAAACGCTTTCGTTGCGCACGGGCCGGATATGGACTCCATTGTTGTCGCTCTCGAAAAGCAGCCGGTCACCGGCGCGAACCCCAAGGAGGCGGCGGACTTCGATGGGTACGGTGATTTGGCCTTTGCTCGTAATCTTGGCTTGTTTCTTCATGGCGATGCCCAATTCCTTACCTTAACACAGAATTCCTTACTTTGGAAGGAAGTTACGGTAACGACAGCGGCCGCGTTATCTTCATTCCGGCGGAATCGTTTGAGAACAGAAACTCGTAGGTTTGATCAACCCATGGGCCGAGCAAGCTGATCCGGACCAGGAAGCGCTGGCCTACGAGCCGGTGTTCCGGCTTTTTCATCTGCGGATAGGTGTAGCTGTCGTTGTTGAAGGCGTAGAACTCTCCGGTCTGGTCATCGCGAAACGCGATGTCCAGACTATGTTCTTCTTCGATCCCAAACTCCATCTTGGTCAGGTCATTCCGGTGCTGGCGGAAGTCACGGACGGATGGCTGATTGCTGTCCGCCCACTTGCCTTCGATGGTCAGAAGGAGTCTTCCTTCCGATGCAGGTTCCAGAAAACGAATTTTTGCGCGAACGTCGCGCGCAACAGAATTGGGGAGCGGCAGTCCGGGCGGCTTGTTCACGAAACGTACTCTCAAGAAGGAAACAACATTGGACACGTTGCCGACGGCCTGAATCTGCATGGGCTCGACATACTGCGCGGTCGGCTCGCGAAGGACAATGTGCGGACGGGCCTGATCAATCAGTTGCAGCTTCGTGCGGTATTCGTCCCGCTGGCGTTCGCGCTTGCGCACTGCTCGAAAAGCCACCTCGACGAAAAGGATGACATTCACGGCCAGCGTGATGATCACCTTCCAGTGCCAGAGTAGATCAGTTGCCGTCGCGAGATAGCGAAAGTATTGCTGGGTGTCAGGAACCTTGTCAGCAATTACATCGCCCCACAGGATCACGCCAAGCACGGCGTTCGCCGCCCACACGACTGGGCTGCCGAGAGTTTGCATCCAGAGGTATGCACGGGTTGTGTTGGGCGGCAACTCCATGGCCGGGAATTATAGCCGAGGCCTGTTACAGATTTCGCCTGTTACTAACTTTCGCGGAGTTGTCTTACTTTCGCGCTGCCTCGATTTCTTCCGTGAGGCGATCCGCGTGGTACACCTTCTTCAACCCCTCCAGGAGTGCGCGACTATCCACGGAAATGGACCTGTTCTTCAGCGGTTCGTAGCCGTAGTCTCCGCCCAGCGAAAAGATGTTTCCATCAAAAAGCAGACCGACCACATTGCCATCTTTGTCGATCAAGGGGCTTCCGGAATTGCCACCGGTTGTGTCGCTCGTTGTAGATACATTCATGGGGGTGGTCAGATTCAGTGACTCCTTCGCCTTCAACCAGCTCTCCGGGAGGTTATACGGAGGCGCGCCTGTGGCCCGCTCGAAGAGGCCTCCGATGGTTGTGTATGGCTCAAGGAACTTGCCCTCGGCGTTCTCGAAGCCCTTCACGGTGCCGTAGTTGAGCCGCGGAGTAAACGTCGCGTCCGGATCGATGCTTGTGCCATAAATCGCGAAGCGGGCTTTGGCGGTCTTTTCGGTTGCTGCGCGTGTCGGCGCGTCTACCCGAGCCTCGTATTCTTTCCGCACGGCGAGCAGGTCATCGTTGATCAAAGCTGCAAAACGAATCATCGGGTCGCTCGAGGCCGAGACGGCGGTTTGGCCTCCTTTGTATAGCTCCTCGCGCACTTTCGGATCGTCCAACTTCGTTTCGGTCACGAGCCGGTGCGCGAGTTGCTCCGGCGATTCTTTGCCGAGCATCTTTCGCACAAACGGGTCGTCGGCTCCCAGGTCACGGCGTACGTTGTTGAAGCCGAGCCTTAGACTGAGCTCCTGCAAATCCTTGAAGACGGGAACCGCGGCGGACAACTCCTGTTCTGTTTCCACCAAAGCCTGGTCTGTGTATTCCGGCAGGCGCTCGCCATTGGGTTTGGTCCGTTCCGAGGCCGCCTGTACTAGCGTGAATGCATAACCGAGCAAGCCGCCGCGAAAGGCGCGCGCACCGAGCCGGGTTCGGCGTACAAACAGCTGTTCCCGCACTCTCTGAATCTGTGCGATTTCGTCCCAGGCCTTTGCGTCGTCGGCGAGTTTAGGATTGGCGGCAACTGCCGCGCGCAGGTCTTGCTCTTCTTTTTGCTTGCCCGCCATAAACTTCGGGTCGAGGAGAGCCTGCTGCCGTCCGAAGTAGACTTTGAAACCGTTCTCCAGGTAGAAGAGGTCTTCATTGGCCTCGCGCGCTTGTTCCGGGCCACGCGCGATGAAATCTTCCAGCGCGCCTCGATACTCGGACATTGCAGGTATGAGATTCGGATAAAGATGGTCGCGCTCAAAGCTCAATTGCGACATCGTCAACTGGCGGCTGGTGCCGCCGGGGTTCCCGGACACAAACACGAGATCTCCGTCCTTAGTACCGTTCGCGCTCCAGCGCAGATAGTCGGGACTCGCTGCCGGCTTGCCGTTTTCGTAGGCGCGCACCATGCCGATGTCGAAATCGAAGCGTGGGAAATTGAAGTTGTCGGGATCGCCCCCAAATTGCGCGACGCTGAATTCCGGCGCGAATACCAGGCGCACATCGGTGTAGCGCTTGTAGCGGTAGAGATCGTAAATTCCGCCGTAATAAAGCGAGACCACATCGCAGCGAACACCGGCGTCTTTCCCACAGCTCTGTTGGATTTCTGCTTGTTTGGCACGCAGCGCCTTGTTCGCGTCGTCGCCGCTCTTGCCCGCGATCGCGCCTTGCACCTCGCCCGTGACGTCCCGGATCTCGACCAGTTGATCGAGCTCAAAGGCGGGGCAGGAGCGCTCTTCGGCGATGGTCTTCGCGAGAAAGCCGTCGGTCTCGTAGTTCTGCTTCGGTGTGGATAGCTGCTGCACGCATTCCAGGACGCAATGGTGGTTGGTCATCACCAGCCCCTGCGGCGAAACAAAGGACGCCGAGCAACCGCCCGCGATTCGCAACGACGACAGGCGTACGTGATCGAGCCAGGCTTGCGACGGCATAAAGCCATACTTCGCGTTCAGCGTCTTCGACGGAAATTTGTCGAACGTCCACATTCCCTCTTCCGCATGCAGGGTGTGCGTAAGCATCAGGCAGGCGGTTATGACTGCGGCGGCGACGGTCGCACGCGTGAGGAAATTCGCTGTCTTCATCATTATCATTCTTACCTTTGCGGGGATCAGCCCGGATGTGCCGCCAGAGCGAGATTTGCGTGGCTTTGAGCGACCAACGGCGGCGCCAGCCACATCATCAAGCCGACGGTCGATTGCCGTCAAGACGAGGCACAAGGAAATTCGGCGACGGCAGCTCAACAAAACGCGGGAAGGATGTTATCCCTCCCCGCGTCATTTTTCTGAATGCGGTTTCGCTTACACCAGGCCCTGATCGAGCATCGAGTTTGCAACCTTCAGGAAGCCCGCGATATTCGCGCCGTTCACGTAGTTGCCGGGCGTGCCGTACTTCTCGGCCGTCTCGTAGCAATTCTTGTGGATGGCGATCATGATCTTGTGCAAACGATCATCAACTTCTTCGCGGGTCCAGGAGATGCGCATGCTGTTCTGCGACATTTCGAGTCCTGAGGTGGCAACGCCGCCGGCATTGGCAGCCTTCGCCGGTCCATAAAGGACTTTCGCGTCGAGGAACATTCTCGTTGCTTCGAGAGTGCTTGGCATGTTCGCGCCTTCGCTGACAACCTTGCAGCCATTCTTGATGAGGTTCGCCGCGTCTTTCGCGTTGATCTCATTCTGCGTGGCGCTCGGGAACGCACAATCGGCCTTGATGTTCCAGAGCCAGTTGTGGTCGAGTTTCTTGTCAGTCGCGCTGTAGATGGCCTTCTTGAACTTCTCCGTGTACTCCTTGATGCGGCCACGGCGGTTGTTCTTCAGATCCATGACGAATGCCAGCTTGTCGCGGTCGATGCCATCGGCGTCGTAGATGGCGCCGTCGGAATCGGACACTGTGACCGGCTTCGCGCCGAGATCGAGCAGCTTCTCGATGGTGTATTGCGAGACGTTGCCGCTGCCGGAGACCAGACACACTTTGCCTTTCAGAGTGTCTTTGCGAGTCTTCAGCATTTCCTCGGCAAAGTACACGCAGCCATAACCAGTCGCTTCGGGACGAATCAGCGAGCCGCCCCACGCCAGGCCTTTGCCGGTGAGGACGCCGCTGAATTCATTGCGCAGCCGCTTGTATTGGCCGAACATGAAGCCGATTTCGCGTCCGCCCACGCCGATGTCGCCAGCGGGAACGTCCGTGTCCGGACCGATGTGACGGCAGAGCTCGGTCATGAAGCTCTGGCAGAAACGCATCACTTCGTTGTCACTCTTGCCTTTCGGGTCGAAATCCGAGCCGCCCTTGCCGCCGCCCATGGGGAGCGTGGTGAGGGAATTCTTGAAGACTTGTTCGAACGCCAGGAATTTCAGGATGCCGAGATTCACCGAAGGATGGAAGCGCAGTCCGCCTTTGTAGGGGCCGATGGCGCTGTTCATCTCGATACGGAAGCCGCGATTGACTTGCACTTTGCCGCGGTCGTCGAACCAGGGGACACGGAACATGAGAACGCGTTCCGGCTCAGTGATTCTTTCGAGGATTTTGGCTTCGTGATACTCAGGGTGGCGTTCCAACACGGGCCTCAAGGAATCGAATACTTCCATGACAGCTTGGTGGAATTCCGGTTCAGCTGGGTTTTTCGCTTTAACGAGGTTGAGAATTTGATCGGTATAGTCCGCCGTGGCGTTCTTCTTGGGCGGTTCCATAACAGGACTCATAGGCTTTCCTCCGAATTTTTACGCATTTTGAACGGATTTTCAAAACATCAGGACACCGCAGAATTGCGGCTGTTGTGATTAGACGCGCAGAGGAGAATCTCTGCCGTGATGGGTATCACCCGATTTCGTGACAATTCGGCGCGAGGGTTGATGCGTAAACGATCGATCCGTAAACCACCGTGCGCGGGACGACTTGGTCCCGAAAAGCGCCTTTCCGCAGAACAAGGCTACTTCCAGCGGGCAGGTTTTACAACTGTCACCTTGGGTGTCACTTGCTGACCTTTTTCCATGCCGCCGACGATGACCAGCCCGCGTTTTGTAACCAGCAGCCCGCGATGGTCCATGGTGGGCTCGGGAGTGTTTTCGTTGATCGTCTCCCATCTCTGGCTGTAAGCGTTGAAAGCAAAGGTCATCGTGGAAGGTTCGGACGGCTGGCCGTTGTAGCCGATGCCGTTGTAGTTATATGGATTGTCGGTGCCGCCGGAGAAGTACATCCGGCCGGACTTTTTCTCGATCGGCCCTGGGCCGGCCGCGATGCGGTAACGCGCGTTGCCTGGATGAGGCAGAAGCTTCGTCCATTTGATCTTGGTGGGGTCGCCCTTTTTTGAATCCGAAAGCCTGCCCATCCAACACTCGTTGGAGGCAACATACTTGGGATTCGGTCCGTCGGGGTTTTTGTAAGCGCCATCCACGTAAATGATCGTGTCGCCGATGATGCCGCCAGCGTGGCCGAAGACCGGAGTACCGGGGATCGGCGTGCCCTGCAGCCAGACGTCTTTGTCCGTGTCGTAAATCTGCACGTCGCTGACCGCGTCACCCTCCCGCGTCGACCATCCTCCGATGAGGAAAATGTAGCGATCGTGATAGATGCCGACGACAGCATCATCGACAGGCACGGGGATGTCTTTGCCGCGATAGTACCGATTTTCTGCTGGGACAAACACATTCAGATCTGACACGGTGGTTTCTCCGCCCTGCGCGTCGACGACGTAGCCTCCGAAGATGAAGACCTGCTCGTGAAGCGCAGCCGCCGATGCCGCTAGGCGACCGGCTACGCCCGGCACGGGACGTTTTTCTGTCCACTTGCCCGAGTTCGGATCCATTTCGTAAGCAGCTGTGGTGATCGCATCCCAGGTTTTCTTGGGCCCGATTCCCATGAAAGAAAAAATTCTGGCTCCGCCCTCATCGTGGGAGACGGCAACGGCGTTGTTTGAAACCGGCGCTGGGAGCGGGCTGAGTTTGGTCTCTTCGGCGGCGCGAAGGTGGACGACCAGAAAGAAACAGAAGAGTATCGCGAGGAAGTTTGTCGATGACGATTTCATTGCGAAGAAGATGATAGCAGCGAAAAGGCGGGCGTCAGGTCGCGGTGTCAGGTTTCAGGTCCCATAGAGCGGCTCTTTTCTGAGACCTGACTCCTAAGACCTGAGACCTGCGCTCAGAACCATGTCTGCTTGCGGTATTCGCGATAGGCGTCGCCGAATTTCTCTTCGAGGACGGCGGCCTCCTTGCGCGCGCGGAGGATCTGCATCGGGATGAGCACCACGAAGGCGATCAGCAGTTTCGGCTGTTTGATCATGATCAGTACTCCGCCGAGGAAGAACATGCCCGATACGTAGATCGGATTGCGAATCCGCGAGTAGATTCCCGTCGTGACCAGGGCCGTTGCTTTCGCCCGGATGGAGAATGATCGGCCGAGCGTGTAGCGGGCGGCGATCACTCCGGTGATACCAATTACGGCGACGGCAAGGCCGATGTCACGCGTCGGCCCGTGCGGCCCCGGTCCTAATGTAAAGACTGCGCCGAGTGCGACCGCGCCCGCGACCAGAGGAAACCAGACTCGCCAGATTGTACCGAGATCCATATTCATCGTGTACTCCGTCAAACCTAATCGATCAAACCCTGCCGCACGGCGTGGATGAAATCCGTATAAGCGGGCTCTATACCGGCGGCGCGCATCTGCAAGGCAATCTGTCCGCGATGATAGGCGGAGTGAAAGAGCACGTGCATCAATATATCTTCAACGCGGCTTGACCACGGCTCTCCCTTGCTGTTGCGGTATTCGACCTTGTCGGTGAGCGATTCGGGCGCAAATTGATTGGCAATTCGCGTGAGGTAACTCTGGTATGCGATCGATACCTCGTCGGCCAGCACCATACATTCGTCGGTGGTTGCACTCGGCCATACCGGCATGCTCTGGCCTTGTGCAAGGATGCGTTCCAGCCACAGCTTTTGCGCGGAAAGAATATGCGCCATGCGCCCGATTGTATCCGCGGGAATGGACCCGGCGCGCATTGCCTTGAGACACTCACGATTTGCCCAGTAGTCGTAGGCAAACATCCGAAGAAAATCCTGGCCGTCCATAGAGAGTCCTCTCGCGAAAAAGCCGAAGGCCGCACACCGTGCATTGCGACCGCTTTAGAAAAGAAGATACGATGAGAGACAGTAACGATGCTAAATCATGCAACAGCACGGATGCTCGCGCGCCTTGGCAGGTCCGCGGCGTTAGCTTTGATCGCCACTTTATGTCTGGCTGCGCAGGGCCTCGCACAAACTCAAACCGCGTCACAAACTCGGCAGCAACTGCTGCAAGATCTGGAGTCGGGCCAGGCGCACGACGCCGTCCTGCTCGGGCAGCAAGCCGTTTCTCGGTGGCCGCGCGATGCGCAATTCCGCCACTACCTTGGCGTCGCGTATTTCAAAACTGGCGACTTCCAGCAAGCGCAGGATCAGCTGACTCGGGCGCGAGATTTGGACCCGCAGGACTCGGCCACCCATTACGATCTGGCGCTTCTATTCTTAAGCCAGGAGAAGTATCCCGCCGCGGCGGACGAACTGGAAAGCGTCACCAAGCTCGATCCCTCGAATGCGGTGGCGCATCTTTTCCTTGGCCGGTCCTATCTGAATTCGAATCGCAGCCTGCAGGCGATCGAGGAATTCAAAACCACGCTGAAGCTAGATCCGGCAATGAAACTCGGACACTACCATCTTGGTTTCGCCTACTACAGTCTGGGTCGGAACGAGGAAGCCATCGTCGAATACAAAGAGGAGTTGCGCCGTTCGGGAGAGAGTCCGGCAGTGGTCTATGCGCTTGGGCATTCGCTATTGGCAACCGGAAAGTATGATGACGCGTTGACCTACTTACGGCGCGGAACGGAGCTCGACGCGAGCAATGCCGATGTCTGGTACGACTATGGCAAGGCACAGGCGCTGGCGCTGAAGTATGCGCAAGCCGAACCTTCGTTGCGCAAAGCGGCAGAACTGAATCCGAAAGATCCCAGCCCACATTATCAACTGGCGCGCGTGCTGGAAAAACTCGGAAGGAACGACGAAGCGCGAGGCGAACGCGAACGCTTCGCGGAACTGAAAAAGGCGCAACCGGCAGATCGGCCGCACGCGGCATCTGGTAGTCCATGAACGACGCCGTCAGCATCTGGCCGGATTGCGGATCGTGCACGATCTGCTCGCCCATCGCCTGGCCGACGCCCTGTGCCACACCGCCATGCGTCTGCCCCGCCACGGCGTCGGGATTGAGCACGTCGCCGAGTTCCTCCACCGCACTGTAGCGCACCACCTCGGTCATGCCGGTGTCGGGGTCGATCTCCACCTCGCAGATGTGCGTACCGTTCGGGAAGGTGGCCCGTGGTCGGCCTGAATTCGCCGCTCTCCACCAGACCGCCTTCCTCGCCCGGCGCGATGTGCGCGGGATCGTGCGCGGCGTGCGCCACCGCGGCGAGGTCGTCGGCGGTAGGTGCCCGGCGATGGTCAATCTGCCCGCCTCGAACGTCACGTCGACCTCCGCCGCCTCCAGCAGTTCCGCGGCGATGCGCTTCGCCTTTCGATCACCGCCACCGCCACCGTCACTGCCGAGCCACCGATGCACAGCGCGCCCGACCCGCCATTGCCCTTGCCGCCGGACAGCATGTCGGTGTCGCCCGCCTCGTAACGCACATGGTCGAGCGGCACGCCGAAGCGTTCGGCAACGATCTGGCAGAATGCGGTCTCCAGCCCCTCGCCCGACCGACATCGAGCCCGACCGCAGCGATCAGTGTTCCATCTTCTGCAAGGCGCAGAGTGGACTGGTCCTTCGCCGGTGCGCAGGAACGGACCGCCGGCGACCTCGATGCAGTTGCACAGGCCGATGCCGCGCAATTTCCCCCGCGCCTCAGCCTCCACGCGTCGCGCCGCGAAGCCGTCGAGCTCCGCGAGTTTTGCCGCCGTCTCCATGTTGCCTTCAAACTCGCCGCAGTCGTAGGTAAAGGTGAGCGCGGTTTTGTACGGCATCGCCTCGGGCGGGATCAGGTTCCATCCGGCGCAGCTCGTATAGGCTGATGCCCAGTTCGCGCGCAGCGACATCGATGATGCGCTCGATCGTGTAGGTCGCCTCCGGGCCTCCCGCGCCGCGATAGGCGGCGGTCGGCACGGTGTTGGTGAGGATGCCGCACGTCTCGCGTACATCATCGGGATATGATAGACGCCCGGCGGTGCCGCCAATGTTGCCGACCGGCCAGCCGGAACGGCCGGTCACGTAGGCGCCGAGATTTACGTCCCAACGTAGTTTCAGCGCGGTGAATTTGTGATCGGCATCGAGCGCGAGCTCCGCGGTGATGCGCATCTCACGCGCCTGCTCGTCGGTGAGGAATCCCTCGGTGCGATCGGCGATCCAGCGCACCGTACTACGCAGTCTGCGCGCCGCCCACGCCACCAACACGTCTTCGGGATGCACGCCCGATTTCATGCCGAACGAGCCGCCGACGTCGTGGTCAGCACGCGGATCTCGGTCGGCTTGATGTCGAAATTGCCGTTCGCCATGCCGTTGCGCAGATTGTACGGCGACTGGTGCGCGGCCTGGATCACCATCCTGCCGTCCGGTCCGACATCGGCCCATGCGGCGCGCGGCTCCATCGTATTGGCGGTGACGCGCGAGACGGTAAACTGCAGCCGTGCCGCCTGCGCCGCCGACCGCAGCGCCGCGTCGGTCGCCGCTTGATCGCCGCGCTTCCACAGGAAGCCGATGTTGTCGGGAACATCGTCCCACACTTTCGGCAATTCCGGTTTCAGCGCCGCGACCGCATCGGTGACCAGCGGCAGTTCGCGGTAGTCCACCATCACCGCCTCAGCGGCGTCCTTTCCGGCATCGAGCGTCTCGGACAAGACCACCGCCACCGGCTCGCCGACGAAGCGCACGCGGTCCGCAGCCAGCAGCGGCCGATCGGTCTTCGGCGCCGGGCCACCGTCGGGCCGCGGAAATCCGATGCCGCCGGGGATCGGCGCCACATCGGTCAGGTCAGCGGCGGTGAAAACCGCGACCACGCCCGGCATTGCGCGCGCCGCATCGACATCGATGCCGCCGATCGCCGCGTGCGCGTGGTGCGCGCGGACCAGCACCGCGTGCAGCATCCCGGAGGGCTGCGGATCGGCGCTGTAATTGCCCTTGCCGGTCAGCAGCCGTACATCCTCAGCAGGCGGGCCGACCTGCTCTGCAATGTTGCCATCAATTATTCCCCCTCGGCGGCGAGACCAAATCGTCCGGCGGCAACGGCGTGCCGCGCAGCACGGTCTGCATGTTGGTGAAGGCGTGGCGCGCAATGTCGGCCACCAGGTCGATCACACTGCCCGCGGTATGCGGCGTGAGCACGACCTGATCGAGCCGGAACAATGGATTTTCCCGATCCGCGGGTTCCGTTGTAAACACGTCAAGCCCTGCACCATGCAGCTTGCCACTCACCAGCGCATCATACAACGCGACCTCATCGACGATGCCGCCGCGCGCGGCGTTGATGATCACTGCGCCGGTCTTCATGCGCGCGATCGTCTCGGCTCCGATCAGTCCCTTGGTGGCCGGCGTCAGCGGCACGTGCACCGAAAGGATGTCGCTGCGGGCGATCAGGTCCTCGAACGGCACCTGCGTGGCGCGCAGCGCCTTCTCGGTTCGTCGGCGCGACGGATATCGCTGTAGATGATCTCGACCTCGAAACCGGCGAGCCGGTCGCCGGCCCATGCGCGCGACATTGCCAAATCCCAGCAGCCCGACGGTCTTGCCGGAGATCTGGTAGCACTGCGCACGCAGTTGCGGACGCAGCCACACGCCGTCCCGCAGTTTGCGGTCGGCCAGCGACAGTCGGCGATATGTCGCGAGCATCAGCATCAGCACATGTTCCGACACCGCCCCGGCATTGGCGCCGAAGGTGATCGCCACCGGCACGCCGGCCGCGCGCCGCATCCAGGTCGAACTTGTCGACGCCGATGCCCCATTTGTGCAGCAGCTTCAGCCGAGGCGCGGCACGGATCATCTCGGCGTCCACCGGGATGCTGGTCAGGATGAAATCGGCATCGGCGATCAGCGCCAAATGCTCGCGCCGGTCGGACGTCTCGGCGAAGTCGATCGAGAACCCGGCGGGCAACTCGGAGCGGATCTCGTCCCGCACCCTGGCGTCCATGACATCGAGGAATGCCACGCTGTGGGTCATTCAGTGCCTCCCGTTCATCCCACGCTTGCACCTCATCTTGAGGCCGGCACGCTCACCGGGCAACAATGGCCGGCAATCCTGGGAGGAAGCCATGGCAGACGAACTGCACGACATCCTGCGCAACCACGTGAAGGAGAAGCTGGCGCGCGACGAGGTGGTGGCGTCGATGACGGTGCGGCTGTGCCGCTCGATCGAAATCGCGCGCATCGCTGCGACGGCGGGCTTTGACACGATCTATGTCGATGTCGAACACAACACGCTGTCGATCGACAACGTTTGCCAGATCTGCAATGCGGCGATGGCGCATGGCATCACGCCGCTGGTGCGCGTGCCGGCCAACACGCCGGAGACCGTTTGCCGGCTGCTCGACGGTGGCGCGATGGGCGTGATCGCACCGCATGTGCGCTCGGCCGAGGAGGCGCGTGAAATCGTGCGCTATGCCAAGTTCACGCCGCAGGGCGAGCGCGGCGCCGGGGGTGCGCTGCCGCACTATCACTATCGCAGTTTTCCATCCGCGGTGGTGAACCAGGCGATGAACGACGCCACCATGGTCGTGGTGATGATGGAAACGGTCGCCGCGCTGGAGCACGTGGAGGAAATCGCCGCCGTCGAGGGTGTGGACATGATGCTGATCGGCACCAACGACCTGTGCAACGAGATGGGCATCACCGGGCAGTTCGAGCACGCCAACGTGCGCAACGCGTATCTGCGCACGATCGCCGCCTGCCGGAAGCACGGCAAGCATGTCGGCGTCGGCGGCCTGGCGTCCCGCCGGACCTGATGGCCGAATACGTCCGCCAGGGTGCGCGCTACGTGTCCACCGGCACCGATCTGGCATTTCTGCTGGCGGCGTCAGCGGACGAAGCGAAGTTCGTACAGGAGATCAAGGCTTAGCTGCAAGGGTGTTGCCCACCGCGTAGATCGAGCACGCCCAGCCTCGCCGACTGCAATGCTCCAAGGCGGCGGCTGCGGCGTCCTCCTGCGTGCGCTGAGCGATGATGCGGCCATAGTGCCCTTTGCCATCCGCGGCAAATGCCTTCTCGTAGGTCAGCGAGGTGACGTAATTCGCGAAGTCTCGCTCGCCTCGTGCATCCAGACCCGGCGGATCAGGCAGCGCCGCGGGTGACGGGACCTCGACAATAGGTTGTATCGGCAGATGCAGTTTCGTCGAGGAACGCCGCAACGCGCGGCCACCACGGCGCGAATGCGGCAGCGAAGATCAGCAGATGGCCATCACCGTCGAATGGCGGCGCCGCGTCGAATTGCGCCGGCGCCCCGCTGGCCGTATGGCGTCGAACATCTGCCGCGCGAGTTGCGGCCCGAAGAAACCATCGTTCGCGGCGAATATCCACAGGCTCGGTATGTGCGTACGTGTGCCGTACTCGTGCATCGTCTCGACCAGACGTTCCGGCTGGCAGACAAAGCTCGGGCCGCGGCGAGCCGAGTCGCACCGGCGAAGTCGATGATGCCGATGACGCCCGCCGGTGCGTTCAATGCGGCGGCAAGTGCCGCAAAGCCGCCGGCCGAATGTCCGACGAGGACGACGCGGTCCGGATCGGCCCATGGCTACGTGCCGCAGGCTCGCCAGACGCCGCCACAGGATGTCTCGGCCCCGACGTGGCCGGCGATGGGGTAGTGTCGGTCGTCGCAGGGCGCCAAAACCATGCATCCGGTAATCCGGACGAGCGTGCCGACGCCACGCCGTTCCACCACCACCGCGGCATAGCCATGCTGCGCGAACACGACCGCCGGCCCGGAGTAGTTCTCGGGCGTCCCGCGCGGCGTCCTTGCCCGTCGCGCGGCAAACCGCGTTGATCATCGCCAGCGGAAATCGTCCCGGCCGATCAGGACGCGTCACCAGGGCGTCGAGGCTTGCGTGACGGTCCATCCGGCAGCGTCACGTCCAGAAGAAGGCTCGCGGATGATGCCCGGGCAATTGCGTCATGGTCGCATGGGTGCGAGGCTGGGATCGGAGAGCAGAACCAAGGCGGCGGCCACACACGGCCACCGCTTCATGACCGCAGCGCCGCGAATCTCCTGCACGCCTGCACCAGCGTTTCGATCGAGCCGAACACACGTGCGCCCGCTGCCGTTAGGCGCTGCGTCTTCGACGCGAACGAGCCAGCCCTCGCCCAGCACCAGGGCGCCGGCGTGGCCCATCGACACGCCCTCCTTCGCCTCGCGTCCGGCGATCAACGCATAGACCGGCTTGCGCACACCGAGCCGCAACAGCTCATCGGCGCATTCCTCTTCCTCGCTGCCGCCGACCTCGCCCACCAGCACGATGCCGTGCGTGCGTTCATCGGCCAAGAACACCGGCAGCAAATCGGCGAAGCGCACGCCTTTCACCGGATCGCCGCCGACGCCGACCCAGATGCTCTGCCCCAGGCCTTGGTGCGCGGCGGTAGCCGACCTCGTAGGACAGCGTGCCGCTTTTGGACATGATCGCCAGCGGGCCGGGACGCAGGCAGACATCCGGCAGAAAGCCGAGCTTGATCTCGCCGGGGATCGCAAGGCCGGGCGTGGAGGCGCCGATCCAGGTGGCGCCGGCCCGGCGGACCGTTCGCCCGATTTTCACCGCGTCGTGCAGCGGCACGCCCTCGGCCACCGTGACGATCAGTCTGATGCCGGCGGCCAGTGCCTCCTCCACGGCGGCCAGTGTCTCCAGCGGAGGCATCGCCACCGAGGCGACCGCGCCGGTCGTCAGTCCTGCATCGCGGCAGTTGGCGAATACGGGCACGCCGGCCGCTTCCTTCGTGTCGGCCCGCGTCGACG
>CAWKAZ010000003.1:0-182853 GCA_963847715.1 Terriglobia bacterium
AATCATCGTTCGAGGAAGCTCGGCGCCCAACCGCGATCGTGAGTAAGTGGAGTCGCAGGGGAAGACTGCTCAGCCCGGCGCGTGCGATAAACGTGGGGATGGGCGTGAGCTCGGCGATGATCTTTAGCGAAGAGTGGGCTGCGGCGCATCGTCTGCGAAAGCTCGATGGGAAACAACGCACGCGAATGCCGTAGGGGTTCACGAAGCACGCAAGCCCGGTCAGGAGCGTGGCGATGCCGATTGTGCCGCACCGCCGGCGACTTCGCTCTTTCGAGAACGCGCCCCGGCCGCAAGCTCGCGTCAATCAACCCAAACGCCAGCACGAGGGGACCGAAGACAAACAGGCCCTGCGTGTTCACCCAGAGCACCTGGACGAACGGCAACAGATACGCCCGCCAGGGATGCTGGTTCCAGCGAAAGATGACCGCCATGTAGACCGACAAGTAGAGCAAGGACAGGGTTTCCGGCCGAACATACATTCGCCCGCCCAGCACGAAGATCGCCGGTAGCCACGCGAGAACCATCACCCAGATCGGCCAGTCTCGCCGGCGGGCCAAGATCAAGAACGCAACCGCGATGGTGGTGATGACGCACTTTGCCAGATTCACGACCACGCCGCCGTGAGCGTAACCCCAGCTCAGGAGTACTTCAAAGCCCCAGTGCAGGTCGATCCAGGCACGGTCGGCGGCCGTGTACGTATACCAATCCGTTTGCGGGACCTTGCCGGTTTGCCAGATCAGGTCTCCCGTTCGGAGATGCCACCAGAAGTCGGTATCGAATAGGTCGAAGACGCCCAGCGCGAACGTCAACGCCAAGAAACCGAGCAAAACCAGTGCATCGGCCACGCGAACTGGCCAAACGGGCGGCTCGGTTGTCTTTGAGGCCGCGTCTTGCTTGCCGGGGGTGGGGGTTTTCTCCACCGATGGGTCCAAGACCGAGGGCGGCGATTCTTCCACGGCGGCCGGGAACGGGCCATGACTCAACTCATGAGACTACGAATTCGGGCCGCGCCGAGTCGCGAGACAATTCAGTGTATGGTCCGAGCGCGAGCCGGGTCGAGGGGTGGAGGCGCCCACATCAAAGCTGTTTGATCTTCACGTTGCGAAACTCGATCTTGAACCCCTCGGCCTCGACGCCGATATAGCCCTTGGCAACGTCGCAATCGTGCCAGACGCAGGTCTCCGCGCCATTCGTCCGAGGGTCACATCTTTACCCTTGCAGGTGATCTCGTAAGTGTTCCATTCACCGGCCGGTTTCACGCGTTGGTCCTTGACCTGGCTCGCAAGGTTGATCCCCTTGGGCTTCCCGTCTTTGAGCGTGGCGCCGAAAGAGGTAGCCGCCCGATCGGTCGCCGGTCTGGGCCTGATGCCAGACCTTGGCGTCGGCCGAATTGCGGACGTACACCCCCGAGTTGTACCCCTTCTTCCCCTCGACGGCCGTGAACCGCCACTTCGACATGATAAATGAAGTCACCCAGCTCCTCGTCCCACCGCAGCCAGTCATGGCCGCCCGTGCCGTCGCAAACCAGATATCCCGTTTGGGTGGAGCGACCATTGCGACTGGGCGCTCAGCTTTCCCGTGGGCGGAATCGGTCCACGGATCCAGCCCTTAAGCTCCGGACCCGCGGCAGCGAGTAAATCCGTCCAGCCGCTGGGGTCGCGTTCAAGCGCACTCTGTGTTTCCTGCGCTTGAGCGGAGACGAAAACCAGGCACACACACGAAAGCGAGACGATCCGCGACATCTTCGGGCTCCCTGAGTCGGCGTTGGGACGGTAGCCGATCGATGGCAGTAGATCGGAAGGGCGATCGTGGTGCAAGCTTTTATCGGAATCGGCGGGCACGCATGCATCGTCCGCGCAAGCTCACTCGCTGCTTCGAGCGCGGACTGCCCGCTTGTGCAATCGACCAACCTCTGTTACGAACCAGAGCACCGAGCCTCCCCAGATCCGCCGGAGCCTGCCCGCCATGACTCACCCCACGCGTCGACGTTTCTTGGCGGCCTCCGCCCTGGCGGCGAGCTCCATCACATCCGCGCGGGCGACGAGTGCCGACGATCCGCCGCCCAAGGCATCAGCGAACGACTCCATCACCCTGGGCTTCATCGGCGTCGGCGGCATGGGCACGGGCTTGATCAATATCTTCAAGGGACTTCCCGACGTTCGATCGCCGCGGTCTGCGACGTGTACGAGCCGCACCTCCGCGGGCCAGTCGGCGGCCGGCGGCACGCCCGAGACCTACGACGATTTTCGCCGCGTGCTCGACCGCAAGGATATCGACGCGGTCGTGATCGCCACGCCCGACCACTGGCACGCGATCACCGACGATCTGGCCTGCCAGGCCGGCAAGGACGTCTACTGCGAGAAGCCGCTGGCGCACCGCATCCAGGAAGGCCGGGCCATGGTGAAGGCGGCCGAGAAAGTACAAGCGCGTCACCCAGATGGGCAACCTGATCCACGCCGGCGAGAACTACCACCGGGTCGTCGAGATCGTCCGCTCGGGCGTGCTGGGCAAGATCAGCAAGACGCGGGTCTGGATGGCCGCCGACCGCAGCGGCCTGGGACGGCCCGCGGATGGCCCGCCCGCCGCCGGGCTGCGACTACGACTTCTGGCTCGGGCCCGCCCCCGAGCGGCCGTTCAACCCCAATCGCTTCACGTTCAACTGGCGCTACTTCTGGGATTACGGCGGCGGCATCCTCACCGATTTCTGCTGCCACATCGTCGACCTCGTCCACTGGGCGATGGAGTCGACGCGCCGCGGACCATCTCCGCGACCGTGGGCGGCCGCTACGCCCTCGCCGACAACGCCGAGGTGCCCGACACGCTCGAGGTCACCTACGAATACGAGAAAGGCGACCAGAAGTTCCTGATGGTCTGGAGCCAGACCGACGCCAACGCCCATGGGATCGAGAACCAGGGGCTGGGCATCATGTTCCAGGGGACCGACGCGACCCTGCACGGGCCGATTACAATGACTACAAGATCATCGCCGAGAGAATAATTCCTCAGTGCGTGGGTCGATGGCCTAACCTGTTCTCTCGGGCTTTAACAAATATACAAGAACCCTGGCCGCTTTCGGGCTTCCCCTGCCGCCTGTAGCGGTGGAAGGAGAACAGGTTAATCTGGCATGATCTCCTTTCTGAAAGGCAATCCATGAACGCAACGGAGATAATCATGAAACGCAGCACCATCACACAAACTTTCGCGATCGCAGCAGTTGCCGCGCTCGTTCTGGGTACAGCGCCCGCGGCGAAGGCCGACAACAAAGGATGCTCTAACGCCACCCTGAAGGGCACCTTTGCATTCAAAGGCGTCGGATTCGTCACGGCACCCCCCGCCCTGGCCGGCCCGCTCGCTCATTTGGGTACGCTAACCTTCGACGGAAAAGGGGCTCTTGCGGGCACCGGGCTAGAAAACCTCAACGGCAATTTTCAAGCCGGGACCGAAACAGGCACATATACTGTCAACCCCGATTGCACCGGCACTTTCACCTACCTGGAGTCTCCTGCAGGTATAACGGCTCACGGCTACTTCGTGATCGAGCCTGGCTTTAACGAACTTCAAATTATGGAAACAGATCCGGGCACAGTCGTCACGGGCATCGCACGGAGGCAATTTTCCATGGGCGACTGGAGAGAATAACGGCTTCCTGCCCTGTCGGCGCTGATTTCCATTGGTCAGGGAACACGCTGGATCGCGGGCGGCGACCCGGCTCGAATGATGCTGAGGATCTGCCCGCCCGCGCAATGGAAACTGTGGTCTCCCGAATCCGGAGTGCCGAGCGAATTATCGCCCACAGGGGCCGTCTGGGATCAAGTCTACGGAAAATCCCCATTCCGTACAAGTAGCTGCAGCCCCAAAAAAGCTCTCGCCGCTTGCCAAACCAAGTAGTGAATGATAAAGGACGCTATCGTTTCAGTGTTGGGGAGGGGCGGCCATCAGATGCAGTGCCGAGACGGTTGCTGCCGACATATGCGATCCATTGAGAGGCTGTACTCCGAATCAACGCGGTCAGTTGAGGAAGTGCTGCCCCGGCTGCAAAACGAAGCCAAGGCCCAACTACTCGCGGCCGTCGTTACCACACAGCCCGTTACCAAGCAGCCCGAAATCGAAATCACAAATCAAACCGAATCTCGGCACCCGAAACGGCTCACCCGGTCGCTGCGCCGATCCAATTGAAACACTACCAACACACCGAATCCCCGGAAGTTCTGAAATCAGCCGCCTGAATCCGGAAATAACGTTCACGGGAGCACGTCTTCCCAAGCTCTTTGACATCCGAATATCTAAAGATCAGCCCACCACGGCGAAGTCGCGTCCACATCTCGCATTCCCAACCAGTAGGACCGCCTTGGCATGTGGCTGAAACTGGCTTCCGCGTTCGTGGCGGCGGAACTCGGCATACCGACCGACATTCCGCAGCACGCCAGCTATATCGCCAACTGGATACAGCCGCTCAAGGACGACAAGCGGGAAATTACCGATGTACAACTCGCGGCGGTCGATGCCGTTGCCGGCTGGCTCGCCGGCGTCGCGGAAACGCTCGCGGATACGGCCGTTACATTCGAAGCGCTCGATCTCCTGGCCCGGGGTTTTCGCCGCCGGCGACCTCCGCGCTGGCGCCATGAACCGTATCGCGTCGGCGGTGGATTACGATTACGTGCCGATCGACGACCAGAAGTTCGGCGCGGATACCAGCATCAGGTTCGAAACGGATAAGGATCAGGGACTAGTCGAAGCTGCGGGTGCGGATTTCCACCCCGATGGCGGCGACTTCATGTTCGAGTGGGCGGTCGCGATCGAGAAAGTCCGACGCTCTGCGAATCGCTTCGTACGTCTTCCGATTACCTTCGCCCAGGCTTTCCGCGCAGCCTCGCAAATCCACCGCTTGCGCCGCGGCGAGCATCACCATCGCCACCTCGTTTCGCAAACAATCGAGCGCATCCATTGCGGTGACGGCGGCGTGCATTCCGAGGCTCACCACGTCCTGGTTGTACTGCTCGGTGGGCAGCGAATGAATGGAACTCGGGCCCGCCAACTGGCGGATGGCGCACGCGAGGCTGGTAACGCTGAGCTGCATGCCTTTCAGTCCGGAGTTAACGCCCGGATCGGGCACAAGATTCGCCGGCAGTCCTGAGTTGAAGCGGTCGTCGACCAGCACGGCCATCAGGGCGTTCGCCCAGTTGCCCATGATGGCAAAATCGATCTTCCATGTATCGAGCGCGCGAGCGATATGACCGCCATAGAAATTGCCCGCCCGGTACACGCGCGCGGTATCCGGATCGATGAGGGGATTATCGTTGGCGGAGTTGATCTCGCGCTCGACCATCGCGCGGGAATCCTCGAACGCCTCCCAGACCGGGCCCAGCCCCTGGGGCGCGCAGCGAAGCGAATAGCAACTCTGGCGGGCGGGATCGGGGCTCAGGGCCGACCCGTGCAGTTGATCCCGCATGAATGCCGCCACCGCGATCTGGCCCGGGTGTCTTTTCTTTTCGTGAATGAACGGTTCATAGGGTTCGGCGGGAACTTCGAGAGCCTCCGTGGCGAGAGCGACGGATCTCAGCAAGGCGCGGAGGACGGCGTCGGCGTCCGGCAATACCAACGCGGCCACCGATGTCATGACCGTGGTGCCGTTGATCATGGCCAGACCTTCCTTCGGGGCGAAGGCGATTTGCGCCAGCCCCGCCGCGTTCAACGCCGCACTGGCGGCCATTCGTTCGCCACAATAGTTCGCCTCGCCCATGCCGATCAGCACACGCGCGATATAGGCGGACGGCATGAGATCGCCGCTGGCCCCTACCGAACCGTAGCGCGGGACGATCGGTGTAATCCCGGCATTGAGAAGATCGAGCAGCGCCTGGCAAAGCGCCGGGCGAATACCGGAGCAACCCGTTGCAAACGTTGCCAGCCGCAACAGCATCGCGCCGCGGACAACTTCGTCGGGGAGTGGGTGTCCCGTGGCGCACGACAGATGCCGCATGATGTTGTGTTGCAGCAGCACGGCTTGTTCCGGATCGAGCGTGTACTTGATATTGCCGCCCACTCCGGTGTTCACGCCGTAGATACGCTCCCCGGACGCGAGCAGCGTTTCGAGGGCCGCGCGGCCTTTCCCGACAGCCGCGAGCGCACCCGGAGCCCATTCGGCTTTGTTGCCTGCCCTGGCTACCGCGCGCACATGTTCAAGCGTGAGAGGGTCTGCGCCAATCCATACAGTGTGTTCCACGCGACCATGGTAACCGGCCCTGGGAGAACGGGTGACAATGAACCAGGAAGCCATGTTCTCGAAAACGTCGGTGAATCTCGATAAGGCGCTCCATGAACGCGCTCGCGCCGCCGCGGAGCAGGCCGGCTATAGTTCGCTTGAAGAATTCGTACGACACGCGGTTGAGAAAGAACTCGCCCGGATTGAAGCGGCGGAATCGAAGGATGCCGTGACGAAACAGCTCAAAGGACTGGGCTATCTCGAATGATCGCGTGGCTGGAGCTTGTGCTTGTCAGTGCGATATACGGCGTCTCCGCGATGCTTGTCTTTCGCCGGTTCACCAGCGCCGGGTCGCTTCATCGAACCATCAATCGTATCCTCGCTCACGTGATGGAATTCCGCTTATTCCTCGATGAGCCCGCGATTATCCTGCGAGCGCAGCGCGACCTGATCGGGGAAAACATCCGATTGCTGCGGCAAATGGCGGTTCCCTTTCTGATTCTGGCGATCCCCTCCGCTCTGCTGTACGGCCCACTGGACCGATATTTCGGTTATGGGCCGTTGCGGGTCGGCGAACCGGTCGTCGTGAGCGCGCCGATGCGATCGGGTTTGACGGATTTGAAGGCGCCGCCGGGCATTGTGGTGGAGACTCCCGGAGTGCGTGTATGGCGAACCCACCAGATCAGTTGGCGTGTACGCCCGGTTTCCGCCACACACGGCGACTTCCCGCGGGGCTTCGCGATCCGCTATCCGCGCGCCGCCATCCTGCACCTGCCATGGATTGTCTGGTTTCTCGGGATCTCCGCTCTCGCGGCAGGTGGGCTGCACGGATATACTTGATGGCCATGAATAAAGCCATCAAAATCGGTAGTGCGATTGCGCTATGCCTCATTGGCGCGGTTGTGGCCTGGCCACAGGCGAACGACGATCCGCTGGACTCACTGAAGGTCTGCGCCGATACGCAGCGCCTGATACTGGAAAATCAGTTCGTCCGGGTGATCGACGATCAGATTCCGCCGGGCGTGGTCGAGCCGATGCACAGGCACCGTCACGGCGTTGTCGTCTATTTGAATACTTACACCAACGAGCAGACTACGGCGGAGGGTACGAAGACGCGCCAGGAACGGAAGGCCGGCACGGCGAACTGGGCCGAGGCGGTGGTACACACGGTGAAGAACATCGACAAGACCCCGTCGCACGCGATTCGGATTGAATTGAAATTCTGAGCCGGTGGCCATGCTGGCCGGCCCGCGCTTCTTCGGCGCCGGCTATCTGATCCACGCGGCTCGCATCGCGGCACGGTCGAGCTTCCGGCCTCTCAGGTAGACAGCGGCGATGCGCCGTGTGTTGTCGATGTTCTCCAGTGGATTGGCATCGAGAACAATGAAGTCCGCGCTCTTGCCCGCGGCGATGGCGCCGAGTTGGTCCAGCTTCACGATCTCGGCCGCGGTCCGCGTCGACGCTACGAGCACCTGCGCCGGAGTCATTCCCGCGGCAACCATGTCGGTTAATTCCTGATGCGCATTCCATCCGACATAGTTGCTGGAGTCTGTCCCAAAGCCAATCCGCACCCCCGCGGCGTTAAGTCTTGCCAGATTGCGGGCCTGCACTCCAAAGAACTCCCGCGCCGTTTTTGCAGCGTCGGGTTTCACACTGGCAAGGGCATCGCGCATGCGTTTGATTTCCGCAGGCGGAACGGTCTCGCCGGCAAACCTGAGATCTGCCTCCGTCGTTTCCCTTTCCGGAAGGTTCGGGATGACGACCACGTTGGGATGCTGTTTAAACAAGCGCATCACTTCGTCGTCGACATCTCTATCCCGAATCCCGTGAGCGAAGATGTCAATTCCCGACCGCAGCAGATCCTTTGCATCCGCCAGATAAAAGATATGGGCGGCGACGCGGAGACCGTGTCGATGCGCTTCATCGATGATGGCCCGGTAAAGGGGCGGCGTAAGCTTCGCGACCGTTCCGTTTCTGTCGTCGACCCAGATCTTAACCAGATCGGCCTTTTTGGCAGCCAGTTCCCGGACGGCATTGCGCGCTTCGGCTTCCGTGCTCACGCCGTACGCGACAGGTCTCCAGTAAGCGGCTCCCGGCCCGGCGTTGGGCATTGCAATGCCGCGTCCGGCAGTGCGAAACAGCGCCGCGTCCGGAGGCGGGTCGGCGCGCACCCGATAAGGAATTTCCCCCCGATCGATGCCCATACTCTGGACGGCGGCGATCCCGTAAAAGGCTTCGCGCCGCAGGTGGTCGATCAGGTTTTCTTTTGTGTAGGTGTCAGTCCCGATGCGATTGGTTTTGATCTCCTGCCACCCGAGGTGAGTGTGCGCATCCACCAGCGCCGGCATCACAGTCTTGCCGGTCAGGTCGATACGGACGGCGCCGGCGGGGAGTTGCAGTTCGCCCTTCTTTCCGATCTTTGTGAATTTGTTGGATTCGACAAGGAACGCGGAGTTGTCAACTGGTGCGCCGCCGTCGCCGGCGATGAGCCGGGCGCCTTCGAACAGAATCACGCCTGTCGAGGCGGGTGGCTGCTGCGCCGCGGCGTCGGATAAACAGAACGCGGCGAAGACCAGCCAATGAACGAGCATCTGCGTTCGGCGCATGTACTTATTCTCCGGTAGACTGCAAATCCGGATAGCAGAATATCACCAGCCAGGACTCAGCTTAGCTCCGGGTGGCGGAAGCAGCCGACGAGGTGATCGTTGACCATCCCGGTGGCCTGCATGAATGCGTAACAGATGGTCGAGCCCACGAACGTGAAACCGCGCTTCGCGAGGTCCTTGCTCATCGCATCCGAATGCGCCGTCCGGGCCGGAACGTCTTCCATGCGCCGCCAGCGGTTGCGGAGCGGTTGGCCGCCGACAAACTGCCAGACGTATTTGTCGAAACTGCCGAACTCCTTCCGCACCGCCAGAAAAGCTTCCGCGTTGCGCACCGCCGCCCGAACTTTCAGGCGGTTGCGCACGATCCCCGTGTTCGACATCAGCGCCGCGATTTTCGCATCGTCATACCGGGCTATCCTGCGGGGATCGAAACGGTCGAACGCTTCGCGATACGCCGGACGCTTCTTCAGAATGGTCGACCAACTTAGTCCGGCCTGCGCCCCTTCGAGGATCAGGAACTCGAACAGGGCGCGGTCGTCGTGCAACGGTACGCCCCACTCCCGATCGTGGTAAGCAATCGAAAGATCGTCACGGGCCCAAGCGCAGCGCACGGTCACGGCTCGGGAAGGGTCCATCGAATTTTTGCAGGTCCCTCAGACTGTGGCGGCGGTGTTGGCGAGTTCGCCGATTTCAGGGACCCGAATGCGCACCACGTCGCCAGGGGCCAGCGCCACGTCTTCGGTCACGATGATGCCGGTCCCGGTACATAGCACCGAACCCGCGGGCACCTGATTCGATCGGGTCAGGTACTCGACTATGTCTTCGATCTTCCTGTGCAGTTTGGCCGTCGACGTCGATCCGGAGAAGCGGATCTGGTCGCCGCGAAGAATTTCGCAGGTCATCCGCAGGTTGTAAGGATCGATCATTTCGTCGGTCGTGACGATCACCGGACCGAGCGCGCAACAAGCCGTATAGACCTTCGACTGCGGCAGATACAGCGCGTTCTCACGCTCAATGTCCCAGGCGGATACGTCGTTGGCGAGCGTATAGCCGACGATCTTACCGCGCTTGCCCAGCACCACGGCTAATTCGGGCTCGGGCGCAGTGAACTTAGAATCCGAGCGGATGCCGATGTTCTGGCCTGGTCCGACGCAGACGCGCGAAGTACCTTTGAAGAAGATCTCGGGACGGGGCTCGCGATAGACGTAGGCATACATGCCTTCACGCGTTCCTTTGTCCAGCTCAACGGTTTCGCCGTCGCGAAACGCCGCGCTGGTTTCATAAGTGCAGCCCGATGCCCATACCTCGGATGGATAGATGGGAATCAGCGGGGTGGCCGCGACGGGCTGACGGCTCGCCAGGCGCGCCGCCAGATCGGGAAGCGGCGTCATTTCCGAATCGGCGCGATTGATGAGGTCGCCGAGCGTATGGGCCGGGATCGGCCGCGCCGAGTGCCCTTCGAATATGGCGGCGATTATGCGGCCGTCGTGTTTGATCTGTCCGAGATGCATGATTTAGTACTTCAGGTAAACGGTTTTATAGTCGCTGTAGAAATCGAGCGCGGCCGGACCCTGTTCCTTCGGGCCGAAGCTTGAATCCTTGGTGCCGCCGAATGGCAGTTGGTATTCGACGCCGGCGCTGGGGAGATTGATGGTCAGCAGCCCGGCCTCGGCGCGATAAACGTAGTCCATCGCTCGCGAAAGATTGGTGGTCTGTATAGATGAAGACAGGCCGAAGGGAATGTCGTTGGCAATGCGCATGGCATCTTCGAAATCCTTCGCGCGCATGACGGCGAGCACCGGTCCGAAGATTTCTTCGCGGGCAATGGTGTGGCCGGGTTTGACATCGGCAAAGATGGTGGGCTCGACAAAGTAACCTTTGTCGTAACCCGAGCCAGTGATTTTGGAGCCGCCGCACTTCGGTTCGCCGCACTCCTTCCGGCCGATTTCGATGTACCTGAGAACGGTTTCAAGCTGGCTCTTGTCGACACACGGCCCGATATCGATTCCGGGCTGCATACCGTCGCCCACCTTCAGCTTCTTCGTTCGTTCCACCAGCGCCTCGACGAACCGATCGTAGATTCCGTCTTCCACGATGGCGCGGCTGGTAGCCGTACACTTCTGGCCGGTGGAAAAGAACGCTGCGTTGACGACATTCTCAACGGCGGATTTGAAATCGGCATCGGCTAGCACGATGGTGGGGTTCTTGCCACCCATCTCGAGCTGGATGCGCAGGCGGCGCTTGCTGGCTTCGCCGTGGATCCAGTCGCCCACATCGTTCGAGCCGGGGCTTTTCCGCCTTCGCCTTCTTGCGGCTCGCCCGCTTGCTTTTTTTGCGTTCGACTTTTTCTAACTTCTTCGTGTTTGCCATAAGTGCGGTCAATTTCCTCTGCTGTTTAAGTTTTCGTATCTCTGCTATATCGCAGCCCTTCACGCTTCGTATCAGGGCATCGCTTTAGCGATGCCGCCAAACCCTCAAAATCGAACGCCCCTTCAGGGCTAGTTTGGCTAGTAGCTAGCAGCCAAAAGCTGCCCTACGCCTTCTCCAACTGCGCATACCGCTCCACCAGTTTCTTCAAACCGAAGCGAGGAAATTGTACAGTAATCTTCGCATCTTCCCCATCCCCTTCGCGCTGATACACCGTTCCTTCACCGTATTTCGGATGCTTCACTTTCTGCCCCGGCCGGAATCCGCGCTTGCCTGTCGGTTCGTCGGGCAGCATTTTCGGGACATTAAACTTCTTCCCGCGCGACGCAAAAAATTCCGCAATGTTGTCGATGGAGTTGTAATTCCGCAGTGGAGTCTGCGTTTTCGGCTTCACCTTGGCCGGATTCCAGACCGCACTCTGATCCTCATCTTCATAAGAGTAGTGCGGCTTGTGCTCGTGTGGCGCGGACATTCCTGTCCGCGAACTGCCGCCACCAGAAGAAAATCTAGAAGCGGACGAAGAAGCCGAGGCCTCCCGCCGCCGCGCTCCACCCAACTCCTCCACCAACTGCGGAGGCACTTCCTCTAGAAAGCGCGATGGCACGCTCGCCTCCGGCATATCCGTCCCATAGCGTCGCCGGTAAACAGCGCGCGACAACACCAACGTGTCCATCGCCCGCGTCATCCCGACATAACACAGCCGCCGCTCTTCTTCGATCGAATCCGGTTCGAGCATCGTCCGCGAATGCGGAAACAATCCTTCTTCCATTCCCGCCAGCACCACCAGCGGAAACTCCAGCCCCTTCGCGGCATGCAGCGTCATCAGCGTGATCTGCGCGTGCTCGTCATACTGATCGGCATCGCTGACCAGCGCCGCGTGATCCAGAAACTGATCGAGCGTCTCCCCGCGATCCCGCGAATCCATCGCCGCATTCACCAGTTCGCGCAAGATTCTCAATCCGCGAAAAAGCCTCCGGAGTATCTTCGTCTTCGAGCTGCTTGATGTATCCCGTCCGATCAATCAGAAATTTCAAAAGCTCAGCCGTATTCGCCGCCGCCCCCGGAGCGCGAAATCCCTCAACCGCACTCCGCAGGTGGCTCCTCCGCGGCCGCCTCATCGGGAGAAGCTGCGACTCTCCTCCACTACCGCTTCATCTGGTCCGAAATCAAAACTGAAATTCCCCGGATCAAAATCTGTGTCGCTCTCACCTTGAGTGGGAATGGCTTGTGTGGGGCGGGCATTCCTGGCCGCCAAAGCCGAGCGAAGCTCGGCAGACTCCTCGGAGTCCGCCCCCGACCCCGCTGTCTCCCCCACCCGCTCCAAGAACGTCCCGGCCAGCATCGCCCGCCCATCCTCAATCACCGCCTGAAAACTCTTCAGCGCCGCCAGAGCCCGCGCCGGCAACAACTGCCGCGTAATCGCCTCGCCCAACGCTCCCCACATCGACAGCCCAGTCTCCAGCGCCAGCCGCTCGATCGTCTCAATCGTCGACTTCCCAATCCCGCGCACCGGAGTATTAATCACCCGCAGCAGCGAAACCGAATCGTCCGGATTCTGGATGACTTTCAAATACGAAATCAGGTCCTTGATCTCAGCCCGCTCATAAAACGAAAATCCGCCGACCACGTGATACTTCAGCCCATAGCGCCGCATCGCCTCTTCAAACAATCGCGATTGCGAGTTCGTACGATAAAGCACCGCCGCCCGCGCCGTGTCGCCGTTCTCTGCTGTCTGCCGCACATATTTGCTGATCGTGTCCGCCGCAAACAGCGCCTCATTCTCGCCATCCGGAGCCTCGTAGTACCCGATCTTCGCCCCGCCCTGCCGCGACGTCCAAAGATTCTTCCCCTTGCGCCGGACATTATTCGCCACCACCACCGACGCCGCTTCCAGAATGTTCTGCGTCGAGCGGTAGTTCTGCTCCAGCCGTACAATCTTCGCTTCCGGAAAGTCGCGCTCAAACTCCAGAATGTTCCGAATGTCGGCCCCGCGCCACGAATAGATCGACTGATCCTCATCGCCAACCGCGCACACGTTATGCCGGTCACCCGCCAGCAACCGCATCAACTCATACTGCGGACGATTCGTATCCTGATACTCATCGACCAGCAAATACTGAAAGCGCCGGTTGTAATACTCCCGCACCGCCGCCACCGACTTCAGCAACCGCATGGCTTCGAGCAGCAAATCGTCGAAGTCCATCGCATTCGCTTTGCGCAGCTCCTTGCGATACTCCTCAAAAATGTGCGCAATCTTTTCCGACTTTGGGTCCGCCGACTGTAAATAAATTTCCTGCGGATCGAGCATGTGATTCTTGGCCCACGAAATTCGCGACAGCACATTCCGCGGCGTCAGTTGCTTATCGTCTAGCCCCAGCCGCCGCATGATGCCCTTGACCACCGACTGCTGATCGCTCTCGTCGTAAATAACGAAATTCTTCGTCAGCCCAATCGGAGGCTGCCCCGGCACGGACGACGGAATCCGCAGAGCCTCAATATCCCGCCGCAGCACCCGCACACAAAAAGAATGGAACGTAGAAATCACCGGCTTGGCCACGCTGAGCCCGCCGACTAGCTTGTCGACCCGCTCCGCCATCTCCGACGAAGCCTTGTTGGTAAAAGTCACCGCCAGAATCGACTCCGGCATCGCGCCCATCTTTTCGATCAGATAGGCAATCCGAAACGTAATGACGCGAGTCTTCCCGCTACCCGCCCCAGCCAGAATCAGCACCGGTCCCTCGGTAGTTTCAACAGCTTCGCGTTGTTGCGGATTTAACTCGTCCAGAAACGACAAAAGAGAATGGCTCCGGATACACTAGGTGATTCTACAGGAAGGGTGTAGGGCGGGACGACATGGCGTGCAACGATAACAATTAAGCAGCTTATGCAAGATAGTTATCAAGTCTATCATGTATTTACAATAGTTTAACTACTTTGTTATACTCATTCTATTGTATTCTTGACGATCATGTTCTAAATGTGTACTCTGTATGGTGCCGGAGGAACAAGAGTGAACACCGTACATGAGCAAGCGAGAAAGATTGGGGCCGATGAAATACGGGACTACACCGCAAGGACCTTTGTTGCGCCGGCACGCCAGAAAGGCCAAAAGAGATTTTCTATTAGAGTTGGGGACGTAGTTCGTGAACTGAGGTTGTATCGCAGCATACCTGCTGTTTGCAGCGCGCTTAAGACGAAAGAATTCCAGAGTGCCAATCGCCTGAGACTGGTCGACGCGACCGGACCCAAGTCAGGGTTGAGTACGACAGTGGTGTTCACTTACGAATTTGTTGATCCAGAACATCTGACGGAGGCCAGTGTTGATGCCTGGTCTCGTTTACGCGGGGCTCTGAAGGAGGTCTTCGCCGAACTGGGAGGAGGCGAGGCTTATCTTCAAGCTGAGCGGAGCAAGTTTTATGCAACTGAGGAGCGCAAATGAGCCGCGTGTATTGGGACAGCATGCTCTTCATTTATTGGCTTGAAGATCATCCGCAGTATGCACAACAAGTCGATGCGATACATTCCAGGATGAAACAGCGTCAGGATCGACTTATCACCGGCGCCTTCACCTTTGGGGAGGTGCTGGCAGGAACCTACCGCAAAGGACGTGGAGAACTCGCAGATCAGTTTCGCACCTTGCTGAGGAGTGTAGTCGCAGAGGTAGTGCCGTTCACCGCCGACACAGCGGACCACTACGCCCGAATTCGCGGCACGCTCGGTATTTCGCCTGCGGACTCCATTCATCTAGCCACTGCGGCCCAGGCTGGCACTGACCTCTTCCTGACGAACGACAAGAGACTTCTCGGGAAAATCGTTCCGGGGATTCAATTCATCGGGACGCTGGACACGCCGATACTCTAGGACAGCGAAGTACCCATCTTGAGAATTAGACGACGGCCCAACCAAGTCGTTCAAGCTGGCAGCTGGATCTTCCATAGCATTGTCCCGGCATGGACGCGTTGTACCGCGAAGTTCAAACTCAACTCCCTAACTGTCGCCGCCTTCGGTTCTGCGCGCCGGTCGCCTGTATAATTAAAAATTGCGCTCATGAAGAAAAACTCCCGTCTTATCCGCTCCACTACCGTCCTCTGCGTGCGCCGCGACAACACAGTCGTCATGGCCGGAGATGGACAGGTCACGCTCGGCGACTCCGTTATCAAGCACGGTGCGAAGAAAATTCGCCGCCTCTACCAGGACAAGATTCTCGCCGGATTTGCCGGCTCTACCGCCGATGCCTTCACCCTGTTCAGCCGCTTCGAAGCCAAACTCGAGCAGTATCATGGCAACCTCGGACGCGCCGCCGTCGAACTCGCCAAGGACTGGCGCACCGACAAATTCCTCCGCCATCTTGAAGCCTTGCTGATCGTCACCGACAAGGAAACAACGTTCCTCCTCAGCGGCCAGGGAGACGTGATCGAGCCCGACACCGGCATCGCCGCCATCGGCTCCGGAGGCCCTTTTGCCCAAGCGGCCGCGCAGGCTCTCGCCGACCACACCAAGCTTTCTCCGCGCGAAATCGCCGAAGAATCCATGAAGATTGCCGGCCGCATGTGCATCTATACCAATGACAGGATTACGATTGAGGAGTTGTAGGAAACCGCTGTTCGCCGTTCGCTTTTCGCTGTTCATGCCAAAGTCTTAGCGAACGACGAATAGCGAAAAGCGAACGACGCATTTATGGCCATCTACTTACCCGGAACCGCCGAAGAAGAACACGTCACACTCGACGAACTCACCCCGCGCGAGATCGTCACCGAACTCGACAAATACGTCGTCGGACAAAAAGACGCCAAGCGCGCCGTCGCCATCGCCCTGCGCAACCGCATGCGCCGCCAGAAGCTCGGACCCGAGATGGCCGAAGAAGTCATCCCCAAAAACATCATCATGATCGGCCCGACCGGCGTCGGAAAGACCGAAATCGCGCGCCGCTTGGCCAAGCTCGCCAACTCGCCGTTTCTGAAAGTTGAAGCGTCGAAGTTCACCGAAGTTGGCTACGTCGGACGCGATGTTGAATCCATGATCCGCGACCTCGTCGAAATCGCCATCGAGATGATCCGCGAGGAGCGACTCGAAGACGTCGCCGACAAAGCAGAATTGAACGCTGAAGAGCGTCTGCTCGACATCCTTCTGCCCCCGATCACGCCGCGACCATCCGATTCCAGCTCAGCCGCGAGTTCCGCAGGCGGAGTCGTCATCGACGCCACCACCACTCTTACCGAATCCTCCAGCCGCACGCGCGAAAAACTGCGCCAGCAGCTGCGCGAAGGCAAGCTCGACGACCGCACCGTGGAAATCGAAACCCGCGAACGCAATTTCCCGTCGTTCGAGATCATCTCCAACCAGGGCGTCGAAGAGATGGACGTCAATCTCAAAGACATGTTGCCCAACATCTTCGGACAGCGCACCAAGAAGCGGAAGATGAAGGTCAACGAGGCCTTCGAATATCTGATTCAGGAAGAAGAGCAGCGCCTCATCGACATGGAGCAGGTCACCCGCGTCGCCATCGACCGCGTCGAAAACTCCGGCATCATCTTCCTCGATGAAATCGACAAGATAGCCGGACGCGAAGGCGGCCACGGTCCCGACGTTTCCCGTGAAGGCGTGCAGCGCGACATTCTGCCCATCGTCGAAGGCACCACAGTCAACACGCGCTATGGCATGGTCCGCACCGACCACATCCTGTTCATCGCAGCCGGAGCGTTCCACGTCTCGAAGCCGAGCGACCTGATTCCCGAACTGCAAGGCCGCTTCCCGATCCGCGTCGAACTGCATTCGCTCACCATGGAAGACTTCGTCCGCATCCTCACCGAGCCGAAGTCGTCGCTGACTCGCCAGTACATCGCGTTGCTCGAAACCGAAGGCGTAAAGCTCGAATTCACTCCCGACGCGCTCGAAGAAATCGCCCGCTTCGCTTTCCGCGTGAACGAAGGCACGGAAAACATCGGAGCCCGCCGCCTCCACACCATCATGGAGCGCGTGCTCGACGAGATCAGCTTCGACGCCCCAGAAAAGAAGGGCCAGGGGTTCGTAGTCGACCCAGCCTACGTGCAGAAAATGCTAAGCGAGATCGTGAAGGACCAGGATCTGTCGAGATACATCTTGTAGGCGACCGGCATAGACATAAAGACCGCAAGGACATCTCGTGGTAGAAAAACTCTTTCTCATCGCCCTGATCGTCGTGACAACGGTCATAGCCTGGGTTACCGCCCTTCGGATGCGACGGCGAATAAAGCGGGCCATCGGCAGCAGGCCGACGGAGGCGGAGCTTACCTCAATCGCCACTTGGATGAAAGTGGAACAAGCTGAGGAACGAGATCGGGGAGGCAAACTGCATTGATTTCAAGCCTGGACTGGCTCGGCCTCGGATTTCGTCGAGGCCCCTTCCAGCGTTCTGCTAAGCTTTCCGCTTCTTGGCAAGTTCCAATCAACCCATGCCCATCGATCGCAACCGCCTGAAGTCCCTGGCCGAGCGCGAGCAGAAACGCTTTGTCGCCGAGCGTCCCAAATCGCAAGCCATCTACGAGCGTGGCAAGAAGTCGCTGCTCTCCGGCGTCCCCATGAACTGGATGGTGAAGTGGGCCGGGGCCTTCCCGCCCGTCGTTCGCGAAGCGCAGGGCGCGCATTTCTTCGATGTCGATGGCCACCGCTACATCGATTTCTGTCTCGGCGACACCGGAGCGATGACGGGTCACTCTCCCTACGCCACTACGAAGGCGATCGAAGAGCAGATCAAGCGCGGCATCACGCTCATGCTGCCCTCGGAAGATGCGGTCTTCGTTGCCGAAGAACTGCAGCAGCGCTTCGGCCTGACCTACTGGCAGTTCGCGCTCACCGCGACCGACGCAAATCGCTTTTCGATCCGCCTTGCCCGCCAGATCACCGGACGCCCGAAGATTCTCGTCTTCAACTGGTGCTACCACGGCACGGTTGACGAAACTTTCATCACGTTGAATCCGGACGGCACCTCGGGCCCGCGCCGCGGCAATATCGGACCGCCTGTCGATCCGTCCGTCACCACTCGCGTTGTCGAGTTCAATGACATACCCGCGCTCGAACAGGCGCTGGCTCATGGCGACGTCGCCTGCGTCCTCGCCGAACCCGCCCTGACCAACGTCGGCATCGTGCACCCGATTCCGGGCTACCACCAGGCGCTGCGCGAACTCACGCGCAAGCATGGCACGCTCCTCATCATCGACGAAACACACACCATCTGCGCCGGCCCCGGCGGCTACACGCGCGCCGAAAATCTCGACCCCGATTTTCTCGTCTTCGGCAAGCCGATCGGCGGCGGAGTTCCCGGCGCTGCCTACGGCTTCACGCAGAAAGTCGCCGACATGATTCTCGAACGCCACAGCCTCGAAGACTGCGACACTGGAGGCATTGGCGGCACGCTCGCCGGCAACGCGCTCTCCCTCGCCGCCATGCGCGCGACGCTCACCAAGGTTCTCACCAAAGAAGCCTTCGACCGCATGATGCCGATGGCCGAGCGCTGGACCTCCGGCGTGCAAAAAGTCATTGCCGATTTCGGCCTGCCCTGGCACGTCACTCGCCTCGGATGCCGCGCCGAATATCTCTTCAGCCGCCGAGAGCCGCGCAACGGGACCGAAGCTCACGACGCCATGGACTTCGAACTCGAGCGCTTCCTGCATCTCTACGCCATGAATCGCGGCATCCTGCTCACTCCGTTCCACAACATGGCGCTGATGTCACCCGCAACCGCACCGGACGACGTCGACTACCACAGCAAAGTCTTCCGCGAAGCAGTCCGCGAGTTAGTGGGATAGGTTGTGTGGCGCGGGCGCCCACGCCCGCGTGTCGACGCCAAACGCAAGTTGCAAGCAAAGAAGACCCGGCAGCCGTACCGGTCTTGTTCATTGGACGACTCGCCAACAGAACCTCTGATACTCTTTCTCTTCGCATGAGGCCGCCCATCGTAAAAGTGATCGCGTTGACCGCGCTTTCCCTGCTCATGATCGGATGCGCGCAGACTGGACCGCCGCTGCCGCCTTCGCTCGAGCTTCCGAAGCCGCCGTCCGACCTTCGTGCCACCCGCAAGGGCGACCGCGTCACTCTTACCTGGAGCGAGCCCCGGCTCACAACCGACCGCCAGGGCATCCGCTATATCGGCCCGACACTAGTCTGTCGCAGTTCTGAATCCGAAATCACCACGTGTACGAATCAAGTCGCGATTTTGCCGGCTCCGACGGCTCCCGCGCCAAAGCCAACCGCCTCGCGCCCTGCACCTCAGACGTACACCGACACGCTGCCCGCATCCTTGCAGCAACCGGATCCGTCTGCCGAAGTGACCTATGCCGTCGAAGTGCTGAACCGCAATGCTCGTGGCAGCGGAGTGTCGAATCGCGTGCACGTGCCAGCCATCGCGACTCTGCCCCCGCCCAACGATCTCGCGACCGAGCTTACCGACGACGGCGTGGTGCTCACGTGGACCAGCATCCCAGAATCGGTGAACTCCGCCGGCATGCAGCATCGCTACCGCATTTATCGGCGGGATGAGACCTCCGGCAAAGATGCACTCGCCGGAGAACTCCCACTGGGCGAACCCGGCCCAGTCCATTTCACGGACTCCGGTCTGACGTGGGAACAAACCTATCTCTATCGCGTGACCACCGTCAGCATCGTCAAGCGCCCCGACAGCGAAGTGCAGGTGGAGGGAGACGACACTTCGCCAGTGCGTGTCATCGCCCATGACGTTTTCCCGCCATCCGTGCCCTCCGGACTGCAGGCGGCTTTCTCCGGCGAAGGACAAAAGCCGTTTATCGACCTCGTCTGGGCCCCGGTAACCACTGCCGACCTCGCCGGCTACAACGTGTATCGCGGCGAAGCGAATGAAGCTCCGATCAAGTTGAATTCCGAGTTGGTGAAATCTCCTTCGTATCGCGACAATGCGGTGGCCTCGGGCGAGACCTACACCTATTCGGTCTCGTCCGTCGACGTGCGCGGCAACGAAAGCCAACATTCCGAGGCCGCCAGCGAATCGGTGCCATAGCTCGTGTGGGGACGGGCATTCCTGCCCGTCCAGCCGAGCCAAGCTCGGCCCCCGCAGCCAACGCCATTCGAACCAGTGAAGCGTGAGCCGTCACTGATTTTTCCTTCGTGATCTGTCGACCGTTTGTGTTTAGATATTTCTCAAATGAAATACTGCCGCTTTGAACAGAATGGCTCTGCCCTCTACGGACTGGTCGAATCCGCCGCAGGTTCGAACGTCTCTGGTTCGAATGAAGACGCGATCACTCGCCTGTTCCTCCAGCCTCCGCACCTGAGCGATGGCGATATTGAAGGCCTTCCGAGCCGCCGCATGGACCGCATCCCACTCGCCGAGGCCTCGCTGCTGCCGCCCGTCCAGCCGACCAAAATCGTCTGTGTCGGACGCAACTATCGCGAGCACGCCGCCGAACTCGGCAACGAAGTTCCGCAGGAGCCGTTGCTGTTTTTCAAGCCACCGTCGTCCTTGCTGCCGCCGGGCGGAACGATTCTCCGGCCCAGCGTCTCCGAGCGCACCGACTATGAAGGAGAACTCGGCGTCGTGATCTCCCGGCGCTGCCATCGGCTCGCCGCCAGCGACGATGTGCGCCCCTACATTCTCGGTTACACCTGCATCAACGATTTCACCGCGCGCGATCTGCAGAATAAAGACGGTCAGTGGACCCGCGCCAAAGGCTTCGATACCTTCTGCCCCGTCGGCCCCGTGGTCACAGACACTCTCGATCCTTGGGCGGGCATTCAGGTCGAAACGCGCGTGAATGGCGAAGTGCGGCAGTCCGGCAACACGCGGGACTTTATCTTCGCGCTCGACACCATCATTCGCTACATCTCGCAGGTGATGACGCTCGAGCCCGGAGACCTGATCGCCACCGGGACACCGAAAGGCGTGGGGCCAGTGGTGGCCGGCGATGTGATTGAGGTTTCCATCGAAGGCATCGGCGTTTTGCGCAATTCCGTAGCCAACGCATCGTAGAGGTTCAGCGATTTTTCTGGAGAACGCGTCGTTCGGAGAACAAACAACCCCCGCGCCGGATACACGCGGGGGCGCTTTCGCTTAACCGTGATTGACCTCGCGATTACGCAGCAGCTCCCAGGTAATCAATTGGCCGATCTTCGAATTCTTCCCGGCATTCTTCCGAGCAGAAAAAGTATTTCTTGCCTGCGAACTGCGTTTGAAATTCGGCTTCCCTTTCGTCGACTGTGTTTCCGCAAACTGGATCCGTTGTCATGATCCCTCCAGCTGGAGAATTTTGTTCCATAAGGTCCAATTGTCAGCAAAGAGGCTTCCGTTCTCGGCCGTTTCACAAGTGACTGAACCCGTTCATCTTCTCCGGGCAGAAAATAACGGAGGTCCAAATCACCCGGAAAATTCTTCCGGCCCCATGCACCTTATACCCACCGCGCCTTTCAAGACCCGGCATCTCCATCTCATCGATTTGCGCGAAGATGATCGCGAGGAGTTTTTCGTCCGCCGGCCTCCGTTAAGGCCCGCTCTAAAAGTTGTGCGGCCTCCATCAGCGTGCGAAGATCCGGTTCCCGCAGTCCGCCGAGAGTCTCCGCCAGCAGATGGATCCTTCGCTCTCTCGCCTCCTGTAACAAGCGTTCGCCCTTCGCCGTTGCGGACACCCGAATCCGCCGCGCGTCGTTGGCATCAGCCTCAATCCGGGCCAGTCCCGAGCGCTTCAACCCGGCAACAATTCGGCTCATGGTCGGAGCCTTCACCTGCTCGGCGTCCGCCAATCGCCCGAGCGGCATCGGCCCGCCAAATACCAGGACGGAGAGCGCCGACAGCCGCGCCGGACCCACCCCGGCAAGAACATCCTGCTTACGTGCATGTCGCAGCACATGGATCGCCGCAGAGTGCAGCCGGTCGGCCACTTGCAGGCGAAATGTATCTTTCGAGCGCATACGAGACAGTGTACCCGGCAACTGGTTAGCATAGCTAACATTTTTCTTGACAGATGAAAATTGTCTTCTATACTTCGTTAGCAGTGCTAAGCAATCAGGAGGATCGCCCAATGGGAAACGCTCAGCGCTGTTTCGATCTTCTGCAATCAGGCAATATCGACGGCCTCAAGGAGTTGGTGGAACAGGACCCCGCTGTCGACGAAGCCCGCGACGCCTCGGGTGTGAGCTTGCTCATGCACTGTCTCTACCGCGGCCGCCGCGATATGGCGGAACTCATCGCGAGCAAAAAGGCCGCGAACAAGAAAGCGCTCGACATTTTCGAAGCCACCTCGCTCGGCCGCCTCGATCGCCTCAAGGAATGCCTCGGCGACAAAGCCTCGCTCGGCTCGCACCCGATTGACACACATTCGATTGACTCGCACTCAAAAGACGGTTTCACCGCCCTCCACTTCGCCTGCTTCTTCGGACAGCCGGAAGCCGCCCGGTTACTGATCGAGGCCGGAGCCGCCGTCGATGCCGTGGCCGCGAATCCTACGCGCGTGATGCCACTGCATTCAGCGGCCTCGGCCCGCAACCTCGAAGCCGCTCGCCTGCTCCTCGACCACGGAGCACCGGTGAACGCCCGGCAACAGGGAGGATGGGCTCCGATCCACGCCGCGGCTCAGAATGGAGATCGCGCGCTCGTCGAACTCTTGCTCAAGCACAGAGCCGATCCAGAGCTGGCGAACGATGCCGGCATGACCCCGGCGATGGTCGCCAGAGAAAAAAGCCATGCCGAAATCGCCGCGTTGCTGGAGAGGTAGCCGAGTGATTCTCGGTTGTCAGCCAAAGGGGACCCTGGGTCGATGATTGTAATCGGGATTTTGCGACAGTTTGCTTTCTGTGATGCGAAGGGTTTACTCGAAAGACACTTCGACGTTAATCTCTGAGGCCACAGGCTTACCGTCTTTTTTCGCCGGTTCGAATCTCCACTTCTTCACCGTCTCTACCGCTTTCTCATCCAGTTCGCGTCCCACGGTACGCGCCACTCTGACATCACTCGGGTGACCATCGGTTCCGACAATCACCCACAAGACACAAGGTCCGTCGTCTTTCAGATGGCCGCTCGTGCCTCAGCAATTCTGGTGAGCAATTTGGTATCGTCTAGAGCCGGAGACGCGCTCGTCGTTTTATCCGAAGAGGAACGCGGCGCTATCAGTGACGGGCTTAGGATATTGCGGGTACTTGAGGAAATGTTCACGAACAGAAACCCTGCCGGTACGCCTACAGGATTCAGCTGATACATCGGGTCCGAGGCCATTGCTAAGCTGTACTCTTCTTATAGTTCCAAAACACTTTTTGGTGCGGGCTCGTCCTCCCCATGGGCCCGTCTTTTTTATGTCCTCCGATAACCACTGAGCTAAATAGAATTTGTACGCAGGCGGACAGACCGTCGAAATTACCTTGTGATATTTTACCCGCGAATATTCCTTCCCCCGGCCCCACACCGTGGGGCCTTTGCCCTCCCGGTCGGGTCGTCCCCGAGGCTAAGCGGGAATTTTATGACGATGTACCACTTTACGCAGGCTTTCGCAGCGCTCGGCATACTGCTCTGGCTGGCTAGTGTTCTGGCTGATCGAGTAAACAAGAGAAACCGCTAAACGGATTTCCGAGTAGATTATTTTGGCGTATGGACGGCATTGTATCCAAACCCGAAACAGTCGCCGAGGTAATTGACCGCATCGAGCGAATGCGCGATGAACTCCTCCAACTCCAAACGTTTCTGGAAAAAAACGAAGTGGCGAAACGTTTCGGAGAGCACGATGAGCCTAATCAAGCCGAAGAGTAGTCTCCAAGTTGGCTTGGTGTTATGCGGCATTACACCAACTGATTTTGAGGTCGCGAGGAGTATAGCTCCTACGGTGATTACTGTATTGAGCGAAGATGCGCTTCGCCATAAAGTTTCGACCGTGGTTGCCGCCCCCCTTTTGTCTTCACGCGTTGCATGAAAATTACGGCCTCACGTAGTGTTTTATGGTGGCCACCGAATAGACTTTCCCGGAGGCACCAAAATGACGCTCCCGCATCAACCGATCGCCCTGGTTTCTTCGGAAAACGAGGCTAGAGTGCAGGCCGACATTCCCGTTCACCAGAGTGACGAGCTTTTTCGGCTGCTGGTGGAGAGCGTCAAGGATTATGCGATTTTCTTGTTGGATCCGAACGGGAGAGTCATAACATGGAATCAAGGCGCGGAAAGGATTAAGGGCTATAAAGCCAACGAGATCATTGGTCAGCATTTCTCTCGCTTCTATCCGCAAGAGGCCATCGAAAGCAAATGGCCCGAGCGCGAACTGGAAATTGCCAGCAAAGAAGGGCGGTTTGCTGATGAAGGTTTGCGCGTAAGGAAGGACGGCTCGACTTTTTGGGCAAACGTAGTGATCAACCCCCTTTTTGATTTCCATGGACGGTTGAGAGGGTTCTCCAAAGTTACCCGTGATCTGACCGAACGTCGAGCGTTAGAAGAGCGCAGCCGTCAACTGAACAAGGAATTGCGAAGCCGTGTGACACAGCTTATGGAGTCGCAGCGTTTGGTCGAGTTGCGGACCTTAGAATTGCAAAAACTGTCAACCGAACTGATGCGTGTCCAAGACGCAGAGAGAAGGAGAATCTCTCGATCGCTACATGACGATCTCGGCCAGGATCTCGCCGCACTCAAGCTGGAATTGGATATCCGACACAAATCGGAGGAGGCAGAACGAGAGAGTCGGTTGAGAGCCATCAAATTAACCGACGAAGCACTGTCGAAGGTACGCAACGTCTCGTATTTGCTCCACCCTCCGCTCCTCGATGAAACTGGGCTGCTACCTGCATTGCTTTGGTACCTTGACGGACTTAAAAGACGAAGTGAAATTCGGATCAGGTTTGACTACAAACCGGTGGTGTTTCCACGCCTTCCTGGCGAGATCGAAACCACCATTTTTCGTATCATCCAAGAGTCTCTAACCAATGTCTACCGCCATTCCGAGAGCAAGGATGTGCGGATCGACATGAACCAAGAACTAGAGAGTGTGACCATCCGAGTCCGCGACTTTGGGAAGGGGATCGGCGACCCGACAACTTCCCCTATCGGAGTCGGGATCAGCAGTATGAAAGAGCGCGCAAAGCAACTCAACGGTGAACTAAGAGTTTTAAGATCGGAGCCTGGCACTGTTGTAGAAGCCACGATACCGCTAAGCGATTCGGTTGGGACGCCCCTACTATGACAAATCAAGAAGACGGCCCGCCTGACTGTTGTAATCAGGCGCTAGCGCTCACCGAGAATCCCGGCGAGCCGATTTGAATTCTTCGAGGGGCTAATCCATGCCGGTGAGGCCCGATCGCTCTCAACTCTTAAGAAATAAAGATTTTACGAGTATTTCGTTTGTTCTCAAAGACCTGGCGCGATTTGACCTCCAAGTCTTTGATTCTAAAAGACCGGGCGAAGGGGGTTCTGTTAATTGCCGCGAATCGCTGAGTCTCGCCGTCTTGCCTAACCTTGTAACTCTGTCAATTTCTGAGCTTGTGTTACTCCTGGCTCCAATGTGCTTACCTTGCTTCCCGAAGCCTGCATCAAAACGTCTATAATCAGGGGAACAGTCGTCAATCAGGGTAACAACCCTCGGGAATCCCGAAGAAAAAAAGAAGATCAAACTATGTCGACGAAGTTGAAGATCACGGTCATTGCCAGTTCTCTCGCCATTCTGCTGTTTACCATCGTGGGCGGTTTCGTGAACGTTCGCGCCTCCTCGAATGACGGCGCGTATCGCCAGCTTTCGGTGTACAGCGAGGTGCTGTCGCGCATCCGCCTGGAATATGTCGAGGAGCCGAATATCTCTGGCGTCACCGAAGGCGCGTTGCACGGCCTGCTTGAGTCGCTCGACGCCAATTCCAGTTACCTTTCGGCGGAAGAGTACAAGCGCTACAAGAGCATGAAGACTGAGGGCAAGGCCGAGATCGGCGCGACCGTCTCCAAGCGCTTCGGGTATGCGGACGTAGTCGCGGTCATTCCTGGCGGACCCGCCGAGAAAGCGGGCATCGAGAACTCGGACATCATTGAATCCATCGAGGGCAAGAGCACGCACGATATGTCACTGGCCGAAATTCACGGCCTGCTTTATGGCGACGTAGGATCGACCCTGACCGTCGCCGTAGTGCGGCCGCGGAAAGCGGAACCGCAGAAGATTGTCATCACGCGCGACATGGTCGCGATCCCTCCCGTCACCGAAAAAATGCTGGCCGACAATGTCGGCTACATCAAGGTTGACGCGATCCCGGACGGCAAGTCGCAGGAGATTGCCAACAAGATTCGCGATCTGCAAAAGCAGGGAGCGAAGAAGCTCATTCTCGACCTGCGCAACTCAGCCAGCGGCGCCGAGTCTGAAGGCATTGCCACGGCCAACCTATTTCTTGATCACGGCACCATCACTTACTTGCAAGGGCAGAAGTATCCGCGGCAGGCTTTCAATGCCGACCCTGCAAAAGACGTGACCAAGCTGCCCGTAGCTGTCCTGGTAAATCGCGGCACGGCCGGCCCGGCAGAAATTGTGGCGGACGCGATTCTTGAGAACGCTCGCGGCGACGTTGTCGGAGATAAAACCTTCGGGGACGGTTCGGTGCAGAAAACGATCGAAATGCCGGACAGCTCCGCGCTCATCCTTTCGGTCGCGAAGTATTACTCGCCCAGCGGCAAGGCTATTCAGGATGCAGCGGTCACGCCGAATGTCCTGATCGCCGACAGTACCGAGGACGACGGCGGATTACCGGACGAAGAGCAGCCCGCAACTCCCGACGAGAAGAAAGAAGTGAAGCCGAAGCCGCAGACCGACGATCAGTTGAACAAAGCCCTGGAAGTCCTGAAGAACCGGGAAGCAAAAGGGTAAGACTCAGGTTTCAGAGTTTCAAGGTTTCAAAAGTTCATAATCGCTCGCTTCGGCGGGCGATTTTCTTTTGCCCCTGAAACCTTGAAACTCTGAAACTTTGAACCTGGCCCTTTGCTAACATTGAAACTCTGAAACTTTGAAACCTGCGCTTTGAAAATCATCTACCGACATCTACCGACGATTGAGATTGGCGGGCTGAAGCTGGTCGGAGTTGTCGTCTTCGGATTGCTGCTCGTTCTCTCCGCCGCTGTGGGCGCAGCTTCTGGACTCTTGCTCGTCTACTCGACGGATCTGCCGCAGGTGGAGGAACTCGAGCGCTATCGCCCCAGTTCCGTCACCGAACTTTATGACGGGAAGGGCCGGGTGATCGGCACGTTCGCTTTGCAGCGCCGCGTCATTGCCGCCTACGATGATTACCCCGAGGTTCTCCGCAATGCCCTGATCTCGATTGAAGACAAGGATTTCTACACTCACTCCGGCATCAACATCTGGCGCATTGCGGGCGCGGCGTATCGCGACATCGAATCCGGCGGCAAAGTGCAGGGAGCGTCCACCCTCACCATGCAATTGGCGCGCAATCTTTTCCTCTCTCCAGACCGCTCGTTTTATCGCAAGGTACAAGAGTCGCTGATGGCGATTCAGATCGAGCGCCGCTTCACCAAGCCGCAGATCTTCACGCTGTACGCGAACCAGATTTTCCTTGGGCATGGCGCCTATGGCTATGAGGCCGCGTCGCAATACTATTTCAGCAAACCGGCCAAGCAACTGAAGCTCGAAGAAGCGGCTTTGCTCGCGGGACTTCCCAAGGCGCCGCAATATTATTCGCCCGTCACTCATCCCGACCGCGCCATCAAGCGCCGTAACCTCGTAATCAATGGCATGCTTGAGGACGGCAAAATTACCGCCGCGCAGGCTGCCGACGCCAAGGCGAAGCCGATCGTTCTGAACCTGGCGAAGGATCCGAACTCGCTGGCTCCTCACTACGTCGAAGAAATCCGGCGCTACCTTGAAGCGAAGTACGGCAGCGATCAGGTTCACGCGGGCGGCTTGCGAGTCTACACATCGCTCGATACCGATCTGCAGCGAGCCGCGCGCCATGCTTTGCTCGATGGCCTGGCCTCTTACGAGCGGAGGCATGGATGGCACGGGAAGTTGCTGAACGTCATTGCCCAGGGCCAGAAGCTCGACAAGTACGTCGACCCTGACTGGGACGAGGATCCAGAAACTAACGGCTATGTGCATGCGCTCGTGACCCAGGTCTCACCGGCCACCGCCGATGTCCACTTCGGCCAGTACTCGGCTGCACTCACGCCGTCGGACGTTGCGTGGACGCAGAGTAAGGCCTCCAAGCTCAAACTTCCCGACATCCTGCATGCCGGCGACATCGTCTACGTCAAAGTGCTCTCGCTTGATGCCGGCGGCAAGGCGCGCGTCAGCCTGGAACAGGACTCGGGCGCGGAAGGCGCACTCGTCGCCATCGATAATGCAACTGGAGAAATCAAGGCCATGGTCGGCGGCCGTGACTTCAATCTCTCGAAGTTCAACCGGGCCACGCAGGCGCTGCGGCAGGTCGGATCTTCGTTCAAGCCCTACGTCTATACCGCCGTGATCGACCAGGGCGGAAGCCCCGACGACACGATCCTCGATGCCCCAGTAACTTTTCCCACCGCTTCGGGCCCGTATTCGCCACATAATTACGACGACAAATTCGAGGGCACTATCACGCTGCGGCGCGCGCTGGCACAGTCTCGAAACATTCCCGCGCTCAAACTCGCCGACCACGTTGGTATCAAGACGGTCATCGATTATGCCCACCGCTTCGGCGTAACGGCCAACATTCCTGCCTATCTTCCGGTGGCGCTCGGGTCGGCCGAGATTACGCCCCTCGAACAGACCTCGGCATTCAGCGTGTTTCCCAACGATGGCGTGCGCATCGCTCCGCGCTACATCACCAAGGTGACCGACTACGAAGGACGAATTCTGGAGGAAGATTTCTCCGACATTAAAGATGTGGTCAGTTCCCGCACCGCGCGCATTATGACCTCCATGCTGCGCGAAGTCGTGTTGCACGGCACCGCTGTCGCCGCCGCCAAGATGCCTTATCCTCTGGCCGGAAAGACGGGGACCACCAATGATTTCACCGACGCGTGGTTCGTGGGCTTTTCTCCATCGCTCACCTGCGGCGTGTGGATCGGCTATGACGAAAAGAAATCCCTCGGCGACAAAGAAACTGGAGGCCACGCGGCGTTGCCAGTCTGGATGCAGTTTATGAGCGTCGCGCTCGCCGGGAAAGATCCTGGCGAATTCCCGCCAGTGCTCCCGACGGGGACGGCGGTCGCGCGAAAAGTGGATACTCCGGATGTCGCTCCTGGAGATGGGGAAACGCATTGACCCAGCTGTCGGCTCTCAGCTGTCAGCTCTCAGTAAAGCCTTTCGCGCCAGGCGCGCTATGCGTACGACTCGATAGAGAGGGAACAGAGATTCGGGCAACTGTACGGTTGCCACATCGCTCGCACCTGGCGTCGAAACCAGCCGCCAGAGATAGCGCCAGCGATCACTTCTCCGCTCACGCAGCCTCCGAATCAGGTGGAAGTATTCTGTGGACTCGAAATCATAAGCCACACCGCGAGCCAATCTGTCGGCAAATTCTGCGCCCAAAATCGGCACCTGCGAATCGGCTGTCATCATTCCTTCGGCGGGTTCCGGCAGCGCAACTCGCAGGACATTCTTTACCAGCCAGAAGCTGACGCCGAGCATACGAACGATCCCGCACTTCCGCGCTCGCTCCAGAACCTGCGAGTAGTCGATTGACTGAGTTCGTAACGTCTCCGCGATGTCCGCGATCCAGATCAGACGCGTCCAAAGATGCTTGGCAGCGTGCAAGCACAGTACCAGCAGAAGATCCTCAGCAGAGAGGCTCGGCACCTCGCACCCGCCGACGACTGCTCGACCGGCCCGCGACAACAACTCCGGCACCTCGAGATCGACGGCGTAGAAATGCGGCAGGACCTTCCACTGCAGCTCAACCAGGTTTTTACCCGCCGTGCCGTCAAAGGAGCATTCGTAACCTGTGCTTAGCCACAACCGTTCGACCGCTGGGGAGAACTCTTTAGAAGCGTGACATCCAAGTTCCGCGAGCGCCCGTTTCGCTCGCGCGAAATCCGCAGCGGACACAAGGAAGTCGAGGTCAGAGGAACTTCGCAGTCCCGGATCACCATAAAGAGACTGCGCGAGTGCCGGCCCTTTGTACGGAACCACGCGCAGTTGCATGCGTTCGAACTGCTGCGCGATTCGCGCCAGTTCAGCCGTAAACCAAAGGCTACGCCGCAGGTTCGCTTCGTACCCGGATCGTAACAATTGCTCGATCTCAGCCGGAAGGGCACAGCCGCATCCAATCAAGTTCCGCGCTACGAGCGGTAGAACTCCGTGCTGTTCGGCGAGCCGCAGAAGTTCGTTCCAGTCGACTGCGGCATAATCCCAGTGCGCAAGACGCTCAATCTGCTCCGCGTTCAGATCCTTCCCGGCCAGCGCGCATAGCAGATCGTACTCGCCCTCACTCGGCGGCGCAGGGCTCGATTTGGGAGAGGCAGGCAAGAGTTCAGTCCCGGAGGCGTTTTGCGGGCGCCCCGCCAGTCAGAATCAATCGGATCGCGAATCGCCACTATAATACAGAGTCTTCAGCTCGCATCGATTTGCACTTGGCGCGGATCTCATGGCTCAAGTCGTGTTCGAATCCGTTCGAAAGATTTTTCGCCATCGTCCCGCCTTGTTCAACTGGCTTGGGCGGGAGCGATCGGGCGAAACGGTCGCCCTGCACGACGTCTTTTTCTCTGCTCCACCGTCGGAAGTTCTGGTGCTGCTCGGTCCAAACGGCAGCGGGAAGACCACCGCTCTCAAGTTGATTTCGACCGTGCTGCTGCCGGATTCTGGGATCGTCCGTGTGGGCGGCTTTGACACCGCAAGCAACGCCGGGGAGGTTCGGCGGCGGGTCGGCATCGCAGTGGCCGGCGAGCGCTCGTTCTTCCCGCGCCTCTCCGCTCGCGAAAACCTCGCCTTCTTCGCTGCGCTCGACGAGGTCCCACGCGCCGATCGGTCATATCGGATTGCCGAGGTGCTTCACGACACTGGTCTCGAGGAGCAGGCCGACACTCTGGTAATGAAGTTCTCCAGCGGCATGTATCAACGACTGGGAATTGCGCGAGCGCTGGTGAAACGGCCAAGCGTGCTTCTGCTCGACGAGCCCACACGCAGCCTCGACGCGGCCAGCACGGCGCACTTCTGGACAACGATCCGTGCTCTGGCGGCGCAACAGACCACCGTTCTGCTGGCCACTCATAACTTCGCGGAAGCGGCCGCGGTCGGCAACCGCCTGCTGCTTCTGCATCGCGGCGAGATGCTCGCCCACCGCGCGGTTAACAGCGATAGCGCCGAAGCGCTACGCGCATTTTACTTTCGCATGACGGGCGAAGTTGATGAGGCGGCGACTGCGCTCAAACTATGACTACCCCTCTCGACAAACTGCGCGCCGTTTTGTTGCGCGACCTGCTCACGGCGGTCCGCCACCGCAGCGGTTTTGTCCTGACCCTGGCAGGAGTACTTACCGAGCTTGCGGCTTTCTATTTTCTGTCGCGAGCCATCGGCCCCGGATTTCGCCCCGACGGTGTCGAGTATTTCCCTTTTCTTCTGGTCGGAACGGGCGTCTACACTTTTTTCGTGATGAGCGCGCAAGCCTTTCTGAGCTCCGTCCAAGAAGCTCAACAAACGGGAACTCTCGAGGTGCTGATGACCACCTCGACTCCGCCCGCGGAACTTATCGTTCTCAGTTCGGTTTCCGCCTTTGCCGGCAACCTCATCAACCTTCTCGTTTATCTAGTCGCGGGCGTCGCCGTTTTCCGCGCAGCTCTCCATGCCAATTTTTTGTCCTTCCTCGCGACCGTGATTTTGAGTCTGGCGATCGCACTCGCGCTGGGGATCGTGGCAGCGACACTCCAAGTCGCGTTCCAGAAAGGCTCGGCTCTGGTGTGGCTGCTCGGTTCCGGAGTCTGGTTCCTGAGCGGAACCATGTTTCCCATTAATAGCTTACCCCGTCCACTTGAACTCGTTGCCCGGGCCGTCCCGCTTACCTATGCCATCGACGCTATGCGCCGTGCGTTGCTGGAAGGACAGTCGATCACGACGATGGCTCCGACATTAGCGATCATGGCGGGCTTCGGCGTTGTACTGTTGCCCTTGGCTCTCATCGCTCTTTCATTCAGTTTGCGGCGGGCGCGGCGAAATGGAACTCTCTCATTTTATTGAGGATGTTGATTCGTTTTTTAGGGAATCTGTCTAAGTCATCTTGGCACCGGAGAAAGCCCTGTAGTACACTTCCCTTACTCTTGATCAATACCGGGGGATAAGCCACTCTCTATTACTGACTGGCTTGACCAACTATGGATGACAATCGCGCTCCTCGCGAAAAAGGGCAACAGCCAGGCACTGTAAGCCAAGGCAAGAAGCTCTACCAGAAGCCGACATTCCGTCATGAGCGCGTGTTTGAGACGCTCGCGCTTTCTTGCGGCAAAGTTGGCGCCACACTCCCCCAATGTCAGTTCTCACGCAAAACCTCCTGACGCTCGAAGACCCCTCCTCTGCGCCGCGCGCGAACGGGGACGCGGAACGCTCAGGTTTGGTGGCGGACGCGTTGCGTCTCGGCGGCCGGATTCGATTTCGGGTCCACGGCGAAAGCATGCTGCCTGCCCTGTGGCCCGCGGACATCGTTGAGATCGCGCGCTGTGCACCGGAAGAAGTCCGCGCGGGGGACATTGTGCTGGCGCTGCGCGACGGACGACTATTCCTGCATCGTCTCGTCGGCTCTTCGACTTCGGCCGGCTTCAAATTGCGCGGCGATTCCATGCCCGGCCCTGACCCGTGGTTCCCTTCTGAAGCATTGCTTGGACGTATCGTCGAGCCCAAAGACGGAAGCCGCATTTTACCGGTGGTGTTTTCTCGGGCCATCGGTCTGGTCTTGTGCTATTTCGGTCTAGCCCGGCGGCTTGCACTCAAGCTGCACGCCTTGCGAACTCGGCCAGTCGGCGAATTTCAAAACCTGGAAGCGTAGTAGATGACGTCGTCGCGAAAAATCGCGTGTGTGGAGATCGGAGGAATTCCGATTGCCTTGTCCACCACCGACCCCGGCTTTCTCGATCTACTGCGCCAGCGCTATACGGACTTCCTGAGCGACTCCCTTCCAGAGTTTGAGCTGGGGTTTGAACTCGTCCCTCCCGGCCCAGTTTCCGATGACGATGTCCGGGTTCGCTTCGAAGGCGGTCAGTGGCTCATCGAGCGTGGTGATTTTCACGCCCGCTGGGACGCGCGCACTGGCCGAGGTACGGTGCGCCAAAACGCCAACCCATATTCCCTCGATTCGGTGCTACGCATCCTGCACAGCTTGATTCTTGCTGACCGCGGCGGGTTCCTGCTGCATGCCGCCAGCGCGGTCGTGGATGGGCGTGCGTATCTGTTCTCGGGTATTTCCGGAGCCGGCAAAACTACGATGACGCGGCTCGCCCCACCTGACGTTACTCTTTTGACCGACGAGATTTCGTATCTCCGGCCGGTGGCCGGAGGTTACTCCGCCTTCGGCACTCCGTTCGCGGGCGAATTGGCTCGGCCGGGAGAGAATTGCTCGGCCCCGGTTTCTGCGTTGTTCTTTCTGGAGCAGGGCCCCGAGAATCGCATTGATGAGATGTCGTCTGCCGAAGCACTCCGCCGCCTGATGCGCAATATCCTGTTTTTCGCGGAGGATCCGGTTCTGGTGGAAAAGCTTCTGGCTATCGCGTGCGATTTCGTTGCCGCTATTCCCAATCGGCGCCTGACGTTCTATCCTGATGCAAGGGTGTGGGACGAAGTTCGCGGCTTCCAGGGAGTGACGCAGCATGCCTGAGAATTGCATCTACATTGCGCGCAGTTCTGCGATTGCGGCCCGGGCGCTCGCCGGCGAGATGATGATCATGAATTCTGCTGATTCGACATTCTTCACGCTGAACGAAGTCGCCACCGCCATCTTTCAGGCGGCTGACGGGCATACTCCGCTGCACGATATTGTCCGCAATCAGATTTGCGAGCAGTTTGACGTTGATCCCGTACAGGCGCAGGCTGACGCCGAGCAGTTCGTGAGCGAACTCTCGGGCCATGGAATCCTGCTTGTTTCCAGCGAACCTCTCGCCCCGGAGGCACGTTCATGAGCCTGATGGGCGAAGTCGGTCAGAAAGCCTTCAATCTGGGCGTACCCATCGCCGTGCACTTGGACGTCACCTACCGCTGCAACGAGCGCTGCGTCCACTGTTATCTCGATCACAACGATCATGGCGAGATGACCACGGCTGAAATCAAAGGCGTGCTCGATCAACTGGCCGAGGCGGGCGTGTTCTTTCTCACGTTCAGCGGCGGCGAAGTGTTTCTGCGCCGCGACTTCTTCGAGATTCTCGAATATGCGCGGCGTCTAATGTTCAACATCAAGATCAAAACCAATGCAGTGATGATTGATGAAGAAGACGCGCGCAGAATCCGCGACCTGAACATCGACACCATCCAGATCAGCGTTTATTCGCATCGTCCCGAAGTACACGACGCCATCACCAAGCTGCCGCATTCTCTGAAACGGACCATCCAGGCGATTCGTTTCCTGCGCGACCAGGGCCTGCGCATCACCATCGCTAATGTTCTGATGACCCTGAATTCCGGCGATCAAAACGGAGTCCAGGAACTGGCGGCCGAACTTGGCGTGCAGTACACGGTCGACCCCACCATCACCCCCATGATGGATGGCGACACTTCGGTGCTTTCGCTGCGAATCCCAGGGGAGGAACTTCCAGACATTTTTCGTAATCCCGCCTTAGTGGGCAATCAAGAGGAATACTGTGCACCCCCCAAGCCGCCCTCCGAGGAGGATCTGGAGGGCTACTCGTGCAGTGCCGGGCATTCCTTCTGCTACATTTCGCCCTACGGTGACGTCTTTCCCTGCGTCCAGTTTCCACTTCCCACGGGAAATATTCGGAGTCAGAAATTTCTGGATATCTGGAATCTTTCGCCGGAGATGAATGAAGTCCGGTCGATCAAAGCGAAGGATCTGACCACATGCTCGTCGTGCTCGCACGTCAGCAGTTGTTCCCGCTGTCCGGGTCTGGCTTACGTGGAAGGAAATATGCGGGGTCCATCGACTGCCGATTGCGAAAAGTCGTTCTATCGGACGGGCGTGCCGACAGCCAACATGCTGAAGCAAGGTCTCTCGAAACCTAGAACCACCGTTCCACTGATTCAGATTCGGCCGATCGCCGTTCCCGCTTAACCGAAACTTTCATCAGTTTTTTTCGCGGGCTGCTAGAGTTTGCTGGCCGCGGCGGCGTTGTGGCTGCGTTTTAGGTCGACGACGGCTTCCGCGCTCGCCAACTGCTCCAGAATACGCTGCATGGCAGCGCGAACTTCGTGCGTCGCTTCCTGGAATTTCAGCGCTGCGCCAATGCCCATATCCATGCGCACGACTTCGCTCTCAATGGTGACATTGGTGTGTTCGTGGGAGAACACCAGCTTCAGCTTCGACCCGGGCAGCAACAGGCTTCCGGTTTCCACGTAGCACCCGCCGAGGCTCAGGTTGGTCACGATCCCCATCGTCGCCCGCTGCAGGTTTTCGCCAGAGATTTCTGTAGTGAGCCGGCCTTTTACTCGCGGATAGAGCCGGCGGTTCTTCTGGGTTGACTGGCTCTGCTTCTGCAGGTACATCCGCTTGTCGGCTTCTGACAGGATTTTCTCCGCATCCATCCCATCTTCCGGATATACGGCCTTGCCCACGCTCAGCGACAGGATGTCTTCGTTGCAGACGTCTTTTCCCGCCTGTTTGGCCAAATCGCGCATCTGTTCCGCTTTACGTGCAGACGCTTCGGGCGTCAAGCCGGGGGCGATGACCACAAATTCGTCGCCACCCATGCGCGCGACGTAGTCATATTCTCGACTCGTTTCCTTGAGTGAATGCGCAAAAAGCCGCAGCACGCGGTTCCCTTCGAGGTGTCCGAAGCGATCGTTGATCTGCTTGAAGCCGTCCATGTCGGCAACCATCACGGTCAACGTTTTGCTGTCGCGCTTGCAACGCGCCAGTTCCTTGTCGAGCTGCAAGAACAACGAGCGTGCATTGGGAAGGCCGGTGAGGTAATCCGTCACCGCCGAACTTTCCGCCTGTTCGTATTTTTTGGCATTCTCAATGGCTAGCGCCATCTTGGAGCTCACCGCCAACAAAATACGCAGGTGATCGGACGTAAAGAAGTCTTTTTCCGCGTGATACAAGGCCACAACACCGACCACGCCCTGCAAGCCTTCCAGCGGAACGGCCAGCGCCGAATTCAGCGTGCTGTACTTCGAGGCATCGTTCAGGTAACCAGGCTCGACCGAGGGGTTTCCGTTCAGGATCGGCTTGAGGTTATGAGCCACCCAGCCCGATAACCCTTGTCCAATGGGAATGCGCAGCGAGGCAAAGAGACGGAAGTTGTCGCCGTTGACGTATTCCGGCACAAGTTCCTCTCCGTGCCGGACGTAGATTGCGATCGCATCGTAAGGCATCGCCCGGCGGAGCTTCACCGCGAAAACGGACAGCGTTTCGCCCAGGCTGAGCGAGGCGCCCAAATCCTGGCTAAGTTCGAAGAGAGTCTGTGCTTCCTGTCGTGCCGCCGCGATTGAACCCAGGAAGCTGCGCTCCTGCGAATGACGTTTCCCTTGCGCCTCAAACCCCGCGGCCGGTTTTATCGCCGGCTCGACGTTCGCGTCCTGATCTTTGACTTCCACTTCTGTAGACAGCCTCTGCTTGCCGAGGCTGTCGGTGCGCTGATGGACCAGTTGCTCCAGATCCACGTATTTACGTTCGAGCACGGCTACAACCTGTGGATCGAATGACTTTCCCGACTCGCTCGATAGCCGTGACATCGCTTCATTCAGCGGGAGTGCTCGTCGATACTGCCGGTCGGAAGCGAGAGCATCCAGAAAATCAACGGCCGCCAGAATGCGTGCGCCGATCGGAATCTGAGTGCCTTTCAGTCCCAGCGGATACCCGGTCCCATCGAACTTTTCGTGATGGGCACGGACGATGGGAACCACCGGATACGGAAAACGCACGCGCTCCAGAATCTCCGCTCCCACCAGCGGATGAATTTTCATTTTTTCGAATTCTTCCGGCGTCAGGCGGCCCGGCTTCGAGATAATGTGCTCCGGAATTGCCAGCTTGCCGATGTCGTGCAACAAAGCGGCGGCCTGCAGGGCTTCCATCTCCTCCGAGCTCACGTTCAGTTCCTTCGCTACTTCCACGGCATAAACGCGCACTCGCTGCAGGTGGTCGTGTGTGGTTTGATCCTTGGCTTCAATGGCCAGCGCCAGCGCCTCGATGGTACGCATATGTAGGTCGGCCATCTCTTCCACGTGCCGCTTCTCATCTTCCAGTTTGCCGAGATAAAGGCGATAGGAACGGTAGATGAGATACACAACCGGCAGAGTCAGCAAGGATGTCTGCCAGTCCGTGAAGCCACGCAGCCAGCTCATCATGCCGGCCACGCCTGCGCCTACAAGGTAGTAAGGGAAACTCCAGAAATAGCAGTCTGACCAGATCTTTCGCAGCGACCTCCGCTCGGTGAGCGAAATGACGGCCGCAACGGGCAAGGTGTTCGCTACGAAGTACACAGACGCCGCGAGGAACAGCAAAGTCGAAGGGTTGCTGATCGCGCGATGGAACAGCGAGTAGCGATAAGCAGCGAAGGTAATGGCGATAGCGAGCGCGGTCGAACAGACGTTGAAAGCGACTTGAATGGGAATCGGCCGGTCGCGATCAAAACACTGCACCACGACCGCCGCGCAACCAAGCGCCATGGCTTCCGACAAACTCAATTCGAGCACGCCCAGCAACAGGAACAGGAAATTCACCGACATTGTTCCGGTAATCCCGGGCAGGTTCACCTTTAAGCGCGATGCCGCCAGCGCGATCACCAGATAGCAGAAAAATTTGAGTGGATTCTCGCTCTTGCCGTGCAGGACCGAATAGGTCAGGACGGCCGTCCCACAGAGCACGACCACGCCAATGAATAAACGTGGCGCCGCGCTCATGTCCCTCCAGGATTGAGGGCGGGATTTCATTCTGGACACACTCCTACCTGACAAGCCGGACAGCTCTTCCCGGTCGAAAAACGCGGGGATACTCATTGATAACAGGCAGCCGACGGGCAGCAAAGCATTGGGGGATTTGGACGCAAACTTACGTAATAGGGGAGGGTGACCCTTGACCGAATGGACCGGCGCCGCAATTTACGAAATTTACTCCTAAACATAACAAAGTAAAGCTTGCAATGTGCATCAACTTCGCCTGAACTTGTTCCCTCGCGATCTCGTATAAAGCTTCAGGGCTCGAGATTTGACTTGGCCGAAAGGTCGGGCCTAGGATGAATAGCTCTCCCCAGGAGTGTTCCCCGGAATGATTGGCCAGACTGTCTCGCACTACCGTGTCCTCTCGCAGCTAGGTGGCGGGGGAATGGGGGTTGTTTACGAGGCCGAGGACGTCAACCTAGGCCGTCATGTCGCGCTCAAGTTCCTACCTCCCGAGACGGAAAAGGATCCGCTGGCCCTCGACCGTTTTCAGCGCGAAGCCCGCGCCGCTTCCGCCCTGAACCATCCGAACATCTGCACCATTTATGAGATCGGCCAGGACGGCGGACGCCACTTCATCGCCATGGAACTGCTCGAAGGTCAGACGCTCAAGAGCCTGATCCACGGCAACCCCATGGAACTTGAGCCTTTGCTCAACCTGGGCGCGCAGATTGCCGATGCTCTCGACGCCGCCCACGCGAAAGGCATCATCCATCGCGATATCAAGCCCGCCAATATCTTCGTGACCAGCCGCAACCAGGCCAAGATCCTCGACTTCGGATTAGCCAAGCGCGCGGCCAAGGCCTCGCTCCAGTCAGCCGTTACGGTTGGTTCCGCCGCCACTGCGGACGAGCCTTTCCTGACCAGTCCCGGTTCAACCGTCGGCACGGTAGCCTACATGTCGCCGGAACAGGCGCGCGGCAAGGAACTGGACACCCGCACCGACCTGTTTTCTTTTGGAGCCGTGCTCTATGAGATGTCCACTGGCGCGATCCCCTTCCGGGGAGACACTTCCGCGGTCATCTTCGACGCGATTCTGAATCGGCCACCTGCGCCGCCGCTTCGGCTGAACCCCGATTTGCCGCCGCACTTCGAGGAAATTCTCAACAAGTTGCTAGAGAAAGACCGCGAACTGCGCTACCAGGGCGCCGCCGAGGTGCGCTCCGATTTGAAGCGCCTTAAGCGCGATTCCGAATCGGGCACAATTTCCGCGGCGAGTTCGAGCGCTACCCATCGCGTCGACTTCATTCGCAAAGAGCCGGCAGCCCGCAAACTCCCAGGATGGTTGGTGCCCTCGCTACTCGTTGCCGTCGTGGCTGCCGGGATTGGCTTTGTCTCTCTTAAACGCGGCCACGCGCTCACCGAAAAAGATTCCATTCTGATCTCTGATTTCGTGAACACGACCGCCGACCCCGTCTTCGACGGCACGCTCAAGAAAGCGCTCGCGGTCGATCTCGGACAGTCTCCCTACCTCAACGTCTTCCCGGAGCAGAAGATCCGGCAGACGCTGCAGTTTATGGGACGGAGCGCCGGCGACCGCATCACCTCCGACGTCGGCCGCGAAATCTGCCAGCGCGACGGCATCAAGGCCATGCTCAACGGCAGTATTGATAACGTCGGAGGCCAATACCTGGTCACGCTCGAGGCCACCAACGTTTCTTCCGGCGATTCGCTCGGACGCCAGCAGGCGCAGGCCGATCGCAAGGAAGACGTCCTCAACGCTCTGCACACCGCCGCGAGCAAACTGCGCAGCCAGCTCGGCGAGTCTCTGGCGATGGTGCAGAAGTACGACATGTCGCTGTCGCAGGCGACCACTTCATCGCTCGACGCGCTCAAGGCGCTTAGCCTCGGCGACGCCAAACACAATACAGGCGATGACCTGCAGTCGATTCCCGATTATCAGCGCGCCATCGAAATTGATCCGAATTTTGCTATGGCTTACGCACGCCTCGGGACCGTCTACAACAATCTGGGACAGACCGAATCGTCGCAACAGAACCGTCAGAAGGCTTTCGAGTTGCGCGATCGCGCCAGTGAACGCGAGAAGCTCTACATCATGTCCCACTACTACGCGGATAGCGGCCAACTCGATAAGGGCATCACGGCCTATGAGCTTTACCGCCAGACGTACCCGCGCGATGCCACTCCCTACAACAATCTCGCCGTGATCTATAACCAGCTCGGACAATTCGATAACGCTCTGGAAAATGCCAAGCGCGCGCTTGAGATCGACCCTGACATGTTGAATGCTTACGGCCAGGTGAGCTGGGCGTATACGGGACTCAACCGCCTTGAGGAAGCGCGCGCCACCATAAACTCCGCCCTGCAGCGCAAGGGCAACACCGCCAACTACCACAACCAACTGGCGTCGCTCGACTGGGCCGAAGGCAAGAGCGCTGAGATGGAGAAAGAACTCCAGGCCGCGGCTACGACTCCAGACGGAGCCTTGAACGTGCTTGGTTTCCGTGCCGGCTTGACCTCAACGCGAGGTCAAATGCGTCAATCGCGGGAACTCACTCGCCAGACTGAAGAGGCAATGGACCGGCTACACTTGCAAAACCATGCCGAGGCCGAAGCGGCTTTGGCCAGCGCCGAAGCGCTGGTCGGCAATCGCGCCGCCGCTCTCAGCGGTTCCGACGCCGCGCTGCGCAGCGCTCGTACACTTCCTGTCATGACCCAAGTCGCCACGACGTACGCGATTCTTGGTCAGGACCAGAAAGCGAACGCCTTGGCCGACGAGATTCAGCATAGCCATCCGAACGACACCATGGCAGTGAACGTCAACGTTCCGTTCGTTCGCGCGATCACAGCGCTGCGCCCGATAAATCCTGCGAATGCCGACCCGGCGAAAGCCATCGACTTTCTGAATACTGCCGCCCTTTACGGCCGTGCCAACCCCGGAGTTTTCTATGGCCGAGGCTTGGCCTATGAGCACGCCGGCCGTTACTCCGAGGCGCAGCAGGATCTTCAGAAAGTCATGGACTTGAAATATCGTAACGGCCCCGACCTGGTCTACGTTCTTGCCCAACTGGAGTTGGGCCGCGTTTACCAGAAGCAGGGAGACGCCGCCAAGGCTCGCGTCGCTTACCAGGACTTTTTCGCCGTGTGGAAGGACGCCGATCCCGACCTGCCCCTTCTGCACGAAGCAAAGGCGGAGTACGCAAAGCTGCAGTAGCGTGGTTTTGGGCGGCCAGCTTTCGCGCTACGGTGACGTGGCCGGCTACGCGACCAACTCACGATCCGGCCGGTTAACGTTTTCCGCGACCTTCTTCTCGACAGCATTTCGGCGATCCGGATTACGGATCGGCAGCCGCTTCAGCTCAAACACCGTAAATCCGAAACCAAGAAGCATCAGCGCCAACGCGACCAATGCGGTAAGCACCGGCAAGAGACCCAACTTCGGATTCGTATCCGCCACCGTCCGCCCAATGCTCGCAGCCGCACTACCAGCGCTATAGGACGCACGAGCGAGCTGCGGTGACGGATCGACACCGTCTTGATTCGGCTGCGCGGCGGCCACGACGGAATCAAGCGTGGCCCACTGGTACGGCGGATATCGCGTCAGATACAGATACACATCCGCCGCTTCCTCTTCGCTTAGGTAATAAAACACCGGCATCCGGCCCCGGAACAGCTCCGGCGGCGCTCCCATGAGAACTGGTGCGCCGTGCGTCACCTTTTGAATGAACTGCGCTCTAGTTGTACGCAACCTCAGCACACTCAGAGGAGGAATCGCTCCGTCGTAAAGTTGCTGCGCATCAGGATTTGGTCCAGAAGCACTGTGGCACACATGACAGGTGGACTTTACGATGTACTCGCCAACCCTCACCCGTGGCTCAGCTACGGCGATCTGCTGACTCTCTGCGCCGCGAACTCCCGCTAGCTGTCGCAAGTAAACCACCAGCGAATTTATTTCCGCGTCGCGCAAGTGCGGAAATGCTGGCATATCCTGCCCGCCATGCTGCAAGCGGTCGAGCAGCATGCCTTTCGACTGTTGCGCGAGCTTCGTCGCATCGGCACGGCTCATGTTCACGCCGACCGCCTTCATCCGCTCCATGATGGCCGCAGCCGAAGTCGACCGCACCGGGTTGATCAGCGAGTTGATCTCCGGAGGCGCTCCCATCCCATCTTCGCCATGGCAGCCGCGGCAATTCATGCGGTAGAGGTCCGCGCCGCGTAGCGTCACGGTTTCACCCGAAGACTGAGGCCTGAGTCGGAGTTGCAGACGTTCGATTTCCTGCGCGGGTACCGCCGATAACGGCCCCAGCCGTCCCGTCTTGCCCATGCTGGTTTCGTCGAACGAACGATGCAGGTGGTTGAGCCAGCTTTCACCTGCCACCGTCGCCGTGCTGGAAGATTGCTTAGATTGGTTGCTTCCACCCGCAGCGGTCTGCCCTGTCGCCGACGATGCGAAGACGGCAGTCGCGAAAAATGCGACAGCCACGGTGACTATGGCAAATAAACTTCGTTTCCGCATGTCGGTGAACTCCAGCTCAGAGCTTGAGCTGTTCGCCGACTGCGTTTGTCATCCCCACGTACTCTTTTTGTCTATTTCTTACACCAAATTATTTTTTCGATTCCTGCGCGTTGAATTTGGCTGCGGGCAGCACACACGCGGCCCTAGAAGTGGAAGCCGACCTCCGCTGTGAGCGTCCGCGGCGTCACGTAATGCGTGCCGCTGAACGTCGATAGGAAGTTGTAGAGCGCTGTTTTGTTGGTCAAGTTGATGGCGGTTAATTGCACGCTCCACTTGTATTTTTCGTTGTGGAAGAGGTTATCATCGCCCACCGAGAGATCGAAGAGGCTCCTCGGTTGGATACGCTGCGGATTGTGATCGTCGTTCTCTGTATTCGGCGCCGGCACGGCGATGAATGTCGAACCGAATTGCGATGCCAGACATTGGCCGTATGGAGTGTTCGTCAGGCTAGGAATAGCCTGCGTCGGGGTTGCATGCTGCGAACCGCAGAAAAATCCCGCCTGAAATTCCTGGTCGGCAGTGAGGGGCGCGCCAGAAATGGTGTTGATCAGGTTGATCGCCTGCTGTCCATTGATCAATGTGGATGCGCCTGCGCATGTTGCGGTCAACGGGTTGTAGCAAGGTGTCGCGCCGGCCACCAGCCCGCTGTCATAGCGCCAGTTGAAACCCACCCACGGCCCGGTTTTCCATGGCTGGTATTGCAAGTGGGTCGTTTGGTTGAACTTCTCGTCATGATCGATACGGAACACGCCCGTTGCCGGAGGAACGATCGGCAACCCCGCGACTTGCGGCAGGAAGAATCGTGCGGCCACGCTCGACATGACCACTTGCGCCGAGAACCCATGGTAGTTTGGCACGCTCACGCGCAGCGCGAATCCCGGAATCTTCGCATTATGCCACTCGATAGGGAAGGTGATCGGTGTGCTGCCGACAGTACCGAAGTCGTAGCCATTGTGCGTGTACTTCCAAATGTAGTCTCCACTCACTACCAGATACCGCCCAATTGCCTGTTGCAGTCCGGCATGGAATTCATTGCGATAGCCTGGAGTAACCGCCCCTGCGACACACGAGACACCGGGTGGCGGCACCAGCGTCGCCAGGAACGGAATATTGCACCCCGTGCTGGCAATCACCAGGTTCTCGTTGAATGGACTCTCCATGGTTCGTGCGTAGGAAACCCGCAGCACTGTATTGGTTTTCTTGATGTTGTACGCGGCGCCAACTCGCGGCTCTGCTTGTCGGTCTCGGGAAATCCCGTTGTAGAAATCCCCGCGCATCCCCACGTTGAAAGACCAGTTCCGTATGGTGATCGAGTCTTGCGCGTAGAGCGCCAGTTCCTTCACGTCCGTGTGACCGTGGAACGAGAACAGAGCTCCTGGGGTATATAGCCCTCCTCCGCCCGTCAAGTCGTAGGGCGCGAGAATCGCGCACGGTGTACCGGGAACAGGCTGGTGAGTCACGGGATCTAGACAAGAAGGAGCGAGATCGGGAACCAGCGTCGGATCGACGATCCCGATTCCGTCGTTCTCTGTAAGAAACGTTTGTCCGTACGTCGCTCCCACCTTAATGTTGTGGATTCCCTTTACGTACGACACATTAGACCGCACGCCCGCATTCGTGAGCTTGCGATTCTGCGCTACGGTCTCTCCCTGAAGATCCGGGGCCAAATCGTTAAACGGGTTCGCGCTGGGGTAATAGTTGTACTGGTCGTGTCGTACGTAGCCGCCCAGCGTGAACACCGTGTTCGTGTCGATGACGCGTGTCCAGGTCGGCGCGAGGTTAAAAGTCTTGATTTGCGAAACCTGGTCCGTTGGCCCCAGAGGAAGTCCAGTCACCGGGTCGGTGAGCTGGACACCGTCGACAACGTGAAACTGCTGGTCGAAAGAGTTGGGGTTCTGAAACCACGACCGAGAATAGCCAAAGTTGAGTTGTAGCGAATCGGCATTTGAGAGTTTGTAATCAACCCGATCGAACAAGTTTTCGGAGTTGCCCTTATCGTGCATTACGGCAAACTCGGGCGCGTCGAGAAAGCGGCCGCTGTTGAGTCCGTTCACCGAGATGAAGTTTCCCCACTTTTGTCCGCCGTAGCCGAAGTTGAATCCAGCACTGGGCGAGCCAAAACTTCCGTAAGACGCTGTTATTGCGCCATGGGGCGTGGTCTGGCCTTGTCCTGACTGCGTGGTGACGTTGATGATCAAGCTCGTTTTGCCGCCGTATTCCGCTGGCGGCGCGCCGGCGATTACCTCGAGCGATTGCACCGAATCCAGAGGAACTTGATTCGAAAAAACCTTGCTCTGCTGGTCGGTAATCGGCTGACCGTCCAGTGAAAATGAGTTCTCAGCGTGATCACCGAAACTATGGAAGAGTCCGTTCGAGTCGGCCGCAACGCCCGGAGTTGCCAGTGTAACCAGCGAACTCAGCGACGAGGACTGGCTTTCCAGCGGGAGCTTGTCGAACAGCGCCTTATCCACATCAGTGTGAGCCGTCGGGTCGTTCTCCACCAGATCCGCGCCCGCCTCGACCGTTACCGTGTCCGTACTTTTGGCCACCGCCAAACTGACTTTCACATTCACGCCCAGTACTGACCGTATCTCCACGTCTTGTGCGTTTTGAGCAAACCCTTCTGCCGTTACCGTCATGTGATAGTTATTAAACGGGACATTCGGAAAATTGAAATTTCCGTTGCTGTCGGACGCCGTTGTGCGGTCATAACCACTGACCACGTTGTGAATCTGGACGGCTGCATTCGCCACTACTGCTCCCGAAGGGTCCAGAACGGTCCCGCTAATCGAACTCCCGCCCGACTGCGCAGCCGCAGTCCCGGCACTCAACGCCATAACAAGAGCCACCACGGCGGCGGCCTGCCAACTCCTAGAAAATAAATACATGATTCCTCCAGGGAACAACGTCGGGAGGACTCCGACCTCATCAAGGTCGAAGACCCGAGTTTTTGTGAATACTTACTGGATTAAGCGAGGAATCAGAGTGCCGGCGGAGGACGAATGAACTGGGTCGTAGCAGGACGGAAAATCGAGGCGACTTCCGCCGTCGGATTCGCCATTGCCGCAGTAGCCAACACGGGCGCGGCAACCGCGGTTTGAGTATTCAGCCCAACGTGAGCCGTGGCGCAGATCGAACAGGTGTGGTGCGAGGTGCTGGAGTTATCAGGATGCGAGTGGGTCGCCTGCAGCGTTCCCATGACGCACACCAGGGCCACGCAGAGCACGCACACCACTCTGACCATGATGCCCCGATTTGCCAATCCGCTTAACATGTCGTCCCCAACCGCTGGCGAGAGATATTACGATTTGCCCCGTAACACGATTCTACCGTTAGATGATCATCGATGGAGTGGCGGCGATGGAAAAATACGCGTTGCCAAGTACTCTCCAGAACATGTCCTTCAGGTGGTACGGCACCCGGTGCTCGGGTCATAACCTATTGTCTAAGAATCACTTCGGACTACTGGACCCGGGCCTCGTCCCCGCTGAGGGTTGTGTCCCACTTGCTCCCGTCGTCGGACCGCTGCACCTCAAAGTGAATCTTGTTGGAGCCGGAAAAGACGTTGATCGTCCGATGGTAGGTCTTTTTTCCTTTGTCGGTTTCGTCGTTCGAGTAGACCCAGCGGTCGCCGGCAATTTCGAGGTTGCCCCAACTGCCGGAGCCGCCACCCTCCACGCCCAACGCCTGATTCTGGTAGGCGTAACCATTCTCGATCGGATGAGTCGGCAGAAAGACCACCAGCGCCATATTCTTTCCACCTACGAATTGATTGCACGCGAAAAAATCGCCCACCTTCGCACAATGATTTTCAATATGCACGGTAGCCGTTGCCTTGTCGGCACTGGCCGGGACCACATCCCATTTCCCATCGTAGAGACGAAGAGGGGCGTAAGGGTCACCTGCAGCACTCGCTGGCTTTGGGGCAGCGGCAGCGTGCTCGGACTGTTCCGAAGGCAGAGGAGACGCCCAGGAGAAAAGCATACTTAACATCAACACAGCTAACATGTTTGTTTCTCCGCTTGATTCGCGATTTCACGCCACTGACAATCGGGCAATAATACATCGGTCAGCGTTATACTCGCGCGATTATGTATATGAATTAACACCATGAAAATTTTCCGGCTCGCTTTGGTTGGCTTCGGCAATGTCAATCGCACGCTTGTGGAACTGCTGCATCGCAAGGATGCCGAATTACGCCACCATCACGGCATCGAGTGGCGCATCACCGGCGTCGGCTCGCGACGTATCGGGTGGCGGGTAAACGCTACCGGATTTGATCTGCACGAACTTCTACGTGCGCATGGCTCAAACGCCTTCGCGGATCCGCAGACGCAGGAGTGTTCCACCTACCACGACTGGCTGGATGCCACGCAGCCCGACGTCGTCTTCGAAGCCACTTCCCTCAACGTTGAAACTGGTCAACCCGCCATTGATCACATCCGCTGCGCGCTCGAACGCGGAGCCCACGCCATCACCGCCAACAAAGGTCCCATCGTCCATGCCTATGAGGAACTGCGGGACCTCGCCGCCCGGCACGACAAACGATTCCTTTTTGAATCTACTGTCATGGATGGCGTCCCGATTTTTGAGCTTTTCCGCAACGCACTGCCCGTCGTCGAAGTGAAGAGCTTCCATGGCATCCTCAATTCGACTACCAACGTCATTCTGTCAGGAATGGAAAATGGGATGACCTTCGACGAATCGATGCGCGAGGCGCAGCAGTTGGGGATTGCCGAAACCGACGCCAGCTACGATATCGACGGCTGGGACGCCGCCGTAAAGGTCGCCGCCCTGGTCACTGTGATTATCGGTGTCCACCTCCCGCCTCAAAAAGTAGAGCGGGAAGGAATTCGCGGCCTCAGTGCAGAAATGGTTCGCAACGCCCGAAAGGAAGGCGCTCCCTATAAACTCGTATGCCGCGCCCAGCGCACCGCCTCGGGAGCTAGCGCCACCGTCCGCCCTGAGCGCGTTCCCATGACCGACCCGATGGCGCTCGTCAGTGGGACGTCGTCCATTATTCAGTTTGAAACCGACATTTTTCCCGCCCTCACCATCACGGAGGGCAACCCCGGGCTATACGCAACAGCCTACGGGATGCTGGCCGACTTCATTCGCGCCGCGAATTCCTAAATCCCAAAGGAATCAAGACCGCAGAGGAGAACCAGCGAAAGCACTATCACTTCCGCCACCATTCTCCGACAATCAGGGTAAGAACGACCGCCACTCGTCGAAAGCAGCGCCACCTAGGTCTCAATTTTTCGGCCTTCTCAGCCGTGCCCGCCCCAAGGCCCTGCGAAGGCAGACTCAGGGAGCAGTATCTATGTCGGGACAAGTTATTTTGTACTTCGAAGACCAGGCAGATGCCTTGCGTTTTGCCCTTGCCGCTGGATCCGTGATGTCCGGAGACACAGCAACCGCGACGAACAATCTGGTTCACGAAACCGCACGTGTCACCCGCATCCGGCTGGACGCAGCCAACAAGGGAAAGAACCGGCAACCCAGTCCTCCCGAACGGGTTGCGTGAGGTTGCTGGCACGATGCCAGCCTCGTGCCGCATTAGCACTCGTCCCGCATTAGAATGTCTGTCATGCCGATCGCTGAACAGACTTCTGCACCCACGACGCTCGATCTCGCCTGGGTTCGATCGCAGTTCCCTTCGCTCGCGCAAACTGTAAACGGCCACCCCGCCGTTTTTTTCGACGGCCCCGGAGGCACGCAAGTCCCGCAGCTGGTCATCGACGCCATCTCCGATTATCTGGCGCGCAATAACGCCAACACCGGCGGCGCGTATCACACCAGCCGCAACACTGACCGCATGATTGCGGAAGCACGCGCTGCGATGGCTGATTTCCTGCATTGCGATGCGGACGAAATCGTCTTCGGCGCGAATATGACTTCTCTGACCTACGCCATGAGCCGCGCCATTGGCCGCGATCTCGGCCCCGGCGACGAGATTGTCCTCACCCTACTCGATCATGACGCAAATTTTTCGCCGTGGAAAGCGCTGGAAGAAAAAGGCGTGACCATCCGCACCGCGAAGTTCAACGAAGCCGATTGCACGCTCGATATGCAGGACCTGGCCTCGAAAATAAACAGCCGTACGAAGCTGGTGGCCGTCGGCTACGCTTCCAACGCAGTCGGCACGATCAACAATGTCGCCGAAGTCGTCCGACTGGTCCGACAAGTCGGAGCCTTGAGTTACATCGATGCCGTCCATTACGCGCCGCATGGCCCGATCGACGTGCGCGCGCTCGACTGCGACTTCCTCGTTTGCTCAACCTACAAATTCTTCGGCCCGCACATGGGAGTCCTCTACGGCAAACGCCAACACCTGAAACAGTTGCGCCCCTATAAAGTCCGGCCGAACACCAATGAGGTTCCCGGCCGCTGGGAGTGGGGGACGCTGAACCACGAGTGCATCGCCGGAATCAAAGCCTGCGTCGATTATTGGGAAGCGCTGGGCCGCCGCGCGAACCCCACGGTCACCAATCGCCGCGCCGCGATCCTAGCAGCGCACGAAGCCATTCATCAACATGAGCGCGCCATGCTCGAGAAAATGATCGCGGGCCTGCTCGGGATTCCCCGCCTTAAGCTTTACGGCATCAGCGACCCGCGCCGTTTCGAGAATCGTTGCGCAACCATCGTTGTCCGCATCGAAGGCCACACGCCGCTCGAACTCGCCACCAAACTCGGCGAGCGCAGCTTCTTCACCTGGGACGGAAACTACTACGCTCTCAACGTCACCGAACAGCTGGACGTTGAGCGCCTGGGAGGATTTCTCCGCATCGGGCTCGTGCACTACAACTCGATGGAAGAAGTAGAGCGGATGCTGGCAGCGTTGCGTGAGATTGTGGGTTGAGCTGACGGAAGTCGCGGTCGTGCTTCGTCTGGGGGACAGCCGAGGAACTCGCGCAAATCTCAACCTCAGATGTCCCTCCGCCGTCGTATCATCTTCATTTCATGGACAGGAACGACCGACGCGGGTAAACATAATTCATGATCCGTCGACTGCACGTTCCACTTTTGAAGCCTGAAGATGTTATTCCCCACCTTGCTAAGCAGGGACACTGGAGAGCTGGATACTCTGCTCAGGAACTTGCGAAGGCGTGGTCTGGTGCCCAGAGCGACTTCCCAAGAGCAGTCCGTGCGGTTCTCAAGACCGCTCCCGAATATGCTCAGGCGGAGCTTATCGATGGGTTCTTCGAGCACGAGGTGGACCTCGGATCGCCCGGCCGGAACAGCCAGACAGATCTGATGGTGATCGCGGGATTGGATGACGAACTCGCTATCATTGCCGTTGAGGGGAAGGTTGAAGAATCATTCGATCAACTTGTCGCGAACTGGAACGGCACGTCAGGAAAGCAGAATCGGTTGGAGCATCTTTGTGGCACCCTTGGACTCGACGTGGGGCATGTAGGGAGCATTCGCTATCAACTGCTTCATCGAACGGCCTCGGCTATCTACGAAGCAAAGAGGTATCGATGCCATCATGCGTTAATGCTGGTGCATTCCTTCAGCGCAACACGCCGCTGGATTGAGGACTTTGCCGCCTTCTCGTGCGCAATGGGTTTACCCTTGCAGCAGCCAAACCTATGTTCCTCTGCGAAGACGTGCGAAGGGGTGAGCCTTCGCTTGGCTTGGGTGTGTGATACGCCTAGCGTACTTTAGTCGGACTGACATCTCATTGAATCGCCGAATATACCCAAGTAGATAGAGCGACGGTCGCACGTCCGACCGACTCTCCCTATGTGATTTCCTCTATCGAATCTCCTCTCCCTACCAACGCCACTTTCGCCAGCCCAATAAACAGCCCGTGCTCAACCACGCCTGGCGTGCCATTCAGCGCCCGCGCCAGCTTCGCCGGATCCGTAATTTTTCCAAAGCTGCAGTCCAGAATCTGATTGCCACTATCAGTGATATAGACGCTGCCGTCGGGCTTCATGCGTAGTTTCGGAGCTCCGCCGAGCGCGACGATCTTTTTCTCAACTACGGTTCGAGCGAACGCAATGATCTCCACCGGCAAAGGAAACTTGCCGAGCACGGGAACGACTTTCGTCGAATCACTAATCACGACCATCTTCTTCGAGGCCGAGGCGACCACCTTCTCGCGCAGCAACGCGCCGCCGCCGCCCTTGATCAGGTTCAACTTCGAATCCAGTTCATCCGCACCGTCAATCGTGATGTCAATTTCCGGATGCTCATCAAGTGTCGTCAACGAGATGCCAACTGAACGCGCCAGCTCCCCGGTAGCGACAGACGTTGGTATCCCGATAATCTTCAATCCCGCCTTCACCCGCTCGCCGAGAGCGATGACGGCGAAGTATGCGGTCGATCCAGTTCCGAGGCCCACCACGTCGCCGTCTCGGACCAACTTCGCGGCGGCGCGCCCCGCCGCTTCTTTTTCCACTTCATTGGCCATGCTTCACCCTGGTAAAGAGCACGCTCACTTACGGAAGATCGCGATGTACGCCAGATAGCCCGCCAGCACCAGCCCAAAAAGGCCGAGCAGGTACGACACAATGTCGATCACAAATCCAGCCGGCTCAAAAGTATTGGTATCGAGTTGCAGCTTGGTTTTGCGGTACCGCCCGAGTCCGGCGAGAATCAACAGCACACCGCCAACCGTCGAAATGATGCCGAGCCACGTAGTCAGGCCCGGAGTCGTGGAGTCCATTCCCTGCAGCTTCAGAAATTCGCGCAGGGCGATCGAGAAGCGTCCGATGGCGAATCCGAAAATGATGGTGGCAATACCGGTCCGCACCCACGCCAGAAAAGTGCGCTCGTTGGCAAGATGATCGCGCGCGCGATTGGGGTTGGGATTCTCAGGCATGTCGGGCAAACCCGCTATTATTCCACAGCCTTCTGAACCAGCGCACCGATCGCGGCGATATTCTTCATGAGCTCCGCGGGAAAGCCGTGCCGCTCCTGCAAATATTCCGGCGTGTTGTAGGAGAGCCAGACTTTGCCCTGCTCGTCCTGCCACGCCAGCGCCTTCAACGGCAGGTCGATCGCCACCCGCGGTGCAGCCACCATCAAAGGCGTGCCGCCTTTCGGACTGCCAAAAATCAGCAACTGCGTCGGCCGCATCGTCAGGCCGGCCTTTTCCGCCTCGCCGCTGTGGTCGATAAGAGCAAAGACCGTGATGCCTTTTCCCTTGAGAATCGCCTGTAGCCGCGCCAGGGTCTCGGGCACGGAGTAGCGGCTGGACACATCGATGATTCCATTGGCCATGGGAGGCCTCCGCTGTATTCAGATGTGGGACTCCATCCGCGGCTTCACGAAATCTTCAGCTCAAAATCATCTTGCCCAGGATTTCTTTGAGCAGCTTCGCGGCCACCATGGCGGTGATCTGCGTGTGGTCTTGCGCGGGATTGTATTCCACGATATCCGCGCCGACGATCTTCCCGGTAATGGCCTGAATATGAGCGAGGGCCTCCCGGGTCGACATACCACCGGGCTCGCGATGCGAAATTCCCGGCGCAAACGCTGGGTCGAGCGCGTCCATGTCAAAAGAGATGTAGACCGGGCCATCGACTTTCATGCGATCAAGCGCTGGCAGGTGCCGCATCTCAACCATCTCGACCCCGAATTTCTTAGCCTGCTCGCACTGGTGCCCGTTGACCGTGCGGATGCCGATCTGGATCAGCCGCTTGGCGGCTCCCTCTTCCATGATCCGCGCAAACGGGCACGCATGCGACAGCCGGTTGCCTTCCAATTCGTCATATAGATCGGGGTGGGCATCGAAGTGAAAAATGGTCAACCCCGGGATCCGCTTGCCAAAGGCGCGGACAATCGGCAGCGTGATCGAGTGGTCGCCACCGAGACAAACCGGGCGCAAGCCCTTGTCCAGTAACTCGCCCACTTTCTTCTCAACCGCCGCAAATGGCTCGTCGAAGGTGAACTTGAGGTCGCCGGCATCGCAATACGTGCCTTCGGGGCCCAAGTCGACTCCGGTTTCCGTCCACGAATTGGAGGACCCGGAATTGAACGCCACGCGAATAATCGGCGGAGCCCCCGCCGGCCCCCGCAACCACGAAGAATTCGCGTCGAACGGAATGCCGAGAATCACCGGCGTTCCCTTTTTAGCCGCTTCCGGACGAATCGTCATGGGCTTAACCTCCATTTTCAGAATACTCGTGGCGACCAGGGTCTGCAGTGACCGGCGGCACATGTCCGGGCATCGCCAACCGTAACCCATTTCTGCCCGCTGAATCGGACACGCAAGCAGGATCATCCGTTATTCTATATAGACCTCTTATGGCTACTTCAACTCGGCATACCAGTGGGGGCGCAGCTCCTGCCATCATCGAAAATTACGAACGCGAACGGGTCTTTGGGCTGTTCCGGCAATTTGGATATCTTGAGGCGGAACTGAATCCGCTCGGCCTGCTCCCTCCGCAACCGCATCCTGATCTGCAGATCGACAATGAATGGGCGCGGGAAGCCCGTCGCATCTATTGCGGCAGCGTAGGCGTGGAGTTCATGCACATCGCTGACCCCGAGCGCCGCCGCTGGATTCAGGAAAGAATCGAAGCGGAACCCGCCGCTGTCGATCACGAGCGCGCGCTCGAAATGTTGATGCGCGCTGACCTGTTTGAGCAGACGTTGCAGCAGCGCTACCTGGGAAACAAACGATTCTCGCTCGAAGGCAACACCTCGTTATTGCCTGCCGTGGATCAGGTTCTGGACGTGGCTGGCGAACTGGGCGCCGTCGAACTCGTCATGGGAATGAGTCATCGCGGCCGACTGAATGTCGTGATCACCGTGGCTCGACGTCCGGCCGAGCAGGTTTTTGCAGAATTTGAGGATGTCGATCCCCGCAGCGTGCTCGGCTCTGGAGACGTGAAGTATCACATGGGCGCGACCGGCGACTACATCACGGCCAGCGGAAAGAAAATTCATATCCACCTGGCCTCGAATCCCAGCCATCTTGAAGCCGTCGATCCCGTAACCATCGGCCGCACTCGTGCCAAGCAGGACCGCGCCGGTGAAGGCGGCCAGAAAAAATACCTCCCGTTGCTGGTGCATGGCGACGCGGCATTCGCCGGGCAAGGCATTACCGCCGAGACCCTGAACTACGCCGACCTCGCCGGCTACACCGTGGGCGGCACGATCCACGTGATCGTGAACAACCTGATTGGCTTCACCACCAATGCCCGCGAAGAGCACTCCTCGCGCTTCTCCGCGCAATTGGCGCGGCGGCAGGCTGTTCCTATCTTCCACGTAAATGGCGAAGACGTGGACGCGGTCATGCGGATCGCGCGCATCGCCACCGAATACCGCTACAAGTTCGGCACCGACGTGGTCGTCGATCTGATCGGCTATCGTCGCCACGGGCACAGCGAAGTGGACGATCCCACCGTGACCCAGCCGCTCATGTACAAGGCCATCAAGGAGCATCCGCCGCTCTATCAGATTTACGCGAAGCAGCTCGGCGTCGAAAATATCGCCGAACGCGCAGCGACCGTCAAAGGCGAGTTCGAAGCCGCACAGAAGGCCGCCACGCAGTTCACTAAGAAGCCGCTGATGCGCGACCTGCCCAATTACTGGGACAACTATTTCGGCGGCCGCTACAACCCCGACTATGAGCAACCCACGGGCATTGCTCGCGCGGAACTGGCCGAGCTTACGGAACGCTTGACCACCTATCCCGAGGGATTCCACATCCATCCGAAAGTGAAGAAGTTACTCGAACAGCGTCAGGAGATGGGCGGAGGCAAAAAGCCGCTCGACTACGGGATGGCTGAGGCTCTGGCATTCGCCAGCCTCGTCAAGCAAGGCATTCCGGTTCGCCTGAGCGGACAGGATTCCCGTCGCGCCACATTCAATCAGCGCCACTCCGTGCTGCTTGATATCCAGGACGAGACGGAATACGTTCCCCTGCGCAACATCTCGCCCGGCCAGGCGCCTTGCGATATCTATAACTCAACGCTTTCGGAAGCCGGAGTCATGGGATTCGAGTACGGTTACAGCCGCGATTATCCCGAAGCGCTGGTGCTGTGGGAGGCGCAATTTGGCGACTTTGCCAATGTCGCGCAGGCCGTTATCGACCAGTTTGTGTGCGCTGGCGAAGACAAGTGGAACCTGCTCTCCGGTCTGGTGCTTCTGCTTCCCCACGGCTACGAAGGTCAGGGGCCAGAGCATTCCAGCGCGCGCGTAGAACGCTTCCTGCAATTAGCGGCGCGCGACAACATCCAGATCTGCCAGCCATCTAACGCAGGACAGTATTTCCACCTGCTGCGGCGCCAGGCTCTGCGCAAATGGAGAAAGCCCCTGATCGTATTTACGCCGAAGAGCATGTTGCGCCATCCCGACGCTCTCTCTCCGCTGGAAGACCTGACGCATCAGAAATTCTTACCGGTCATTCCCGACGTCGAAGCACAGGACGCCAAGCGCATCCTGATCTGCACGGGAAAAATCGGGCACGAACTGCGCACCGAGCGGCAAAAGCGCAATGACATGAGCACTGCGATTGTCTTTCTCGAGCAGATGTACCCGTTCCCCGAGCAGGAACTCAGCGAGGAACTCAAGCGCCACGTCACCGCCCGCGATATCGTCTGGGTGCAGGAAGAACCTTCCAATATGGGCGGACTTTCCTACATGTTGCCGCGTTTGAAACGCCTTGAAAGCGAGCGGCCCGTCCACTCGGTGAAACGTTCCGGCAGCGCGAGTCCGGCCACCGGTTCGGCGAAGGCACATGAGGTCGAACAGAAGACCTTGCTGACTCTCGCATTCACCACGGTCGACTAGTCGCCCCTCAAGGCAGGACGAAAAACAAAAACCCAGGAGAATTCTCCTGGGCTTTTTGTCGATAGCGGAAAAACGTCAGCCTATGGCCAGCGCTTGGCGGCTTCTTCCCAGCCGGCGACCCGGGCGGGAGTGCCGGAACCCTGGGCTGCTACCACCGGAGGAATCCGTACCGGTTGCGGCGGTTGTGTTGCGGTCAAGCTTGGTTTAGGTGCTTCGGCGAGGGACTCTTTCTCGTCCGAAAGCAGCGGGGCGGCCACGCGCAGGGCCTCAACTTCCTTCTCCAACCGGGTCAGTTCAAGTTCTTTTTGCCGTAAGACTTCATACACATTCTTCATGCTTGGGCACCTGTGGGTCGAAAACAGCGATCAAGCGCAGAGTATTGTGTTTACTGGCTATTTGTCAAGAAAAACAGGTACTCCCGAGTGCATTGGAAGTTATCGGAGTGTTTATCGAAAGATAACTACGGCGACCAGAATAGCCAGGATCAGGACGATAATTGCCAGCAGATTTACATGGTTCGATAGCCATGACTCCTTCGCCGGCACGGAGTTGGCCAGGAAAGCCGGCACAAATTCGCCTTCGCCCTCCTGCACCGCGTCTGGGGCGGGTCCGCTGTCCTTGATCTCAATTTGCCCCGCTGGCTGTTTCTGCTGGAAATCCTTCCTTTCGCCGTCTTTTTTCTCACAATCCAGACACAGCGTTCTCCCCTCCGAGACCGGGAATCCGCAGGATGCACATTTTTGCACACGCAGCATCGCCGCAGGAACTGAGGACGCCTGCGTCATCGATTCCGCCGGAACCTCCGCAGCCTTCGGCGCGACCCCAATCGTCGGCGGCTTCACAACGCTGGCCGCTGAATCCTGCGGACGCCCGCGTGCCGGTTCAGCGCTCTGCCGCTGCTCGGCCAAGTCGAGAGCGGTCATGGTGAGATCGGCCATCCGCTCAAGAGCCGTCAGGTCGCGCTCTTCAAAAGCGTAAGGATGATCAGAGAACAACTCGAAGAGGCCGCGCACTTCTCCGTTACGCCGTTGCAGCGGCAGGACAACAATCGACGCGATTCCCAGCGCCCGGCAAGCTTCCAGATTCACCCGCGGATCCGTTTCCGCATTGTCACAACGCAGCAACTGCCGGCGCGCCACACTTTCGCCGGTCAATCCAGATTGCACCTGTAAACGCGCTCCGACGGCCGGTGCGGAAGCACCCGCGCTGGCACGGCACACCATCTCGTTACCCTGCGCGAGGGCGAGAGCCGTTCCGGTTGCACCGGTAATGTACTGCGCCCGCTCCACCAGCAACTGGAGCGCGGCGTCCAGTTCCATTCCTTCGAGCTTGTCGCTCACCTTCGCTCGGTCAGCAACCGAGCCAGCCGCCGAGGGGCGATCCGTTGGAGCTGTCGCGCCCTCGCCAGTATCCGGCGGGAATGGTTCTTCGGGTTGAGCAAGTCCATGCATGCAATGCGGTCCAAACTAATATCCAGCAATCACGACTCGCTGAAGATTATAGAAGGGGCTGAACCGAGTCTCGCCTCGGAGGCTTGGACTGTCAAGAGCGACAGGGGCGCGCACAGAACCTTCGCGTCCTTCGTGATTATGATTTTGCCGGTGTAGCGAGAAACCTGCCCACTGCGAGCGTCATTGAGATTTTTCGTCTTTGTGCCGCAGCCAGTCGATGAAGATCTGTTCCTTGGGCCGATCGTACGCCATGAGCAGGTGCCGGATACTGCGTCCGCTGACGAAGTGGCAGACTTCTTCCGCCAGGTTCTTGGCATGATCACCGGCGCGTTCGAGCGACTGGGTCATGAAAATGATCTGCAGGCTGGAATGGTGTGTGACGTTCTCCGGATTCTCAATATGACGCAAGAAGATGATGTTGCGCAGGCGGTCCATCTCAGCATCGGCGCGCAAGACTTCGATTGCCTTCTTCACGTCGCGCTCGGAAAACGCCAAGCCAACATCCGCCAGCATTTTTTCCAGCACAGTCGCCATCTGCGTCAAATCGCGGGCATCTTGCGCATCAATGCGGCCACCCGCCGCCTGCGCACTCGTCGCAAAGCTCAACAGCAGATCGCCGATGCGCTCAAGCCCGATCATCACTTTCATGCAGGCGAGGAGTTGCCCGGTTTCGGACTCCGGCACGCGGGTAATGGTGGACGTCACCCCCGAGTCCACTTCCAGGTCAATCGCGTCCAGCTCTTTTTCACATTGCCGGATGGCATTCAGCCGCGACATCGAGCCCGTGGCAATGCCTTCCGCCGCGATCGCAGCCGCCTCTCGCGCCAGGCCGCAAGCTTCCACCGTGCGCCTCACCAGCACTGCGTGCGACGGCTCGGGCAAAGGTGTCTTGACACTGGCTGTACTCATCGGCTACCGCCCTGTTTTTAAGATGCCGGACCGGGAGAGCGAACGATCCAAATATTTCGCATACACTCCCGCCTTGAGCATACTGGCCGCCGTCTGTGGATAGGTTAAAACGCGGTGAATTTCGTGCAAAGAGGGCAAAAGCTACGCGGCCGCAGGCAGGACGAACAGGAAACTCGAACCGTGATTGAGTTCGCTCTCGGCCCGTATCGTACCCCCATGTGCCAGAACGATATGCTTGGCAATCGCCAGTCCAAGCCCCGTTCCTCCAGACTCGCGCGAGCGTGCTTTGTCGACACGGTAGAAACGCTCGAAAAGACGAGGCAAATGCTCGGAAGAGATTCCGGGACCAAAATCTTGGACGTAAAACTCGATGCCCCTCTCGACCGCACGAGATCCAAGAATGACTTTCTTTCCCACCGCCGCATACTTCAAGGCATTCTCGATAAGGTTCGAAAAAATCTGGTGGATTGCCTCCCTATCAGCGTTCACCTGCGCAGTGGGCACCGAATTTTCAATCAACAGCTCCACGCTATAGGACCGCGCTACTTCACGAAAGCTCTCCAGCGCATCCTGCAGCAGCTCTTCCGTGCTCACCGGTTGTATATCAAATCTCTGTTCGCCCGACTCGACGCGGGCCAGGGTCAGCAAGTCTTCGGTGAGGCGCGACATGCGCGCAGCATTCTTGCGGATGATCTCCAGGAAATCCCGGACGTGGCCATCTTCCATCGGACTATCCAGCAACGTTTCGGTATACCCCTGAATAGAGGTAAGCGGCGTACGCAGTTCGTGCGAGACATTGGCGATGAAATCGCGGCGGCTCTTTTCCATCCGCTCGGTCTCGGTGAGATCGCGCAGCACTGCCACCGCGCCGCCTCCAGGCATTGGCGCAGCAGTAACATCAAACGTACGCCCCGAAACGATCGTGCTCGAACGCGCGGAAGTGCCCACCTGATCGCGCGCCGCTTCTTGCACTGCCGCCAGAAAATCCGGATCACGCACGCTATCAATCAGGGGGGCATTCAGTTTCGGCGCACGACGCAACAACCGGTCCATTCCCCGATTCGCCCACTGCACGCGGCCATCGATGTCGACCGCGATCACCGCATCCTGCATGCTGTTGAGAAGGGTTTCCAGCTCGCGTTGGCTGGTTTGAACGCGCGCGTAACTTTCTTCCACCCGTCGTGTCGTTTTATCGAGCGCCGCCGCCACTTGCCCGATTTCGTCGGTCGACGTGGATGCGATTCTCGCCGTCAAGTCTCCGCCAGCGACACGCTCGGCAAAGCGGACAATCCGCTGCAGACGCCGTCCAACATAATGAGAAGCAATCGCCGCCACTACCACTGCGAAGAGAAAAGCGCTGAGTGATCCCCAGAATAGCGCCACTCCCAGAGGTCGATCCGTAATCTCAATTTCCGGCAACGGATATGCCAGCCGCACCGCGCCTCCGGAGATTGGCGCTGCCACATAAATAAAGGGAATGCCCAGAGCCTTCCCTTTGCGCTCCTCCATCCCAATATGGCCCGCAAGGGCGGCCACAAACTCCGAGCGTTGGGCGTCATTGTCCAGGCTCCCAGGATCGGCCTCTGAATCCGCCAGCACCTTGCCCGTCGGATCGATGACCGTTGCGCGTGCTCCCGCCGCCTGGCCTTCCTGCGCGGTAATGTCGGCCAGCGAATGCTGGCGATCATTTTCCACGCGGTAGGCGAACATCTGGGTTTTCTGTTTGAGATTGCGCTCGATTTGCTCGCGCAGGGTGCGTTCCCAGACTCGATGAACGGTCAACTGCAGCGTGATCGCGGTTACACCAATCACCAGCAGGAATACAAACATCAATTTCAGGAAGATGCGGCTTCTCACCGCGTGACCTCAAAGCGGTAGCCGGCCCCCCGCACCGTCTTCAGGTAACGCGGGTTCTCGGGATCGGGTTCGATTTTTTCGCGAATTCGCCGCACATACACATCCACCGAACGCGGCGTAACGTAAGCCGTGTCGCGCCAGACCGAATCGAGCAACTGATCGCGCGTAAACACTCTCCCCGCGTGCCGCATGAAGTAATCGAGCAGCCGGAACTCGGTGGCCGTGGTCGGCACCTGTTTGCCGCGGACGGTTAGCGTCATCGCGCCCGGGTCAATATGGACTTCATCAATCTTCGTTGGCAGCGCCGGCAACGGCCGCTCAAATCGGCGCAGCACCGCTTTGACGCGGGCCACCAGTTCGCGCGGGCTGAACGGCTTCGGGATGTAGTCGTCCGCTCCCAACTCCAGGCCCAGCACGCGATCTGCCTCGCCGCTTTTGGCCGTCAGAAAAATCACCGGCACCGATGCCAGCGACACAGACTGCCTGATTTGCCGGCAAAGCTCCAGTCCGTCTTTTCCGGGCACCATGATGTCAAGTAAGAACAGCGCCGGCCGCTGCCGCTCCGCATCGACCACCACCAAATTACCGGTCGAGTACAGCCGCACGTTGAAGCTGGCTGCTTCAAGGTGATGGCGAACCAGCCGGGAAATATCCGGGTCGTCTTCCACTACATAAATCGTTGGTTTCACGCGACCATTGTAGCTGGGAAGTGTTTCAAATTCGATACAAGGAGCGGAGTGTTGCCGCAGATCGTCGGCGATTCCGCCACGGAGGCACGGAGCCCCGAAGAAGAAATGGGAATCCTTGAGCCCGGATCATTTGGCGATTGGGATCGTGACGAGACGCGAGCAGCTTCGAGTTAGCCGCCGAAAATTCACAGCAAAGCCCTGTTTTTCTCCGTGGCTCCGCGCCTCCGTGGTAGGTGTTGGGTTCACCGCAGCGCCATTCCCGCTTCCGCCGAGAAATCCATCCCGACAAAATCCTGTCGCAGAAATTTTGGGAAGGCAGCGGCGGCGATCATAGCCGCATTGTCGGTAGAAAGCGCGCGCGACGGAAAAAATACAGGCAGACCCTGCATTCCCGCTTCACGTTCAAACGAAGCCCGCAGTTCCTGATTTGCGGCCACGCCGCCGCTAACAAATAACGTCTGTACGTCATACTCACGCGCCGCCGCCAGAGTTTTCGTGACCAGGTCATTGACCATCGCACGCTGAAACGAAGCCACGAGATTCAGCGTTTGCGCGTCGCAGATCGCTCGCACTTGTTCAACCGTCGGCTTCTCGACGCCCGCCAGCGCCGCGCGCCGCGCCTCGATCGCGGGCTTCAGATTCTGTGTCTCGACATATCTCAGAACCGCCGTCTTGATCCCGCTATAAGAAAAATCGAAATGCACTCCGGCGTCTTCCACCCGTGGATGCTTGTGGTCCCGCCGATCCGCGTGCTTGATCTGCGAAGTCTGAAACTTGACTGCCTGTGGATCACCATGCGGTGCCAGCCGGTCAATAATCGGACCTCCTGGATAACCCAGAGCCAGCAGCTTCGCGACCTTATCGAATGCCTCTCCCGCTGCATCGTCGCGCGTACGCCCGATATTTCGATAACTCCACAAATTCTGACGCGCCTGCGCCAGATAGAGATGCGTGTGTCCGCCTGAAACCACCAGAGCCAGTACCGGAAATTGCAGATCGCCATCCCCACTCAGCCGCTCGATTTTCCTCTGCTCCAGTAGCACGGCGTGAATGTGTCCTTCCAGATGGTTGACCGCGATCAGCGGCTTCTCGAGCGCGAAGGCGAGGGCCTTCGCAAAACTGATACCGACGAGCAGCGCTCCTGCCAATCCCGGCCCTTGCGTCACTGCAATCGCATCGACGGACTGATACGTCTGTCCCGCCTCAGCCAGCGCCTGCCGCACCACCGGAATCATGGCCTTCAAGTGCTCCCGTGACGCCAGTTCCGGAACCACCCCACCATAAGGCTGGTGAATGGCAATCTGTGACGCCACCACGTTCGACAGAATCGTTTCCCCAGAACACACCACGGCCGCGCCTGTTTCGTCACAGGAGCTCTCGATGCCGAGGATGTACGTGTCAGGCATAATTAGCTTTTAGCTCTTAGCTATTAGCTCTTCGCTAGTTTACTTGACTGCGCGCGACCACCGATGTCCAGTGCCCAACAACACGCTGCCGAAATCGTTCGCGTACTGCGCGCTCGAGGACACCAGGCCTACTTCGCAGGAGGGTGCGTCCGCGATCTGCTCCTGGGCCGTAACCCCGCCGACTACGACGTAGCCACAGACGCAACGCCGCGCCAGGTCATGCAAATCTTCCCGCAAACCTATGCCGTAGGTGAGCAGTTTGGCGTCGTGCTGGTTCCAGAATCCGGCGAAGCAGCTAGCACCGTCGAGGTCGCCACCTTCCGTTCCGACGTCGGCTACTCCGATGGCCGTCATCCCGATGGAGTGCGCTTCTCCCACGATCCCCGCGAAGACGTCGAGCGCCGCGACTTCACCATCAACGGCATGATGCTCGATCCGGCCACGAACGAAGTCCTGGATTTTGTCGGTGGACGGGCCGACCTCAAAGCGGGAATCATTCGCGCGATCGGAGATCCCGAGCGCCGTTTCGCGGAAGACAAACTGCGCATGCTCCGCGCCGTGCGCTTTGCCGCGCGTTTCGATTACCAGATCGATCCCGCAACCATGGCCGCGATCCAGAAGCTGGCGTCTCAAATTCACCAGGTCTCCTGCGAGCGCGTGCGTGAGGAACTCACCAAGATGCTCACCGAAGGCTGCGCGCGGCGGGCGTTCCTGTTGCTAGGCGAGACCAGGCTTCTACCTGAAGTCCTGCCCGAAATCGCCAAAATGAAGGGCGTGGAGCAGCCCCCGCAATATCATCCCGAGGGGGACGTGTTCGTGCACACGCTGCTACTGCTCGATAAGCTTCCAGCGGGCGCCTCGAAGACTCTGGCTTGGGGAGCACTGTTGCACGATGTGGGCAAGCCTCCGACGTTTCGTGTCGCGCCGGATCGGATTCGCTTTGATGGACATGTCGACGTCGGCGTGAAGATGGCCGCCGAAATCTGCCGCCGTCTGCGCTTCTCGAATCACGAAACTGATCAGATTCTCGCCCTGGTCGACAATCACATGCGTTTGGGCCAAGTGCAGCGCATGAAGCAATCCACACTGAAGAGATTTTTCCGTTTGCCTCACTTCGACGAACATCTCGAATTGCACCGCATCGATTGCCTGTCCAGCCACGGCCAACTCGATGCTTACGATTATGCGCAGCAGCAGTTGCATTCCATGCCCCCGGAAGCGATTCGTCCGGAGCCGCTCGTTACAGGACGCGATCTGATCGAAGCAGGCTACGAGCCTGGTCCGAAGTTCAAAGAAATTCTCAGCGCCATCGAAGACGCACAACTCGAAGGCCGCATCACCTCGCACGAAGCAGCGATGGAGTACGTGCGGCGCGAATTTCCGCTCTAGTGTGGAGCGGACACTCCTGTCCGCTGCTTTTGATTTTGCCCTTCGATGTGTGTTGGGCGGTCTGCTGGGTCTTGTACCCTTAGTTAGCCCCCTACCCCCCTACCCTCGGTATATTAGAATCAAGAGTTTAGAGAGAATTCCCCTCAAAGTCCTGAGCGGAATGGAGTTATAGGCAAAGTATTCAGGAATAAGGACTTCAGTTGTCAAGGAGCGCTGGAAATTGGTTTGGGGCAGCTTCGAGGGCCGTTTTGGGAGGCGGCACACTCGTAGACTGCCCCAATCAGATCTTCATTATTATTCTGGCGCGGCCTTGATGCTATGTCTGTGAGGCTGATCACGGATGGTTTGTGATGAAACAAGATTGATTACGGAGAAGATGTGCCAGTGGCCAAGACAACGATAGAATGAGCTTTGTGAGGTGGCGATGGCTCAGATGACGCAGCAGGTTTCCAAGTTGCTCGAAGAAGCTCTTTCACTTTCGGTCGAAGAGCAGGAAGCACTTGCGGATTCGCTCATCTCCAGTCTCGGCGGGAAAGTGGATGAAGGTGTAAGGGCGGCTTGGGATGACGAGACTAAGAAGCGGATTACCGATCTGGATACAGGCAGGGCAAAAACCGTTCCGTGGTCGGAAGTTCGCAATCGGAATTTAGCGAAGCTGCCGCGTGCCCACTAGGATATTGGAACTTCACGAAGAAGCCGCTGCCGAATATGACGCGGCGTTCGATTGGTATCTCCAGCACAGCCCCGACGCAGCCCTCAAGTTCGACGCAGAATTTGATCGTGCGCTCGCCGAGATTGCGCGGGCTCCTCAGCGTTGGGCAAACGGTCCTTGCAATACCCCCCCGGCTACTGCTGCGAACGTTTCCTTTCCTTCTAATTTATCGAGAGCGGGCTGGCGGAGATCTTCAGATCGTGGCCGTCGCCCACACCAGCCGCAGGCCGCGATACTGGAGAGAGCGGGTCTGAGCTTGACATAAGAACAGGCCCCTCCTAGGCGGAGCCTGGACAACCGCAACAGTCATCATGAATACTCAGGCACCCAAGACGCACAATGATTTCGCATGCTGACGAAAGATGCGTGGGCAAAAGAGCGCAAGCTTGGCGCTGCTGTGATCGCGGGCTGGGTCATGCTTCTGTACGTTCAAACCTTGACCTCCGTCTGTACCCCTTCCGTAGGACTGCTTTCTTGGCCGATCCTTCTGATCAGTCTCGCATCGCCGGTCGCGTTTCTCTGGGCAGCGGCCAAGGACAAATGGTGGTGGGCGATTGGGCTAATTCCATCTGTTTTGCTCCTACTGACCGTGCTTGGAACCTTCGAGGGCTGCTGATCCAGGTTCCAGGCGGCCTCCGTCAGAGTCCCCGCCCTGTGCCCGCAAAGAACGCAGGCACAAGGACGTGGCACTCTAGGGAATTGAGATGGGGAACTCTGCCAGACTGAGACGCGTACCTACGAGCGGAGGATTCATGAGGAAAACTTTTTTGCTTCTGGCGATACTGACGATGTCTGCTGCGGCCTGGGCTCAGTCAGATGCACGCCCGGAGATCCTGGTGCTCGGCACTTATCACATGTCGAACCCGGGACACGATCTCCACAACATGAAGGCGGACGATGTTCTGTCGGAGAAACGCCAGCAGGAAGTCGCGCAGCTGATCGAAGTCTTGAAGAAGTTTCATCCGACGAAGATTGCGATCGAAGCCGACCCCGGCAGCGAGCGGGTGGAGAAGCAGTATTTCGACTATGTGGCCGGGAAGTACACGCTGTCGCCGAACGAAATTGATCAGATCGGTTACCGGCTGGCCAAAGAGCTTGGCCATCGCGCCGTGTACGGAGTCGACGAGGAGGCCGATTTCCCGTGGCCCCGCGTGGTTGATTACGCAAAAGCGAACGGACGCAAAGACAAGCTCGACGCGATCAGTGCGGAGTGGGGCGTGATGGTGAAAGAGCAGGGAGAATTCCTGGCATCGCACACCGTGCTCGAGACGCTGCTGTACATGAATTCCGATGCGAAGGCGGCCAAGGACGTGGCGACCTACTACGCCATCGTGCCCTTCGGCGACCCTGGCGATTACGCGGGACCGGATCTGCTGGCGGCGTGGTTTCAGAGAAATATCCGCATCTATCACAACATCGTGAACCTGGTTGAGGGTCCGAACGACAGGATTCTCGTGATCTACGGGGCCGGGCACCTTGGGTGGTTACGCCAAGACATTGCGAACGACGCGAGCGTCAAACTGCGGAAGATTGGGGAGTTCGCCGGACAGTAGCGAACGTTTGCCTTCCGTCATCTTCGCGCGGGGTGCGAGCGCGCGGGCAGGAATGCCCGCTCCACACAAGCTAGTTCTCGTCTCTGTCCTGGGTTGTGGTTTGGGCCGCGCCCGCTGCTCCGGGAACTGGCTTTTGTAGATCGATCTGCGGCAACTTTGCTTTCTTTAGTTGCTGGTTCAGTTCCGGAATGTCTTTCGACTTGAGTTGGTCCCATGCCGACAACTGCTCGACTAACGCTTTGTCGAGTTCCTCGAACATGGCGGTTTGCTGGGTGGTTGGTCCGGAGTCAGCGGTATCTAGAGCGTTGAGGACTCCGGCGAACCCGCCGTTGATGCGCGAAAGACTGCGGCCTTCGGGAGTGCTCAAGTAGCGCGCGCCAAAACCGCCTTCTCCACCTTCGATGGTTGCGGCTTTGGCGTCGAGCGCGGCCGCGGCTTTGCTGATTGCCTCAGATTTTTTCTCGGGCAGCGACTTCAGCTGCGCACGCACGCCACGAATCTGTTGCAGCGCTTCGTAGTCACGGTGCAGCGCATCGGCGATTTTGCGGTCGAGGTCGAAATGACGGTCCAAGTCAGTGGCGGAAACTTTGACACGCGGATCCACCCCGACGCTGAGAAGTGACGAATAGGACTGGCGTCCGGCGGTTAGAACGATTTTGTAGTGTCCAGGTACGACGGTGGCTCCGAGCGGATAGCGGGGCGTGTCGTGGTAAATGGCCGAGATCGGATACTCGTGCTCGAGCACATCGGGAGCGGGATAGGTCAAATCCCAGACGAAGCGATGCATGCCGGGCGCGGTGAACAAGATTCTCGACGGACGCACCCAGTACATAGGAACGTTGAGTTCTTTGGGATTCACAGGCTCGGGCGTATCGAGGCTCGAAAAGTGGCGGATGAGGTGGCTGCCCGAGTTATCGAAGATATCGAGAGTGACAGGAGCGTCGACGATGTTGGAGCTGATCCAGTAATCGATCATCGCGCCGTCGGGAGGATTTTGTCCGGCAGGCTCTTCAGGAGGAAGCGGCGTGTCGGTGTTGTTGTTGCGGCGCACGCGGTAGGCATTCTGAGGAGTGAAAAGGTGCGCGGGAACGGTTGTCAGTTGCGGCCTGAGTTGGCGCAGCGGGGAAATGTTATCGAGAATCCAGAACGACCGGCCGTGAGTTCCGACGACGACGTCGTCTTTATGGACGACCAAGTCGCGGATCGAGGTAGCGGGCAAATTTAATCTCAGGGATTGCCAATGATCGCCGTCGTCCCAGGAAACGTAAACGCTTCGTTCAGTTCCGGCGAAGAGCATGCTTGGACGCCCGGGATCTTCGCGAACGGTGTTGACGGGTTCGTTATCGGGCAGGCCATTCACGATCTTCTGCCAGGTCTTGCCACCGTCGTGCGTGCGGTAGATATAAGGATGCAGGTCGTCAAGGCGGAGACGGTTGATGGCAGCGTAGACGGTCGAGGTGTTGGAGCGCGAGGCGTCGAGTTGGGCGACCTTGCTCCACGGAGTCAGCTCCGGCGGAGTCACGTTCTGCCAGTTCTTGCCGCCATCATGCGTGACTTGAATCTGGCCGTCGTCGGTTCCGGCCCAGATCAGGTTGGCGTCTTTCGGAGACGGAGCAATCGAATAGATCACGCCGCGATGTTTGCCTTTCGCGGGATCGGCTTCCACAAACGAGCCTAGCGTTGCTGGAATGCCTGGGTCTTCGCGAGTTAGATCGGGGCTGATGACTTGCCAACTGTTGCCGCCGTCGCGAGTTGAAAACAGAACGTTCGATCCTAAATAGAGGATGTGTGGATCGGCTTGCGAGAAAATCAGCGGCGCGGTGCGATTGAAGCGATAGTCGCCTTTGCGCAGGACGACGGGCGAAACGTCGCGGGTCTGTCCAGTATTGCGATCGAACACGGTGACCTTGCCGCCGTAGATCAGGTTGGGATGCAGAGGATCGGGCGCAACGTAGCCGTATTCTTCCGTGCCGACGGTAGTCCAGTCGCGGAAAGTAATTTCGCCGAAGTCGCTGCGGCTGGCGGTACCGATCGAGCCGCTCTCTTGCTGGCCTCCGTAAACCCAGTAGGGAAACTGGTTGTCGGTGATGACGTGGTAGAACTGCGCGGTCGGCTGGTTGTACCAACTGCTCCAGGTCTGGCCGCCGTTCACGCTGATGGTCACACCCTGATCGAGGGCGAGCGCGATGATGTCTGGGTTTTCGGGATTGATCCAGATGGTGTGGTAGTCGTCGCCTCCCGGCGCGCCTTTGATGGCCGCAAAATTCTTGCCCGCGTCGGTCGAGCGGTAGGTACTGGTGTTGGCGACGTAGATCACGTCTTTGTTTTTGGGATCGACTCGGACGCAGCCGAAATCGTCGCCGCGTCCGTAGACGCGGTCTTCATTGTTGACCTGCTGCCACCTCTCACCGGCATCGTCGGAACGGTAGATGCCGCTATTCTTTTTGGCATTCACCCAGGCGTACATCCGGTCAGGATCGCTGGGCGAAACAGTAGGGCCAATGCGGCCGATGCCTTCGTCCGGGCCGGGCAATCCCTTGGTGAGTTGCCGCCAGGTGTCGCCGCCATCGGTCGACTTATAAAGACCGCTGCCAGAGCCTGTGTATCCGCCTCCGGTCGTCCACACAGGACGGCGCGACGCCCACATGCTGGCGAAGATCGTCTGCGAGTTGCGCGGATCGAAGACAAGGTCCATGCCGCCGACGTTTTCGTCTTTGTAGAGAACGCGCTGGAAGGTTTTTCCGCCGTCGAGCGAGCGGTAAATGCCGCGCTCGGTGTTAGGACCGTAAGGATGTCCTTGAGCGGCAACGAAGAGGCGATTCGGATCTTTCGGATCAACGATGATCGAGGCGATCTGCTGAGCGTCGTAGAGACCGATGTGGTACCAGTTGCGTCCCGAGTCAGTTGACTTGTACATGCCATCGCCGACGGAGAGATCAGGGCGTCGGAGCCCTTCTCCGCTGCCAACGTAGATGGTGTTGGGTTCGGAAGGCGCGATGGCGAGGGCTCCGATGGACTGCGTGGGTTCACCATCGAAGATCGGGGTCCAGGTGCGTCCGGCGTCGGTAGTTTTCCAGACGCCTCCGTTGTTGGGCGCCATATAGAAGACATTCGGCTGGCTGGGAATGCCGGAGATAGCCACAGTGCGTCCGCCACGAAAGGGGCCGATCATGCGCCAGTGCAGATCTTGGAACAGTGACGGGTCGAATGGCTGTGCAGAAAGCGCTGGCGAGAAAAGTGCAAGACAAAGCGAGGCAAGCAGAATCGAGCGACGGAGTTTGTTCACAGTTGACCTCTGAGAAAGGCAAGGATAAACCAAGGGGGCGGAAATCGAACAGCACAGAGCAGGCCTGGCGAATTAGTTTCCCGGCGCCGCCCGTCCTAGTACAATCGCCATCGTTCGAGGAGGGAAGCCTCGATGAAAATGCGCTCTCGATTTTTTCGCGCTTCGGCTGTTCTATTGCTGGTTCTCCTCAATGTGTTGAGTGGAACCACTCAACAAACAGCGGCCCAACCGACTCGCATCGACCGTTTGGCAGCGCTTGGCCAGTTGTGGGCTGCGGTAAAGTTCTTCCATCCATATCTGGCTTACCGGGACAACCTGGATTGGGACGGAGCCCTCGTTAGCACGATCCCCAAAGTGAACGCTGCCCGAAATGGCCAGGAGTATGCAGCAGCCGTCGAAGGCATGCTGAAGCAACTCGGTGATCCGGCAACGCATGTACTCGACACGCCGGTGCCACCAAAGGCAGGCACCTCTTCCGCAGGTGACCGCCAGCCTACTTACCGAAGAAATGCAGACGGGATCGTGGTAGTTAGCATGACGCGTTACTCAGATTTCCAGGACTTTACCGGAACCCGGAAGAAATTAGCGGCCCTGACGAAAGAACTCGCCACAGCCCGCGCCGTTGTGTTTGATCTGCGTCCGGAAGAGACACCCTCCGAATCGGAGCAGGGACTTGCTACTTACGCCATCTCCGAGAGCGGTCTTGCCGGAGCGTTCACCACCACGTCCCTCGAAATGCCCGGCGAACGCCGACGCATGCACATTGGCTACGCTCCGCAGGACGGCACCACCAGCGGGGGCTATAGTTCCGGGTTTTATCTTCAGGGCCGCCCATCGCTCAAACCGGAATCAAGCGCAAAAGACCTACCGGTGGTCTTTCTTATAGGCCCCCACGCGGATTTGCCAGACATGGCGCTCGGTCTTCAAGCCTCGGGCAAGGGTGCGATCGTATTGGAAGGTGCGTTCAACGAGGAAGTTGCGATCAGCACGCAGCCTGTCGAACTTCCCGACGGCGTCCGGGCCCAGATCAGGTTAGGCGAATTGGTATACGGGGACGGCACAAGCGGTTTCGCGCCCAATCTGGCAGTGGCTGCCTCGGGCGAAAAGGGGGAGCAGAATCCGGCGCTGCAAGCGGCGATTCAACTCGCGATGGCGGGCAAGTTTTCGCCGCCGTCCCGGACAAAGCTGATTGAGCGAGCAGTCCCGCGGTTCGACAATCCATACGATGATATGCAATATCCGCCATCTGAATATCGTATTCTGGCGGCCTTTCGTGCATGGGCGGTCATCAATTATTTCTTTCCCTATAAGGAGTTCATGGGAGAGGACTGGAATGAAACGCTCCGCCAATTCATTCCGCGGATGGAGGAAGCCAAGGACGCTCTCGATTACAACCTTGCCGTCGCGGAAATGATGACCCATATCCATGACAGTCACGGCTCAGTCATCAGTCCGGTTCTGCGAAAGCATTTTGGTGAAGCCGCAGTCCCGGTGCGGCTGCGGATGATCGAAGGAGCGCCGGTGATTACCGGGTTCACCAACGCCGAAGCAGCGAAGGCCGCTGGACTTGAGATCGGCGACGTGATCCTAAAGGTGGACGGCGAAGATGCAAACCAGCGAATTGCGAACCGGCTGAAGTACATGGACTATTCGACGCCGCAGTCGGGCATGTTCTACGCCACCGAAAGAAGCCTCGGCCGAGGCCCGGTCGATTCGACCGCAACTCTCACTATCCGGGACCTCCGCGATCAGGTGCGAGAGGTAAAAGTGGCGCGCAAGGCGGAATATGCATCGAAAAACCAGGGCGACCGCACCGGAGATATTCTGCGGGTGCTGCCCGGAAACATCGGCTATGCCGATCTCGATCGCCTCTCAGCATCGCAGGTGGACGAGATGTTCGAAAAATTTAAAGGCTGCCCGGCCATTATTTTCGATGATCGCGGCTACCCTCAAGGAACAGCCTGGCAGATCGCCCCTCGGCTAACGGAGAAAACTGATGTAGTGGCGGCGCTGTTCAAGCGGCGCGATCCCATGTCGCCGGACTTTCCGAACGGCGAGTTGTTCAGCTCCCAGGAGGTGACGACCTTCTTGCAACGGCTGCCGCACACCGACAAGTGGCGTTACCACGGCAAAACGGTGATGTTGATTGATGAGCGCACAATCAGCCAAGCCGAGCACACCGGCTTATTCTTGGAAGCCGCCAACGACTCGAAATTCATAGGAAGTCCGACTCAAGGCGCCAATGGGGACGTGACGAATTTCTCTTTGCCCGGAGGAATTCACGTGTACTTCAGCGGTCAGGGCGTCTGGCATGCTGATGGACGGCAACTACAGCGCGTGGGCCTGCAGCCGATTGTCGATGTGCGCCCGACGCTCGCGGGAATTCGTGCGGGAAAGGACGAGGTGCTCGACAGAGCGATCGAGTACCTCGAGCACAGCCCCTAGTGAGGCGTGCAGTTAGATCCTGCCCGGAAATCGGACAGTGCTTGCCTCCCGCCGTCACAGAATCTTCACTGGCCCCAGATCCTCTTTCATCTGCTGGAACGCCGTGGTGTTCTTCTTCGTGTTGGCCCAGGACTGGTCTGGATAGGTCCGCATCAATTGAGTCGTCAGAAAGCTGCCGCGGATCACGCTCGAATCATGATTCGACCACAAGGCGCTTGTGCTGCGGTCTCCGTAGTGGCTGATGATGATGCGCGAAAAATTCGGCGCCTCGCGCGGGTCGTACCCGTGCTCGATGACATTCTGCAGGCCCAGGCGGTCGGCCTGGTTTTCCAATTCCCGCTGATGGCCGTTCACCGCTGACGCAATGCCCAATTCCGCGAGGAAGAGTCCGATGTTTCCGATGAAGGCTCCGGCGGCGACTCCCGCAATGATGAGCCCCACGCGCGCTCCGCGGGTCTCGTCGACTTCGCGCTTGTAGTGGATCTGGAGCACGTGGGCCATTTCATGGCTCATCACGAAGGCTAGCTGCGCCTCATTCTCCACTGCCCCCAATAGACCTGTGTGGATGAGCACCGTGCCGTCGGGCAGAGCGGCGGCGTTGATCGATGGATCTTCAATCACGAAAAAGCGGAACTCAATTGGCCGGCTTGTGCCCTGCGCGCCCGCCGGTATCAATGAACGTCCCAGCTCCGAGACATAATCCTGCACGCTCTTTTCGGCGAGCAGCTTTAATCGACCGTGCACCTTTGTCCCGCGCCGGAACTCCAGAGTGTCGATCCCAGTCTGCGGATCCGTCGCCCGCATCAATTCCAGGCTATGCGGCATCTTGTACGCATCCGCGGGTGCTGGCGGTCCAAGTTCCAGGTGGTCCGCCTCGATCTTGCCGTCTTTCCGTCGAATCCCCGAATACTTGATGTGGCTTGCCGCCAGTTGGGTGTTCGGAGTCGCCGCCTTTCCTGGCGCCGCTTTTTCCAGATCCCATTCCCGCTTCGTGGACGGGCTGACGTCGAGAAGATAGCCATCCACCTTGATCTCTCCGGACTCTCCGGCACCGATCTTGCTGGCATCGGCCGGTTCTTCCTGGAGAAACGCTGTGCCGTGGATATTCTTCTCGTCTTCCCGCAGGTCAACGGTGATCTTCTCGACGAAGAACTTGTGCCGGTCGAGCCAGTGCCCCTCCGCTTCCACCAAGTTACCGACGCCGATGTCTTCAACCTTTATGGGGCGCTCTCGATCGGCCTCCTGCGCCACCACGCGGCTGACGGACGTCAGATCCAACCGGTCGTCAAGGATCAACAGCGTCTGATCTCCGTCTTTTCCGGTGATGTACCCGTTGAGCTTCACTTTCGGCCCAGCCATCAGTACAGCAGGCCACAGCATCGCCAGTACGGTCGCCATTACTAGCGCTGCGGTCCGGGACAGGCTTGTGCGATTTTTTCGTCGGACCTGCTTTGCTGATGCCGCTTCCATTTATGCTCCGCCTTACTGTGCCGATTTTTTCAGCTCGTCCTTCAGTTCCTTGACCAGTTGGTGTGCGGCGGATTGTGCCATTACCGCGGGCTTCCACCTCGGATCGACCTTCACATGGACGTGCAGGGTATTCAGGTTCTGCTTGTCGCTCCGCCTCTGGACATTGGCATCCATTTTCAAGCTGCGAAATCCAACCCCGAAGCCGACAATCGCACTCTTCACCACGCTCCCCTTGTTGTATTCGGTGATCGTCCCGCTGATCACGATGGATTTCGGCGCATCCGCATCATCCACCGTTTCGCCTTCGCCGATCACTTCGTCCGCCAGTTTTTGTTTCTTCAACTCGTTGCGCAGTTCCGCATAGAAGTAATCAGCAAATGTCGGATCCAGCTCGACTCCCTCGGCCTGGGTAAAATGCTTGGCTTCTGCGGTCTTGAACTGCGGTGGGTTGTCTTTTGCCACCGCTCCGCTCGCACATGCGAGCACCAGCGCACCCAGCGCTAAATAGAAGCGAATTCGCATTGCGAAACCCTCCTTGATTGATTCGTTCTTTTGCACGGACTGGCTGCGTCTGTCTACGGGTTAGGGACGGCAACCGGTGCGGCTGTCGAATTCTTTGTCAGATTGCTGACAGCATCCTTTAGCTGTTGCCCCCGCAGAAAATTTCGCAGCGCATCTCTTAATGACTCTTCAATGTCCTCTTGCACGTTCTTTTCGATGGTCTTCTTTCGCATCGCCGGTTTTGCAATGGAGGTGCCGGCGGCCTTCACCTCCACCGACTCGCCCGTCTTGGGATTTTTCATGGTCGCGGCGAACTCCACTTTGCCAAAGAAATCGAACTGCGACCCCTGCGCCAGCCCGAATTGGAACACATAGACTTTGACGACCAGATCCGCTGAATTTGCGTCGGCTGCCAGCAGGTTCGCCGCCTTCAAGGACTGTTCCAGCGCCTCGCGCACGATCACCTTTGGCTCGCGGTCCAGAAAAATTCCGCCGCGCGCTTTCATCACCAGTTCCGGCTGCGGATTCGCGGACCGATCAATCACATCGGAAATCCAGAACTTCGGTGAACTCGCCAGCTTCTGCACCGGAACGGGATCTCCGAGCTGAATCACGATGGTGTTTTCTGGTTTTGGCTTGGGGTCCTCCGCCGAAGCGCGGGGGAGCAATAAGGAGAGGGCGACAAAGTTGACGACAAAGATGACGCCAGCAAATCGTAGAGACGTGGTTTTTGTCCTGTTAATGCTCATACCGAAAATATCAGGCCGCTCGTGCGACGGGGCGAACTATAACATATGCCCGACGTGGCAGCTGTGATGGAATTTCTCTTGCCGGTAAACCTTACTTTGGGATCATCGCATGGCTTACTGAGATCAGCGGGGAGAAATGGAAGGGTCGCCTTCCAAGTAACGGCGCAACGCGTCCTGCCAAATCGGCATGTGGATGTCGTGGGCGTGGAGGCTGTCTGGCGCCAAGACTGAGTAGGCAGGCCGCTTCGCCGGGCGTGGAAACTCGGCCGTGGCGACCGGCTTCACCGCAGTCGTCATTCCGGCGCCGCGAACAATTTCAGCAGCGAAGTCGTACCAAGTGCAGTCGCCGGAATTGGTGACGTGAACGATGCCGCGGGCGTTCGCGCGGCAGAGCCTCACTAGAGCAGATGCCAGATCGGGGGTGAAGGTCGGACTGCCCCGTTGATCGTTGACGACTGAGATTTCGGGCCGCGAGCCGGCGAGTTTCAGAATCGTCGCAGGAAAACACTTGCCACCGTGGCCGAAGAGCCATGACGTCCGCGCAATGCAGACTTCCGGCAGAATTTCGAGGAGGCGCTCCTCGGCGCGGGCTTTGCTCGCTCCGTAAACGCTGCTCGGATTTCTAGAGTCGTTCGTCTGGTAGGGCTCACGTTTTGTGCCGTCGAAAACGTAGTCGGTGCTTACGAAGAGCAGTCGAGATCCCGTTTCGCGCGCCGCTTGCACTACGTTGATTGCGCCTTCACAGTTAACGGCAAAAGCACGTTCTCGATTCGATTCGCAGCCGTCCACGTCGGTGTAGGCAGCCGACAAGATGATCCAGTCGGGACTTGAATCCTTGACTACCTCTCGAACCCGCCCTACATCGCGGACATCGGCGTCATGCGATGTGAGAGCTGTCAGTTGCTCCCCGGCCAATTCCTTGACCAATTCCTGTCCCAGCAGGCCGGAAGCTCCGAAGACCGTGACGCGCATGGCGAGATTGTATCGGAAGGCCTCGCTAAGGTTCGGCCTCTCTAGTTGGACTCCGGCGATGGCTGGATTCGGACGCGGCGCAAGGCGTGGAGAATAAGTGCTCCGCTGATGCCAAAGCAGACGATCGCGGTAAAGGCCACAAAGTCGAGCACTGTCCGCTTCATCCGGAGGTAATCGGCAAACAGCGACACCAGAGCACAGACTATGCCGAGAACATTCAGCCAGAGTGGAGATTGAACATTTGGCAGATCACGGCGAAACCAGACCTGGAGCAGCAAGGCGGCGAGTCCGATCGCGGCCACGGTGACCAGGGCAACAGGGCTGTAGAAGGCATTCGGCCCGGTATAGATGACAACCAGCGCCAACGCGAGAAGAAGCAGCCCTGAGGCGATTACGGTCCAGCGGCGGGCTATTCCGGACCCGGCGGCCGTTACCAAGCGATCCCCATGCTATTTCGCATGCGAACATTGTACTTCGCGGCTTCCTTCCGCGCTCAGGCCTGGCCTGGCATCCACTCCGAGGGTCGATGTTCGCCGTGCGACATGGCATAGAGGACGAGTTCGACGCGGCTTGAAATTCCAACTTTGTCGAAGATGCGCAACAGGTACTTTTTTATTGTGTGTTCGCTGAGGCCAAGCTCGCCGGCGACTCCCCGGTTGGTGAGGCCATCGGCTACGAGTGCGACCACCTGCTCTTCGCGAGGGGTGAGTAAAGATCTGCCATTGGTGTTGACCACGCGCAATGTGGGCACTTCCGACAGAGCTTCGAGTATGTAATTGATCTGCAGACAGTTGATCCAGACCTCTCCGCCGGAGACGCAGTGGATACACTTGCAGAGCATCGCTAAGGGGGACTGAGTAAAGAGAAAAATGCCACGCGCGCCTGAGCGCAGAGCGTTCACCACCAGTTCACGATCCTCATTTTCGGTAAGGAGTACGGGAGCGATCTTAGGATACGAAACCCGCAACCAGCGGAGCAGGCTCAAATCGGGCAGACGGTTGCTGGCAATCAGCACTACATCCACCGGATTCGCCTGCATGAAATCGTGAAGGGCGGACGCCTCGAGCGCGACGGCGGAAACTGTGAAGTCGCGATGGCTCCTCAAGGCGCGCGCCAGGAGCTGCGACTGGATTGGGCCGGAATCTGCGATCAGTACATGTACTGCTTTGGCACCGGCTGGTTCGATTTCGTTGGGCTGGGTGACGGAACGGCTGTTCTTCATGCTTCCATCATGCCCAAAAGCATACGGTACTGGATGTAGGCCCGGTCACAGTCACTTGGTGACGTATCCCGCCCCAGACATCTACTTTCGTGTACCCACTCTTGTGCACAAGGTTTGCAGCATAACTTTCGTCTCTGAACCCCTCATCTGAGTTTGAAAGGGCGCGCTGGTGCCCAGTTTTCGGTGCAGCTGACTTTTCGGCCGGCCAAAAGGTGATGGCCACCGGCGTAGACAGTACTTTCCAAGTCTTGTTGTGCTCTGGGTACGACGATACCTTCGTGCAAACAACTCAACCATTCGAGCTGTTTGATTCGCCGTTCTGAGCAACGGTGAGAGTGCGGAGATGAATGCAGCGGTCCAACACGTTGTTCTGAGAGTTGCGGGCATGCTCACCCTGCAACTCGCCGTGATTCTCGTCGCCCAGGAAATCGGACGGGCGCCGGCTACACCTGGTTCCTCTGCTTCGCCAACCGGCACGATCGCGGCGGCGGAGCGCTCGCAGAGACAGGGACAGTCCGGTACCAGCCGTCCCGCGGGCGAGACCATCACACAACCCGTCAAAGCGGGTGGCTTGGGAGATCCTTCATTCGGAGGGCAACGCCACCCGCTTTACCGGCTCACGAAATCGGACATCGTCGACGTGAATTTCACGTTCTCTCCAGACTTCAATCAGACCCTGACCGTGCAACCCGACGGCTACGTTGCTTTGCGTGGTGCAGGCACGCTGTTTGTCGAGGGACTGACCGTTCCGGAGACGCAACTGGCCGTCAGCAGCGCTTATCGCAGCTTCCTCCATGAGCCCGAGCTCACCATCACCTTGAAGGATTTCGACAAACCATACTTCCTTGCTTCGGGTGAGGTCGCGCGGCCGGGAAAGTATGAACTGCGCGGCGACCTGACCGTCAATGAGGCCGTGGCGATTGCTGGAGGATTTACACAGCAGGCCCGGCATTCGCAGGTAGTTCTGTTCCGGCGGATTTCCGACGGCATGGCTGAATCTCACCTGATCGACTTGAAAAAGATGCTGGACTCTCGGGACGTTCGTGAAGACATCCACCTGCGGCCGGGAGACTTCATTTTTGTGCCCCAGAGCCGCATTTCAAAGATTCGAAAGTATGTCCCGACGAACTCCATGAGTTGGTACATGAACCCCATGCAGTTCTAGTGGAAAGGAGTGGCAGCGCTCACCTTCGCGTTCCAGCATCTGGCCGGTTCCTCCCCCCATCCCGCCGGTTTGATTGTCCGCCGCCTGACCCATGTCCGTCGCAATCATAAGAAACTCGAACGCGGGTATATCTCCAACTCCTCGCGAGCTGGCAGCTACCATTTTCCGGCGAGGACGCCTGGTAGCTGCAACTTTTGGGATCGCGCTATTGGCTGCGATGCTCTTCGTACTCTTCTCTCCTCGTTACGAATCGCATTTCAAGGTTCTGCTGCGGCGCGGCCGCTTTGATCCCGTGGTGTCTCCGCAGCCTCCGAGCGGCATGGACTTCACGCGGCCCGACATTACCGAAGAAGAACTCAACTCCGAAGTGGAACTACTGCGCGACGAGGGTCTGCTGAAACAGGTTGTAAAAGTGGCAGACCTGGTGCCCCCTGAAACGCCTGAACCTAAACGTGCCGCCGAGGTTGAACATGCCGTTCGGGATCTGACGCGACATCTGGATGTCGAAGCTCTGAAGAAATCGAACCTGATCCAAGTCAATTACAAAGATACCGATCCGGAACGGGCAGCGCGGGTGCTTGCCGTTCTGTCGACGCTCTATGTGCAGAGGCACACAAGCCTGCAGCGTCCGCCGGGAGAAATTCAGTTCTTCGATCAGCAGACTGAGCAATATCAGAAGAGACTGCGGCAATCCGAAGCCGAACTCGTGCAATTCACGCGCGAGCGAGGTGTGGTATCGGCGGGGCTGGAGCGTGACATTGCGCTGCAGAAATTGGGGGAAGCGGACGCAGCTTACCGTCAGATCGACCAGGATCGGGTGGAAACCGAACGCAGGATCGCGTCTTTGCAGGAACAACTCAAAGCATTCCCGTCACGATCAGTGACGCTGAAGCGCTGGGCCGACAATCCGCAAGCACTGGAAAAAATGAAGACACACCTGCTGGACCTGCAGTTGAAACGCACCGAGCTACTAACGCGCTTTGAACCCTCATACCGGCTCGTGCAGGAGGTGGTGCAGGAAATTGTGGATACGCAAGCATCGATTGCGGCCGAAGCGCTGACGCCGGTCCGAGACGAAACCACCGATAAAGACCCCAACTACGAGTGGGCGCGGATGGAGCTCGAGAAGGCGCAGGTGCAAAAAGATGGCCTGCGAGCCCGGCAAGCGGACGCGGCCATGCAGGTTGCATCGCTACATCAGGTTGCGCAGCGAATGCAATCGGAGTCGGTGGGCCAGCAGGACTTGATGCGGGCAACTAAAGCGGATGAGGACAATTACCTCCTCTACCTGCGAAAACGGGAGGAAGCGCGAATTGGCGACGCACTCGATGAGCACCGCATCCTGAACGTTGCCATCGTGGAGCCGCCGTCCGTTCCGGCGCTACCTACGCATCCTATTCTTCTTTATTTCGTCTTCGCTTTCGTATTGGCGGTGGCGTTCAGCATCGGCATCGCTTTCGCGACCGAGTACTTTGACGCAACCATTCGCACTCCCGACGAGGCTTGCGGCCTGCTGGAAGTGCCCGTACTCGCCTGGCTGCCTGAGAGCGGAGTCTCCGCGATCAATATCCCAGTTTCGTCAGACCGGCGACCGACGGTGGTGATCCAGTGAGCACGCTGAGCGAGCTGTTAGTGGAACCGTCATCGGCGGGCGAACGCGCCCGGACCGCTCCGATTCGCGACCAAGTTCGCGCCAAGGTGCCACAACGAGCAGCGGCTTCATCACCATCGGTTCATGACGAGCAGATTCGTGGACTGGTGCAGCAGCTTTTTTCCCGCAATGAAGGGAGACCGGTTCGGCATGTTGGATTTGCTCCAGCCGAGTCGTCGATAGCGACGGCAACTCTCTGCCTGGCGATTGCTCGGGTCTTGGCGGAAGAAGGCAGGTATGACGTCGGCCTCATCGATGCCGACGCCGGCGCGGTGCGTCTGCAAGCGGAACTGCAGATTGTGCCGCCCACTCTCGGGGAGCCTACCTGGCCGATCGCGCCGCACCTCTGGATGGTGCGCCGCCAGGCGTGGTTGCCGGACACATCGTTCGGCCGCGTGAACGAACAAAACCTGTCGCGACTCCGCGAGACGACGGCCGAGTTCGATTTCTCCATCTTGTGGTGCGGTCCCGTCTCTTGGCTCACCGCCAGTATTGGCCAGACCTGTGACGGCTTAGTCCTGGTGCTCGCCGCCGAACGAACCCGGCGCGTTGTCGCGGCTCAAATCAAGGATCAGCTTTCCAAAGCACGAGTTCCTTTGCTAGGAAGCATCCTGGCCGGACGCCGTTTCCCCGTGCCCCAAGGCCTCTATCGACGTTTGTGAATCTTATGAGCGAATTGACGACAAATCGGCTGTGGGAGAACTCTCCGGACTTGAGTCATGGTAATTGCGACTCCCAGTACTCGCGCATGATTCTTGGGTCATCGGCTGCACAGCACCCCCAAGCCACGAGCATTGACAGCGCAATCCCAGAACCGGCAGGTCGCGCGAAGGCACCGGAAAAGTCGACGACCCGTCATTCACAAGCTTCAATTCAGCAGCTTCTTCCGCATCCTACCGGCGATCGATTCTTGCTTTTCCAGTCTGTCACGCCCGACTTCGTTGTCCTCGCAGCAGCGTGGGGAATCATATGGGCGTTCGCTCCCGCCTGGAAGTTACCGTGGGAGTACCTGCCGATCTTCGTGACGCTAGTAACCCTTTTCGGCTTCTCGGAGGGGCTCTACCAGAAAGAGGGCGATCTCCATTGCGTTGACCGCATCCCGGTTTTAACGCGAGCAAGCCTGTTCGCAGTTGGTCTGGTTTTTCTCGCAGCTGGACGTGGACTGCATTATCCGGCGGCCATAACGATATTTGTCAGCAGCGTGGCTGGTCTAGCGGGCTCGCGTCGAATCCTGCAGATGGTTCGCGAGCGCCCTCATCATGAAAGAGAGTCGTGGAAGGTCCTCATTGTTGGTGCAGGACCCCTTGCCCACTCCATTGCGCAGGCGCTGCGCAGTGATCCGCTCCACTCAACGAAAGTGTGCGGATTCGTGGACAACGATCTGCCTCTCTCACCGGTGGTTCTGGGGCGCATCGCGGACCTGGATTGGCTGGCGCGCGCGGAATTTATCGACGAGGTCATCCTTGCCATTCCGGGCCAGCGCGCTCAGACGCGAGAAGCCGCCGAGATCGCATATCGAAATCATCTGGACATTCGTGCCGTTCCGGATTTGCCACCCGGGCCGTGGTCCGATGCAAAAGTCGATCATATCGGTGAGGTGCCGGTCGTCACCCTGCATCGCGAAGCCACCCCGGGCGCAGGGTTACTCCTGAAACGAACGTTGGATGCAACAGGAGCAGCCATCGGTCTACTGCTGACCATGCCCGTCATGGCCATCGTTGCCTTACTCGTGCGGCTCGATTCCGACGGGCCGGCTGTGTACTCGGCGAAGCGAACAGGAGCGAAAGGTCGTCCATTTCGCTGCCACAAATTTCGCTCGATGGTGACCAATGCGGAATATCTCAAAGAAGATCTGCAAGAGCGCAACCAGCGGGAAGGGCCGATTTTCAAGATTGACGACGACCCCCGTGTCACCCGCGTTGGCCGATTCATTCGCCGCTATAGCCTCGACGAATTGCCCCAACTCTGGAATGTCCTGTGCGGCGAGATGAGCCTCGTTGGACCGCGCCCGCACCCGGTGGACGAAGTCAATCACTACGAACTCCAGCACTACCGCCGCCTCGACGTGAAGCCCGGAATCACGGGCCTCTGGCAGATTACGGCTCGCGACTGCCCATCGTTCGATCTCAATATGCACCTGGATCTGACTTACATCGAAAACTGGAGCCTGCTCCTGGACCTCCGCATTCTCGTCAGCACGGTTCGCGTGATGTTCGCGCCGGAAGGAGCCTGACCGCCATGAGCAGCCGCGCACTCACCTGGGAGAGTGACGACAATCCGCTTTGGCAGCTGACTGGACTGCTGCTTCGCCCTCTGCATCTGGGACTGGCGTTCCCGTCGGTTCTATACGTGGCCGCAATGACGATTTTCCTGTTTCGGCCGCCAGATATTTTTTCTTACTACGCGGACCGCGTCGGCTTCAGCATCCTCATCTTTTTCGTGGCGCTGCGCACCATGGCCCTGCGAGAGAAGCTGCCATTCTTTACAAGACTGAGCGTCCCCATGCTCTGCCTGATGGCACTCGCCATGGTGAGAGTGCTGCGGGAGCCGTTCGACGCACAGACTTGGAGTATTGTCGCCAGCAAATTCATCGTTCCATTTGCCTTGTTTCACGTTGCCGTGCTGGTCTTCAGAGGCCCCGCGCAGCGCAAGCATTTTGAGGTCTTCGTCGTACTCGTGCTGGGCTACCTCATCTTTCTCGCCATTGCTTTCCTTGCCGACACCCGGTCGCTCATCTTTCCACGGTTCATTCTCGACGAGAGTCTTGGGTTTCATCCCGACCGCGCGCGCGGTCCATTCCTGCAAGCAGTGGCGAACGGTGTTTCGTTGAATATTCTCGGCATCCTGGTCCTCGCTTTGCCGCAAAGCCGCAAATGGATCGTGAAGCTATTGTGGCTGGCACTCCCCCTGGCAATTTTGGCGACGATGACACGCGCGGTTTGGATCGCATTCATCGGATCCGCCCTTGTTCTCGGATACCGGCTGGTCGAGCGCCGGGTGCAGGCACTCTGCATTCTGTTAGTCATCGCCGGGCTGTTAGCAGGACTGGCCATCAGCTTCAGCAGTCATTCGCTGAAGTCCGCACTTTGGGATCGTACGGGAGAACGCGGACCGGTGGAGGCACGGCTCGCCGTGTACGACGCCGGATGGGCAATGTTTCTGGAACGGCCGTTCAGCGGCTGGCCCGCTGGCGGAATGTATGCGGAACTGGGTCGCCGAATGGAGGGCTACCACCTGCGCACGTTCTACGTGCACAACACGTACCTCGCGTTACTGGTTGAGTTCGGCGTGCCCGGGTTAGCGCTCTATGGCGTTCTCTTCTTCAATCTCTTCCGGCTTGCATGGGTCGTACCGTCAGGAGAATCCGGCACGGTAGGGACTCTGCGAAAAGTCTGGCCGATTTTACTTTCGGTTTATCTCTTCAACGCCTTTTTTGTAGACATGGCATATCAGTTCGTCATTGGCCTGGTGTTCACCGCTGCCGGCATGCTGTGTGCATCGGAAGAAGCGACCGCATGACGACCATCGCCTACATTGCCAACGAGTTTCCTTCGCCTCTCGAACCGTATGTGATGGATGAAATCGCGGAACTGCGGCGCCGCGGAACACGGGTGATCTGCTGTAGCGGCAAACGTGTATCACCGGAGAACCTGACTCTCTCGGAACGCGCTTTCTGGAAAGAGACCAGGTTCTTCCAGCCGCTGTCAGACGATGAACTCAAGCGAGCCGCGCGTCGGCTCATTTCCGATCGTTCCGATCTCTGGCAACTCTTACAACCCCTGGTTTGCGAGAGGGGATCTTCGCCGTTGCGTCGAATTCGTGCGCTCGGCCACACAGTGATGGGTGCCGCGCTCGCGGAACAATTAGCTCCACTTGATGCCGAGCACATCCACGCGCACCACGGATATTTCGCTTCGTGGATGGCCTTAGTTGCCGCAAGACTGCTTGGCATCGGCTTCAGTTTTACGCTCCACGGTTCCGACTTGTTACAGAGGGCTGATTTCCTGTCGTCCAAACTGCGCGCCTGCGGATTCTGCGTGACGGTGTCGGACTACAACCGCAACTACATTCTCCGCAACTATCCGGATACATCCCCCGGAAAAATCACCGTGCAGCGCCTCGGGGTTGATCGCGTGCTTCCCTGGAGCACAAGCGCGAACGGGCTAGCGGCTGACGGCAGACGGTTCTGCCTTCTCTCCGTGGGGCGTTTGCATCGCGTCAAAGATCATCGTTTCCTCGTCCAAGCCTGCGGCAAGCTTCGCGAACAGGGCGTTCACTTCATTTGCTGGATCGCCGGTGAAGGACCCGAGCGTCCGGCGCTCGAGCGGCAAATTATCGCAGACGGCCTGCAGGGATACGTTCACCTGGTAGGTCATGTTTCCCGCGCCGATCTTGCGGGCTATTACCGCCATGCCGATCTGGTCGTGCTGACCAGCAAGAGCGAAGGGATCCCGGTGGTTTTGATGGAAGCAATGGCTCACGGAAACCTCGTGCTGGCACCGGCAATCACCGGGATTCCTGAGCTTGTCGAGCATCAGCGCACAGGTTTTCTCTACGAGCCTGGGTCGCTCTCCGATTTCGTCAGCGCCGTGCGCTGGATTGAAACGAACCAGGGTTCGATGTCTGGGATTCAGCGCGCGGCAGCGGCCAGTATTGCTGCTTCGTATAACCGTCAGCGAAATCTCCGCAACTTTGCGGACCAGTTTCTGGCACGACTAACTCAACCGAGCGGCGATCATGCGCATCCTGTATTGCAACAAGTACGACTATCCGTTTAGCGGCACCGAAGCATACCTCTTCGACCTGATGCATCGGATGGAGAAGCGCGGGCAGGAGATTGCCCTGTTCAGCATGGATCACGGACATGAGGGTGCATTTGCCGGACGCAGCTACCGCATTCCGAAAGTCGATTTCAAGAATCCGAACGCCAGCCTGCTGAAAAAGATCCGGATGGCGGCGCATGCCCTTTACTCGCCCTCGGCGCAGCGCGCGATGCGCAAGTGCTTGGCTGATTTTTCGCCCGACATTGCGCACGTCCGCGGAATTTACCATCACTTGTCGCCCTCGATTTTGTGGGAACTGAAGCGTCAAGGAATCCCCGTGCTTTATCACTTGAACGATTTCAAGATGCTTTGTCCAACCTACAATTTTGTGGCGAATGGACGCCCCTGCGAACGCTGCAGCGGCGGCGCCTTTTACAATGCCACCCGAGGTTGCTACAGCGGCCCGCGGACCAGCGCGCTGGTGCTAGCCGCTGAGGCATATCTGCACAAGTGGCTGCGAACGTACGAGCGCTGTGTCGACATCTTTCTTGCTCCCAGCGAGTTTGTTCGAGAGAAACTGGTTGCCGCACGACTACCAGCAGACCACATCGAGGTCCTCCCTCACTTTCAGGCGTTGCCCCATGATGAAGAGCTGGCCGTGGACGAGGGTTACATTCTCTATTTCGGTCGTCTCTCGGCAGAGAAGGGCGTCTATGAACTTTTGCGCGCCATGGTGCGGCTGCCGCACACTCCGCTCATCATTGCGGGCGAGGGCGCGGAGCGTCCCCGCCTCGAAGCACTGGCGAAAGAGTTGAAGCTGAACCAAGTCGTCTTCGCCGGCATGGTTCATGGCGAGGAACTGCAGAGGCTCATCGCCGGTTGCAGCTTTTCGGTCTTTCCGTCGCACGCATACGAAACTCTCGGTAAGTCAATACTTGAGTCGTACGCCTGGGGACGCCCGGTAGTCGCGTCCGATCTAGGTTCGCGCCGCGAGTTCGTGCGACACGGCCTCACCGGGCTTCTGTACTCCGATGGGGATCGCGAACAGCTCGCCCACTCCATCGGTTTTCTGTTTGACCGTCCTGATCTCATCGACAAAATGGGCGCCGCAGCGCGCGCACGCGTAAAGACAAATCACAATCCTGATCAGCACATCGACAAAATGCTCGATCTCTATAGTCGGATGACGTCCGCAAGAAAAAAGACGATTCTCTCGTTTCCATCCGCGCCGCTACGCCCCCTGCCACGGCGGAGCGTCCGTGTTGCGTTCATCGGAGGGCGCGGCGTGGTTTCGAAGTACAGCGGGATCGAGTCCTATTACGAGCAGGCCGGATCTGAGCTGGCGCGGCTGGGGCACGAAGTCACCGTGTATTGCCGCAGTTATTTCACTCCGCCCATGAAAGCGCACAATGGCATGCGCGTCCGGCGATTGCCGACCATCCGCTCGAAACATCTGGAAACGGTGGTCCACACGCTGTTGAGTACCGTGGATGCAATGACCGCGGATTACGACGTCGTCCATTACCACTGCCTCGGGCCTGCGTTGTTCTCATTCTTGCCGCGGCTCGTCGGCAAGAGAACCGTGGTCACTGTGCAAGGTCTCGATTGGCAGCGACGGAAGTGGGGTTGGATCGCCTCGCGAGTCTTGCGATGGGGAGAAGCAGCCGCAGTCTGCGCTCCCAATGCCACGATGGTCGTCTCGCAAACGCTGCAGCGCTACTACAGTCAGCAGTACAAGCGCGACACAATTTACGTGCCCAACGGAGCCCTATTGGCGTCCCGGAGGATACCGCGCAAGCTCCTCGATTGGGGTCTTACCACGGACAACTATGTCCTTTTCCTGGGCAGATTCTCGCCTGAAAAAAACTGCCACCTGCTGATCAATGCCTTCAAGAACCTGCACACGGATATGAAACTCGTGCTGGCGGGCGGTTCGAGTCATTCGGACGCCTACGCTGGAACCTTACGCCATCACGCCTCCGACAAGATTCGTTTGCTGCCGTGGGTATCGGGAAGAGATCTAGAAGAACTGCTCTCGAACGCCGCGCTATTCGTGCTTCCCTCGGATTTGGAGGGCTTGTCTTTGGCGCTTCTCGATGCCATGGCCGCTGGAGTCTGCGTGCTCACCAGTGATATTCCCGAGAACCAGGAAGTGGTCAAGGGTGCCGGTTTTACTTTCCGGCGAGGCGACCAGGACGATTTAGAACGCATGCTCGACCTGCTGATCCATGATCCCGAGCTGCGTCGCCAGGCCGCGGCCCGCGAACGAGAGCGGATTCAGGGTCAATATCTGTGGCCCGCAATAGCTCGGCTCATCGAAGCTACGTACTACAAAGTGCTGGGCTGGAAGCTGCGGGAAGTTACCGATGAGGAACAAAGTCCAATCGTGCAAATCGCCCCACTGAGCCGAGCCTCGGCAAACTGATTTAAAGACACCGAGGCGCTCGTTCCCCAGTCAGCCCGTGCCCGCCCGGCAACGACTGACACCGAAGACGTCGCCCGAAGGTCGAGCGACTTCGCCTCTGCGCTCGGTTAGAATCAGTGTGTATTCGCCTTTGCGACATCCGTACATCCAAAATGGAAGATCTGATTCTTGTTACCGGCGGCGCCGGATTCATTGGCTCGAACTTCGTCCTGCAATGGATGGTCAAGGAATCCGCCAGCGTGGTGAATCTCGACAAACTGACATATGCGGGGAATCTCAATAACTTACGCGCTGTCGAACACAGCCCGCGCTATCGGTTTGAGCAGGGTGACATCGTCGATCGCGATTTGGTAAGCAACCTGCTGCGGAGCGATCAACCGCGGGCCATTGTCCACTTTGCGGCTGAGAGCCACGTTGACCGCTCCATCCATGGGCCGGACGACTTCGTGCGCACCAATGTGAACGGCACCTTCAGCCTGCTCGAAGAGGTGCGTGCATACTGGTCGACACTTTCGGAAGCGGACCGCGCATCCTTCCGCTTTTTGCACGTTTCGACGGATGAAGTTTACGGCTCATTGAGCGCGGCGGATCCCGCCTTCAGCGAGACCACTCCGTACGCGCCCAATAGCCCATACTCCGCGTCCAAAGCCGCTTCGGATCATCTCGTGCGCGCCTATCACCATACTTACGGTTTGCCGGTTCTGACCACCAATTGTTCGAACAATTACGGGCCGCACCAGTTTCCAGAAAAGCTGATCCCGCTGATGATCCTGAACGCATGTGCAGGCAAGCCGCTCCCGGTATATGGCGACGGCAAGAACGTTCGTGACTGGCTGTATGTCGAAGATCACTGCACAGCCATTCGCACCGTTCTTGCGCGAGGACTCTGCGGCGAGACCTATAACATCGGGGGACGCAGCGAAATGAAGAACCTGGATATCATCGCGGCGGTTTGCGAATTGCTCGACAAGATGCGTCCCAACGATCCAGTGGTCCCGCATAGTCAGCTGCTCACATTCGTAAAGGATCGCCCCGGCCACGACCGTCGCTATGCCATGGACACGCGAAAGATCGAGCGCGAGCTAGGCTGGCAGCCACAGGAAACTTTTGAGAGCGGGATTGCGAAGACCGTCCGATGGTATCTCGAACACGAAGACTGGGTGCGGGATGTTACCAGCGGCAGCTACCGGCAATGGATTGCCAAGAATTACGCTACGGAGCGCTGAGGCCAACGGATACATGACCAATACGGCGGCATCGAATTACAAAGGCATCATTCTCGCGGGCGGTTCGGGTACGCGCCTGTATCCCGTCACTCACGTACTCCCCAAGAGCCTCCTGCCCGTTTATGACAAGCCGATGGTGTATTACCCGCTATCGACGTTGATGCTGGCAGGGATTCGTGACATTCTACTGATCTCTACACCTGAGGACTTGCACCGCTTCCAGCATCTGCTCGGCGACGGCTCGCGATATGGAGTCAACTTCCAGTACGCCGTGCAACCAAAGCCCGAAGGCATTGCGCAGGCTTTTCTGATTGGCAAGGAATTCATCGGTTCAAGCGGCTGCGCGCTGGTGCTCGGCGACAACATTTTCTACGGGCACGACCTGGTCAAGGAATTGCGCGCCGCCACGTTGCAGGCATCCGGCGCCCGCGTTTTCGCTTATCCTGTCAACGACCCAGAGCGCTATGGCGTAGTCGAATTCGACGCCCAAGGTAAAGCTCAGAGTATTGAGGAAAAGCCAAAGCAGCCGAAATCGCGTTATGCGGTCACAGGCCTCTATTTTTACGACCGGCAGGTGGTGGAGATAGCCGCCAATCTGAAGCCTTCGGCCCGCGGCGAACTTGAAATCACCGACGTCAACCGTGTCTACCTGGAACGCAACCAACTCAACGTCTGCGTGATGGGCCGGGGCACCGCTTGGCTCGACACGGGCACGCATGACGCGTTGACCGAAGCTTCGTTGTTCATCCAGACGCTGGAAAAACGCCAAGGCCTGATGGTCGCCTGCCCCGAGGAAATCGCGTATCGCTCTGGCTACATCACGGCTGGGCAACTGGAAGCACTCGCTCAACCGATGCGAAACAATGGATACGGCGCTTACCTTCTGCAACTGCTGCGGGAGCGGGTTTTCTGAGTAACGGAACGCTAAGCATGAAAAAGATCTCCACCACTCTCCCCGGCGTCCTGCTCCTCGAACCGCGCGTGTTCGGCGACGATCGCGGCTTCTTTCTTGAGAGCTACAACCAGCGCACCTTTGCGGAGATCGGAATTTCCGAATCGTTCGTGCAGGACAATCATTCTTTCTCCGAGAAGAATGTAGTCCGCGGTTTGCACTATCAGATACAGCAGCCGCAAGGGAAACTCGTGCGCGCCCTCACAGGAGAGATTCTCGACGTGGCGCTCGACATGCGGCGCAGTTCTCCGACCTTCGGAAAATGGGAATCGTTCAAACTGTCGGGCGAGAACAAGCGCATGTTATGGGTACCAATCGGATTCGCCCACGGCTTTCGAGTCGTTTCGCAAACCACGCACGTTCTCTACAAAACAACCGATTTTTATGCGCCGGAAAATGAGCGTAGCGTGCTGTGGAATGATCCTGCACTAGGAATTGCCTGGCAATTGGACGGCAAACCGATTGTCTCCGCGAAGGACCAGCGCGGCTTGCCTTTCGCGCAAGCGGAAACATTCGACTAGCAAGTCTCAATTCAGCTGGAACTCGACCGCAATCGCGGTTTCAACCTCCACCGCTTTGCCATCGAAAAGATAAGGCTCAAACTTCCAGGACTGCACAGCCTGCGTGGCCGATTGCACCAGCGGAGCAGAGCCGGAAACAGGGCGCAAGGCCTTCACGCCGCCATCGGGACCAATGATCGCATCCAGCACAACCCGGCCTGAGGTGCCAGTTCGGCGCGCTTCCTCCGGGTAAACGGGGTCCACCTTCGTCACGATTCGCTGGCTCATGGTTTCGAAAGGCACCCGCACTCTTGAATCGCTTGCATGGACTCGCGTTTCGAGTTCGTTCCATGACTTCTGCCACCGCCACCATCCAAGAGCAGCCAGAACAAGCACGCAGGTCAGGAGCGCATAAAAGCCACGCTTTCCAATACGAATTTTTCGTACAGGCGCGGCGGTGACTACCGAGGAAACTGCCGGCGATTCATTTTCCGACTCAGCGACATTCGACTCTGCCTTAGGAATTGCAGGCTTCGGAGCCGTCGCAGGTAACGGAGAAGAGTGGTACGCCCAGTAGCGGATCATTTCCTGCTGCTCGACCGAAAGGTTCGAAAACTCAAGCCCGCAGCGGAGTCCCGCCTGATAACGAACCAACGAGCGTGCGCGCACCGGCAACCCAACGTTGGGAAGGCGCAGTTCTAAAGCGACTTGCTGCCCCACCGCGAGTTCCCCGGCGATGACAGCGCCTAAGCCAGTTTCGCTGATGTCGGTGCACCGGCCGGGCAAAGTTTCAGGGATTCCCGACCGCAAAGCGATCAGGTCGAGCGGTACATTGATTGGGTGCCGCGAAAAGCGGCGTTGCGGGGTTGCTCCTAGCGCCCGCCCTGGAGCTGCACTCATCAAACCTCCGCAATCTTCAAAATCTTGTCATGCGGCTGGAGTCAACATCAGGAAGTGGGCGCTATTTAGGTTCGCTGCACAAAGTATAACGGAAGGCGACACACATGTAGAAAGTTTTCTGCGACCGGAGTTTAGATTACACGTTGAAGCCTAATCCATATCACGCCAGTTTAGCCCCACTCCAATTTCGACCAGCAGGGGAACTTCGAGGGAGTGAGCCTTCTCCATGTGTTCCTTGACCAGCGGCTTCATCAATTCCACTTCCCTCTCGGGCACTTCGAACACCAGTTCGTCATGCACCTGGAGAGTCATTCGCGACTTCAATCCACGCCTGGTGATGTCGTCGTCGATGCGGATCATGGCCAGCTTGATCAGGTCCGCGGCAGTCCCTTGCAGAGGAGTGTTAACTGCGGTGCGCTCCGCGAATCCGCGCTGGGTGGCGTTTTTGCTGTTGATGTCAGGAATTGGCCGAATGCGTCCAAACAGCGTCTTCACTTTCTGATCGCGGCGCGTTTGTTCGAGGGTGGCGTCGATAAATGCACGCACTCCCGCATATTTTTCAAAATAGGCGTCGATAAATTTTCGCGCTTCACTCGGTTCGATACCGAGATTCTGCGACAACCCAAACGCGGACAGCCCATAGACGATGCCAAAGTTCACAACCTTCGCCGCACGACGGTGCTCAGGCGTGACCATCAGCGGAGGCACGCCGAAGACCTGCGATGCCGTCAGCGTATGGATGTCGTCTCCGCGCCGAAACGCCTCGACCAGCAATTTGTCTTTCGAATAATGGGCCAGGAGCCGCAACTCGATCTGCGAATAGTCGGCGGCCAGCAGGACGTTCCCCGGCTCGGCAATAAACGCCGCGCGAATCTCCCGTCCAAGTTCCGTTCGAATGGGAATGTTCTGCAGGTTCGGGTTGGTTGACGACAGCCTTCCCGTCGCGGTTCCAGTCTGCCCGAAAGTCGTATGCACGCGGCCGCTGTGAGCACGAATGAGCGCCGGCAGAGCGTCGACATACGTGGACTTCAGCTTAGTCAGTTGCCGGTATTCAAGAACGAGGCGCGGGACATCATGCTCGGCGGCCAGACCTTCGAGTACGTCCACCGCCGTCGAAATCTTTTTGCCTTTTCCATATTTCACCGGCATCGGGAGCGCCAGCTTATTGAAGAGCACGTCTCCCAATTGCTTCGGTGAATTGATGTTGAATTCCGCACCGCAACGCTCGTAAATGTCTCGCGCCTTGGTCGCGGCCTCGCGTTGCAGCATGCCCGACATCTGCTCAAGTGCCGCCAGATCAATCTTGACTCCAGCTTCTTCCATGCGCGCGAGCACGGGCACGAGCGGCGTATCGATCTCGTCGTAGACCGAAGTCAGCCCCTGCTCCTCGACTTCTTTGCGGAGGGTGGTCGCCAGGCGTCCCGCGATATCTGCCGCCTCCGCCAGGTTGCCGCTCAGCTTCAAATTGAGCCGTCGAAGCGCAACTTCCGGCAACGCGTGCGAAGAATAGGTTGGATCGAGGAGGTACGAGTACAGCATCGGGTCATGCTTCACTCCCGCCGGCGTGATTCCCTGCTCACGAAAATAGTGGAGCGCCGACTTGAGATCGTGGATGGTCTTTGCGACGCTGGAATCTTCGAGCTGTTGCTTCACTCGATCGGCAAGATCGTGGCCTTCGAGCGTAACGATCGCCCCGGCTCCCGGCACATTCGAAACGCCCAGCCGCTGGGCGGGAACGGCGTCTTCAACCTCTGCATCGTCGTGCTGCAACGCCAGAAAGCCCGACTGTTGCGGCTCGGGTTCGTCTCCTTCGGCGGCGCTCTCAGAATCTATGCCCACGGCAGACTCCGGCTCGATGGCGATCGCGAGCGGAACTCCGTTCGCAATCCGCAAGTATTCCAAGAATTCGGCCGTTGACTTGATCTCCCGGTAGTCGCCGTCTTTCACCTCGACGACAGGAAGTAGCTCCTTGAGCAGGGACGTGAATTCGAGTTCGGCGAACAACGCTCGCAATGCTTCAACATCCGGCTCGCCAGCTTTCATCGCGGCGACGTCAAATTCGACCGCAACATCGGTGTCAATCGTCACCAGTTGCTTGCTGTAGAGAATGTTGTCGCGATTGTTCTGCAGCGATTCACGATAGGTCTTCTTCTCAACCTCGGCGGCGCGATCGAGCGCAGCCTCCACGCTGCCAAAGCGTTGGATGAGCTCTACCGACCCCTTGTCTCCAATTCCCGGAGCGCCGGGAATGTTGTCGACCGAGTCGCCGCGCAGGGCCATGACATCCACGACCTTCGATGGCGGCACGCCCAGAATTTCTTCTACTTTCGCCGCGTCGCAGATCAGGTTGTCTTTCGGCGGATTGAGCACGCAAACTTTGTCGTTCACCAGTTGCAACATGTCCTTGTCGCTCGACACGACAAAAACGGGATACGATGCCGCCGCCGCTTTACGTGCGAGCGTTCCGATCACGTCGTCGGCTTCGTAACCCTCCAGCTGCAGAATAGGGATGCGATATCCTTCCAGCGCCTTCCGAATGTATGGAATCTGTTGCACAAGATCGCCTGGCATCTCCGCGCGGTTGGCTTTGTAGCCGCCATACTCCGCTTCCTTGAAGGTCTGTGTCTTGATGTCAAACTTGCGGATGGTCGTGATCGCTTCTGCCTGCTGGTTGCGGATCGTCGGAGCGCCTACATCGAATACGGCCGCCAGATATTCGGGCGAAAAATCATCGCGCAGCTTGCGCAGCATGTTAACGAAAACATAGGTCGCCGCGGTAGGAACTCCCGTTTTCGTCGTCATTGGCCGCTGCCGCGACATCGCGTGATAGGCGCGGAAAATGAACGACATCGTATCGATCAGAAAGATCCGGCCCTTGCCGGCTCCGGTAGCCAGGTGCAAACTGGGCCGTTTGTCTTCCGCTGGAGCAACCGGTGCTTGAGCAACCGGCTCGGGCGCGGCCTTCGTCGGGGATTTCTTTCTCGGTGGCAACTTTTTAAGTTTAGCAGGCGCGGTCGCCCTCAACTCTTAGCAACCAGCGCGGAAGGCGCGTATGATATGAAGTTTTCATCTCTCGGCTGGCGAGGGCTGAATGCGAGTGCAAGATGCTGCCTTTCAAACTCGTCTACAGCGACGACTACTTCCTGCCCATCGGCTCACACGTATTCCCGGCCGAAAAATATCAGCGCATCCATGAGCAATTGCTCGCTTCCGGAGTCGTCGAACCGTCCGATTTTGTCGCGCCGCATCCAGCTTCAGATCGCGACGTATTGCTGGTGCACACACCGGCGTACGTAGAAAAACTACAGACGGGCACACTGAGTTCGAAGGAAGAGCTGGAACTCGAGGTCCCTTATTCGCCCGAGCTGGTCGATGCGTTCTGGCTGGCGGCGGGTGGCTCGATTTTGGCGGCCGAACACGCTCTGCATGACGGAGTTGCCATCAGCATCGGCGGAGGGTTCCATCACGCATTCCCCGATCATGGCGAGGGATTCTGCGTGATTCATGACGTGGCGATTGCCATCCGCCGCATGCAGCGCGACGACAAGATCCGCACGGCCATGACGGTTGATTGCGACGTGCACCAGGGAAATGGAACGGCCGCCATTTTTGCAGGTGTACGGATACCCGTCCATAAAACACCTGCGACGTTCGCCTCTGCGCTCAATCCGCCGCCCCCAATTTCTGCCGCGAGCAAGCCCCTCGCTCGAGATGCCGAGGATGTCTTCACCATCTCGCTCCATCAGCTGAACAACTACCCAGTGTTCAAACCAGCGTCATCGCTTGACGTCAATTTGGCCGACGGAGTTGGCGACCAGGAATATCTGGCGTGTCTCGGCAATGCGCTCAGTGTTGGACTGAGTGAGTTCCGGCCGGACCTCATTTGTTACCTCGCGGGAGCGGATCCTTATTGCGAAGACCAGCTTGGCGGATTGTCGCTGTCGATTGATGGTTTGAAGAAACGAGACGCACTTGTGTTCCGGATCGCCAAAGCAGAGGGCATCCCCGTGATGGTGACCCTGGCGGGCGGCTACGCGCAGAAAGTCGAAGACACGATCACCATCCATTGCAATACGGTGATTGCAGCCAAAGAAGTGTTCGACGAAAAATAGACGGTGGCGAGCAACGATATACTCGACGCTATGGACGTCGTTCCCTCTCAGCTGGCGCATCGTGAACTCTACAACATTTTGATCAGCACTGTGGTGCCTCGGCCGATTGCCTGGGTGTCTTCGCTCAGCGCCGCAGGGAAGCCCAACTTGGCTCCGTTTTCGTTTTTCAACGCCGTGTGCGCCAAACCTCCTCTGCTGGCATTTGCGCCCGGAATGCGGGCGCCGAAGCCACTCGGAGCGCGGGATTCTTCAGGCGTGCCCAAAGATACGCTTCGGAACGTTCGCGAGACCGGAGAGTTCGTGATCAGCCTCGTCACCTTCGAACTGGCCGAGGCCATGAACCTGACCAGCGGAGACTACGAGGCTGGGATCAATGAATTCGAGGTCGCAAAGCTGGAGTCGGCGCCATCGAAAGTAGTGCGGCCGCGACGCGTGGCACAGTCTCCCGTCAGCTTCGAATGCAAGCTGCACCAGATTCTTGATTTCAATCCTGACCCCGAGGGCGGCAGCCTGGTAATCGGCGAAATCGTCTCGATTCACATGGACGAGCGCCATCTGAAAGAGGGACGGATCGACCGTGACTCGCTTGATCTGATTGGACGCATGGGCGGCATGCAGTACACGCGGACGACGCAACGATTTGAGATGATGCGACCGAAGGTGGGGTAGGCACATCCGCATCGAATCAAAGCCCAGTCGCCAAGCTGCACCGGCGCTGGTATGCGGAATGTTAAAATTGAGGTCGTATCTGTTATGAATGTGCATTCGCATGGCGCCGCTTGCGTTGCTCTCCTGCTTGCGTTCCCGCTGACGCTGTTTCTCCCGTTTGCGATTTTGATCGCACTGCCTCTCGCTTTGTTTGCGATCACGCTGACTCCGATATTGCACTCGTGTCCACTCCAGCGGCAGTACCTGCTTCCCGATAGTCCTACCCTCGCGTCTTTGTTCGAACGTCCTCCTCCTACCGCCTGATTGTGCGGTTTCTTATTTCTTAGCTACCGACATCACAAAGGACTACGCATGATCTGGGCTTTCGCCCCAGACAAGGAGGACTCATGGAATCGAACTCCGCGCCCGCCTTGGCTTGGCTCCTCGGCCTCGTCATAATTGTTTTCGCCTTGTTTTTTCCTCGCCGTCTCCGGCAGTGGTTCGCAAAGCACGGATTCCGGAAGACTGGCGTCTCCGCCGCAAATGCTTTCTTGACGGTCCAAAACTTTACGGGTCCGCGGGTCGAATACGTCCAGCACGCGCGGCAGCAGGCGAGAACAGCTGAAGACGACGCCGGAGACCCTCCCGATCCAGAGAATCATCCTCTGTCCCCTCAGCCGCCGCTGAATTGAGGGTATGCAAGGCATGGCCATCTAGACTGCTAAAATAGTTGCTACGTTATGTTTGAAAATCTCCAAGAAAAACTCCAGCGCGCCTTTAAGTCTCTTCGCGGACAGGCTGTCCTTACCGAAGAGAACATCTCTGAGGCGCTGAAACAGATTCGTCTGGCGCTGCTCGAGGCCGACGTCAACTTCAAGGTTGTCAAAGAGTTGATTGACCGCATCCAGGCGAAAGCCGTCGGGCAGGAAGTCCTGACTGCGCTTTCGCCCGGAGAGCAGGTCATCAAGATCGTCCGCGATGAACTGGTCACGACGCTGGGCAAAGACACCGCCAAGCTGAAGTTCGCCTCGCAACCTCCGACCGTCGTTCTGATGGCTGGCTTGCAAGGTTCCGGCAAAACGACAACTTCCGGGAAGCTCGCGAACTGGCTGAAGAATGGCGGACACCGTCCGCTGCTGGTTTCGGTCGACGTCTACCGTCCCGCCGCACGCGAGCAATTAAAAGTTGTAGCGGCAGCGATCAAAGCCAACATTTACGAAGGCGAGGTCGGCGAAGCGAATACTGCGACTGTCGAGCGGCTGGCCAAAGAAGCGCGTCGCGAAGCGATCAACACTGGCTGCGACGTGCTCATCGTCGATACCGCTGGACGTCTCCACATCGACGACCAACTCATGGACGAGATGCAGTCGCTGAAGCGGTTGCTCAATCCGCAGGAGATTTTATTCGTTGCCGATTCGATGACCGGACAGGACGCGGTCAACTCGGCCGACGAATTCCACAAGAAACTAACGCTGACCGGTGTCATCCTCACAAAGATGGACGGCGACGCGCGCGGCGGAGCGGCACTTTCGATTCGCCAGGTCACCGGGCAGCCCATTAAGTTCATCGGCGTCGGCGAAAAATACGACGCGCTCGAGCCGTTCCATCCCGACCGTATCGTTTCGCGCATTCTCGGCATGGGCGACATCATGTCGCTGATCGAAAAGGCCGAATCGCAAATCGACAAGAAGAAGGCCAGCGAACTGGCTTCGAAAGCGCTAAGCGGCGATGGCTTTTCGCTCGAAGATTTCCGCGACCAGTTGCGGCAGGTGCGCAAGATGGGATCCCTGCAGAGTCTGGTCGGTATGCTGCCAAGTATCGGCGCATTTTCGGGACTTCAAAAAGCAGCCGACAAAGTTGACGACAAACAAATCAACCGCGTCGAAGCCATTATCAATTCGATGACAGGCTACGAGCGCAACCATCACGAATCGATCAACGGCAGCCGCCGCAAACGCATCGCCCGCGGATCTGGCACCAGCGTTCAGGAAGTGAACAACCTGCTCCGCCAATATGCCCAGATGCGAAAGATGTTCAAGCAGATGGGCAAACCGAGTTTTGCGCGGAGAATGGCGGGGATGAAGTTTCCGGGGATGTAGAAGAAGTCGTTGGTCGCTAGTCGCTAGTCATTGGCCGCTAGGCGCTGGTTCACTCTGATGCTGCCAACGACCGACGACTAGCGACCAACGACTTACTCTCATGAAGTGGCGTTCTCTGCAGGAATCGGGCTCTTACAGCGACATGCGGTCGCTGCGGGAGATTTTTGCCGAGCGCAAAGACGCGATCGCTAAGTATGTTCCAGCGGATGTCCAGGCGGTGCATGATCGCGCTGTTGCCGAGCTCAAAGCTCAGGGGATCGCCGCTCAGGCGCTTAAGGTTGGCGACCAATGCCCTTCGTTCGAACTGCCGGACCACAACGGCAAGCCCGTCTCTTCTTCCGTTCTGCTGGCCAAAGGCCGGCTCGTGCTTTCCTTCATTCGCGGACGCTGGTGCCCGTTCTGCGTCGGACAGATGGAGGCGATGAACTTCATCTCCGGGGAGATCGAAGCTGCGGGCGCTTCGCTGGTCGGCGTGTCGCCGCAAACCGAAAAGCAGGCTTTCTTCATGCGCGACCAGCACAAGCTGGCATTTCCGCTACTGGCCGATGCTCACAACCAACTCGCGCGGCAGTTTGGATTGGTGTATCGCGTCTCGGAAGAACAGCAAGGACTTTACCGCAGCACTTTCGTCAACCTTCCGCACGTTAACGGCGATTCGACTTGGGAGTTGCCAATTCCCGCGACGTTCGTCATCGAGCGCGATGGGATGATTCTGTTCGCCGCAGCGAACGAAGATTACACGCAACGCCCCGAGCCATTGGAAATCCTGTCGATCGTTGAGTCTTAACGGTTCAGTTAGCCGATTTACTCCGCCTGAGCGAATCAGAACAATTCGATGGGCGCGGTGTGACCGGATGCTGACGCGAGTCGGCCGTCCCGCGAAAGCAGACTGGCTCCGAGTCTTTCGGCAAGCGCGACGTAAGCCGCATCGTAGGCAGACAGGTTGTGACGGAGTTCCCAAATTCGTGGCAGAAGGACGATGTGCGGATAGCGAGTGATTCGCAAGTCGAGCAAGTCCTCGACAGCCTGATCGGCGCGAAGCACGGAGACCGAGCCTTCCCGCACCAGTCGCCGCAAGACCTGGCCAAACTCAAGATCGATGAGGTGTGGAGCGTGCAGGGACTCGTGATGCGAGTAGATGCGCTTCTCGATCCGCTGTCCGGCAGCGGTCTGAAGCAGCCAATCAATGGCGGCGGAAGCATCGAGGACGATCACGGTCGATCACCGGTCATTGAACGCTACGTCCTTCCTGCGCGTTCTTCCCGCACCAGGCGGGCGGTATCGAGCCCCACGGCAACCGGCTCGCGCTTGTGCAACCGCGCGCGCAACTCGGTCAGAGTGGGGCGTTCGGCGATCTCTTTAATCTCTACGAGCAGATAGTCTGACAATGACATGCCAGCCATCGCGGCACGGGCTTTGAGAGTGCGATGGAGGCCGTCCGGCACGTTGCGCAACTGAATCATTTTTGACATGTGATTAACATACTTTCATGTGGGGCACATGTCAAGCCGTGCCAAACGCAAGTTCCTGAGCGCTTTTTCGTTCCCATAGAGCACGCTGAGGTTAATTCACGAACCGTGGCATGCCTTCGAATCTCCGAATTGCTTGTGAGTCTCAACGGATGATGTTAGGAATGATGTTTCCCGCTGGGATGAGGAGACCGATGGCATCTGACACACCGCCAACCGATGGCAAGCACATCCAGCGGACACAAACCGGCGGCCTGTCCAAAGCACAGCGCGTCGCCATCAACGTTTTCTTGATCTTCCACATTCTCGCGATTGCTTGCTGGTGTCTCCCATTCGACAACGCTCTAGTTTCGCTTTGCCGGGAGCGAGTCAAGCCCTACCTCGTCTGGTCGGGACTGTTTCAAGCCTGGGACATGTTTTCCCCAAACCCAAAGTCGGCGAACACTTACATCGAGGCGACCATCATCTATCCAGACCGATCACGAGCCACCTGGACATTTCCGAGAATGGAGCAGCTCAGCCTGCCGGAACGCGCCTTCAAAGAGCGCTACCGTAAGTTCACCGAGAACCTCCCAGCGGAGCAGAACGACGCCTTGCTGCCGGATGCTGCCCGCCACATCGCGCGCCTGAATAGCACTCCGTCGCGTCCGGCCAAAACCGTGATTCTCATCCACAAGTGGTCGTTTATCGTTCCCCGCGCCGATGGATCCTATGTTCCCGAGCCCTGGGATCAGCACATTCTCTACGGCTATGGCGTAAAGCCCGAGGACTTGCAGTGAGACTCAAGAACTTGTCGCAAGCGTGGAATGAATTCTTCTTCGCGCCTCAATCGCCCGTCCCTATCGCGTTATTTCGCATCGTCTACGGCCTGCTGGTCATCGCAACGCTCGTCTTGCTGCATCCGGATTGGCTGAACTGGTATGGCGCTCATGCCTGGACGAGCCTGTCGACCATGCACCAGCTTCAGCCCGGCACGCGACTCAACCTGCTATCGGTCATTCCGCAATCGGACGCGTGGATTGAAGCGTTCTTCTGGGTTTTCCTCGCGTCGGCGATTCTCCTGACTCTCGGCTTTCTCACCCGCCTCAACAGTGTTCTGGTCTTCCTTTGCCTCACATCGATGCAGCAAAGGAACCTCTACATTCTTCATAGCGGAGACACGTTCCTGCGAGTGGCTGGATTCTTCCTGATCTTCGCACCGGCGGGAGCAGCTTTCTCCATCGATCGGGTCATACGTATCCGCCGTGGGAAGGAGGGCATCACCATCACGCCTCGGAGTCCGTGGGCGCAGCGCATGATTCAGTTTGAATTGTCGTTGATGTATTTCGCGACCTTCTGCGTGAAGGTAAAAGGCGCTCCCTGGCTGCAAGGCACCGCGCTCTACTACATCTATCATCTCGACGAATTCAAGCGCTTCCCGGTGCCGTCGTTCTTCTTCCATCCCATCATGCTCAAGCTGGGGGCATGGTTCGCGCTGGCGCTGGAATTCTCTTTGGGCGTCCTGATCTGGGTGAAAGAACTGCGGTACTTCCTGCTGGCGCTGGGGCTGCTGTTCCACCTCAGTATTGAATACTCCCTCAACATTCCGCTTTTTCAGTGGGACATTTTGTCGGCATACATTTTGTTTGTGGACCCCGAGGACATGAACCGGGCTTGGAATTGGTTACGAGGGCATACGGTGCGTCGGCCCAGGATCAGCTCCGTATAATTGGAAAGTTAAGGCCCGGCCCGCGAAACCTTCTCTTGAACAGCGGGTTATCATTCTCGTGGCGCCCGATTGGAATCTCGCTGTGAAGACTATCTCCATTGCCCATGCCCTTCTATTTGCCAGTTCCCTGGCCGCCGCCTTGCCGGTCGGTCCGCTGGTTGTCGATAGCAGCAGCCACGTCGTGGTAATGGAGTACGAGGCATGGTTTGGCCCAAAAGCCGCCACGTTTCAAGGGTTCCCGGCAATGCCGTTGTTGCAGTCCGCAGATATGCAGGCAGTTGGCGGCGGCTACGACAGCGCCGATCCGGCGGTGATCAAGCAACACGTCGCCTGGCTGGAATCCATGGGCGTAGATGCGGCTATCAGCGAAGTCACCAACAACGTCAGCTGCATCTTCAACAGCGAGTGGTTCGTGCAGAAGTACGTTCGCAATTGCACGCCCTCATTCCGCAGATATAACCAGAACATCCGCAACAATACCGGCAATCTTTATCCGGCGTGGACGGCGCTCGGCACCCGGCTCAAGCTGATTCCCTTGCTCGGCGGTATCGACGGCAATGTTCTCATCGAGGATCAGGACGGCAAGACGGCACTCGAAAAGGAAGTGGAATATTTTGGCCAGCGCTTGCGGAAGTATCCCGACCGGAGCGTCATTTACGAAGGCAAGCCCCTGATGCTGATTTTTCTAGGCGCGGCGCAGGATCCAAACTCGGCCGATCATCCGCTCTGGTATCGAATCGAACAGTTTCTGCAACGCCATCCCGAGATTAGCCAGAAATACACGTTCAAGTTGATGGCAGGATATCTCGATAGCCAGCCCGATCTCTGGGCGACGCAGGGCACGCCCAGCGGCCCGATCGAGGTTAGTCCGGCCTATGGATTCTGGAGTTGGGTCGACCGGCTCAACCCAACCTGCACCGAGCAGTTATGCCCCTACTATCCGTCTTACAATTTGGCCGGCTCCAGAGTCGAGAATTTCACGGTCTCCATCGCCACCGCCGGACAGAATGGATGGGGCTGCCCCAATCCAAACTCGCCGCCTTATTGTGATGACGACGCTCTCCGTTTTGGAAGTGATGGCGGCTATGACACCTTCCACGCCTTCATGACCTACGCAAAACCCCTCGCTCCCATCTTCCTGGTGCTTCACCAGTTCAACGAATTTGCCCTGCCCGACGAGGGATTCGATGCCCAGACCAACGACGAGATCGAGCCTGCGGATCTGTGGGGACGCGGTGGCCTGAAAACGGTGAAGGACGAGATTCGGGCCTACCGGCAGGCAGCCCACTGATTGATCCCTCGCTGACAGCTGTTTCCTTACGGAGGCGGGATCGTGGCGACCGTGGTTCTCAAACAGGGCGAGATCTGGAGCGGCTGCGGTTACTCGCCCTTACGGCTTTCCTCTTTCGCTTGCTCATAGCGGGCCAACATCAGCTCTTCGACGGGTCGGGATGCGCGGAAGCCGAACTGACGCAGCTGTTTTATAGCTTCCGGAAGATCAAAATATCCGCGCAGCGAAGATTGCAACAGAACAGCCAGCGTACCGGCTACTGCAATGTGGCGTGCTTCGGCCTCTCGCCGGCCGGCTCGCTCATCTATGAGAAGAACGTCGGCATGGAGTTCGAGAGCCAGGCTGATTGCTTCGCGTTCTCCAGCGCCCAGTTCCGCCGCCAGGGTCTCGTCCAATTGCTGCACATGCATCGTCTCAAGCCACCCTGGTGGTGTGGATGCCCAGGCGCTTACCTCGGGAGGAGCTTCGGGGTGCTGCATCTCGGTCAAAACAGCGCGCGGGACTATAACACGCCCGTAGATTTCTTTAAGAACATCAGGATGACCAAGACGGATGAGATAGTTGAGCGGGCTGGTATCGGCGACAACGATCATTCTTGCGATGAACCCCGCTACTAGCGGGCCTTCGTGGCCACCCGATCCAGTGTGGCCATGTCCTTACTTAGGTCGCCGGCCGTGTAGTCGAAGATTTGATGCTGCTGCAGGAAGGCATCCACCTGCATACGCGTGCCGAAACCAAGGAGTTGACGAACTTGTTCCATCGTCAGCCTGCCATCGCGGTACGCTCCAGCCACTGACTCTTCGAGTAGGGAGCGAGCCGCATCGCGTCCCGGCGGAACGAGATGCTGGACAAACTGATCCGGGATTTCGACTTTCACCTGCATGAAAACAGGGTAGCAGTGGACGGAGGGAAATACCACATACACCGTTGCATCGTGAAACTATCCCTTCATGGGCCGCATCTAAACCTTGACAGTGATTCGCTCAGGTTATAGCATGGCCCCGGACGTAATCACAACAACACTGATTATAAAGCACTTATCTATTTAGGAGGATGCGTTATGGGAAAGATTATTGGGATTGACCTCGGCACCACCAACTCCTGCGTGGCAGTTATGGAGGGTGGCGAGCCCAAGGTGATTTCGAATGAAGAAGGTGGCCGGACTACGCCTTCGGTCGTCGGTTTTACCAAGACCGGTGAACGTCTGGTAGGGCAGGTCGCCAAGCGGCAGGCCATTACCAATCCGGAGAACACCGTTTACTCGATCAAGCGGTTCATGGGACGCCGGTTTGATGAAGTCAGCGAAGAACTGAAGATGGTCCCTTACAAGGTCGAGCGGGACGGCGACAACGTCGTAATCGTGGCGCAGGGTAAGAAGTTTACCCCGCCCGAGATCTCCGCGATGATTCTGCAGAAACTGAAGAAGGCGGCGGAAGACTATCTCGGCGAGAAAGTCACCGAAGCGGTCATTACCGTGCCGGCGTATTTCAACGACGCACAGCGGCAGGCTACGAAAGATGCGGGCAAGATCGCCGGGCTCGAAGTGAAGCGCATTATCAACGAGCCAACGGCGGCCGCTCTTGCCTACGGACTCGATAAGGGCAAGGACGAAACCATCGCCGTGTATGACTTCGGCGGCGGCACCTTCGACATTTCGATTCTCGAAGTGGGCGAGGGCGTGATCGAAGTAAAAGCCACCAACGGCGACACACACCTGGGCGGCGACAACATCGACATGCGGTTGGTGGACTGGCTGATTGACGAATTCAAGAAGAACGAAGGTCTCGACCTGCGCGGCAAGGGCAACGAGATGGCTTTGCAGCGTCTGCGCGACGCGGCCGAGAGGGCGAAGATCGAGCTTTCGACCACCATGGAGACGGAAATCAATCTGCCGTTTATTACGGCCGACGCTTCCGGTCCGAAGCACCTGGTGGTAAAGCTGACGCGCGCCAAGCTCGAGACCATGATCGAGGACATTCTGCAGCGGTCGGTTGGACCGTCGAAGCAGTGCATGAAAGATGCGGGCGTCGATGCCAGCAAGATCAACGAAGTGGTGCTGGTCGGCGGACAGACTCGCATGCCGCGCATCCAGCAGATCGTGAAAGACCTGTTTGGACGCGAAGGGCATAAGGGTGTGAACCCGGATGAGGTGGTCGCGATCGGTGCGGCGATTCAAGGCGGCGTGCTCAAGGGCGAAGTGAAAGACCTGCTGCTCCTGGACGTGACTCCGCTGACGTTGTCGATCGAAACGCTGGGCGGCGTGGCGACTCCCATGATTCCGCGGAACACGACGATTCCAACGAAGAAGACGGAGACGTTTTCGACCGCGGCCGACAGCCAGACGTCGGTTGAAGTGCACGTGCTGCAGGGTGAGCGGCCGATGGCGGCGCAGAACCGGACTTTGGGTAAGTTCCATTTGACCGGACTACCGCCGGCTCCTCGCGGGATTCCGCAGATTGAGGTGACGTTTGACATCGATGCGAACGGCATCCTGAACGTGACGGCGAAAGACAACGCCACGGGCAAGGATCAGAAGATCACGATCACGTCGTCTTCGGGCTTGTCGAAGGAAGAAGTCGAGCGCATGGCAAAAGAAGCCGATGCGCATTCGGCGGAAGACAAGGCGCAGCGCGAGGCGATCGACGCCAAGAATCAGCTCGACTCGATGACTTACAACATCGAGAAAATGCTGAAGGAGCAAGGCGACAAGATCTCGGGCAGCGAGCGCGGAGATGTCGAGAACGCGCTGGCCGACGCAAAGAAGGCCATCGAGTCGAATGACAAGGCGCAGATGGACTCGGCGCGCGAGAAGCTGACAGCCGCATCGCACAAGCTGGCGGAGCAGATGTATAAGGCGACGCAAGCGGCGGGCACGCCGGGAGCGGGGCCGACTCCGGGAGCCGGCGCGCCTTCGGGCGATGGTCATGCCGAACAGAAGAAAGACGAAGGCGTGATCGACGCTGAGTACGTGGATGTCGAAGACAAGAAATAAGGCGACCGAAACAAGAAGGGCAACGGAGAAGTTTGCTCGCAAGAACAGGCTCACTCGTCGCAGACTTGGGCTTGAGATCGGTGATCGGGTGGGAATCATCGATATCCCATCTCATCTCAAGGATCCAAGTTACGATCTGCAAGATGCCGAACACCGAGAAATGCGGACAGCAGAACTGTTCAGGTTTTGCCTAGGCCGTGAATTCACGGTTCGGGATTTCGGTCGATACGGAACTGTCGAACTGGATGCGGGCGCAAATAAAGCGGTACGGAAAGAGTTTGGTAAGTATCAAACGATTTGGATGGAGCCTGCACATCTGAAAGTCGTGCGCAGGAAAAGAAAAAACAGCAACAGGCAAGGCACAATTTGAGGCGTTCGTTGCTGCCGCATGAGTAGGCAAAAGAAGCGTTGAACCAGCACCAGGGGCCGAGTAAGATGCCGGCTCGCATGGAAGGATGAGGATATGCCAGTCGCCACGTTTACTGCGGTGATGCACAAAGAAGGCACGCTCTACGTTGCCGGGTGTCCTGAAGTCGGCACGGTCAGCCAGGGCAGCTCAATCGAAGAGGCCCTCGCCAACCTCAAGGAAGCGACGGAGCTTTATTTAGAGGAATTTCCTCCAGAGAATGCCGGACCGCCCCTGGTCACCGTCTTTGAGGCGCGCTATGCCTAAGCTGCCCCGCGTTTCCGGGGCTGATGCGATTCGTGCGCTAGAGAAACTGGGGTTTGTGCAGGTACGACAGCGCGGCAGTCACGTCATTCTTAAGCGGATGGATTCGAGCGGCGTGAAAGGATGCGTGATTCCCCTGCATCCCGAGCTTGCTACGGGCACGCTGCGAGGCGTGCTGAAACAAGCGGGGATATCAACGGAAGAATTCATGGAGAGGCTCTAAAGCACAATGCTGGCCGGTAATGGCGGATGCAGAAAGATAGTGAGTTTATTTTTAAGAGACTCCGCTTCAACGCGATACTCGGGACAGTGAAGCGGGTTTAAGTCAGTGGGTCCAGGAAAGAGGAAGACGAATTGAGATTCGAAGTCAATGGACAGATGTTTTTTGTGAACTTCGTTCCTGAAGAGGGACGTTGGTTTTGCTACGCCCCAACCGAGACGGGACTGCAAAAGATACCCGTTTCGATTGATACCTCACCCTTTGAAGCCGCCTACACGGTGGCGCTGGACGAACAGGCGAAAGAAGTGGTGAACTGAGTTCTGTTGTTCACGATTGCAAAGCACTCCCAATCACTGTCATCCTGAGCGGAGCGAGAGGTTCACGAAGTGAATCTCTCGCGGAGTCGAAGGACCCCAATGAAGCCTGGGCCACTGTCAATGTTGCAAGGCGTTCTCACTGTGCAGTCCAACCCTGGCATAACTCCTTTGTCCGGAATATCTTGCAAAATTCGTCCGTTTAGAATGAATATCTTGCAAGGATCCTCTCCACGATTCCGCGCCGATTCAAGTAAGTGCAATGTAATCAATAACTTGGTATCATTAGACTCGCATCAGCTAAACCCTTATTATTCAGGGATTTGAAGAGAAACGAGCTATAAGTCTATTGTTTTCAAAGATCATTCAGAGGGGTATAGTTAACGGACAAGTAAACAGAAAATCTCTCTCCTATATAGGGAGACTGAGAACTGAGAACTGAGAACTGAGAACTAAGAACTAAGAACTGAGAGCTGATAGCGATTCATGGCTACCAAAGACAAAGATAAAGACTATTACGGCGTTCTCGGCGTAAAGAAGTCGGCGTCGACCGACGAGATCCGCAAGGCCTTTCGCAAACTAGCGCGCAAGTATCATCCCGACGTAAATCCCGGAGACAAGTCCGCGGAAGAGAAGTTCAAGACCCTTTCCGAAGCAAACGACGTTCTCAGCGATCCCAAGAAGCGCAAAATCTACGACCAGCTCGGCTTCTACTCCGACAATATCGATCCTGCAACCGCCGAAGCGTACGCGCGCGGCGGCGGTCAACCTGGCGCTGGAGCCGCCGATTTCGGCGGAGGTTTTGGTGGAGGCCGTCCGGGCGGACCGAGCAACGTCGACTTCGGCGGCTTCGATTTCTCCGACTTGTTCGAAGGTGCAAGAGGTGCCGGACGGAAACCTTCGACCAGCGCAGGCGGCGGATTCAAGGACATCTTCTCCAGCATCTTCAGCGGCGGCGGACGAGGCGAAGCGGGCGAGGATGGCCCCGAGCCCGGCAGCGATCTGGAATATCAGGTCAACGTGCCGTTCTGGACCGCGATCCGCGGTGGCGTAATGAAGCTGAATATCACCCGACGCGATGTCTGCGGAAACTGTCACGGCAATGGGTACATCGAAGCGCCGGGAGAGTGTCCGCAATGCCACGGCAAAGGGACGATCGAGCAGACTGGTGGTCGCATGAAGTTCAACGTGACGTGTCCGCGATGCCATGGGACGGGAAAGAATATTTCAACGTGCCCGGTCTGCCACGGAGAAGGCAGCGTGGAGCGCACCGATCCGCTGGAGATCCGTATTAAGGCAGGGACTCGCGACGGGCAGCGCATCCGGATTGCCGGCAAAGGCAATGCCGGGTTACGCGGCGGCGGAGTTGGCGACCTTTACGTGATCATTCGCATCGGCGACCATCCGCTGTTTCGGCGGGAAGGCGACGACATCTACATTACGGTACCGGTAACGGCGGTCGAAGCGGCGCTCGGGTCGAAGATTGACGTACCGACGATTGACGGGCGCAGCACACTGAAGATTCCTCCGGGGACACAGTCTGGGCAGAAGCTGCGGCTGCGCGAAAAGGGCGTGCCGTCGGCGACGAAAGAAGGCGTCCGCGGAGATGAGATTGTGGAAGTGAAGATCACTGTGCCCATGCCTCGCGACGAAAAGACGAAGGAACTGCTGCGCGAGTTGGCGAAACTGAACCCCGAAGATCCGCGGGAAGAGCTGTGGGGGAAAGTCTAGAGTCAAAAGCATTAACCACGGGGTACACAGAGGCGCACGGAGGAAAACTGTGGTTTCCCCTGTGCCTCTCTGTGTACCCCGTGGTTAAGGGATTTTCTCACTTCTCCCAATTCCAGCCATCCACCATACGCTTGATGCCGTCTTTCAAGTGGGCCACGTGGAAGTTGATCAGTAGGCCGACGTTCTTCTTACTGAGCCGCAAGTACGAAAGCAACTGCGCTTCGTGGACGGGATGAATGGCCTCGACACATTTGATCTCGACAATGACCAGATTTTCTACCAGAAGGTCAATTCGATAGCCCAGGTCAAGTTTCTCTCCTTCGTAAACCACAGGCAGACCAACTTGTGTATCCACGTGGAAGCCACGTTTGCGGAGTTCGTGAGACAAGCAAACGTCGTAGGCGCTCTCCAAGAGACCAGGGCCGAGGAGGGAATGCACTTTCATCGCGGAACTGACGATGGCGGACGAGACTTGGTTGACTCGGAGACTGGGAACGATGGATCGGGTGGCCACAGTCTATTCTTAGCAACTTCCTTGGTGCTTGAATGTGATTTCCATAGGTATCTCTTTGTGATGAATTTCGACAATTTTTAACCACGGGGTACACGGGGGCGCACGGAGGAGACACTGAGGTCCCGACGTCATTACCTCCGTACCCGCCCTCGTTGACAAAATTTTTCAATATTTCCGAAAAAAATCTTGCATCTGTGGAAAATTCCCGTAATCTCACAAATGCGAACTAACTTTGCCGACATGTCCGGGAATCGACGTGCACCCGGGAGCCGCGAGCAAGATTCAAGGGAGACGCGGTGGTGAGAGTGAGTCGTTTGAGGAGGAAGCCATAGAAATTGGCAACAGCTACCGCAACCACCACTAACCTTTCGCAGCCTGGCTTGATTCCTGCCGTCGCCCCCCCGCTTCAGAAGACGAAGAAATCCATCCGCCTCACGCTTTGGCCCCTAGTCGCCGCCACCTTCTTTATGGTCTCAGGCGGAACCTATGGCACCGAAGACATCGTGCACGGCGCCGGCTACGGCAAAGCGATTCTCATCCTGCTGCTGACCCCACTTCTCTGGAGCCTGCCAACCGCGTTCATGATTGGCGAGCTTTCAAGCGCTCTGCCCTTTGAAGGCGGCTACTACGCCTGGGTGCGACGCGCGATGGGAAATTTCTGGGGATTTCAGGAAGCGTGGCTGTCGCTGGTAGCGTCCATTTTCGATATGGCGATTTATCCCACGCTGTTTGTCGCTTACCTTACGCGAATGTTCCCCTGGTTTCAGGAGAATCATCGCGGCGTTCTGGTGGCGCTGGGAGTAGTAATTATTTGCGCGGCGCTGAACATTGCCGGAGTGAAGGTCGTTTCGACGACCTCCCTATGGCTGTTCTTCGCGCTGTCGGCGCCGTTTGCGGCGATCTTCATTCTGGCTCCGTTCAAAATTGGAGCGCTTGCAAACGCCGTCACCAAGCCGACGACTTCTAATGTTGACATCCTTGGCGGACTGCTCATCTGCATGTGGAACTACATGGGATGGGATAACGCTTCGACCATTGCCGCCGAAGTGGAGCGACCGCAGAAGACCTATCCACGCGCCATGCTCTGGGCAGTGGTGATTGTCGCCCTGAGCTATGTGCTGCCGTTTGCCGCGATGTGGGTGACCGGGCTCCAGGCTTCGGCTTGGGAGACGGGCGCATGGGCCGATATCGCGCAGCTGATGGGCGGACCGATTCTGCGTATCGCACTGGTTGCGGGCGGAATGATGAGCGGTTTTGGCATGTTCAATGCGCTGGTCATGAGCTACTCACGTCTTCCGCTAGCGATGGCGCAGGATGGCATGTTGCCGAAGGTGTTTGCCAAGCTCCATCCGAAATCCCGGGCGCCGTGGGTGGCGATTATCGCGTTGGCCGTCGGTTGGGGATTGGCGCTGAATATCGGCTTCGAGCGGTTGGTTACGCTTGACATCATGATCTACGGGGCGAGCCTGACGCTGGAATTTGTAGCGCTGATCGTGTTGCGCGTCCGTGAACCGGAATTGAAGCGGCCGTTCCGCGTGCCGGGTGGGATGCTGGGCGCGATCCTGATCGGGATTCCTCCGACGCTGCTGCTTGGGTTCGCGATCATCCGGGGAGAGCACGAGTCCATCCTCGGCATGAGCGCGTTTCTGTTCGGGCTGATTGTGATGGGCGGCGGCGTGGTCGCCTATGCCATCAATCATCTGGTGAAACCGTCGGGATGGGCATCGCCGGAGCCTAAGCCGGAGTTGGCGGCTTAGGTTCCCGACAAAGTTCTTTCTGCAACCTTCCTGAAACTAGTGCACAAGTGCTCCTTTGTATGGCGTTCTAAATACAGAGGAGCGCCCTTCATGAAAACATGGTTCGTGTGCATTCTGCTGCTTGGGTCGGTACAAGTTGCCTCGGCCCAGTCCCCCGAGTTGAAGTTCATCGCCGATACTCTGGTGGTGCAGGCCGAAGGAACCTACGAGGCTGATCCCGACCTTGCCACTATGACGTTCCATATCTTTTCGCAGGAAAAGGAACTCAAGAAAGCCTACGACGCTGCAACACAGTCGATGCAGCGAATCTCGGCCTTGGCCGCCAGCAATGGGTTGAAGAGGGAAGACATCTCAACCGGGGTGCTGACTGTGGCCCCAATCTACGAAGGGGATCGCAGGAAGCATGCTCGCTCATATTATGTACAAGGAGAGATTGTGTTGCGAGTGCGCGACTTCTCCCATATCGGTCCGATTCTGGACGGGTCTGTCGATGATGGTATTGCCGACTTTCGATCACTTACCTATTCCCTTTCTGACGAAGAAGCAGCCAAGAAGGAAGCAGTTGCGGAAGCGATGCGGCGCGCGATCGGACGTGCAACTGTCGCCCTTGAACAGAAGAAGCAAAAACTCGGAGGACTCCGGTACATGAGCCTCGACGTACAGCATCTGCTCGGTGTCGCTGAGTTGCAGAACCTTCCAGCTTCCTACGAAACCCTCGATGTGGAAGCAGCAGGGGGCGGTGGAGGAGGGGGACTGTTCGCGAAAAAGAAAATGGCTCCCCCTCCGCCACCACCTCCGCCTCATCCTCAAAAGATCACGGTGCAGGCCAGCGTGCAGTGCGCGTTTCAAATCCAATAGATGGAAGAGGCAAGACCTTTCGCTGACGGATTCAACCCTGTCCGCACCGAGACGTGCGCTCGCCGCTTTCCTTTTCTTGCACCTGGTCTCTTGCGATTGGCGTTGGGCGTCCTGTACACAAATTTTTGACAAATTGGTGTATAGTCTAGGCATGGGCAGAACCAACATTGTGATCGATGAGAGCCTGATCCGTAAGGCGCGTAAACTGACCCGGCTCCGGACCAAACGGCAGATCGTCGACCGAGCACTTGATCTGCTGGTGCGTTCAGAAAGCCGCAAAGGAATCCTGAAGTATTACGGAAGCGGCATCTGGCAAGGCGATCTGAAGGCCTCGCGGAGAAATCGAGTGTGATCCTGGTCGACAGCTCGGTCTGGGTCGATTTCTTTCGTCCGTCACCGGGACGCGGAGGGGCAGAACTGCGGCGGATGATTGAGGAGAGTGAGCCGTTCGCTCTGACCGGGATCGTGGTCGCAGAGGTCTTGCAGGGTTTGAGGCGAGATGCCGGCGTGATTGAGCGTTTTCTGGCGCAGTGGGACATGCTGGAACCCAGGGGGTATGACACCTACCGGAGCGCGGCCGCGATTTACCGCGCTGGACGCGGCAAGGGTATCACCTCCAGTACAATTGATGCGCTCATCGCAGCCATTGCGCTGGAACACGGCGCCAGCGTTTTCTCTCTCGATAAGGACTTCGTGCGAATCGCGCGCATGACGGGTCTGGAACTGTACTAGGGAATATGACGAAGCGTAAATCCAAGGGCGCGTACATGATCTCGGCGGTGGCCGAGATGTATGAGATTCATCCGCAGACCTTGCGACTGTATGAACGCGAGGGACTGCTCAAGCCGAGCCGCACCGAGGGAAACACTCGGCTTTATACGGATGAAGATTTGCAGCGATTGGAGTTTATTTTGTCGCTGGCGCGCGACCTGGGAGTCAACATCAGCGGGATCGCCATCATTCTGCAAATGCGCGAGCGCATGGAAGAAATGCAGCACCAGATTCACGAGTTCGTGCAATCCATCCGGCACGAGGTGCTGGCTCGGGCTTCGGCGGCAGCCGATCCTGCGAAGGGCGCGATTGTCCCGCTGCGGCGTCCGGCTGTGCCGGCCGTAGATTCCTCGAAGCGGAAGGACTCTTCCCGATAGACTTCCGCCTTCCCTTTCTTCGACCAACAGAACAATCGAAACGCGCTGTGCCGGGTCACACGACGCAGTAACGTAGAAGACACCGGTGGCGCGAATTTACCTAACTTTCATGTCGGCGCAACCAATCTTTCGTTTTTCGCGACTAACGTGACGTCATGAAACCCGAAAATCTGATGGCAGCGCCGGATGACGCGATTTCTCGTGCGCCAGCGGCCGCCAGACGAAGCGACAAGAACCTCACTCTTCGCCTGGAAGCGGGAAACTCCGGCAGCGCTGTCGTCCTGCATTGCCAGGGAAGGATGATTTTCCACAGTCAAGCCCGATCGCTCTCGACAATCGTGGCCGAGGTTCTGCCGTCCGCGCACCGGATGGTGGTGGATTTGGCGGGGGTGGATTCCGTCGATAGTGGAGGCTTGGGCGAACTGGTACTGACGCATATGTGGGCGGAAGCAGCTGGATATTCCCTAAAGTTTGCCAGTCCCAAGAAAGCAGTACGGCACCTTTTCGAAGTCACCAACTTAGTCTCAGTATTCGACGTCTATGCCAGCGTGCCGGAAGCAATGACAGCGATGATTCAGGATGAGCCACGCCTGGCGTAACCGCCACTGGTCAACTCCCAGCCTTCGGTATGCCTAAACGCATAGCCTGATACAAATTGCCTGTCAGCGCCTTGACCTGGGACTACTTTTCGCGATGGAAGCGATAACGGCCGCCGCGATCTTTGGCCACTTGCTCGGCAACTTTCAGAAACGCTCTACCCGCGTGCGACAGCGTCGATTCCTCCCGATACACCAGGCGAAGCTTGCGCTGAAAATGAAGATCACGCACCGGAACACGCACCAAGTCGCCGCGGCTGATTTCGTTCTCCACGCTGATTTCGGGCACGAGTGCCACACCATTTCCCATACACACAAAGCGTTTGATGGCTTGCAACGTTGGCAGCTCGACATCCATGTGCAGAGGCGTCTTGTGGGTGCGAAAAGCTTCGATCACCTTGTCGCGATACGGAGAGGCAACGATGTGGGCGACGAAGGATTCCGCGCCGAGCTGGCGAATACTGACTTCGCCCGACGAGGCGAGAGGATGTCCGGGCGGAACAACCAAGGCCAGTTCGTCCAGGTAGACGACGGCCGAGCGCAGTTGCGGCTCTTGCGGATCAAACGAGAGCACGCCAAGCTCGACATTGTGCTTGAGGATGTCGTCGGGAATCTGGCTGCCCAACGAGCGCCGCACCATGATCCTGATCGCCGGATGCAAGCGGCGAAACTCGGCCAGCACAGGCAAGAGATATAGCGCCGTAAATTCGTTGGCGGCGATTGCCAGCTTGCCCTTTTGCAACTCGCGCATCTCCACCAGCGCCGTCTGCGCGTCTTGCCGAAGGTTGAGGAGCTTTTCCGCGTATTCCTCTAGAACCCGCCCGGCGTCGGTAAGTACCCCTTCGCGGGAGGAACGGTCAAAGAGAGGCTCGCCGATTTCGAGCTCCAGCTTTCGGATGGTCTGGCTGACCGCCGATTGAGTGCGAAAGAGCTTCTCGGCCGCCCGCGAAAAGCGGCGTTCCCGAGCCACGGTGAGGAAGACTTCTAGTTGGGATAGGTCCATAAGAACCAGCTCTCAGTTGTCAGCTCTCAGTTAAAGGCGGCTAGCTGTTGTCGATCGTTCATACTCCATAAGTATGTCTAATACTATCACTATCGCTAATGTTTCATTAAAGATAATAATCTTTTCTTTCGCCTGTCGCCGCCGATAGAGTAGAGAGAAGTCATTCAGCTGGAGGGATGCTAACTATGGATCGGCCGCGCATCACTATTTTCGACACTACACTTCGTGACGGCGAACAGTCGCCGGGCTGCAGTATGAATGTGCAGGAAAAACTGCGCTTGGCCCAGCAGCTTGACCGTCTCGGCGTGGACGTGATCGAAGCGGGATTTCCGATTGCCTCCGATGGCGACTTTGAAGCCGTGCAGCGGATTTCTGCCTCGGTGCGCCGCCCCATCATTGCTGGTCTCGCTCGCGCTTGTAAGGGCGATGTGGACCGCGCCTGGCAGGCGCTGCAAGGTGCTGCGCATCCGCGTATTCACGTTTTTCTGGCAACCTCAGACATTCATTTGAAGTACAAGCTGCGCATCACTCGTGAACAGTGCCTGGAGCAGGCGCGCGAAGCCGTTCGCCATGCGAAGTCGCTGTGCGCCGACGTTGAATTTTCTCCCGAGGATGCTACCCGAACGGATGTGCCGTTCCTGTGCCAGGTCGTGGAGGCTGTGATCGCGGCGGGAGCCACGACCGTCAATATTCCGGATACCGTTGGCTACTCCATGCCTGAGGAATATGGGCAGTTGATCCGTACGCTGTACGAGAAGGTTGCAGGTATCGACAAGGTAACGATCTCCACGCACTGCCATAATGACCTCGGTCTGGCGGTTGCGAATTCGCTCGCGGGCGTGCAACATGGCGCTCGCCAGATCGAGTGCACCATCAACGGTATTGGCGAGCGCGCCGGTAATGCAGCGCTGGAAGAAATTGTGATGACGATGCGGGTTCGCGCCGACCGATACCCGTACGAGGTCGCTATCGCCAGCGAACAAATTTATCCTTCGAGCCAGATGCTGGCAGAGATCACGCGCGTTCCGGTGCAACCGAATAAGGCGGTTACTGGACGCAATGCCTTTGCTCACGAAGCCGGCATTCACCAAGACGGCATGCTGAAGAATCCGCTGACCTACGAGATCATGACGCCGCAATCAGTGGGTGTGCCGGATTCGCGCCTGGTGCTGGGCAAGCATTCCGGCCGACACGCGCTGGCTCTGCGCTGTGAACAACTGGGACATCAGTTTGAGCGCCGGGACCTTGATGAGGTGTATCGCCGATTTGTCGTTCTTGCCGACCGGATCAAGAAAGTGCAGGACAGCCATCTGTTGGAACTGATCCACGACGTAGCTAGCGGCGCTGCCAGCCAAGCCAAGTCGAACGCGGGCGAGTCTGTCGGCCAGGGCAGAAAGTTTCCGCCGATGCCGGTGGGAATACCTTTGCCGCGAGCGTCGGCTGCGGCTGCCAATGCCAACGACTCGCAGGCCGCGCACATTTCCGGGAGCGCCGGACAGGCGACCATGGCGATTCCGTTCACCGATCATCACGGCGAACAAGAAGATTATCTCTGGGGCGTGTAAGCGCGACCTAGCCTCTAAAGGGCGGCTGATTGGTGTAACGCGCAGCGCGGCCAAAGCCGCGCCCTTTCAATGCGGGGCCTCAGGCTAGGTTTTTAACGGCTGCTCGAAGGGCACTAGAACAGGCTACCCTCACAGCGTCTCCTCATATATCCTTTGCAACGAATCGAGGATTCCATGCAACTCCGTGTCACTTCCCTACCCGGAGACGGGATCGGTCCTGAAGTAATCTCACAGGCTATTTGTGTTTTGGAGGAGGTGGCCAGCGGGTTTGGCCACGACCTCGAACTCGACGAAAAGGAAATCGGTGGGGTTGCCCTGACGAAGTTCGGCAATCCGCTGCCGGACGCCACGATTCAAGCATGTCTCAGCTCGCAGGCGGTGCTGCTGGGGGCCGTGGGTAGTCCAGAATTTGATCGCAACCCCCGCGAACTTCGCCCAGAGGCTGGACTGTTGCGCCTTCGCCAGGAACTTGGAGCCTTCGCCAATTTACGTCCCGCCGTTTATTTTCCGTCACTGGCTGCCTGCTCTCCGCTGCGCGAAGAAATTGTTAAAGGTACCGACATTCTGATCGTTCGCGAATTGCTTGGGGGATTGTATTTCGGCCAGCCTCGGTCCATCGACGGCGCTCCGGGCAGCCGTCAGGCGGTCAACACGATGCGCTATAGCGAACCGGAAATCGAGCGTATCGCCCGAGTCGCGTTCCAACTCGCGCGCACGAGGCGGCGGCGTCTGCTTTCGATCGACAAGTCGAATGTGCTGGAGTGTTCGCGCCTGTGGCGCGAGGTGGTAACCCGCATCGGCCGCGATTTCCCCGACATTCAACTTTCCCATCAGTACGTCGATTCAGCAGCCATGTCGCTCGTTCTCAAGCCAGCTGAGTTTGACGTGATCCTCACCGAGAATATGTTTGGCGACATTTTGTCGGACCAGGCGGGAGGAGTTGTGGGATCGCTCGGCCTGCTGGCCTCGGCCAGTATCGGAGGTCCGGTCGGCCTCTACGAGCCGGTGCATGGCTCGGCTCCTGACATCGCGGGTAAGGGTATCGCGAACCCGTTAGGTGCCATTCTCTCGGTCGCGTTGATGTTGCGGCACACTTTTCAATTGCCGAAAGAGGCGGAATGCATAGAGGCGGGCGTCACGTCGATTCTGATGGGAGGCTTTCGCACACGCGATCTGGCGAGGGCGGGGGAACGTACCGTCTCCACGGAAGAAATGGGCGCGCACATTGCTGAGTTTGTGCGCCTGGCGGGAACGGCAAGTAATAATCGAGCCGCTTCGTAGGCAAACCCAGCCCCTGAAGGGGTCACCGGGGAATGATTTCGGCACCGCTGAAGCGATGCCCTGATATAACCCTCGCTAGAGCTTTTCGGGAGAAGGCACGGCGACCGCCGCGTAGTCTCCGGTGATTGCATTCCAGCGGATGCGCAAGACTTCTACGAACATTCGCATTCCATCGCGGAATGGGTGCAAGCGCGTCCCTTCGCTATGTGCCCAGACGACCGGAACCTCCTCCACTTGCAAGCCTGCGCGCCGGGCGAGGTAGAGAATTTCCGGGTCGAATCCCCATCGCTCGATTTTCTGCAAGGGAAAGATACGCTGAGCGGCAGAATGCCGAAAGGCTTTGAATCCACATTGCGTGTCGGCGAAATGCAGACCCAAGACTACCCGCAGCACGAGATTGAATATCCGTCCAAAAAGTTGCCGGTAGAGGGGTTGGCGTTCCGTCTGTAGTTCCGAGCGCAGCCAGCGAGAGCCGATGGCGATGTCCGCACCTCGTGCAATAGCGTCGAACAATTTCTGCGCCTCCGTGATCGGAGAAGAAAGGTCGGCATCGGTGAACAGGCAAATGTCTCCGCGGGCATGAAGCATGCCATTGCGCACGCTGTAGCCCTTGCCTCGGTTGCCGGGATTCTCCACCAGCAAAACCTGTGGATGCGCCAGGCCGTACTCGCGCACGATCTGCGCCGTATCGTCGGTCGAACCGTCGTTCACGACGAGAATCTCCGCATCCCAATTCTGCTCCTGCACGTGGCGAAGCAAGGCGTGCAAGGTGGGCCGAATCCGGACGCTTTCGTTATAGGCGGGAATGACGATTGAGTAGGTCAAAGTCATTGAGTCATTGAATCATTTAAGGACGAGTCAATCATGCAATGACTCAATCGTTTCATGCCACCTGGCGGCGCTTTTCGAGCATGCCAATGAACTCCGATACCAGTTCTTCGTCCCAAAGACCGCTTCGCGCTTCGGCCCGCATGGTGATCGCTGCCTGCTCGTGACCCAGCGCCGGCTTGTAAGGACGCTCTGTGCGCAGGGCATCGTAGATATCCACCACCTGCAGGATGCGAGGCAGGAGCGGTATCTCACCTTTGCGAAGTCCATCCGGATATCCGCTGCCATCGGAATGCTCGTGGTGATACCGAATGATCGGAAGCACCAAACGCAGCGATTTCAGTGGGCGGCAAATCGCTTCGCCAGTTACCGGGTGTTTCTTCATGATGGCCCATTCCGCCGGAGTCAGATCGCTGCCCTTCTTGAGGATTTCATCGGGCACGGCAATCTTTCCCAAGTCGTGCAGGTAGCCACCTCGGCCAAGCGCAACAATACTCTCCTCATCTACACCGAGATATCGACCTAAATCCATGGCATTCAGGGACAAACGTTCGCAATGTCCCTCCGTGTACGGATCGCGCGCCTCGACACTGAGGCCGAGCGTGCATAGAACGGAGTCCGCTGTTTCCAGCTCGTCAGTAAATTCCTTCAACTTCAGCAGCGAACTCACACGCGCAAACAATTCTTCCGAGGAAATCGGCTTGATGAGGAAATCGTCGGCACCCGCTTCAATTCCCTTCAGCCGGTCTTCCCGAGCGCTGAGGCCGGTGATCATCACGATCGGAATGAGGCGCGTCTTGGCATCGTCTTTGAGCTGGCGGCACAGTTCATAGCCACTCTTGCCGGGCATAACCACGTCGAGCAAAATCAGGTCCGGTGCTTCGCGCTCGATTTCCCGCTCTGCCGCGGCCGCATTCTGGACCGCTACCGTCGGATACCCACGACTCGCGAGCAACTCCTTCAGCAGCGCAGCGTTCACCGCGTTGTCGTCAACCACGAGAATGGACTGCTTTCGGCGGCCGACCAGCAGGTCACCCATCCCAAGATAAGAGTTCGAATGCAGGGAAAGGGTTGTCCCACGAGGGCGGGGTGGGGCGCTCATGTCATCAGTTTCCCATACCCTTGAGAACTGTGCCACTTGCATTCGACTCTGGCCGAGCAAACCGAACATTTCCAGTGTTCAACGATCATAGCGACGACGTTCGGCATCTGGCAGCCTTGCACCATCATGATGCGCAGAGTTTTGCTGATGTTTGCCATCGCTTGCGCTTCGTGCGCGGCCGCGTCGAACCCTCACGTCATCACGTTTGGGAAATGGGTCTCCACCAAGTGGCCCAATGCCACAGGGCAAAAGATGTTTGATCTAAAGGTGCGCGCGCTATTTGTGGATACGCGATTGAAGGAATACACCACTGGTCGGGCGCATGAGGTGACCGACCGCCTCTTCGTGGTGCGACGTGCGTTTCGGGTGAACGATTCGCTGCCGACCGAAAATGCCAGCATTCTGCGCTGGCAGTGGCAGCGCGGTGGCTGGCTCCTGGTCGACCGACTCACAGGACGAGTCTCGCAAATCAATCTGCCGGAATTCGACCCCTTCTATTCGACGGCGAGCTGGTATCGCGACTACATCGCCTATTGTGGCGTCTCGGAAGACGGGAAGAAGCTCTACGCAGTCGTCTCGCAAGTCGGACGTCGAAAACCGATTCTAAAAAAAGACGTGGGCGAACCGGGCGGAGACGATGACCCCGACTCAGAGTGTCCAGCACCAGTGTGGGAGCGCAGTCCGATGCGCGTGACCTTTCAGCCTGACGATGATCAAAGGCTGGTCTTCACGATCCGAGGTCGAGTGGTTGATGTAGTGAACGACGCCGAAGAAGCGGAAGAATAGAACGCTGATTGAACGAGGGTAGGTTGCCGTCAGTCTCCGGCGGGTTCAACCGCGGGGAGTTCTTCGGTCGCCACCCGCGTCGAGACTTTCGCGCTCGTGACTAACACCACCGAGGCCACGATGATCGCGCTGCCCAGCAGAATGTAACGGTCGATGCTCTCATGCAGGACCAGCCATCCGAGAAAAACCGCGACGACTGGATTGACGTAGGCATAGGTGGAAACCTTCGAAGTCGGAACGTGCTGCAGCAACCAGATGTATGCGGTATATCCGATCCAGGAGCCGCACACCACCAGGTAGAGAATGGCGCCTACGCCGCGCACGGTCCAGACCACATTGGACCTTCGTTCGACGAGCAGGGCAAAAATTAAGTTTGCGAATCCGGCAAACACCATCTGCCATGCGATGGCACCGAAAGGATCTGTCGCGACGGTCTGCCATTTTTTCGAGAGCACCGAACCGAATGCCCAACTGAATGACCCTAGCGGCAGGGCCAGCGACCACAGCAATTGTTTGCGACCGAGTTCCCCGGGATGGACGAGATCGGGCCAGATGAGTACGGCGACACCGATGATTCCGATTGCGAGCCCGATTTTGCCGCGCCGCGAGATGTGATGGTCGCCCAGCAACAAGCTATCGAGTACCAGGAACCACAGTGGCGTAACCGCAACGAGAAGCGCGGCCAATCCGGTGGGAACAATACGCTCGGCATAGGAAAGCGTGAGATTGCCGCCCATCAACAGCAGTGTGCCGACGACAGCCAGGTGCACCAATCGGAGCGCAGAAAAACGGATTCGCCGTCTGGTGAGCACGCAGTAGCCGAGCATGATGGTGCCCGCGATCAGAAACCTCGAGGCGCACATCACGGCGGGAGGAATTTGCTCAACGGCAATGCCGATTCCGAGGTACGTCGATCCCCAAAAGACGTAGACCAGCCCGAACGCAAGAATGACCTTCCATCGGCTTGGCGCAGCAGTCATTTTCATCAGATGAGAGTTGGAATGTGGAAAGTTCAGAATATCAGAGCGGAAATCGGGTCATCTGAGTTCCGTGCCATTGATCTTCGATGATCCGATCACCCGATGGCCGGATGACCCGATTCTCCGTGGGCTCAGTTGAGCAGGTTCCGCAGCACAGCGACTTCCGCTTTTATGCCGGTGCGGATAGCCAAGTCGGCATCCGGCGCGAAGAAGGGCGAATGATTGGATGGCAACATCGTACCCGCGGCTTTGTTCTCGGCAAACGTCTGCGGGTTCGCGCCTCCGAGACTCATGTAAAGCGAGGGCACACCCTGTTCGACGAAGAAGGCGTAGTCCTCGGAAGGAGTGATCGGCTCTTCGGTAATCACGTTCTCCTTGCCGAGCGCCGCTTCGAGCGGCACCCTGAGCCGCTGCGCGAGTGCGGGGTCGTTGTAAACCGAGTCGGTCGATTCGTAGTGCTCGATCAGCGGCTCTTTCGGAGCGCCGCCAGCTTGCGACTCAGCGTTCGTGATGCGAGTGATGGCTGCTAGAACCTGTTTCCGCACGTCCGCCTTGAAAGTTCGGACTGTCAGACCCAGCTCCGCCCGATCGGAGATGATGTTGTTTTTTGTGCCAGCGCGAATGTAACCGACGGTTACGACCGCCATTTCTCCGGGCTTTACCTCGCGGGAAACAATCGTTTGCAGTGCGAGGACTGTTCTGGCGGCGATGACGATGGGATCAATGGCCGTTTGAGGCGCAGAGCCGTGGCCGCCTTTGCCGTAGATCGTGATGCGCAGTGAATCGGCATTCGTGTTGTAGATGCCGGGAGTGATTCCTACCTGATCGGCGGGGAGTTCGTTGCCCACGTGGAGCGCGAAGCCTAGCGTCGGCTTTGGGAAGCGCGTGAACAGGCCGTCTTCGATCATGCGTTTGGCGCCGGATATGGTCTCTTCGGCGGGCTGGCCAATCAGCATCAGCGTGCCGTGCCAACTCGCTTTGCTGTGCACCATGATGTCGGCCGTTCCAACCAGCGTGGCCATGTGCACGTCGTGGCCACAGGCATGCATCACCGGGACATCGCGTCCAGAGTCGTCTTTGGTGTGAACCTTGCTCGCATAGGGCAGGCCGGTCTTTTCTTCGACCGGAAGTGCATCGAGTTCCGTGCGCAGCATGACCGTGGGCCCGGAGCCGTTCTTGAGGATCGCAACGACGCCGGTACCGCCGACTCCTTCAGTGACGTCATAGCCCAAGGCTCGTAGACGAGCGGCGAGTTTGGCGGCGGTCTGCGTCTCGTGTGAGGACAATTCGGGGTTCTGATGAAGATCGACATAGAGATCGTGGGCTGCGGGATAAACAGCTTCGATCTCTTTGGATGTCGCTGTGGTTTGCGCGTAGCTGGACGCGGCCAGCGATAGGAAGAGGACCAGGGTCACCGTTTTCATGTCATCGCATAATAGCGAGCGATGCGCGGGACGGCAAGGCAATGTGAAAAGAGTACGACCGGACGTGAAGCTCAGTCTGCGTGCTGGCGATCGACCGACCAGACGTTCGCCGGGTCTTTCTCCAGCGGATAAAGATGCACCATCCAGCTGAAGATCACGGGATGGAATTCACCGCCAGCCGCATCGCACTCAGCTTGAGTCGTAATGGATCCTCGCAATCCAAACTTGGGATTGGGGCTCAAGAAGTCCTGTTTGTGGCTTTCTGGCGCTTTGCAGAAATTTACGTGCTCATGCCACTGCGCGATGCTCAATGGGATACGCTGGTTCAAATCGTCTTCCGTATAGCGCTTCGGAGCCGTGTACATTACGCCGACTAGACGATAACCATCGCCGTTTTTCTCGTAGAGCAGCGAGGTCGGATGCTCGGGATTAAAGTTGAATGCCGCTTCGAACGCGTAGCGGTAGTTCGTGAAGTGATATTGCTTTTGGGGAAGTTCGGGATGAAAGATCTTGAAGCCTTCGTTCAGGGCGACCTGGTAATCCTTGTACTTCTCCATGACGCCCCGGGCGGTTTCGGCGACCTTCTGAGCCTTCTCGGCATCGCCCGGCTGAGGGGCGCGGAGCGCGGTCATCTTCATGTGCGGCCCCATGTCCATGTGATGACCTTCCATGGAATGCATGGCGTGCGCGCTGGCATCGGCGTCTTCGCCAGAATCCTGGACCATTTTTGACATGTCGTGACCGTTCATTTGCGACATATCGTGGCCGGGCATGTCCATGCCCTTCATGTCTTGTGAATTTTGCTGTGCAAAGCAGATCGAACCGGCGAGACAAAGCAAAATAAACGGAGTTTTCATAGCAGCTCCCCACACTTCTAGATGATTGTACTAACCCTGCCGCAAAGGATTAGTTTTCCGCAACGGAGAATTCGAAGGAGATATTACTCGGGTAATTGCTTCCCTAGGCGGACGCCCACATTCCCATCTCCGACAGGACTTTAGAGGCGGCGTCGGAGCCCGAGCGAACGCAGTCCGGCACACCGATGCCGCTATAGCCGTTGCCGGCGAGCGCGAGGCCCGGCAGCTTCTGGCGCAACGACTCGATCCGTTGCAGACGTTCGAGATGGCCGACTGAATATTGCGCCATTGCCGATTTCCATTTGTAAACGCGGGCGAAAAGAGGTTCGGCTTCGAGCGCGATGATTTCGCGCAGTTCCTTGCGCACGATGCGAAGAATTTCGTCTTCGGTTGAGAGCAGGATCTGCTCGTCACGCGCGCCTCCAAGAAAACAGCGGACAATGGCGCGATTCTCGGGAGCGCGGTGGGGAAATTTGTTGTGGACAAAGGTCGCGGCGAGCATGCGCCGGCCAGCACTGCGCGGCGCTAGAAATCCGAATCCTGGAGGCAGCGACTGGCGCACTTTCTCGTCGTACCCCAGCGTGACGGTCACCGATGAACTGTACCGGATTTCGCCCAGATCGCGAGACAAGTTCCCGTCGGCCGCCTGTAGCACGGCGGCGGCGGCGTGAGCTGGGGTTGCGATGATCACGGCATCGAATTGATCGGTCTGGTATCCAGCGGAAACCGTCCAGCCGTTATTCTGCCGGATCACGGATTGCACTGGTGACGACGTCTTCAGCGCCGCCGGGTTCAGACGAGCGACCAGAGCATCGACCATCTGCTGCATTCCGTCTTTGAGAGAGGTAAAAAGCGGCTTTGCGGGGGCTTTCGCGGCGCTGGACATTTTACGGCGGGCGGCTAGCATGGCGCGGCCGAGGCTGCCGTGTTTCGATTCCATGTCGGCGAAGCGCGGCAGCACGGCGCGGACGCTGAGGTCGGTGGCTTCGCCTCCGTAGACGCCAGAGAGCAGCGGATCGGCAAGCAGGTCAACCATCTCCGATCCGTAGTGGCGCTCGACCATCTGGGCTACGGTCTCGTCTTCGGAAGCTTTGTGCGGCGGATGGAACCACTCGGCGGCCATGCGCATTTTCGTGCGAAGGGAGAAGAGCGGCGAGAACACCGTCGGCAGAATTTTGGTCGGCACCATGAACATGAGGCCGTCGGGCATGACGACGAGTTTGTCGCGACCGTTCTTATGAACGACGATGTAAGTTTTGCGGTCGGCGTCGTTGGAGCCGATGAGTTGATCGCCCAGTCCGATTTTGCGGCAGAGGTCGGCGGCCCAGGGTTTTTCTGTGAGGAAGGAATCGGGGCCGGCTTCGATCAGGCAGCCTTCGTCGTTAGTGCGGTCGGTGACCATGACTCCGCCGAGGCGCGGGGCGGCTTCGAAAACGACGTACTCGATCCTTGTGTCGGACTGGGCGCCGGACTGGCGTTTTTCTTCAAGCGTGAACGCGGCCGACAGGCCGGAGATTCCGCCGCCGATGATGGCGATTCGTGGCATAGGTCGGTGTTCGGTATTCCCCTTCAGGCTTCCGGCCTCGCTTCGGTCACCAAACGTGACATAATTCGCGGCGTGTATGAGCCGATCCTGAGCGTTATTGGTGTAATAGCGATATTACGCCGGTCATGTGATGCGGCCACCCAGTCGGAGCCGCGATACTGCGATAATGCATAGACATGCGAACTGCAGTAGCCATTGTCGGTTTGATCTCCCTCGCCGTCGGTCTTCGATGGCTGCAACTGTTCGTGTTCACGGATTATCGAACCCACTTGCGACACGTCATTATTCCTCTCGGCATAGTTGCGATTGTGTTCGGTCTTTTCATGCTTCTCCTGTCAATGCGAAGCGGCTTGCGCGTCGGTCGGGGTGGCAAGCAATAACGCAACCGATCGGATCGCTGGATGCCATAACTGTCGAAAAGCATTTGCACCAGCTATCCCGAACGTTCGCGTCCACGCCTCGGTCGCTAATTGCCGATCGCTTCAACCCGGCTTCGCACCAACGCGGCCAGCGCTGCCGTCAATGTCTTCGATCCATTCAGCGATTCGGCTCGCCATAGGCGCATGCCTTGTTTTTCTGCGAACTGTTTGAAGAAGATGTCGATGTCGTAGAGCACTTCTACATGATCGCAGAGGAAGCCTACGGGGTGAATGAACACTCCGCGGTGGCCTTTGGCTTTGAGGCTCAGAATTGTTTCTTCTACGGTGGGCCCGATCCACTGGCCTCCGGACATGCCTTGGCTTTGGAAGGCGAAGGTCCAGGCATCGTCTGCGAGGCCGGCTGCTTTCGCCACCAACTGGGCGGTTTCTTTGGACTGGGCTTCGTAGGGATCGCCTTCGGCGATGGTGCGCGCGGGCACGCTGTGGGCGGTGAAGATGATGGGCAGCGTTCCGCCGTATTCGGCGTTGGCTTTGGCCCATCCGGCGCGCAGGTTTTCTGCGAAGGCCTTGACCAGGAGCGGCTGGTCGTGCCACTCGTCCACGAAATTGAGAGCGAACGGAAGAGTCTCTTCGCCAGCAACGGCGCGCCGGTAGAGTCCTACGCTGGTCCGCGAATTTTGCGGAGCCAGGCAGACGGCAATGACGCGTTCGAATCCCTGGGCGGCAATCGCCATGACGGCATCAGCGATGAAGGGCTTCCAGTTGCGCATGCCGACAAAGACCGGCAGGTGGAGTACTTGCGAAAGCTGGTCTGCTTGGAGAAGAGTCCAGCAGGTCAGCGGCGAGGAGCCGATCAGCGAATAGCGGTGGCGGATTTCTTCGACGACCTGCGGTGGGAGCGGGCGGCCTCCGGTGACGTAGCCGAGGTACTCTGGAATCTGGTCGGGATTGTCGGGAGTGCCGTGGGCGAGGAGCAGGACAGCGGTTCTTGACGGGCTCGACGTGGCGAAAGAGCTGACGTGGTTGGCGCAGTAGCACTGGCCGGCGAGGCCCAGCGGACAGGGGTTCATCTCTTGAACTCCGCCGAGTGGTCGCGGATGTAGGCGCAGAGTGCTATCACGTTATCCACCGGAGTCTCGGGAAGAATGCCGTGGCCTAGATTGAAAATGTGACCGGGGCGTCCGGCGGCCTGCCGAAGAATATTTTCGGCACGCTTCTTGATTTCTTTCCAATCAGCAAAAAGCACGACGGGATCGAGATTGCCTTGCACGGAACCTTTGTTGCCGAGGCTCTTCCATCCAGTGTCGAGCGGAATGCGCCAGTCAAGGCCGATCACTTCGGCGCCCGTCTCCTGCATCGACGGAAGAAGCGTTGAACTATCGGTGCCAAAGTAGATGACCGGCACGCTGGTCTTCTGCAGGCGCTTCACAAGGTCGGTCACGTGGGGCAGAGCGTAGCGGCGATAGTCTTCGACGCTGAGGCAGCCGACCCAGCTGTCGAAGATCTGGATGGTATCGGCTCCGGCGCGCACCTGCTCGGCGGAATACTCGGCCGTCACCGCCACCAGTTTCTTCATCAGCTCGTTCCACGCGGCGGGCTGCGAGTACATCATCTTCTTGGCGTGGACGTAGTTGCGCGAGCCTCCGCCTTCGATCATGTAGCTGGCCAGCGTGAATGGCGCGCCGCAGAAACCGATGACGGGAAGCTTGTCGCCAAAGTGTTTGACAACCAGCTTGATGGCCTCCGATACGTAGCCGAGGTCGGCAGCACGATCGGTGCGCAGGTGGGCAATGTCTTCGGGCGTGCGGATGGGCTTTTCAATCTTCGGCCCTTCGCCGGCAGAGAAGTGAAAAGGCAATCCCATCACTTCAAGCGGCAGAAGCAGGTCGGCAAAGATGATGGCCGAATCCACTTTGAGAATCTCGGCCGCTTCGATCGTGACTTGAGCCGCGATCTCGGGCTTCTTGCAGATCTCGATGAGGGAATATTGCTTGCGGATGGCGCGGTACTCGGCCATGTAGCGTCCAGCCTGGCGCATCAGCCAAATCGGAGTTCGTTCGGTGGGCTGAGCCTTGGCGGCGCGTATGAAGAGAGAATTAGGGGCAGACATGAACCTTCTAATTTAACATTTTCGGCCGCACGGGGCCGGTCGCGGAAGTGGGCAGCGGCACCGCGCGCACGACAAAGCGTTGCGGAGAACTCGGGCCGTGGCCGAAGGGATAGCAGGTGATGAGAGTGAGCGCGTCATCGTCGGTGGGCGCAAGCAAGCTCACATCTTTTGGGTCGACTATCTGAATTTTAGTTACTTGATAAGTTCCGGTGTGCTGGCGAGCTCGTTTGTCAAACCATGCGATCTGGATGCGGTCATCTTTCGCGACCGACTCCAGCGGCCGAAACCAGCTTGTGCGGTGACCGGCGAGGACGAGATTTCCGGGCTCTCCGAAATCGGCACCGCTGAATAGGCGAGCCGGGCCGAAAGCCAAGGTGCGGGGAGTTGCGCCATCGAGCACAATCTCGTCATAACCCAGCCGTGGAATCTGCAAACGGGCCACCGGGTACGTGTCGGCCCACGGCCATGGTTTGTGCGGTGTGCCTGTCTGCAGACTTTGATCCCAAGCGCGGCGAATGAGGATGCCCGCCAACTCCGCCTTGGCCCGCAGGTACAAGGCGCGAGCTGTGAGGCATCCTCCCGCGATCAGAATTACAAGCGCGATGAACCGCAGCGCTTTCATGACAACGCTCCAGCTTTCCGTGTCAGGCCGATGAGAGCAAAACCCGTGAGCAGCAGCGCCAACCCGAGAGCTTCGAAGAAGGAATCGGTGGTGCCGGTTGCGGGAGCGCCGAAGACTTTGTCCATCTGCCATCCGGATGGGAATTCGGTGGGCACCGCAGCGGTGTTGGACTGGCCGCCAGGATTCACAATGACTTGCTCGACGGCGACCAGCGACGTGAACTTTGTAACGAGCCGGTAGCGGATCGCATGAGCGATGATCGTGGAGCGAATCTCCGCACGCACGTTCTCGTCAGACTGACGCCAGTGATCCATCAACTCTTCCACGCTTTGGCGCGCCCACAGTGTGGTGATACCGGGATGGAACTTCGCCCTCGAAGCGTCGAATGCGATGGTGGCTTCGTATGGGTTATTGCCCGCTCGTGCAGTGAGATGGACTTTCCCGACTCGCCCTTTGGCAATGCGCCCGTAGACCAATAAGGGTTGCCGCAGAAAGAGGTCGGGCAGGTGATCGGGATACATGTCCGCCACCTCGACTCCTTCGAACGACAACTTCACATCGGTGAGCACGGGACTGTCGATGCTGTCGAATAGGTGGGTCATCTGTTCGCGGATTTCGTTGATGTCCGCGATGTGAGTGAAGGTGCCGCGCCCGAACTGGGCCATCTTGGTGGCGAGAAATAGATTGGGAGCGCTGCCAACGGCAACCGTGTACAGGCGCGCATTGCCCAGGTCGCTGCGAAGGGCGGTGAAAATTTCCTCTTCGTTGCCGAGATCGCCATCCGTCATAAGAATGATGTGGCGCAGGTAGCCCTCGGATTGCGGCTTGCGCATCAGGTGAATCAGAGCCGGGAGCATCTCGGTGCCACCACCAGCCCGCAGACTTTCGACGTACCGGCGCGCTGCAGCGAGATTGTTTTCGGTGGCTAGTAAGGGCTCGGGTGCAAGTTCGTGATAGCCGCTGCTGAAAGCGAGAATCCCGAAACGATCGTTCGGGGTCAGCCGATCAAGCGCCTGCAACAACGCTCCGCGGGCCTGCGTGATGGAGGTACCTTCCATGGAACCTGACACGTCGATCATGTAGAGCATTTCCACCGGCATTCGCTGCGCAGGTTGAACCGCGGGCGGAAATGCAGCCAGCAGAAAATGAGTTTCTCCCGTATCGCCGCCGGGAGAGAGGAACAGCGTTGCCTTCGGCTGTGTAGTTTCCGCCTGCTGCACCTCGAGGACGAAGTCCTTGTTCGGAAGGGTCACACTGCTGGCCAGTGCGACGCGCTGGCGGCCGTCGGCCAATCGATTGACATTGATCGCATGCGAAATTCCTTTGATGGAGGCAATTTCGAAACCGGGGTCAAGATCGACCGTGACCGAAATGTCGTGTCCGGAGCGGCTTTCGGGATTGCGGATAATCGGTGTGATGCGCGAGGCATCGGGCACCGCATTCGTGTCGGGGGCCCAACCAGTGCCTATATGGCCAACTGCCTGCGTTCCGGGGATGTAGCGCGGACCCACAACCATGGGAAAGACGAGCCGGACTTTTCCTTCTTCCCAGCGCAACGGTTCAACGTAACGCAGTCGAACGTCGACGTGGTCGCCGGGCATGATGTTGGCTACCGAAGTCGTGAAGATGTTGGGACGCTCTTCCTCGACGATTGCGGCGCGCTTTCCTTCAGCCTTCGCGGCCTGATAAACGCGCTTCGCCTCCTCGCGCTCGTGGATTTCGCTGCGAATGATGCGATTGCCCACCCGCAGTTCCAGGTCATACACGGCAGCATCATGTGGAAGCGGGAAAACGTAAACGGCTTCAATGGGCGCGGTGCTGTCGTTCGCATATTGTTGGGTCACTGTAGCGGAGGCGACCAGTCCGCGGACATCGATCGCGGCATCGGTGTGAACGAGCGGCACGGTTTCGTACAGTCCGGAGACCGGGGAGAGAAACAGCAAGCATCCTTCGCCGACTTGTGGCGGACGATGATCATCTTGCGCCAATACCCAGCCAGACAGAAGCGTTGCTACCACGAGAAGCGCGAGAGTGAGTCGCGCGCCGATTTCCTTTTTGAAGCCATTCTTCGCGAGGTGTTCCATGATCTCCTCCAGTGCTCACAGTGCTGCAGCTACAGGAATGCACTGGCGATGCCAAACGAGAACTGGTCAACGGCTCGGTGAAGAAGCAGGACTTTCAACCAGTTAGCGGCTGGGCGATGTCTCGCGGACGAATGCGTCCGTGTTGCGGCAGACACGGGCGTGGGAGTGCCGCGACATCGCATCCTGTGGTTCGGTTCGCGAGGCTGCGGAATTTTTCCTTGCTTTTGCTCGCATGCTGGTAGATTCTTTTGCGCTATTGGTCGAAAGGCGGGGATGCATCATGCATTGGACTCAGGTCTATGACCCCTTTGGTCGCTGGTGGCTTTCTACTCTGGTTGCAGCGCTGCCGATTATTGTCCTGTTCGGCCTGCTCGCCGGTCTTAAAGTAAAACCTCACCTGTGCGCGATCGCCGGAGCTTTGACCGCGGGCACCGTGGCCGTTCTATTCTTCAAAATGCCGCTCACCCTCGCCGCCATGAGCTTTGGCTATGGCGTTGCGTTTGGTTTGCTGAAGATTGCCTGGATCGTGCTCGCCGCCGTGTATCTCTACGACATCTCCGTCGAGACCGGCCAATTCGAAATCATGAAGGAATCGGTCGCCGGCATCACGCCCGACCGGCGTCTTCAAGTATTGCTGGTAGCGTTTTGTTTCGGCGCATTCATCGAAGGCGCGGCTGGCTTTGGCGCTCCCGTGGCAATTGCTGGAGCCTTCATGATCGGTCTCGGCTTTCGGCCGTTCCACGCGGCCGCACTGAATCTGATTGCTAACACCGCCCCGGTAGCTTGGGGAGCGATCGGCACTCCCGGTACACACACTGGCGGCGGTCACTGCGCTTCCGGAGTCTGATCTCAATGCAATGATCGGCCGCATCCTTCCTTTTACCGCGGTCATCGTGCCGTTCTGGCTGGTGCGAACCATGGTGGGATGGAGTGAGACGTTTGAAGTTCTGCCCGCCATTCTGGTGGTTGGGTTCTCATTCGGCATTACTCAGTTCTTCTGGTCGAACTACGTGGACAGCAATCTGGTCGACATCATGGGCGGAGTCGTATCGATTATCGCCACCGTAGCGTTTCTCCATCTATGGAAGCCAAAGAAAATCTGGCGCTTCGACTACGACAAAAAGGACGAGCGACTTCCTCTGCCGACCGATGCGATCACCGATCGAGCGGGCGGAGAATGGACCGCTAAAGAATTCGATGGATATGGCACGGTGCGCACATATCCGATCGGGCAAGTATTGAAAGCGTGGATGCCGTTTGCGATTCTGTCCCTCTTTGTTCTGCTGTGGGGTTTGCCGAAGATAAAACTGGCCATCAATCAAGCGACCACTCCGTCTTTCAAGGTCATGCTGCCGGACGGAAAAGTCAGGCCGGGGCCGCCGGGCTGGGACGTCCCGCTGCTGCACAACGCCATTTATCGCGCAGCGCCCGTGGTTGCGAAGCCGACTCCTGAAGCTGCGCGCTATGACTTTAACTGGTTGTCCGCCACTGGCACGGGATGCTTTCTGGCGGCGATTCTCTCCGGACTACTCCTCGGCATGGGCCCGGCTCGACTGGCCAAGACTTTCTGGCGCACGCTGGTGCGGATGCGGCTGGCGGTGATCGCGATCTCCTTCATGCTCGGACTCGGTTACGTGACGCGCTACTCCGGCCTCGATGCGGTGCTCGGCCTTGCTTTTACGCGTACTGGTTGGTTCTATCCTTTCTTCGGTACTTTCCTCGGCTGGCTCGGAGTTGCGCTAACTGGAAGTGACACATCGTCGAATGCGCTGTTCGGGAGCTTGCAGCGCATTACTTCGCAACAACTCGGGATTGATCCCGTCCTCATGTGCGCGGCCAATAGCGCGGGCGGCGTGATGGGCAAGATGGTGGACGCGCAATCGATCACGATTGCTACCTCGGCTACCGAACAGGTTGGGAACGAAGGCACCATCTTCCGGTTCGTGGTGTGGCATTCGGTGGCTCTCGGCGCGATTGTGGGGGTCATCGTCATGCTCTACGCCTACGTGTTTTCGCGATTCATCCCTCACGGGCTGACATTCGTCAAGTAAAACGGCACTTCACGGGGAACCGGCATTCGGCGAATGCAGCGTGCGGCTATAATTGCCCCCTTTGACAGAAGGAGCCGCATGCGACCGTTCGCCGCGATTGTTCTGATCTTTACCCTGGTAATTCCATCGTTGTCCTTTGGCGCTGACGCCGCCGCAAGTCAGGCTTCTCTCGTCGGCTATTCGCCACGTGCCAGCCAGAACGAGCGGGAGTGGGAGACGAAGTTCCGCGCCATCCCGGACCCAACGAATCTGCGGGAATACATGCGGCGGCTGAGCGCTCGCCCGCATCACGTCGGCTCACCCTACGACAAAGACAACGCCGAATGGATTCTTTCTCACTTCAAGGAATGGGGACTGGACGCGCACATCGAACAGTTCGACGTTCTCTTCCCGACTCCGAAAGTTCGTGTGCTGGAGATGCTTGCGCCCACGAAGTTCACTGCCAAGCTGGATGAGCCGGTGCTGGCGGTGGATCCGACGTCGAATCAGAAATCAGAACAGTTGCCCACATACAACGCCTATTCGATCGACGGTGACGTTACAGCGCCGCTTGTTTTTGTGAACTACGGACTGCCGGAAGATTACGAAAAACTCGACCGGCTAGGCATTTCGGTGAAGGGCGCGATCGTCATCGCCAAGTACTATCACAGCTGGCGCGGGGTAAAACCGAAGGTTGCCGCAGAGCACGGAGCCATCGGCTGCCTGATCTACTCCGAACCAAAGGACGACGGTTACACCGTCGATAATGTGTTCCCGGCGGGCCCGATGCGTCCCGCGGATGGAGTGCAGCGTGGCAGCGTTATGGATTTCGCCTCTGTGAGCCCCGGCGATCCATTGACACCCGGCATCGGAGCGACACCCGGCGCGAAGCGCCTGGAATTGAAAGATGCGAAGAGCATCACGACGATTCCGGTGTTGCCGATTTCCTACGGAGATGCACAACCGTTGCTGGCGGCTCTGGCGGGACCGATGGCGCCGGAGGAATGGCGCGGTTCGCTGCCAATTCCCTACCACGTGGGGCCCGGTCCAGCGAAGGTCCATTTGAAAGTCGCCTTCAATTGGGACATCAAGCCGGTGTACGACGTGATTGCCAAGATTCCGGGCAGCGTCGCTCCGGATGAGTGGATTATTCGTGGCAATCATCATGATGCGTGGGTAAATGGCGCCGAAGATCCGATTTCAGCGCAGGTCGCGTTGCTCGAAGAAGCGCGCTCGCTGAGCCTTTTGCTGAAGGAGGGATGGAAGCCACGGCGAACGATCATTTATTGCGCCTGGGACGGTGAAGAGCCCATGCTGCTCGGCTCGACAGAATGGGTAGAAACACACGCCGATGAGTTGCGGCAACATGCCGCCGTGTACATCAACACCGATGGCAACGACCGTGGCGTTCTGAACATGAACGGGTCTCACAGCCTGGAGCAGTTCATCAATGGAGTGGCACGGGATATTGAAGATCCGGAAACAAAGATGACCGCGTGGCAGCGTGTCCAGCTAAATGCGATTGCGGACGCACAATCGGTCGAAGACAAGAAAGAATTGCGGCAGCGGGTGGATTTGCGAATCGGCGCGCTAGGGTCGGGAACGGATTTCACGGGGTTCATCGATCACCTGGGCATTGCCACGTTGGACCTGGGATACGGCGGCGAAGATGAACAGGGGATCTATCACTCCATTTACGACGACTTCTACTGGTACACACATTTCTCGGACACGGACTTTGTCTACGGGCGAGCGCTGGCGCAAACCGTGGGGACGTCCGTAATGCGACTGGCCGACTCTGAGGTGCTGCCGTTCGATTTTGTGAATCTTGCCGATACGGTCGAACGGTACATGAAAAACCTTCAGAAGCTGCTTGCCGATAAGCAGGAGGAGATTCGCGAGCGTAACCAGGAACTGGACGAAGGACTATTCAAAGCGACCCTGGATCCGAGGCGTCCAACGGTTGCGCCGCCGCGGGAAGATGTTCCGCCGCATTTAAATTTCGCGCCAATGCAGAATGCCGTCGAGTCTCTTACTCGCAGCGCGAAACATTATCACGAAGCACTGGCGAAGAAGCAGGCGAGTCTGGGAGATGAAGCTCAGGCGGCGACCATCAACGCTTTGAACCGGGACATGATCGAGAGCGAGCGGCGGCTGACCAATGCCGACGGACTGCCACGACGTCCGTGGTACAAGCATCTGCTGTATGCTCCGGGCGTTTACACGGGATACGGAGTCAAGACGATGCCGGGAGTGCGCGAAGGGATCGAGCAGAAGAGATACGCAGAGGCAGACCATGAAATCGTGCGCGTTGCCAAGGTGTTGGAAGATGAGGCAGCGCTGGTTGAGTCGGCCGCGAAGCGGTTGGAGTGGGCAGGTCGATAGCATTCAAACCCAGGTCTCGAAAGAGGCAAGACCCCGGCAGCTATTGTTTAGGAAACTAACGATTGTTGCGCCGACACCGCTGGCACGATTAGCGGTATCGCTTTCATTCGCAGGTGAGCATCGACACTTGCGGCCGCCTTGCGGCCTTCAGCGATCGCCCACACAACTAACGACTGGCCGCGCCGCATATCGCCAGCGGCGAAGATTCCAGGCACCGATGACATATTGTTGTGATCGGTCTCCACGTTGCCGCGCGAGTCGAGTTTGACTCCCAGTTGGTCGATCATTCCATTCCGCACTGGGCCGATGAAACCCATCGCGATCAGGACCAGGTCCGCGTTCACCGTGAATTCGCTGCCAGCGATGGGTTCGAATTTGGGCGGTGGGCCGACTCGAACAGCATGTAATTGCTGGACGCGCCCGGCGCCCGTGAATCTTGTGGTAGCAAGGCCCCAGTCGCGCACCCCACCTTCCTCGTGCGCGCCTTCGGTGCGCAACTGCATCGGCCACAGCGGCCAGGGCGTGAGCGGAGAGCGATCGTCAGGAGGCTTCGGCAGGATCTCGAACTGCTGCACCGATAGTGGCTTTTGCCGGTGGCAGGTGCCGAGGCAGTCTGCGCCGGTGTCGCCGCCTCCGATGATGACCACATGTTTCCCAGCGGCAGAGATTTCGGTCGCTGGGTCGATGGAGTCGCCTAAACAGCGTCGGTTCGATTGCCCGAGGAACTCCATGGCGAAATGAATGCCTTCCAGTTCGCGCCCAGGAACAAGCAAATCGCGCGGATGCTCGGCGCCTCCGGCCAGGACGATGGCATCGAAATCATTGCGCAGGTCCTCGACAACAACATTCTTGCCTACTTCCGCATTGGTGATGAATTTCACACCTTCGGCGGACATCTGCTCCAGGCGGCGATCCACGATGTGTTTTTCCAGCTTGAACTGCGGAATGCCGTAGCGCAGCAACCCCCCGAGGCGATCGGACTTCTCATGCACCACGACGGAGTGACCGGCGCGGCACAACTGCTGGGCCGCAGCTAATCCGGCAGGGCCCGAGCCAACAATAGCGACTTTCTTTCCGCTGCGGACTTTAGGCGGTTCCGGTCTGATCCATCCCTCCGCAAAGCCGCGCTCGACAACATTCTTCTCGATCTGCTTGATGGTAACTGCGGGCTGATTAATGCCCAGCACGCATGACGCTTCGCACGGCGCGGGACAAATCCGGCCGGTAAATTCCGGAAAGTTGTTGGTGGCATGAAGCTCGCGGACTGCTTCTTTCCAACGGCCGCGATAAACAAGATCGTTCCAATCGGGAATCGAATTGTTGACGGGACAGGCGGTGTGACAGAAGGGCACGCCGCAATCCATGCAGCGAGCGCCCTGGGTGCGCAGTTTCGGTTCGGGGAAATCGAGATAGATCTCAAACCAATCGTTGACACGCTGCGTCACGGGACGACGTAAAGCGAGTTCGCGACCGTATTCGAGAAAGCCGGTGTCCTTACCCATGGTGCACCTGCGCGGACGGCGCGACAACGGCGAGGGGCGGAGTTGGGATGTAGTTCTGACGGCGACGGCTCACACCGAGCGCGCGCTTGTGCTCGTGTGGGAAAACTTTGATAAACCGCGACAGCGCCTCCGACCAGTTGTCGAGAATCCACGCTGCGCGGGGACTGCCCGTCAGCGACAGATGCTGGGTGACGAGATCTCGGACCAACTTTATTTCGGCTCGCTGGCCGTCCGCACGATGGGCTTCCTGAGCCTCGAAAAGCGGTTCGAGATCGACCGACTCCAGATTGCAACGCTTCTCGGTGAAATCCCCGCATTCGTCGAAAACGTAGGCGACGCCGCCACTCATGCCGGCGGCAAAATTTCTGCCACACGCTCCGAGGACGAGGACCAAGCCTCGAGTCATGTACTCGCAGCCGTGGTCGCCGAGTCCTTCGACGACGGCCGTTGCACCGGAGTTGCGAACTGCAAAACGCTCGCCTGCGACTCCGTTAAAAAATGCTTCGCCGCTGGTCGCGCCGTAGAGAGCGACGTTGCCGATCAGGATATTTTTTTCGGGAGCAAACGTGGACGCGCGCGGCGGATACACGATCAGTCGTCCACCCGAGAGGCCCTTGCCGACATAGTCGTTCGCCTCACCTTCAAGCGTGAGCGTGACTCCTTTGGTCAGGAACGCACCGAGACTTTGCCCCGCGGAACCCGCGAGGTTGATACGAATTGTGTCGTCTGGGAGACCAGTCGAACCATGGCGGCGGGCAATCGCGCCGCTCAGCATGGTTCCGACGGAGCGGTGAACATTGCGCACCGGCAGCTTGATTTCCACGGGCAACAGAGTCTCGATGGCGGCCTGCGTTTCGGCGAGTAGCTGGTGATCGAGCGCCTGCACTAACCCGTGGTCCTGCGCGTGCACGCAGCGGCGGGCCACGCGAGACGGCACCGGCGGGTTGTAGAGAATTGCTGAGAGATCGAGGCCGCGGCCCTTCCAATGATCCAGCGCAGGTTGCACGTCGAGCATGTCGACGCGGCCGATCATCTCGTCCATGTGACGGAAGCCGAGCTCCGCCATATACCGTCGCACCTGCTCCGCGAGGAAGAAAAAGAAGTTGATAACGTGCTCGGGCTGTCCTTGAAAACGCTTGCGCAGCACCGGATCCTGCGTAGCGATGCCAACAGAACAGGTATTGAGGTGGCACTTGCGCATCATGACGCAGCCCATGGCGATCAGCGGAGTGGTGGCGAATCCGAATTCTTCGGCGCCGAGCAGCGCCGCGACTACTAAATCGCGGCCGGTCTGCAATTTTCCGTCGGTCTGTACACGAATGCGGCTGCGGAGATCATTCAGTAACAAGACCTGTTGCGTTTCTGCGAGTCCGAGCTCCCAAGGGATGCCAGCGTGTTTGATCGAGCTGAGCGGCGAGGCACCTGTGCCGCCACTGTCCCCGCTGATCAGGACGACATCAGCGTGCGCCTTGGCGACGCCCGCTGCCACCGTGCCGACTCCGACTTCTGCCACCAGCTTCACGGCAATGCGAGCCTGCGGATTAACATTTTTCAAGTCGTAGATCAGCTGTGCGAGATCTTCGATCGAATAAATGTCGTGATGTGGAGGAGGCGAAATCAGACCTACTCCGGGAATGGAATGCCGCAGGCGCGCGATCTCTTCATCGACCTTGTGCCCGGGAAGCTGGCCACCCTCGCCCGGCTTAGCGCCCTGCGCCATCTTGATCTGCAACTCATCGGCATTCACGAGGTAGTTCGCGGTCACGCCAAAGCGCGCCGAAGCAACCTGCTTCACGGCACTGCGGCGAAGATCTCCGTTAGCGTCTGGCTTGAAACGCCCTTCATCCTCGCCGCCTTCGCCGGTATTCGACTTACCGCCGATGCGATTCATAGCGATGGCTAGAGTTTCGTGGGCTTCTTTGCTGATTGAGCCGAATGACATCGCTCCGGTGGTGAAGCGCTTGACAATTTCTTTGGCGACCTCGACTTCCTCGATCGGAACTGGCGTGGCGCTCTTCTTCAACTTCATCAGACTGCGTAGCGTCGCCATGTTGCTGCTTTGCTTGTCGAGGAGGTCGGTGTACTCCTGAAAAGTCTGGAAGCTGTCTTGCCGCACCGCCTGCTGCAACTTGCTGATGGTCGATGAGTTCAGCAAATGGTACTCGCCGTTGACGCGCTGGTGATACGTGCCTCCGACTGCCAGTTCAGTCTCCGAGTCGGTCAGTGGACGAAATGCGTGCTCGTGCTTCATCTGAGCTTCGCGAGCAAGCACATCGAGGCCAACGCCTTCCAATCGAGAGGCGGTACCGGAGAAATACGCATCGATCAGATTCTTGTTCAGGCCGATCGCTTCGAAGACCTGCGCGCCCTGATAACTCTGCAAGGTCGAGATGCCCATCTTGGCAAAGGTCTTCAACAGCCCCTTGTTCACGGACTTGATGAAATGCTTCGCCGCGAGCTCCGGGGTCACCCCATCGGCCAACTCGCCGCGCCGGGCGAGGCTTTCAACACTCTCGAGGGCCAGATATGGATTGATGGCGCTCGCGCCATATCCACTGAGAAGCGCGAAGTGCATCACTTCGCGAGGTTCGCCCGATTCGGTGATGAGAGCGACTTGGGTTCGCGTCTCCTCCTGCACCAGCAGGTTGTGAACAGCAGCCAGGGCGAGCAGGCTTGGCATCGGCGCGTAGTCTTTGTTTACCCCACGATCAGAGATGATCAGCAGCGTGTAGCCCGCTCTGCCCGCAAGCGAAGCGCGTTGGCACAACTCTTCGAGGCCGCGCCTGAGTCCTGCTTCGCCTTCGCTGGCGCGGAAAAGCGCAGGCAGCGTGATCGCCAGCAGATCGCCGGTGGAAACGCGGCGCAGCTTCTCCAGTTCGACATTCGTAAGGAGCGGATGCGCCAGCTTCAGCATGTGGCAGTTTTCGGGATTCTCCGAGAGAATATTGCGCTCGGCTCCGATATAGCTGACGAGCGACATCACGATCTCCTCGCGAATTGGATCGATTGGAGGATTCGTTACTTGCGCGAAGAGCTGCTTGAAATAGTTGAACAGCGCTTGCGGGCGATCCGAAAGACACGCGAGCGGCGTATCGGTGCCCATCGACCCAACCGGTTCCTGGCCTTTCGACGCCATGGGGCCGAGGATCATGCGCAGATCTTCATCGCTGTAGCCGAACGCACGCTGCCGTCGAAGCAGCGTTTCCGCATCGGGTTCGTGCATGCGCGTTGGCGCGGGCAGTTGATCGATGGTGATCTGATTGTCTTTGAGCCACTGGGCATAGGGCTGCCGCGACGCCAGACGTTGCTTGATTTCTTTGTCGGGCACGATGCGGCCTTCCACCGTGTCCACCAGAAACATCTTCCCTGGCTGCAGGCGACCCTTCATCTTTACCTGCTCGGGAGCGATGTCGAGCACACCAGCTTCTGACGCCATGATGACGTGGTCGTCGTTGGTAACGACGTATCGTCCGGGACGCAAGCCATTGCGGTCGAGGATCGCGCCGATGACTCGGCCGTCGGTAAATGCGATGGCGGCCGGACCATCCCATGGCTCCATCAGACACGCGTGGTATTCGTAGAAAGCGCGCTTCTCCGGCTTCATGTGCGGATTGCCCGCCCACGCTTCGGGGATCAACATCGCCATCGCGTGCGGCAAGCTTCGTCCGGACTGCAACAGTAGTTCGACGGCATTATCGAAGTTCGCGGAGTCGCTGCCATCTGGCGCAATGATCGGAAAGAGTTTCTTAATGTCGTCGCCGAACAAAGGCGACTGCAGCAGCGACTGGCGGGCGTGCATCCAGTTGACATTGCCTTTGAGCGTGTTGATCTCACCGTTGTGCGCGATGTAGCGATACGGATGCGCGCGCTGCCAACTCGGAAACGTGTTGGTCGAGAAGCGCTGATGCACCAGGCACAAAGCGCTGGTCACATCGGGATCGGAGAGTTCCTTGTAGAAATTCGTGATCTGCGTGGCGAGTAGCAAGCCTTTGTAAACAATGGTCCGGCAAGAGAGCGATGGGATGTGGAAGACGCTCGCATCTTCGATATCGGAGGCAGCGATCTCGCTCTCTGCACGCTTGCGCACTACGTAGAGCTTGCGCTCGAAGGCATCTTCGTCCGTAAAAGCGCCGCCGCCGACAAAGATTTGCTGGATGTAAGGTTGTGATCCACGCGCAACCCGGCCAATCATAGAGGCGAAACAAGGAGTATCGCGCCAACCGAGAAGCGTTAATCCCTCCTCGCGCACTATGCGCTCCAGAATTCCTTCGCATTGCAGCCGCGGATGCTTCTCGACGGGCAGGAAGGTCATGCCCACGCCATAGGCACCTGGTGCAGGCAGTTCGAACCCGAGGGTTCGGCATTCGCGGACGAAAAACTGATGTGGAATCTGTAGCAGAATACCGGCGCCATCGCCGGTCTCAGGATCGCATCCGCAGGCGCCGCGGTGCCCCAAATTGAGGAGCACCTGAATTCCCTTGGTGATGATTTCGTGACTCTTGTGCCCGCGCACGTTGGCCACAAATCCAATGCCACAGGCATCATGCTCTTGCGCCGGATGGTACAAACCCTGAGCGGGCGGGGGCGTATTCGTTTTTTGTCGACGCGTCGTCATTCCATCACTTGCCACATGGCATCGTTCACGGCATCCTGGCCGCATTCGTGTCAGTTGTTCTTGAGTTGGAACTGCGCCCGCGGGGCTGCGGGGCGTATCGCAGACTTCGGCTCCAGTCGGCTCAAGGAACGCAAACCTGTAAGTCATTAGTTACTGCCAGTTGAGCGCGAAAGTACAATTCAGAATTTCGATGTTAAGGATGCAAAATTCCGAATTTTGACGCCGGGCGGCGAATTCCGCCTAATTTTCCGCTAGGCAGGTCGCGTCCGTTATAATCCGCACAAACACAATGGATTTTGATCAGCTCATCACGTTTCTGGAAGTGGCCAAACAAGGCAGTTTTTCGCGCGCCGGAGAGAAAGTCTTCCGCTCGCAATCGGCCGTCAGCGCCCAGATCCGCCAGTTGGAGCAAGAGTATGGCGATCGACTCCTCGACCGCTCGGGCAAGACCGTAAAACTCACTCCCGCCGGCCTGGTTCTATACGACTACGCGGAGAGATTGAGGAAGCTGCGGGAGGAATCTCTGGTCGCGGTGGCCGACCACAGCGGCACGCCACGCGGCACCCTCCGCGTCGGCGCCAATGAAGCAACTTGCCTCTATGTTCTTCCCGAGGTCTTTGGCGAATATTGCCGGCGCTATCCGCTGGTACAAATCAACATCTACCGGAACTTCAGCTACAAGATCACGGAAAAACTGGAGAATGGCTCGATCGAAGTTGGCTTCTTGACGCTGCCCATCCAGTCGCCGAGTCTGGAGATCCAGCCGATTTTCCGCGACAAGCTGATGTTGATGGTGAGCCCCGACAACCCTTTGGCGAAACAAAAGACCGCAGCCGTCAGCGACATCGTGAAGTATCCGATACTGCTGCCGAAGACTGGCCACACGCGGAGATTGCTCGATAAGCTGTTCCGTCCGTATCGTGACGAACTTCAGATTCGCATGGAGTTACCGAGCATCGGCATGATCAAGAGCTTCGTAGCTGCGGACTTAGGCGTCTCTCTCATCAGCGCGTCGTTCGCTCGCGATGAAGTGGCGTCAGGACGAGTGAAACTGATCGACTTGGAAGACGCCGAACTGTTCCGCGAACTGGGCCTCGCGTATCGGCGCGACCGCACGCTGTCTTGCGCGACAACGGCGTTTATCGAAGTTCTGCGGCGGTCTTATAAGCCCTCGAAAAACTCTCCGTGACGAGAGTCTCTCCCCTATTCATCGATTCAAGTCACACCGGCTAGTGACTTGCATCACAGATCACCGTGCCGCCCTGGTGTTGTACTGGAGTTTGGAGCGTTGGCCGTGTGCCTTGCAATCCCAGGGAAAGTTCTCGAAGTCGCGGAGATTGGTCCTTTGCGTTCGGCCCGCGTACAGTTCGGCGGGATCGTGCGCCAGGTTTCTCTGAACTTCGTTCCTGAAGCGGGACTCGGCGATTACGTGATGGTCCACGTTGGCTTCGCGATCAGCAAGATCGACGCCGCCGAGGCCGAACGAACCTACAAGCTTCTGGAAGAGATGGGCGCCCTCGAAGGGGAACTGCCGCCCGCGGAAGCGTAACTCCCCCGGTCAGACCATTCCCCCCGCGGGACGTGGTGTTGCGCCACTGCCCTGCTGCCTGCCAGCTTTTCTGCTCGATCCCCGTGCCAGGTCACGTCGCGATGTGATCTTCGTCACCGTTCGGTTTGAGGCCTGTGGATAGAGTCATGCCTGCGGCTACCACGATATGAAATATCTCGACGAATACCGTGATCATCGCATTGCGCGCGCGTTGGCCGCGGAGATCGCGCAGCGCGTGACCAAGCCGTGGGTGCTGATGGAAATCTGCGGCGGGCAGACGCACACCATCATGCGCTACGGCATCGATGAACTGCTGCCACCAGGGATTGAACTCGTGCATGGTCCGGGATGCCCAGTCTGCGTCACCCCGCTCGAGACCGTGGACAAAGCGATTGCCCTGGCGCTGCGTCCGGACGTGATTCTTGTTTCCTATGGCGACATGCTGCGGGTTCCGGGCTCGCACTCCGACCTGCTTCGTGCGAAGGCACAAGGCGCCGACGTTCGTATCGCATACTCCCCGACTGAAGCCGTAAAGATCGCACGCATGAATCCTGATCGCAAGGTTGTCTTTCTGGCGATTGGCTTCGAGACGACCGCGCCGGCAAACGCGATGGCGGCGTGGCAAGCGCGGCGCGAGGGGTTGAGCAATTTTTCGATGCTGGTTTCACATGTGTTAGTTCCACCGGCGATTCGGGCGTTGATGACTTCGCGTGAAAACCGTGTGCAGGGGTTCATTGCCCCCGGGCATGTTTGCACCGTGATGGGATGCTCGGAATATGACAGCCTGGTCCGCGATTTTCGAATTCCGATTGTGGTCGGGGGATTCGAGCCAGTCGACATTCTGGAAGCAGTGCTCATGCTCGTCCGGCAACTCGAAGCCGGAGAAGCCCAAATGGAGAATCAGTACGTACGGTCGGTGAGCCAGCAAGGAAATTTGCCGGCCCAACAAGTAGTCGGCGAGGTATTCGAGATTGCAGATCAGAAGTGGCGCGGCATCGGGCTGATTCCGAAAAGCGGGTTGCGATTGCGCGAAGAGTACGCCGCCTACGACGCCAATCTGCTTTTTGAACTGAGTGAGATATCGGTGGATGAGCCGGCTGAGTGCATTAGCGCACTGGTCTTACAAGGATTGAAGAAGCCGACGGATTGTCCTGCATTCGGAATGCGCTGCACGCCGGAAAATCCGTTGGGGGCGCCGATGGTGTCCACCGAAGGAGCATGTGCCGCCTATTATCACTACCGGCGTCATGCGGTTGGGAATAGTTCTCAGTTCTCAGTTGTCAGTTCTCAATAAGAGCGAGAGCCTTTTTTAGAACTGGGAACTGGGAGTAGCAACAATCAGGAGAGAGCGTGGCTACAAAGACCGACGAATTGAAATTCGAACTCAGTTGCCCGGCACCGCTCCCGGCGAAGGACACGATCCTGCTCGGGCATGGCAGCGGAGGGAAGCTGAGTGCTGAGTTGATTCGCGACATTTTCCTCCCTGCGTTTCAGAATCCGGTCCTGGCGCGTCTGGACGATCAGGCCATCGTGAACGTGAACGGGCAGCGTCTCGCCGTGACGACCGACTCCTTTGTTGTGAAGCCATTGTTCTTCCCCGGTGGCGACATCGGTTCTCTCGCAGTTCACGGGACAGTAAACGATTTGGCCATGGGCGGCGCAATCCCTCTGTTCTTGAGCACGGCGTTCATCATCGAAGAGGGATTCCCGATGGAGCAACTTCGTCGCATCGTGAACTCTCTGCGGCAAGCGGCCTCGGACGCCGGTGTGCAGGTGATCACCGGAGATACGAAGGTGGTCGAGAAGGGCAAAGGCGACGGACTGTTCATTAATACAACGGGCATCGGACTGGTGCCCGAAGGAATCGACCTTTCTGCTAGCCGTGCCCGCCCTGGAGACTGCGTCCTTCTCAGCGGTTCCATTGGCGACCATGGTATTGCGATTCTGGCACAGCGAGAGGGCCTGGAGTTTGAGACGGAAATCAAGAGCGACAGCGCTGCCTTGCACACTCTAGTGAGCACAATGCTCGACGCTACCGCCGCCATTCGCTGTATGCGGGATCCGACACGAGGCGGCGTATCCAGCACGCTGAATGAGATTGCGGAAAGTTCGCGAGTTGGGATCGAACTGGACGAGAATTCGCTTCCCGTTCATGAAGAAGTGCGCGGAGCGTGTGAATTGCTTGGGCTCGATCCATTGTATGTCGCCAATGAGGGAAAACTGATTGCCATTGTTGCGCCCGACGCAGCTGACGTGTTGCTGCAAGCCATGCGACGACATCCTTTGGGAGCGGAAACGCAAGTGATCGGCACAGTCAAGAGAGAGAATCCCGGGCTGGTTACGATGCGGACGCCGTTCGGCACGACGCGGATTGTGGACATGCTCGCGGGAGATCAACTGCCGAGGATCTGCTGAGGAAGTATGCACGAGATGGGTATCGCGAATTCGGTGCTGGAGGCTGTCAGAACTGAGATGGAACGCTATCCGGGAATGTATCCTTGCAAAGTGGGTTTGCGCGTTGGTGAGATGGCAGCCATCGATCAGGATGCCCTGCGCTTCTGTTTTGACGCGATCATTCTCGAAACCGATCTGGCGCAACTAGAACTCGGGATTGAATTCTGCCCACGCCGCCACCGCTGTCAGGTGTGTACACAAGAATTTCTGGTGCGTGACTGCAATTCCCGCTGCCCGCAGTGCGCCAGCATGGAAACGACTTGCATCAGCGGAGACGAATTGGAGCTTGCCTACCTGGAGGTAGAAGAGTATGGACCGAGTACCGTTGGAGCGAAAAGTTCTCAGTGAAAACGACCGCGTTGCGGCCGAGTTGCGCAACCGGTTTCAGGAACACGGCATTTTGTGCCTGAACATCATCAGTTCCCCAGGATCGGGAAAGACCACCCTCCTGGAATGTACCCTGGAGAACCTGCCGCGGACTTCCCGCGTGGCTGTGCTGACTGGTGATATTCAGACAGAGAACGATGCAAACCGGCTAAAGCGATTTCATTTTCCGGTCAAGCAGATCACGACTGGCGGCACTTGCCACCTCGACGCGCGCATGATCGAACGGCATCTGGAAGGTTGGAACCTCGAAGACCTCGATCTCCTGCTGATCGAGAACGTCGGCAATCTGGTTTGTCCGTCAAGTTATGATCTCGGCGAAGCCGCCAAGGTAGTCATGCTGAGCGTGACCGAAGGCGAAGACAAGCCGTTGAAATATCCTTCTATCTTCTTCAAGGCGGATCTGCTTGTGTTGAGCAAGATCGACCTTCTTCCTTACGTCCCGTTCGACATCGAAGCAGCGGCGCAGAATGCGCGCAAGGTGCATCCTCAAATGGAGATTGTGAAGGTGTCGTGCCTCACTGGCAACGGCATGCACGACTGGATGATGTGGCTCGAAGAGAGGCGTCGAGCGCGTAGGCCACTTCAGAAAACCGCAAGCTGAATAGCACGCAGATTTAGCATTTCTGGAAGACGGCGATTTTGTTTGGGAAAGGTTTGTAGTTGCATCGGCAAGAGTTCACAATCAGAAAGGCCTCGCGCAATATTTCGTCCGCGTTGGAGGGCTCATGACGAGCGGGCAGAATGAGATCGAAGAAAATCCTGGTCGAGACGGGAACTGGCTCTCCACTCTCGCTTCCCTTTTCGTAGGTGCTGCATTTTTCGCTCTATGGTTCTGGCTCCTGCCGTCGTGGCTCGGCTTTCGCGTCGAAGCGGTAAGTGGAGCGCGCTGGCGCTGGATTGGGGCAGTCCCGTCGGCGCTCGGCTTCGCGGTGGCCCTTCGCTGCATCTGGGACTTCGGGCGAACCGGACGCGGGACACCGGTGCCGATTGCTCCTCCAACTCGGCTTGTGGTTGTGGGGTTCTATCGCTACGCGCGGAACCCGATGTATGTGGGATTCCTGGTGGGCTGGGTCGGCCTGTGGATCGTTTTCGGGCGAGCCGACTTAATCGTCATCACGGTGGCTTGTCTGGTCGCGCTGGCAGTGAATCTATTTGTGATGTTCTATGAAGAACCGCACCTGCGCAAGGTGTTCGGCGCAGAGTATGAAGAGTACTGCAGGAACGTCCGCCGCTGGGTACCGCGGCTAGGTGCGTGGAAGAAGTAAAACGATTGCCTCCAACTTATTTAGATGTGTCTTACTATGTTAGAATGTAAGACATGAAGGATTTGCGTGCTACGTTCACATCAAAAGGCCAACTGGTAATCCCAGCGGAGCTTCGCCGCAAATATAAGATCGAAGCCGGGACCAAGGTCAAGTTTCTGGAAGACCAGTTCGGCCGCATCGTCCTCCAGCCGATCACGGAAGAGTACATCGACCGTGTGATGGGCTTTCTGGCCGACGGCCCAGATCTTCTGGCCATCTGGGAAAAGGAACATCGCGAGGAAGGCAAGCACGATAAATGAAGACATATGTGCTTGACAGCAGTGCCCTGTTTGCTTTCTTGCAGGGGAAAACGGGGGCCTTTAAGGTCAACGAACTTCTGAAGGAAGCTATCCAAGGGCGTGGTCGCGTGCTCATGTCAGCCGTCAACTACGGAGAGGTTTACGGCTTGGTTCTCCGCGAGCACGGGTCCGACCAGGCCATGACGGTTGTGCAGGCGGTGAGTCCTCTTCCCCTTGAGGTGCTGGACGCTACGCCGCAGAGGGCATTTAAAGCCGCGGACGTTAAGGTCAAACATAAACTTCACTATGCTGACAGCTTTGCGGCTGCGCTGGCAATCGAACACAAGGCTGCACTCGTGACCCGCGATGCAGACTTCCGCAAACTGGGCCACGGCTTTCCGATGGTTTGGCTGAAGACTTGAGGTGAGTTCTGAATCAAATCAATCGGTGGTGACTGCCCTCGACGACTCCGCTCCCGCATCAGTTGCCCACCAAATATCGATCTCTACAGGATTTTGGCGCTCCCGATAGCCGACGCCCAGGCGATCCAGTTCGCGCAAGACTTCTGCGATCACCTGACCGAGAGCTGCTTTCACCGGATAACTCAAACCGCAGCAGGGTTCGAAAGATTCCGCTTTAATTCCGACGAGGAGCAACTCGGTGGGACCAACTCCAAAGAGTTCGGCACTCAGCAGCGCGTCGACCAATGCGGGTGCGTGTGGATCCATGCGGACGGCGGGACGCTGACTCATGATGTCGGCTTTGCGATAAAGCAGAACCGTGCCCGGTTCAGCTTGTACATTGACGGAATCGATCAGTATGACGCCATCTTTCCCCGAGAGCTCGTCAATCAGATCAAGCGCTGGCGTGCCGAGGTCGGCGACCTCGACGCATTCGTCGAATTCGTATCGCGCTGCCAGAAGGCGCGCAACGTACGGACCGACGCCGTCGTCTCCGAGCAAAACGCCGCCGATTCCGCCAATCAGAATGTTCTTCACAGCACCTTCACTTTGGCGATCTGACGGCCCGACGGATCGAACGTATGACACGCGCATGCCATGCAGGGATCGAAGGAGTGTACGGTGCGCAATACCTCCAACGGCTCCTCAGGTCGTGCCAGCGGCGTGTGCAGTAGTGAGGCTTCGTAGGGTCCATGTGCGCCAGATGCGTCGCGCGGGCTGGCGTTCCAAGTGGATGGCACGACCGCCTGATAGTTCTTGATCTTCGCATCCTTTACCACGACCCAGTGTGACAATGTGCCGCGTGGTGCTTCGTGTGTGCCGACGCCTTCTATCTCGTGGCTGGGAAACACGGGCTGATTGTGGACGGTGAGATCGCCCTTGGCGATGTTGTCGATCAAGAGTTGCAGATGCTTCTGCGCTAACTCGGCGAGCATACTGGCGCGTATCGCACGCGCAGCGTGACGGCCGAGCGTTGAATGCAACATGTCCGGGCTAACTTTAACCCCGGCCACAGCTTCAATCTTGCCGATGGCGAGATTCGCATGCTTCACAGTCAGAGGATGCCCTTGCGCGTACCCGATCAGGACTTGCGCCAAGGGTCCGACCTGCATGGGCGCACCGTTGAAGCGTGGCGCCTTAACCCAGGAATATTTCTTCTCGGCATCCCAGCCCGTGAAATCGGGCTCGGTCTCACCCGACCACGGATGAAGCGGCTTTCCGCCCTCGTAGTAGGCATGGGCCACGTCTTCGCTGACGGCATCGCGGAATTCCTTGTCAGATGCGGTCTTAAACGAATGTACTCCGCCGAGGTTGCCGTTCATGATGTAGCCGCCAGGCAGGTCGTAAGCTTTGGACGTGGTATCGAGCGGCAAATCGGGGACGGCCATGTAGTTCTTCACGCCGCTGCCAATCTTGAACCAATCGGGATACATTGCGGCGATTGCGCAAACATCAACGAGATAAACCTGATTGATGAACTGCACCACTTCCTCGAGTAAGACGCGGACCATCTCCAGGCGGTCCATGTTGAGAGCGCTGGCGCTATCGAGATCGATGGCATTGGCCACGCCGCCAACGGTCAGGTTTTGAATGTGTGGAGTCTTCGATCCGAGAATTCCTACAACTTGTAGGGCCTTGCGCTGAAACTCAAGCGCCTGCACGTAGTGCGAGAAGGCGAGCAGGTTCACGTTAGGCGAGAGGCGCATCGCAGGATGGCCCCAGTAGCCGTTCATGAAGATTCCAAGCTGCCCGCTGGCGGCGACGGCGTTAACGCGATCCTGGGCTGCTTTGAACTCTTTGTCCGAATTGCGCGTCCAAGGCGAAAGACTCTCCGCCAACTTCGATGTCGCGACCGGATCGGCCTTCGGAATCTGCATGATATCGACCCAGTCGAGCGCCGACAGTTGATAGAAGTGAACAATATGGTCATGCAGCGCATGCGCGATCAGAATCAGGTTGCGGATGTACTGGGCGTTGAGTGGCACTTCGAGTTGAAGCGCATCTTCCACCGAACGGACGCTGGCCATAGCGTGAACGGTTGTGCAGACTCCGCAGAAGCGCTGTGTGAATAGCCACGCATCGCGAGGATCGCGGCCACGGAGAATCTTTTCAATGCCGCGCCACATTGTGCACGAAGCCCATGCATTGCTGACCGCGTTATTGTCGACTTCGACGTCGATGCGGAGGTGGCCTTCAATTCGGGTTATGGGATCAATGGTGATTCGGTTTGCCATAGTGCCTGCTGTTCGTCCTAGTCTTCTTCAGATTCGTTTTCGCCGAAATAGCCGTACTTGAAGTAGCCGGTCCAGCGGATGTATGGCCGGCGGAAGCGGAAGTAGCTCGCCATGTCATGCCATTCCTGGAGGGGTGCGGGGAGGATTCCAAAGCGCTTCACGATCAGCAGGAATCCTGCGATACCCATGCAGATGAAACCGAGCGACACCAGCACTTCGATGGTGGTCGGGAAATAAAGCGATTCGGGGTTCGGCCTGAATGCCAGCGTCGTCGGGCTGAAGCGATAGATCATGCCTCCGAGTGAGCTCAGGATGTAGCCCAGGAACATCTCTCGCGTGCCGTGCGTTTGTAGCGAACGGCGCAGCATCCACCCGCCAGTCGAAACCAGCAGCATCTCGAGCCAGAAGACACCGGCGAAGCGATCGAACCGAAAAGCAGTGCCGAGTGCGCCGCGAACGAAGATGTCGAGCAAGCGCAACCCGAGCCAGCCGAAAATCAGCCATGAGGTAATGCGAGCTGCTTCGTCGAGAACTTCCATGTCCATGGCCCGCTTCCACGCCAGGCAACACAACATGGTGGTTCCGGCGACACAGCCGAACGACATGAAGGTGGACGCTCCCAAGTAGAGGAATGGCAACCACGGCGTTTGCCACAGAGGATGGACTCGTTCACCCGCGAGAAGCATCAAGGCGCCCAAGGATGATTGGTGCATGCCGGGTAGCAGGTAGGCGGCGGCGATGATCCAGGGAAAGAACTTGTGCAGCCCCCGTTCGAGACGTTCCACTCCGGGCCGCAGTCGGGAGTCGAAATACCACAGGCGCTCCAGCACCGGAGGAATGTTCTCGAGTGCCAGTGGGATCATGGCGTAGATCGACATGCAGATCGCCACCTCGGCCAGCGGTGAGTGCATGTTCCATTTCCACGGGAAGACGATCCAATAGAAGTTCCACGGGCGACCAGCATCGATGCCGAGCAAAAGAAGACCGCAGGCGTAAGCCATGAAACTGGTCAACAGAGCCATGCGCATCAGCGCATGCAGGCGCTTGCGGCGAAAAACCCAGGCCGCGATCCCCACGGCGAATGCGCCCGAACCCAAGCCCGTCAGCACCATAACGTTGAAAGTCTTCCAAATTCCCCACCCGTAGGCGTCGTTCATGCCGCTAACCGGGCCGAGTCCCGCCAATTCGCGGTACGCGGTCAACGTAAACGCGAGCAGGGTCATGGCTACCAATCCGACAAAGAGCCCGTTCACCACCGGGAACCCATACACGGGCACAGCCCGCTCCCAGCGCGTCTCGCTGGCAGTGACCGGCACGTTGTTGACAGTTGCCGTGCTCATATCTGTGCCCTCACAGTCGTGCTCTCATAGTTGGGCTCGCAAACCGGTTTCTTTTTCGCGCTCGTGGGCTTCCTGCTCATGCCCTTTGAGACTCTTGCGGATCACCTGCACCAAGCCGATGTACAACAGCGCGGGAAGGGCAAAGTACTGATAGAGGCGGCGCTGCCAGCGAAGTGTCTTGGCGGGCACCGACTCCGATCCGAGTTCGGGGAGGCCGAGTTTTTCGAAGGGCACGCGAGACAGATACAAACATTGCGTTCCCCCGTTGTCGGTTTCGCCGTACACACGCTCCTGGTAGTACTTGCCAGGATTGTCCTTGATTCGGCGCTTGGCTTCCGAGAGCAACACCGTACGCGGACCAAAGATCACCGCGCCCGTGGGGCACACTGTCGTGCAACCTGGCCGCAGCCCCTTTTCCAGTCGGGTGCTGCACAGCTCGCACTTGGTTACGCGTGGGTTGTATCCCTGCCATTGAAAACGCGGAACGTGATACGGACAGGTGATCGTGCAATAGCGGCAGCCGATGCATTCCTCAGCAGTCCAACTCACGATGCCCGACTCGGGATCCTTGTGCAGCGCCTGGAACGGACAGCCGGCAGCGCAGGCTGGATCAAGACAGTGCATGCACTGGCGCTTCACAAACGAAGTAGGAGACCCGTCCTCCGGCTTGTACAACTTGATGATGTTGCGAGTGACGTCGTTCAGGTCGGAGGGCGACTGGTGAAGCGCGTCGCCACGCGTATCCGGCGGAGTTTCGTTCGCCTCGGCACACGCAGCCACGCAAGCCTTGCAACCGATGCAGATGCTCGCGTCATACAGCAGCCCGACGGCAGCGCTCGGAACCGCGATCTGCTCGGTCTCAGCGTGCAGAGTTTCGGCGCCGACGCTCAAGGCCCCGGCAGCGGGAACGCCGGTCTTGGCGATGCTAGAGATCAATTCTCGCCGAGTGATGGCCACGTCAGTCCTCTTTCCCGGGCCTGTCGGCCTTCTTCTCGCTCGACGCTTTGAGTTTCTCCGCGTAGGCGCGATCGACAGCGACCCGCTCAACTCCAGCTTCCTGACTACTCTGGAATCGCTGCGAAGCAACCCAGGTTGCGCCGCCAACGGCTCCTGCCACCGCGCCCACCAAGGCTGCCGCACCCACCTTGATGCCTCCCGTGCCGCTGTAAATCGGCGGGTAGGTGTCGGGTGGTGTCGCCAGATGAATGGGGACGGTTTCGAAGGTGCCCATTTTCCAGACCACGGCTTTTTCGGTGCACCCCACACAGGGTGCCCCAATTCCGATCGGCCAAACGCCTGGGATTTCATTGAAATGACGCGTGGAGCAGGCGGCGTGTGTAATCGGCCCCTTGCATCCGAGTTTGTAGAGACACCAGCCTTTGCGATGCCCTTCGTCGCCGAAGGAGGCAGCAAAACGGCCGGCATCGAAATGCGCGCGACGCGGGCAGTTCTCGTGAATCACACGCTCATACGCGAACTTCGGACGGCTGAACTCGTCCAGTTCCGGCAGCCGGTTCATGGTGACGTATTCCAGAACCAGGGCCAGCAGGTTGTAAGGGTTCGGTGGACAACCGGGGAGGTTCACGATCGGTTTGCCTGACACAACAGAGTCGACGCCGACCGCACCAGTGGGATTGGGATCGGCCGAAGGCACACCGCCCCAGGATGCGCACGACCCAATAGCGATGACCGCTGCCGCCTTCGAGGCAACGTCCCTTATGACCTGGACGGCGGGCTTTCCGCCTAGTTGCATGTAAACGCCGTTGTCCCGAGTGGGAATCGCACCCTCCACCACCAGCACATATTTGCCGGCGTTGTCGGCGATGGCAGTACGCAGTGCCGCTTCCGCCTGCGCGCCCGAGGCAGCCATCAAGGTCTCGTGATAATCGAGAGAGATCACGTCGAGGATCAGGTGAGCAACATCGGGAGCGGAAGTACGCAGAAGAGTCTCAGTGCATCCCGTGCAATCCTGGAAATGCAGCCAGATCACGGACGGCCGCTTCGCCTTGCCGATCGCCTGCGCCACCTGTGCAACTGTCTTGTTGCTGGTCAGCGCCAATCCGACGGGAGCAGTGGCCATCAGCATTCCGCACAACTGGACGAAGCTTCTCCGGGAGACTCCCGTAGCCTTGAGGTGTTCTGCAATCGTTGGTTGCTTCAACATGAGCGCCTTCCTGGGCACGGCATTTCCCCGGACTCAGTGCCGGAGCCACGTGGGCGAGGCTGAGCTGTGTGCTATCCGCAGAAATGCAGAAGAGGTAGGAATTGGTGAGGCCGTCGGCGGCGCGCTATGAAGCTTTCTTAATTAGAAATTAATGCGGTATGACGCGATACCGGTCTCTCTTGTTCCGCCCTATCCCTGTGGTTCCGCGCTTCCAGCCGACAGCACCCCGGGATGTAACGGTATCGGTTATCTCCCGGATGAGTATTTGCGATCAGTGACTCCGGTCACCGATCACTGTGACCTCAGCGAGAATTAAAATGCCTTGCAAATGCCTGAATTTGAAGCGGCAAATAAGGCTCTAGACCTGCAGCACGTCACCTTCGCGAGCGACCATCTCATAGAGCACGGGATTGACGAAAAAGCCGATGAAAAGGCGAGAGATAAGACCAGCAACGATGACGATGGCAAACGGTCTCTGCGTATCTGAGCCGATGCCGGTGGAGAGCGCGGCGGGCAGCAGTCCCAAGCAGGCGACCAGGGCCGTCATCATAATGGGACGCAACCGCAGCAGCGATGCTTCTCGTGTCGCGGCGCGGATGCCCATTCCCTCTTGGCGCAGCTTGTTGATGTAAGAGACGAGAATGACGGCCGTCTCCACAGAGACTCCGAGCAACGCGAGCAAACCGAGGACTGAAGAAACACTGAATGGGGTGTGCGTGAGTTTTAGTGCGACCAAGGCTCCGACCGGTTCCGTCATGATGACGCCAAGCGCAATGGTCACGGGGAATTTGAAGTTTCCGTATAGCGCAAACAAAATCATAAAGATCAGGACGATGGCGAGTGGGCCAATGAAATACATCTGCGATTTGGCTTCGAGAAACTGGCTGTACTCGCCGCCCCATGACATGGTGTAGCCCTGCGGCAAAGTCACAGACTTCTTTACTGCCGCTTGTCCATCTTGCACTGCTCGCTCTAGATCGCGACCCTCGATGCTGTACTGCACGCCGATGTAGCGTGAGTTGTTTTCGCGATAGATAAAGGATGCGCCATTCCCCTGCGTAATCTTGGCGAGCTGGCTGAGTGGAATCTGCTGCCCGTCCGGAGTACCGACCAGCAAGTTTCCGATTTCGTGGGCGCTGCTGCGGAACTGGGGTTGCATGCGTACGACCAGGTCAAACAACTTCTCGCCCTGAATAACCTGCGTGACCGCCTGCCCGCCGACCGCGGCCGATATCACGGCTTCGACATCCGCGACGTTGATCCCGTAGCGTGCAATCTTGTCGCGATCGACGTCGACCAGCAAGCTGGGCTGGCCTAATTCGCGAACTACTGTGAGCTCCGTGAAGCCCGGGACTTTGGCCAGTTCATTCTTGATCTGGATGGCCCTATCCTGCAGCACGTTCAGATCGTCGCCATAAATCTTGACTGCCAGCGAACTCTTGAGCCCTGTGAGAGCTTCGTCAACAGCATCTTCGGCGGGCTGTGTGTAGTTGAAGATGATTCCTGGGAAAGCCGTAAGTTTCTTGTTGATCGACTCGATCAGGTCTTTTTTGTTGCTCGCATCGCCGCTCCAGGATTTGTCCTTGTACGGCTTCAGGCCAACGTAGAACTCGCAGTTGAAAAAGCCGGTCGAATCCGTGCCGTCGTCGGGTCGGCCTAATTCGGATGCCACGACCGTCACTTGCGGATACGACATCAGAATGTCGCGGATCTGGGGTGCGATCTTGCTGGCCTCTTCGAACGAGATCGTGTACGGCATAGTCGCGCGAACCCAGAGCGCGCCTTCGTCGAGATGAGGCATAAATTCGCCGCCGATGAAAGGCACCAGCAGCAGTGTACCGGCGAAGATCAGGGTGGCAATCAACATGGTCGTCTTTGGCCGGTTGAGAGCCCAATCCAGCTGCACTGCATATTTCCGCTTCATCCACTCGAAAGCACGATTATGTTTCTCGCGGACGCCGCCTTTGAACCAGTAGGAGGCAAGCACCGGAATCAGTGTAAGAGTCAGGATGAGCGCGCCGACCAGCGCAAACGACATCGTTTCCGCCATCGGATGAAACAGTTTGCCCGAGGCTCCGGTGAGCGCATAAATCGGCAGGTATCCGGCGAGGATGACCGCTACGGAATAAAAAATTGGCCGATCCACATCCTTCGCCGCCGCCAGAATCACTTCGTTCAGGTTGTATTCCTGTCCTTCACGCAGGGCGAGTTCGCGGTAGATGTTTTCGATCATGACCACCGTGCCGTCGATGACGATTCCAAAATCGATCGCACCGATGGAAAGGAGGTTGGCGGCAACGTCGTGGGCATGGAGCACGATGAAGGCAAACAGAAGCGACAGCGGGATGGTGATGGCAACAATGATGGCGGCGCGGAAGCTGACCAGAAAGAAGATCAGCACGACGAGAACGAGCACCATGCCCCGAAGGAGGTTGGCCTCCACCGTGTCCGTAGTCAGGTCAACCAGTTCACTGCGGTCGTAATAAGGATGGACCTTCACGTCGGGCGGCAGGATCTGACGGTTCAGTTCCTCGGTCTTGGCCTCGACTCCCTTTAAGACATTTTGCGTCTGCTCGCCACGCAGCATCAGAATGACACCTTCGACAGCGTCGTCATTCTTCTGGTAACCGAATTCGCCGAGACGCGGAGCGTGCCCGATCGTCACATCGCCAATGTCGCGCATGCGAATCGGCACACCCTTGTTGGCGCCGACCACGATGTTTCCGACATCGTCGGTGTTGCGCACCAAGCCAATGCCGCGCACGTAGTAAAACTGCCCGCCCTGAGAGTAGAATCCGCCGCCCGCGTTCGCGTTATTAGCGGAAAGCGCGGTGATCACTTGCGGAATCGTCAGGTGATATCCGTAGATCCGGGCCGGATCGAGCAGCACCTGGTACTGCATCACCGTCCCACCGAAGCCCGAGTCATCGGCCACTCCGGGCACGGAACGGTAAGCGCGCTCCACCACCCAATCCTCGAACGTCTTCAGTTCCTGCGGCGAGCGGTCGGGACTCTCCAGCACATAGCGATACACCAGACCGCTGGGGCTGAACAGCGGAGCCATGGTCGGAGTTACTCCCGTTGGGAGCGTAGCCTGCGCCAGTCGCTGGAAAACAATTTGCCGCGCGAAATAGTCGTTCGTACTCTCGTCGAAGGTCAGTATCAGATCGGATAAACCGTAGAGCGACTTAGACCGCATCACCACCATGCGCGGAACGCCGTTCATCTGAAGTTCCAGCGGGAGCGTCACCAACCGTTCGACTTCTTCCGCCGCGTGGTCGGGCCATTGCGTGATGATCTCCACTTGTGGAGGTGCGAGGTCAGGGTAAGCATCCACAGGCATCCGTTGAAATGAGAGGATGCCTCCAACCGTGATGAAAGCGGTCAGCATCAGCACCAGAAATCTTTGACGCAGCGCCGCTTGGACGATTCGGTGGATCATGCGATGGTGGACACGACTCTCGTGTTCGTATTACCCCGTTGCTACCGTTGCAGTGAGTTCGCAAACTGCAGGAACAAGCTGCCGTTTCCAATGACTTTGTCTCCAGCCTTCAATCCGCTGGTAATTTGTGTTTGCCCGTTCACGCTCTCGCCGAGAGTGATCGTGCGCCTGCCGAACTGGTTCGAAGATGCGGCTGTGTAGACGAAAGGCTGGTTCTCGGTATCGCGAAGCACGGCCGCATCCGGGAGCGCAATCGCGTTGGGAATCGTCCCCGCGTTCAGCGTTGCGACGACATACATATTGTTCTTCAGTTTCCAGCCCGGATTATTCGTTTCGATTCGTGCTTGAAGAGTGCGGGTGTTCGGATCGAGCGCCGCGGCGACGTAGGCAATGCGTCCGTGAAAAACTTCGGGATACGTGTCAGTTTGAATGTCCACGCTCTCCCCGACCCGCACATAGGGCAAGTCCTTCTGATAAATATTCACCAGTACCCACACCGTGCTCATATCGGAAATCATGAAACATTGCGTCGTCCCCGGTTGCAGAAGTTGGCCGACGGAAACATCCTGCTCGACGACTTCACCGGAGATCGGCGATTTTACGGGGACTTCGAACGAAGGCGGACCGTTCACGAGCTCATCCGGATCCGTAATTCCCATCACCTTCAGTGCCGCTTGGGCGGAGGCCAGGTCGCCGCTCGCCTGGATCTCGGCCGACTGCGCCTGCTCCACATTCTGTTCCGCGATCGCGTGATGTTGGTACAGGTCCTGCGCTCTGGCATTGGCCTTCTTGGCCAAGGCATATGCGTCCCGTGTTTTCAGGTAATTGGTGCGGAGTTGCGAATAGTCCGGACTGGCCACATAAAGCATCGGCTGCCCGCGCTGCACCTTCTGGCCCGGGACCACGACCACTTTCGCCACCGGCCCGCTCACCGGCGTTATTACGGGAGTCGTATGGAAACTGTTGTACGCGACAGCACCCGTCAAGCGCAGAGTTCGAGCCAGCGTGGCGGGCTGAACGGTCAGCACTTGGACGTGCGCCATCTGCTCCGGTGGGATCGTGAATAATTCCGCGTTGTCTGAGCTGTTCGCGGCTTTCGATTCGGGCGCGCTCGACCCGGACCCCTGGCAACTCACAAGCGTCAGCAGGATCGCCGCGCAGCCAACGCATACTCCCAACCCTCGAAGGCGACCCGAGTGAACATTCATAACGGTTTCCTCATGACAGCCCCTCAAGGCAAACTCCTCGTGCCTTCCGCTTCCTTCAGTTGCTCGAGCGCCGTCATGTATGAAGAGAGCGCCTGGCGATAAGCGAGTTGCACGGAGCGATAGCTACGCTCGGCATCCAGATAATCCAAAAGGCTGGCCGCGCCGCGCTTGTACGCATATTCACTGATGTCGCGCGAGTCCTGTGCCTGCTTTAAGTAGCCTGAAGTATAAAGTTTGACGACCTCTTCATTGCTCCGCACCGCTTCATAAGCATTCGCAACGTCGGAAAGCACTGTATCACTCGCTGATTGCTGCAGTTCCTGCGCTTGCGTGAGCGCATGCCGAGTGCGGGCAATCTCGCCTTGACCGCGGTCGAAGATGGGTAGCGGGAAATTAGCAAAGATGGAAGCGGTGTTCTCGCCGGAAACGTGAGTGAAATCGTAGGTCCCGGTCACGTCGACTTTGGCGTTGGCTTTCGCGAGAAGAATCTGGCTCTGCGCGGCGGTAATTCCCAACTCCGCGGCGCGAAAGTCCGGGCGCTCACGTAAGGCTCGCGCTTGCAGATCTTCCAGATTCCCTTTCAGAGACTGGAATTCAAGATCGCCCACCACATCGAAATCCGCCGGCACAGCGTTGTAGCCCAGGAACTCGCGGAGGCCAACCAGCGCCTGCACTTTTGCCAGTCGGGCCGAAGAGACGTCAGTCTGAAATTGCAGAAGCTGCAATTTGATCTTCAGGTAGTCGCCCTCGCCAATGTAGCCCGCCTCGAGCTGCGTCTCGCTGATGTCGACCGTCTGCTGAAAGCCTTTCAGGTCCTGGAGAGCGAACTCGAGCGTCGATTCCGCGAGCAGCACGCTTACAAATTGTTGACCCACGTTAAACGCCAGGGTGCGCTCCGCATCCGCAACCTGGGCGCGAGTAACCGCGGTCGTATCGCGGGCAGCCTGCAAACGCCGCTGCCGCTTGTGGCCGCGTTCGAAGAGGTATCCGATTCCGATGTCGAACTGCTGCGTATTATTCAGGTTGTCGCCGGAAAAATCCTGCGGACTGAAGAACGGAATGAATTGGGTATCGATCCCCAGAGTGGGATTGGGCCGCAGATTCGCGGTAATCTCCTGCGCCTCATTCTGAAGAATCATCGTGCGGGAAGCTTGGAGCGAATGGTTATGCGCCAACGCTAGATCAATGGCCTGATCGAGCGTGATCCGGGTTGTAGTCTGAGTAGTCTGACCCTTGCCCACCTCTGCCAGCAAGAAAAGCATCGCCGTGGCGGCGACTGTCCAAGAACACCTCGAGCGCATAAGGGTTGAGATCAAAGTTGACTGTGACGCGACAGATTGCGCAGGTTGCTTGAATTATCGAGCAAAACTCCGGGTTCCGTCGTTCGATTCGTCCTCCTGTGTCTTAGACTGCGACCCAGGTTTGAATGGATGTATTGTAATTCACATTCGTTCAACGACGCCCCAGAGGCCTACTGCCGCTGCGAAGACTTGTCCAGTCCGGCGGTCAGAACTTCGAGGGCATGGGTCTGATAGCGCTCGGCGTCCTTGCGGGTGAAAACCGGTGTCACGGCTTGAACGTAGCTCCTCGCAGCATTGTAATCGCCGCGACGATAAGCGATTTCGGCTTGGGCCAGCTTTATGTCTGCGTCGCAATCGGGATTCCCCGTGAGCTGCGCTAGCGCCGATACGTCAATTTGCTGCAAGAGCGCGCTTGCTTCGTCCAATTTACCGGCACCGATCAGGCAACTCGCGAACGCGTAAGCCGCGCCCCCAGTCAGCCCAGCGCGCGCACCAAATGCCTTCTTCGATGCCTCATACGCCTGCCGAGCATTGGATTCACCCTCCCGACCATGGCCACCGCGGCACTGCGCCAGCGAGCCGTCGATCAGGGGAGCGATGGCAAAGAAAGACAGCGGCCCCTGCTTGTGAACCGCGAGTTCGTGAATGGCTAAATCGTCGCGGATGGCGTCCTCCCAAATCCCCAGACTGCCCTCCGACTGCGCGCGTGTGGACAGCAACTGCATAGTGAGTTCGTGATCCGGCCCTAGCCGGGAGACAAACTCCGGATAGATTGCGGTCGCCTCTTTGACCGCCTCCTCATGCTTGTTCTGAATCATGAATGCCTGCGCCAGATTGAGGCGAACTCTCAAAACATGCGGACTATCCGGACCAGCCACGCGCGTGAAGGCATCGATCAATTCACGAAATAGTTGTTCCGCTTTTGCCCCCTGTCCCAGCCGGATGTACGAAAATGCCAACCTCTGCTTGAACGTAAGGCGAGCCGTCTCGTCGAACTCCGGCAGAGCCTCCGCCTTGTCGACGGCAGCCTGAAAATTCTCTGCTGACGACTTTGCGTTGTTCTCGATAAGAGCAACCATCCCGCGTGCGGAGGCCAGCCACACATTCACGTCCGGCCGCACTTGCGGCAACTTAGCAATGAGAGCTTCCTGCTGCGCCAGCATCGACTTCGCCAGCGGCAACGAGCCGCTTTCATAGCTCCGCGACTCCAGTGTCGATCGTTGCAGCTGAACAATGATCGCGTCCTGCGATAGCTCACCGTCCACTTGCTTGAAAAGCGCCGCCGCCCGATTGTATTCCTGCCGAGCGTCGGGGTAATCCGTACGATTGTCAAAGGCTCGGGCGATGGTTTGGTGCAAACGCGCCGCCACCAGCGGCTCATCTCGAAACTTGCGGTCGATGCTGGGCGAAGCCTGCTTGATGGCATCCATCAGCGATTCGCTCGATTTGCCACTCGAAAATGGATTGCTGCGTCCCAACAGATCGTCGGATAGAAACCGGTTGATGGAACTGGCAATCGCCGTCTGGCGGTTGGCAATATCGCGTTCCCGAACAGCCCGACGATAGAGTGTGAAACTTGCTCCCAGTCCAACGGCCATTGCAATCACGGCCAGCACTACCCAGGGACGCCGCGCCTGTGCGGCGGCCAGCTTGCGCTCCGCAACCTGTGCTCGCAGCTTGGCCGATTCCAGTTCGTTGCGCTTGAGCCGCCGCTGCTCCAAAGTGAGCAGCCGGTCGGCAAGATCGGCGGCGCTGCCGAGACGCTTTGCCGGATCTCCACACGCCGCATCGGCAATATCTTCACGAAGCAAAGGATCCTCGACTTGGGCTTCCCATCCGGGCGCGAGCGGCTTGCGGAAATCTCCAGTCACCACCTGATAAATCATCACACCAAGCGCGTAGACGTCAGCCCCAGCACTGGGAGACTGCCCTGCTAAAACTTCAGGCGCGAGATACATCAGAGTGCCGGTAAGAAGGCCGGCCGGAGTTCCCCCGGCAGGCTCCGCTTCCGGCGAAGCTAGAGTGAACCCCAGGTTGGTGATTCCCAACGCTTGGAGTCGTGAGGGCTCGAACAATGACGCACTACCAAAATCCGCAATCTTGACCTGCCAGTCGCCTTTGGCATTGGGCACAACCAGGATGTTCGCCGGCTTCAGATCCTTGTGGAGCACTCCAATATCGTGCGCGTCGGCAACGGCTTGAGCGATATCAATCGAGTAGACGGATACGGACATCGAAAGCGATATTGCTCAGCCCACCTTGCGCCGCCGCCCATTCCGCAAGGTTCGGTCCGGCGTATTCGCTTTCCAGAAAGAAAGGTGAGGTGATTCAAAATTCCATTCCAGGATGCGAACAAATTCCGGCCGATCGCCCAGCGATTCCCTCAGAAAGCGAGAAATCGTAATCTCGCGTTTCAGGCCTTTTAAGCGCGCGCCATCGGCGGCAAATTTGAATACTCGCTGCTCGCGGGTTTTTGGGTTCTCCGCCAGCCAGACTTCACTCGATCCCGAAATGTCCATGGGACGAATCAAGCCGCCATTGCTCTCGGCCGGGCACCGTGTCGCCCGGCTTGAATCCAAGCTCCTCTCCCGCCGAGGCGGCAACTGATTTGCAGTAGACCGGCACGGCCAAGCGGTATCCGACACGGGGGACCGTAACGATCGCAGGATGATCCTCATCTCCCATCACCTTGCGCAGTTTGGAAACAGCGGTCGCAAGAGATCCATCGACCACCATTACGTTGGGCCAGACGGACTCCAGCAGTTCTTCCTTGGTCACCACCTCGCCCGCATGAAGAAGGAGCTGCAGTAGGACGTCCATTGGCTTCGATTCGAGCTCTACCGGCTTGCCTTTGACTCTCAGTTCCCGTCCCGAGCTCGTCAAATTCGTAGTCAGCAAAGCGCCACAGGCGGCCGGAAGTCTCCACCGCCTGCCCCGCATCTCCCTGATAATTCATAGGACTAGACATGCTTTAGAGTTCTTGAGAAATCCGTCAGGACATGCAGCGGGGGATGATGCAGACTGGCTGTCCAACGGCCCCGGTAAGTGGGTTTTATTTTGCCACGAACCGGCGCGCCAGAGCACGTAAATTAACAAGGGGACATCTTGGGGTCGGGTTGGGAAGGGCTCGGCCCCGGAATCCTGCTGGTCACGCTGGGCATGGCAGTGGTTCTCCTCACGGGGGCCCGGACAAACGCTCACACCTACACCCCCTCTACACCTATACCGGCCTCCGGCAAACGTCACTTTAGTCGCTTGAGTCAAGCCGCTACCCGTGATCGTCGCCGGCGTGCCCCGCCGCTACTCGTCTCCTCTCCTCGGCATAAGGCTGCCAGCAGCGCGCAGCCGTTGGTCAACAATCACTCCTGCTTGTGACTTCGCTCCACCCCTCCCGTGATTTCGCGCACAGCGGTCAGCCAACCTCTTCCTGTATCTACGAGAGGCGTAGTTTCTATGAATGCCTTCAAAGATGCAGGACACCTTTTTCGCCTAGCAGCGGTTTTTGTCGTCGGCATCTTGGTGTTTCTTGCGGTGCGCGCATTTCTTGTGCCCAAGAGCTTCGGCGAGTACGGACACTTTCGCGGAGATGCCATCACCGAGATCGCCGCTCGTCCAGTAAACTTCGCGGGACATCAGGCTTGCGAAGATTGCCATGCGGACGTGCTGGAAAAGAAGAAGAGCGGCAAGCATGTTCACGTCAACTGCGAAGCTTGCCACGGCGCTCTGGCGAAACACGTTGACGATCCAGGGTCAGTGCAGCCCGCAAAGCTCGACACGGCAGTGCTCTGCGTCCGCTGTCACGAGGCGAATATCGCCAAACCGAAAGAATTTCCCCAGGTCGCCTCGGCCGATCACTCCACGGGGCTTCCTTGCGATACCTGCCACCACCCGCACAGTCCGGCCATTGAACAAGAGAAGACGGCCGAGAAGACCGCCGGAGGGAAGAAATGACCATTACCCGGCGTCACATGCTGCTTCTATTGCCGGCGGCGGCACTTGCATGGAAACACGTCCTGGCCGGGACCGCGGAAGCATCTCCTAATTACAAATTGTCCGAACACTGGTGGGGAATGTTGATTGACCTGCCGAAATGTATCGGTTGCGGCAACTGTGTACGTGGGTGCGAGGCCGAGAACGACGTCCCCGACGGATATTTTCGTACTTGGGTGGAGCGCTACCACGTAACGGATTACGACATCGAAAACCCCCACGTGGACTCGCCCGATGGCGGCAAGAAGGGCTTCCCTCCATCCTCGGAAAAGTGCGGCAAGAACTTCTTTGTCCCCAAGCTGTGCAACCACTGTTCGGATTCTCCGTGCACTCAAGTTTGTCCAGTGGGCGCGACCTTCATAAGCCCCGATGGCGTCGTGCTGGTGGATCAGAAGTATTGCCTCGGGTGCCGCTATTGCGTGCAGGCTTGCCCGTATGGGTGCCGCTTCATCCACCCCCAGAAGCACGTCGCCGAGAAGTGCACGCTTTGTTATCACCGGATCACGAAGGGATTGACCACTGCTTGTTGTGAGAGTTGCCCGACCGGCGCGCGCCAACTGGCAGATCTGAAGAACCCGAACGATCCAATTCATGAATTCCTGAAGACACACAGTGTTCAGGTCCTGAAGCCATACATGGCGACCCATGCCAAGGCTTTCTATAACGGCCTTGATGGTTCTGTGCGTTAAGGCTCGGTGCAAGAAGGAGACGGTTGATCGTTATGCCCGGCGTTGAAGGCTTCATGTACCCGAACGAAGTTGAGCTCCAGTGGAGCGTGCTGATCGTTCTTTACCCGTTTCTCACGGGGCTCGTGGCCGGCGCGTTCATTCTTGCTTCGCTGGAGCGTGTCTTTCAGGTGCAGGAAGTGAAGCCGACCTACCGGCTCGCGCTGCTGACGGCGCTGTCTTTCCTGCTGGTGGCACCGCTGCCGCTGCAACTTCACCTCGGGCACCCGGAACGCTCCTACGAGATGTACCTGACGCCGCACAAGACGTCCGCGATGGCCATGTTCGGCTTTGTGTATCTGTGGTATCTGATGGCGGTACTCGTACTCGAAATCTGGCTCGACTACCGGCGTGACATTGTGTTGCTTTCTCAATCCACCACTGGATGGAAGCGACAGATCTACCGGATGATGACGCTGGGCTCGAGCAATCTGAGTGAGCACGCGCTCAAGATTGATGACCGGGTGGGCTGGATTATCACTCTGATCGGCATTCCTTCTGCCTTCCTGCTGCACGGTTATGTCGGCTTCATTTTTGGCTCCATCAAGGCAAACCCCTGGTGGTCGACGCCACTCATGCCGGTGGTTTTCATTTTCTCGGCGATGGTGTCGGGGATCGCCGCCGTGATGCTTCTCTATATGCTGCTGACGCGATTGCGTAAGCAGACAATTGATATGCGCTGCGTGGACACCATAGCGCGCTACCTCTTCTATACCTTCATCATTGATTTCAGCCTCGAGATGCTCGACCTCATCCACCGCATCTACGAGTCCGACGAATCGTTCCGCAGCCTGGATTTCATGGTCCACACCAAGCTGTACATGTCGCACATCGTTATTCAGATTGTTCTGGGCACCGTCACTCCGATTGCACTACTCGCACTCACCCAGGTACTGAAGCTTGGCGAAATGGCGCGGAAGCGCATTTACACCCTCGCCGGTTGTCTCACCATGATCGGCATTTTTGCTATGCGTTGGAACGTCGTGATAGGCGGACAATTATTTTCCAAAAGCTTCCTGGGATACACGACATACAAGATGAGCCTGGTTACCCGCGAAGGACTGCTGGTAGCCATCGTGCTGACCGTAATGCCGCTGGTCATCTTGGGCGTCCTCGTAAAACTCCTGCCTCCTTGGCCAGAGAAAAATTCGGGATCGCTCCCCGGCGTTGTGGTCGCGCACTAAATTTACCGGTATACATTGCCAGCTTTAAAGCGAGTGGGGATTATGGACGATCTCGACGCTTTAGCACGGCTTGCCGCCCGCATTGAAACGCTCGAACACCGAGTCTCGGTCCTCGAACATCCGTCCTCAGTGCCCTCGCTTGCTCCCGCCAAACCGGCAACTCCGGTCGCGTCGCCGACCCCTGTCAATACCTCACCTCTTACTCAGGACGGCGGTACCTTTGCTGTTTTGGGCAAGGCCATGCTCGGTATTGCCGGGGCCTACCTACTCCGCGCGGTTGCCGAATCAGGCTCGTTTCCGAAACTGGCAGTAGTCGTTCTTGCACTGGCGTATGCCGGGATGTGGCTTGTTTGGGCGGCTCGATGCCCGGCAGAGAAACGATTTGCGAGCACCGTTTATGCCACAACCGCAGCGTTGATCCTCGCGCCGATGCTCTGGGAACTGACTCTGCGATTCGAGTTCTTGCCCACCTACGCAACTGCTGGGATCCTCGCCGCCTTCGTGGTCGCCGCAGACGCGCTAGGGTGGAAACGCAATTTGTCACCCATCATTTGGGTTGCGAACCTCGCCGCGCTCGTAACCAGTTTCGCGTTGTTAATCGCGACACATGATCTGGTGCCTTTCGTTGTCACGCTGCTCTTCATGGCATTGGTCGGCGAAGCAGCGGCATGTCGCAACCGCGGTCTCGCACTGCGAATGCTGCTCGCGATATCAGCGGATGTCGCCACCTGGATTCTCCTGTACATCTACTCGCGACCGGAGGGACTTCCCGGAGACTACGAGAGTGTCGCGCCCGCGGCGTGGATCATGCTGGGGTGCATACCATTTCTGATTTATGGCGCGAGCACCGCTTTCAGGACGATTCGCCTGCGCCAAAAAATCAGACTCTTTGAGATCGGGCAGAACATTGTTGCATTCCTTCTGGCTGCTTTTAGCCTTCTGCGTCTGGGACCAGAGGCGGGTGCAACGGTATTGGGAGCCGTTTGTCTACTCTTGTCAGCCCTAGGCTACGCAATTGCTTTTGCGATTTTCGACCGATTTCCCGAGCACGAACAGCGCAACTATCACGTCTATGCCACCTGGAGCCTGGCCCTGCTTCTGGCGGGTACCTTCCTTTGCTTGCCGCCGCTCTTGCTGGCATTGAGTTTGAGTTTGGCCGCGATCGTGACAACGTTTGTTGGTGTTAGAAAATCTCGCCTTACCCTCGAATTCCATGGGTTGGCGTGTCTGGCGGCCGCGGCTTATGCTTCGGGGCTTTTGGGCTATGCAGGGAGTGCACTTGTCGGAACATTCCCGCCTGCGCCCGGCTGGATCGTGTGGATTGTGGCCGCTGCGGCCACTGCTTGTTACGCCCTAGGAAGTCGTTCCCGCGCAGAGCAGTGGAGCGATCACGCTCTCCAGTTACTTTCGGCAATCCTCGCGGTCGCCGCCGCCATCACGTTTCTGGTTTCAGTTTTGGTGTGGCTCGCAGCAATTGGAATGAACCCGGGTCCCTCGCACATTGCTGTCATCCGTACATTGATCACTTGCCTGGTGGCGCTTGCGCTAGCTTTCAGCGGTTCCCGCTTTGGACGGATTGAGCTTGTTTGGATCGCCTACGGCGCGCTGGCGCTAGTCACCGCGAAACTTTTGTTGGAAGACTTGCAGCACGGACATCCGGCATCGACGGCAGTGTCGATCTTCCTCTACGCAGCGGCGTTGATTCTCGTGCCTCGGATGGTGCGCATCGGCAGCCAACCTTGATGGGTTTCTACTTGAAGTAAGAGTACCGTCGAGGACTTATTCGGGAGAGAATTTTACTTCGACGGGTTCTCGCGATTCATGACCTGCCGGCTCCCACTTCCATTTGCGCACCGCGACCACCGCTGCTTGTGCCAGCACGGGGTGCCCGCCTTTGACATCCACGGTCTTGACGCTGCCATCCGGCGAAACAACGGCTTCGACCCGGACCGTGCCTTGCAGTCCCATGCTACGCGCCAGGCTTGGATAGGACGCAGCACTCCGCTCCACCAAACGACGTTTGCCTGAAGCATCCTGCTGCGAATAGGAATATGGGGCAATGAAAAGCGCGAACAGAGTGGCCACTGTGGCCAAGAAGTACGACTGTCGGGAGAGGGATGTCATCGCAATATCATTTCGGTGCACCACTTATTTCACTCATCGTGCACTTCCGGAATGGTGAACCTTGAAGTGTAAGAGCGCTCCCGCTTCCCGGAAAGATCACAAAAGTAATGCGAGCGGGAACCTGTTTCAGCAGCGCGTTTTCCAAGAATTCGGTACGAAAAACGTGAGCAGCATCACATTTCTGTCTGCAGCTTCTGTGGGATCATGTGCCCCAGTCATATTCTCAATCTGGAGATCTAGACGTGTCTTCGTCGAACAATGTCAGATCCACATCCCGAAGAGACGAGCGCGAGTTGCGCGAAGCGCGTTTTGCTATGCGCATCTCGCTGATCTTTGGGCTGGTCATGTTGGTCGGAAAGATGACCGCTTATTTGATGACGTACTCGGCGGCCATTTTTTCTGACGCGGCCGAGTCGGTGATCCACGTAATCGCAGTCGGATTCGCCAGTTTCAGTCTCCGCCTCAGCACGAAATCGGCTTCGCCGCAGTTTTTGTACGGCTACGAACGGATCACATTCTTCTCGGCTGGATTTGAAGGAGCGATGATCATCGTCGCCGCCATTGCAATTTTCTATGAGTCCATCCGAAGGTGGATGGCCGGCCTTCAACTGGAGCACCTGGGCGTCGGAGTATTGCTGGTGCTTGCTGCCGGCATCCTCAATTCGGGGCTCGGTTACTATCTTTTGAGGATCGGCCGCCGCAACAATTCACTCATTCTCGAAGCGAACGGTAAGCATGTCTTGACCGATAGTTGGACGAGTTTTGGCGTTGTCCTTGGACTCGGTCTCGTTCTGCTGACGCACTGGAAGCCGTTCGACCCGCTCGTAGCGATGGTAGTGGCAGCAAATATCCTGTGGTCGGGCGGGCATCTGGTGTGGCGCTCAGCCGTCGGACTTCTGGACTACTCCGACCCGGCCGCTGGTCGCAAGATTCGCGACAAGCTGGATGCAATCTGCTCGGAGCTCGACATCCAATACCACGGCGTGCGCTTCCGCACGACCGGATACCGACAGATCATCGAGGTGCACTTGCTGTTTCCGAACTTGACTCCGGTCAGTGAGGCGCATCGTCTCGCAACAATGTTGGAAGAGCGCCTCCCGGCTGAACTGAAGATGCCCGCCGAAGTTATCACTCACCTGGAATCACTCGAGGACCACGCCGATGTGCACCGGCTAGAGCACTACACCGGGCGACCGGAGTAGTCCTTGCGAACAGCTTGTCAAGAATTCGATAATGCCGAGAGTGCTTCTATGAATCTGAATCTTTCCGGCGGCAACCGTCTCCTCGTTGTGGCAATGGCGCTAGTCGCGTTGGTTTCCTTGGCCCTGGCTTATCAGGCGAGTCTCATTCCCAGCGCTCGATTGATCAACCCCGACGAACTGGTCAAGAGTCTCCAGTCTTCCAAGACGGAAAAGCCGCTGATAATTCAAGTGGGATCCCACGTCCTTTTCTCGCAGGCCCATATTCCCGGGTCGGAGTACATTGGCCCCGCTTCGAACGAGAGTGGTATCCAACAATTGCGTAAGCGGGTTGAGTCCTTGCCGCGAAACAAGTCCATCATTATTTATTGCGGCTGCTGCCCCTGGAGTCATTGCCCCAATGTCAAACCCGCCGATGATGCTTTGCGCGCACTAGGCTTCACCAACGTAAAAGTCTTGTACATTGCCAACAACTTCGGTGCTGACTGGGTAGATAAAGGCTACCCGGTTGCCAAGGGCGACTAGGTCTATCCTCTTGTGAAAGCAAAGAATCTCGTTATCGTCGGCGCGATGATCTTGACCGTGTTCGCAGCCTCACTCCTCGAACAGCATTTCCGATCGAGCCAGTTACACCCGCTGCCCATAGAACACAAAGTAGCCCCGGATTTCTCGCTGCCAGATCTGCATGGTGGTCAACTGACGCTGTCGTCCTATCGCGGGAAAGTCGTGCTCCTTGATTTCTGGGCCACTTGGTGTGATCCCTGCCGCGAAGAGATTCCGCAATTTGTGGAGCTCCAGAAACAGTACGGGGATCGCGGGCTCCAAGTCATTGGGGTTTCCATGGACGACGGGCCCGAGCCGGTACTCGATTTCTATCACCGATTCCGAATGAATTATCCGGTGGTCATGGGCAATGCAAAGATTGGCGAACTATACGGAGGAATCCTGGGTCTGCCCATCGCGTACGTGATTGACCGTGACGGCCGTATCTATGCAAAACACATCGGCGCGACCAGCATATCCACGTTTGAAAAAGAAATTGTGATCCTTCTGCAGAACCGGACTGATTAAGTCCCGCTCCGGCAAGCACTAGATTCCAGTTGTCTGGTAGCGCAGGATCGCCAGCGCCAGACGGTAGTCATACCCTGCCTGAGCAGTCGTGATTTGAGCTTGCGTCTGCTGCAGTTGCGCCTGGCTCAACTCAACGATAGATCCCAGTCCCAGTTGGTACCGTGTCTGTGCGAGATCGAGCGCAAGGTTCGACTGGTCCAACAATTGCTGCGCCACCGCTACTCGCTCATACGCCGTATTCGCATTGAGCCAACTGGTACGCACATCGCGTGAAATCCGGTTGCGCAGATCCAGCACCCGATCCTGCGCAGCCTGTTCTCGTAAACTCGCCTCGTGGGTTCTCGCGCTGTAAAGAAAACCGTTGAAGATCGGGACACCAACGTTGACACCAACCGCGCCATACCAGTTGGAAAGCACCGGGTTGCGCACCGGCGTATCGCCCACCACACCGATCGCGCGGACATCAGGAAGGAACAGATCCCGCTCGGCCGAGTGAAATTTTTGCGCCGATCGATATTGAAATTCCAGCGACAATATTTCGGGACGTGAGACGAATGCCTGGGCGATAAGGTCGTCTACATTTCCTGGAGGCGACGTGATTGTCGTCGTGTCCTCGATCAACTGAAAATTTTGAGTCTTGGGATATCCGAGAACCATGGATAATGTGGCGAGTGCGGCATTCTCGTTATTTTCCGCGTCAAGGAGAAGTAGTTTCGCCTGTGCCAGGTTGACGCTCGCAAAACTGAAATCCAACTGCGATTTCAATTTGCTCTTGAACAGGGCTTCGATCTGATCGACCACTGTCTGCCGGGCACTGACGGTCTGCTGCGCCACGGTAAGGACCGCTTGCGCCTGCAAGGTGCCGTAGAACGCTTGATCAACAGCGAGCAGCACCTGCTCTTTGGTAGCCATCGCATTTTGGTTCTCTGCTTTAGCTGCGAAGTTGGCGCTGGAGGCCAGGTTCGTGGTGCGTCCGAAGTCGGTGATCAACTGACTCACAGTTACCCCGGCAGCCGCCCGCTCATAGATGATCGGATTATTCAGTCCTCCCGCCGTGATCCGGCTGTTGGCTTGCGAATCCACGGCCGTCAGGTTCGCGGTAGCGGTTGGCCAGAGGCTGGAGCGCACTTCGCGCGTCACCTGTTGTGACGCCAAAGCCATTAGCCGGGCCACGGAAATTTGCGGGTTGTTCTTAACCGCCAGCGCCTCCGCCTCCTTCAATGACAAAGACGTTCCTGCGTTAGCTGCGGTACTGGACGGCGGCTGTCCATTCGGAAGCATGCTGGGGGCGGGTTGATTCAAATCTGGCTGCGGCACGGGAGCCGAAGGCAAACTCTGTCCTGCCTGCGAATTCGTCGACGAGTCTTGCGCATACGCCGCGCCAAAAAGAAGAACCGCACAGGCGACAATGCAGACAACGTTAGTTCGTGATTTCATCTTCATGGTATTCGTAAGGCCCTAGCCCTGCGCGACGGGGCTCCGTTCTTCTTCTTTCCGGTGAATCCACAGATAGGCAGCAGGCACAATGAACACGGTCACAACGACCGACATCGTGAGCCCTCCGATAATCGCGCGTGCCAGGGGAGCATATTGTTCGCTGCCTGCCTCCAATGCCAGCGCCATCGGAATCATGCCGAGAATGGTCGCCAAAGACGTCATCAGCACCGGGCGCAAACGCACGCGGCACGCAGTGGCCACCGCTTCCTGAATCGGCATTCCTTCCCTTCGAAGCGACCGCGTGAACTCGACGATCAGAATGCTGTTGGACACGACAATTCCGGTCATCATGATGACGCCCATCAGCGACATGACGTTGACGGTGGTATGGGTCATCAACAAGAAAAGAATGACGCCCGTCACACCCGGTGGAATGGCCAGCAAGATGATCAGCGGGTCGATGAACGAAGAGAACTGCGCCATCAGGATCAGATAGACGAGAATGACCGACAGTATCAATCCAATGCTGAAGCTCTTGAACGACTGCCGCATACCTTCGACCGAACCGCGCATCGTGACGCGAACATTCTCTGGAAGCTTGGTGTTGGCAACGACCTTGTCAACTTGATTGGCCAGGCTTCCCAGATCCTCGCTGCGCGGCGAAACGTACACATCGATGACGCGCCGCAACTGGTAGTGGTCCACCTCAGTGGGAGTGTTAATCATCTTCACATCCGACACCGCATCCAGATCCGTCGGGTTCACATTGTCCTTAGAATGAAGCGGGATCTGCTTGAGATCCGTGAGCGAGTTGACCTGCGTCTCCGGGTACTGCACCGTTAGCATGTAGTTGTTTCCATTTTTCGGATCGACCCAGTAGCTGGGCGCAATCATGCTGTCCGACGTCAGAGCGGTGATAACGTTGTCCACTGCTTCTTTCGACGAAACACCCATGCGTCCCGCCATTTCGCGGTTGATATTCAATTGGATGCCCGGATAGTCGAGATCTTGCGGGATGAGCACGTCGCTTGCACCGTCGAGCCGGCGCACCTTGCGCGCAATCTCGGCTGCCGCCTGGTATGCCTGCTTTTGATCGTTGCCGCTCACCTGGATGTCGATGGGGGCGGGCAATCCAAGGTTGACGACCGCATCGACCAGGCCTCCAGCCTGAAAGTAAGTCGACAGTTCCGGCAGATCGTTCGAGAGTTTTGCGCGTACCCGGCGCATGTACTCATAGCTGCCAACCGAATGCTCCTTCTTGAGGCTGACTTGCACGAAGGCGGTGTGCTGTCCGGAATTGCTGGTGTAAATCGCAGAGAAATCAGGAGTAATGCCGATGTTCGATACGACTATATCCAGATCACGCGCCGAGACGACTTCACGAATGTCGGCTTCCACGTGCTTGATGTACTGATTCGTTAATTCCAGACGCGTTCCGGTAGGCGCTTTGATATTGATCACGAACTGGCCTGGATCGGTCCGTGGGAAAAATCCCAGGCCCATGAATGGGAATAACGCGAAGCTGAAAAGACAGATTCCAAGAATTCCGATCACCGTCGCCACGGGACGGAGAAGACTGCGCCTTACCGCGATGTCGTAGCGCATGAGCATCCGGTCGTAAGCCCGATTGAACCGCCGGACAAAGCGTTCAAACGCATTATTGCCGGGATGGTGAGCCGCTTCGCCATGCGGAGATTTGATGAAGCGGGCGCAAAACAGCGGTACCACCGTCATAGCCACCGCGTAAGATGCGAACAACGAAAAGACAACCGCCGCGGCCAAGGCGGTGAAGAGGAAGCGGCTCACTCCGTATAAAAAGACAACCGGGAAGAACACAATCGAAGTAGTGAAAGTTGCAGCGAGCACTGGCATCGCTACTTCGCTTCCACCTTTCTCGGCGGCCACTTCCGGCTTCTCTCCCATCTCCAGATGGCGGAAAATATTTTCCAGCACCACCACTGAGTTGTCGATCAATCGCGAGAAGGCGAGAGCCAGACCACCAAGCACCATTGTGTTGATCGACCCGCCACTGGCATTGATCGCTAGGAACGCTGCCAGCGCCGACAGCGGAATCGAAAGCATCACCGCCAGTGTCGCGCGCATGTTGCCGAGAAAAATCAGAATCATCAACGCAGTCAGCACCAGCCCGATGCCGCCTTCGCTGCCCAGGTTCGCAATCGCCGTTTTTACGAAAACCGATTGATCGAAAACGACCTTCGTCACCAGCGTCTTCGGGATATCGAGCAGGTCGCCGATTGATTTCTTGATCCCGTTGACGATAGCAATGGTGTTGCTGTTGCCGCCCTGCTTGAGAATCGGGAGATACACCGACCGCTGCCCGTCCACCCGCACAATGTTGGTTTGTATCGCGGCAGCGTCCTTGGCGTAACCCACGTCCGCTACCATCAATTCAGCATTGCCTTCGGACTTCAGTGGTAGGCGATTAATTTCTTCCGTGGTCGGAAGCTGGCTGTTGGTGTAAATGTTGTAGTCCTTCGGACCGATACGCACGTCACCCGCGGGCAGAATCGTATTGGCATCGTTGACTGTGCGCACCACGTCCATCAGGCTCAACTGATGGGCCTGCAACTTTACTGGATCGACATAAACCTGAATCTGCCGGTACTTGCCTCCAAAAGGCTGGGGCACAGATGCACCGGGAACATTCGCGATCTGGTTGCGCACTGTGAACTGGCCGAGGTCGTGCAACTCCGTCTCATTCAAACCTTCGCCCTTCAAAGTAATCAGGCAAACCGGCAGGCTGGAAGCGTCGAACTTCAACACGACCGGAGGCAACGTGCCCGGCGGCAAGCGCCGCAGTTGCGCCATCGCGAGATTCGAAATCCCGCTGACCGCCGCATCCGGATTTGTTCCCGGCTGGAAATAAATCTTGATCAGACTGACACCGGTCAATGATCGAGACTCGATGTGGTCGATGCCGCTTCCCAGCGTGAAAAAACGCTCAAAGGGATTGGTGATGTTGGCTTCAATCTGCTCCGGCGGCATGCCCGAATAAAACGTGGCCACGACGACCACCGGGATATTGATATCGGGAAACAGATCCACCGGCATGCGGACCACGGTCGTGATGCCGACGACCATGATGATCAGGCACAGCATGATGATGAAGAATGGGTACCGAATCGAGAATCCCGACATTTTTACTGGGCTCCCTTTTCGGAGTTGTATTGTTGATCGGCCATAGCGCTCGCTTTGGGATCAACATGCTGGCCGGTGTGGTAGTTGCCAAGATTTCCGACAATGACCCGGTCGCCCTCGTTCAACCCCGACAATATTTGAATTCGGTCGGATCCTTCGATTCCCGTGCGAATCTCGCGTTCTTCCACGTGATTCTGCGCGTTGACCAGCAGCACGGTCGTTTTGTCAGCGCTGCGACTGATGGCCTGCAACGGCAGAGTGAGCGCGTTCGGGTCGTTTTGCACGCGCAACGAAACCTCAGCGTACATTCCGGGCGTCAACTTATAGTCCTGATTCGGTACATCCACTTCGACCTGCATGGTGCGAGTCGAGCGGTCGAGCGAGTCAGTGGAACGCTTCACCTCTCCGGTAAAGTGTTTGTCCGTGGCCTTGACGTGAATGTCGGCCGGCTCGCCATCATGCACGCTAGCGGCAAGAGACTCGGGCACTGGAATTCGCAAACGCAGCAAATTAACTTGCGACAATTTCACCACCGGCATCGAACTCACGTTCGATGTGCCTGCCTGAATCAGTGAACCGGTATCGGCATACCGCCAGGTCACGACACCGTCGAATGGAGCCGTAATGCGCGAATACTCGGATAGCGCGGCATAGTGCTGCTGGTCGGCTTGCGAAACTTCCAATTGCTGGCGTGATGCAGACAAGGAGGACTTGGCAGCTTCCACCTGCGCTTCAGCCGATCGGTCTTTAGCCGTCGCATCGTCGAGTTCCTGCTCCGCGATTAGCCCGGGACGCGCCGCCGAGGCCTGCCGCAATCGAGTGGCAGCCGCATGCAGCGCTTCGTGATCCGCTTCCGCGCGAGTCACCTCATTCTTGGCGCGCGTGATTTCTTCTTCACTGTGGCGCACGCCCGCCGAGGCCGCCTGCAACTGCGCCGTCAACTCAGGAATCTCGAGAACCGCCAGCACCTGCCCTTTGTGGACGCGGTCGCCGATATCAACGCTGATGCTGCGAATGTATCCCGCAACCTTCGCGTGTAGTTCGACTTCCTGGTAGGGCGTAAACTCGCCCGCGATGGAGAGTGTGTTGGAAAGCGGCGTGCGCCGAACCTGCACCACAGCCGCGGGAGAGGGAGCATCGGCTTTGACCGATGAACCGGATTCGCTTGAACCGCTGCATCCCGTGGCGATACAGATTGCCAGGCAAGCGCTTACCGCGCCTATCCCGCGCAAGAATGTTGATCCCTTATGCATGCTGCATATCCACCCGTTCTTAACTACATAATGTGAATTGTGGGCTGGTTGCCAGTTGTCCGCAACCCGTTTTCGCGCACGCGATACACAGTTTGATTCGCGTGCCAAAACGCCCTTGGTCTACAGAAGGCTCAGGTTGACAAGCACAGACTAGCTGCGGCGAAAGATCAGCAGGAGGGTGGGGGCCGGTTGTAGAGCCAGCTTTCCGAAGACAGGTTCGTAGGAAGAAAGATTGCAGACACGACAGTCGCCGCAGCGCGTTGCGGCTCAAACAGTCTGAAAAAGGAGGTGGGTGCAACCCAGTGGATGCCGTCGCTCAAGAGATTTTGAGTCTTGGCATCCGGAGAATTGGATTTGACCGCCCGGATGCTCGGAGTTTCATTTCCGCTGCTCAGGGTGTAACGAGTCGCCAGGCTGGCCGTGAGACAAAGGATGGCGAGGACAATCAGTGCAGCGCGGCAGAAAGAGCCGCGAGACAGACTAGCGCGACGATTTAGTGACTTGGCCATCCAGATTTTCAGCTACCGGCGACAACAAGGCGGATTATACATTGCGACCGCGGCACCGGGCACATCACGTCCGTAATGAGGCGTCCTCTTATTCGACGCTCTGCGCATCAACAGGGTTGCATATGGATATTGGCATTGGACTTAGCGAATGCGATCAGCTCAGGGCCTGAGTGTGTAATTGGAAGCAACCTGAAGAAATGCAGCCAACTGCTTCGTGCGATAAGCGGCATCCCAACCCAATTCGGCAGCCATCAAGTCCGCCACCACGGGCGCCATCTCGACAGCCGCCCGGGCGTTCAGGAATAACGCTCTTGTTCTCCTCGCCAGCACGTCTTCTACGGTGCGAGCCATTTCCTGTCGCGCCGCCCAAATGACTTCCGCCTTCACATAAGGCAGTGCCGGATGTAGCATTTCCCCGAGCCTAGCGTCTGCCGCAATGAGCTTGCGAATCCCCGGCGCGTCCGAGCCATAGACACCAAGCCAGCCCGTTTCGTTAGCGACCTTGCCGTCCGCAACATTACCGGAACCGTGGATGCTCAACTGGCGCGTCGCGCACGGTCGATCCGGCAACTGCGCGAGCGTTGCCGCCTCGTCGACGCAGTCCTCCGCCATATGCCGGTAGGTTGTCCATTTTCCCCCACAGATCGTGACCAAACCCGAGTGATCAATGTGAATCACGTGATCGCGCGACAGCGCGGCCGTGTTGGCCGCGTTGCCGGCCGCGCTCGTTGAGCGAACCAGCGGCCGGATACCGGCGAACACGCTCAAAACATCCTTGCGGGTCGGTGCTTTCGTCAGATATTCCCCGGCAGTCGCGAGTACGAAATCGATTTCCTGTTCTGTCGCGACCGGCTCCAGCGTCGCGGCAGCAATCGGAGTCTCGGTGGTTCCGACGAGCGTGTGCCCGTGCCATGGAATCGCGAAGAGCACGCGGCCATCGCTGGTATGCGGCACCATGATCGCGCTGTTCCCTTGCAGAAAACTCGCGTCAAACACCAGATGGATACCCTGGCTCGGAATGATGATCGATTCAGCGGTAGGCTCCGCTTTGAGCCGAACGAAATCCGTGAAGGCTCCGGTGGCGTTGATAACGACCTTCGCGGACGCCCGAAATTCCCTGCAGCTTTCGGCATCACGTGCATTGACACCATCGACAAATCCCTGCGCGTCCTTTGTCAGTCCTGTAACCTCGCCATAATTCAGCAACGTGGCGCCTTGCTCGAAAGCCGTCGTCACCATGTGGATGAGCAGCCGGGCATCGTCGAACTGTCCGTCGTAGTAAACCGCGCCCCCGCGCAATCCTTCGATCTTCAATGTCGGTAGATGCTGGAGAGTCTCTTCTTTGGAAAGAATCCGAGAGGCTCCAAACCCGTACTTGCCGGCCAGCAATTGATACAGCTTCAGGCCGAGACCATAAAATGGCGCTTCCCACCAGTCGTAGTTCGGCACAATGAATGCCAAATCATGCACCAGGTGTGGAGCGTTTTGCAAAAGCAGTCCGCGCTCCTTCAGAGCGTCCATTACTAGCCCGATGTTGCCCTGCTCCAGATAGCGCACGCCGCCATGCGCGAGTTTTGTGCTGCGACTCGACGTGCCCTTGCCGAAGTCACTCTGCTCGAGCAACAGCACGTCATAACCACGCGACGCCGCATCGATGGCAACGCCTACTCCGGTGGCTCCGCCGCCGATCACAATCATGTCCCAGGCTTTGGGATGCGCTTCGATGCGGCTCCACATGTCGGCCCGATTCATCGCTGCGTTCCTCCCGCTTCTACCCAGTCGAACGAACGCGTGACGGCCTTCTTCCAGAAGTGATAAAGACGCTCCCGAGATTCCTCGTCCATCTTCGGCTCCCACCTCCGATCAACCGCCCAGTTGGCAACGAGATCGTCGGTATCCCGGAAAAATCCAACCGCCAATCCGGCCGCATAGGCGGCACCAAGAGCTGTCGTCTCCTTCACCGCCGCACGAACCACCGGCTTCGCCAGAATGTCAGCCTGAAACTGCATCAGCAGATCGTTCTCCACCATGCCGCCGTCCGTGCGCAACACGTCGAGCGTAATGCCGGAGTCCTTGGCCATGGCATCGACCACCTCGCGCACCTGGAATGCCGTCGCCTCGATCACCGCGCGAGCGATGTGTCCCTTGTTCACGAAGCGCGTCAGGCCCGCAATCACACCGCGAGCATTGTCCTTCCAATACGGCGCGTATAGCCCGGAGAAGGCCGGGACGAAGTAGACGCCCCCATTGTCATCCACGGTGCGTGCGAGGGTCTCGATGTCGGAACTCTTTTCAATGAGCCCGAGGTTATCGCGGAGCCACTGCACCAACGCCCCGGTTATCGCAATGCTTCCTTCCAGCGCATAACACGGCGGCTTGGTGCCGAACTTGTACGCCAGCGTGGTCAATAGGCCAGACTGCGAGAGCACTGCCTTCTCTCCCGTATTCATCAGCATGAAGCAGCCGGTGCCGTAGGTGTTCTTGGCTTCTCCTGGTTTGAAGCACGCCTGGCCAACCAGAGCGGCTTGCTGATCGCCGAGATCGCTTGCGATCGCCACTCCCGCAACAGCCGACAATTTTGCGGAGCCGTACACTTCGCTGCTCGAAACGATCTTCGGCAGTAGCTGGATCGGAATGCGGAAGTCTTCCAATATTTCTCCGTCCCACTGCATCGTCTTGAGGTTCATCAGTTGGGTGCGGCTGGCATTGGTCACGTCGGTCACGTGCACTCCGCCATTCGCGCCGCCGGTGAGATGCCAGATCAGAAAAGTATCGATGTTGCCAAAGACCAGATCGCCGGCTTCCGCTCGCGCCCGGGCACCTTCAATATTTTCCAGGATCCACCGAAGTTTGAGCCCGCTGAAATAGGTGGCGAGCGGAAGCCCGGTCTTGGCGCGATAGCGATCCTGCCCGCCGCTCGTCGCGAACTCCGCAACAGCAGAAGCCACGCGCGTGTCCTGCCAGACAATGGCATTGCAAACCGGCTTTCCAGTTACTTTGTTCCAGACGACCGTCGTTTCACGCTGATTGGTAATTCCGATCGCAGCCAAATCTCCCGGGCGCAACCCACGCGCTTCCATTGCATCCCGAATGACGTCGTGCGTATTGCGCCAGATTTCCTCGGGATCGTGCTCCACCCATCCTGGTCTGGGATAGATCTGTTCGTGCTCGCGTTGGGCGGCGCTTACGATGCGTCCGGAAGCATCGAATACGATGAAGCGCGAGCTAGTCGTCCCCTGATCGATCGCGCCGATGTATTTTTCCATCGTTCGGTTGTCTCCCCCCTAGGCCCCGCCGCTTCAACTGCTTGATCGCTCAGGACTGGATTCTAGCCTCCCCGCACTGCCCTGCGCAGACAATGTGACAGACGCCCAAGGCACCAAATGGTAGAAGTACCTGTCTGCGGTACAAACTAGAAAGACAGCCAAATCGATGAGTAACAAAGGAGTTATCGCCTGTCGACGGTGGCGGCTAAGTTCTCGGTAACACACGGCGAATTACTTTTCGACCGAAAATAGCACAAAAGTGGGCTGTGTCCCGAAACGGTAAAGTGGCATCTTACCCTATAGAGACGTGGGGTTTGCGGCTCCCGGCAGACCAGGAACGTGGGGTTCCGATGAAGAGTCTAGGTAGAGTAATCCGGTCTGTTCAAGCCTTCGGCCGCGAATTATCCCGCAAAGCGCAGCCGTTCGATGGGCGGCGTGCGCCCGCGATTGGCATCGCGTTGGGCGGAGGTTTCGCCCGCGGCATCGCGCACATCGGAGTTCTCAAGGTCCTCGAAGAAGAAGGTATTCCGGTCCGCATGGTTGCCGGAACCAGTGTGGGCGCAATCATGGGCGCAGCCTACTGCAGCGGACTCACAATCGCCGAACTGGAAGAACTCGCCAACAAAGTACGCTTCACCACCTTCGCGCGCTGGACTCTCTCACGCTACGGCTTTGCTTCGAACGACCGTATGGCCTCGTTTCTTGAGCGCACCTTGAAGGTGAAGAACTTTGAGGAGTTGCGTATTCCGCTGGGCGTCACGGCCACAGACTTCAATACCGGCAAGGGAGCAGTCTTTACCTCCGGCCCGATCATCGACCCAGTGCGAGCGAGTTGCGCTTATCCGGGAATGTTCTTGCCGGTGGAGATCAACGGCAGCTGGTTGGTGGATGGAATGCTTTCCTATCCCGTGCCGACAGTTCCGTTGCGCGAAATGGGAGCGGAGCGCGTTCTTGGTGTGCACCTGAAAGGGCAATGGTCGAAGACCAAAGCACCGCGCCATTACTTCGATGTCATCGGACAATCGTTCGCCATCGCTCAAGACATGATGAGTTCGGTATGGAGAAGCGCGGCCGATATCATCATCGAGCCCGATGTGGCAGGTTTTGATTATGACGATTTCAAGCGCGCCGGCGACCTGATCAAGGTAGGCGAACTCGCAATGCGCCAGGCCCTACCAGAAGTACGTAAATGGCTGGAAGTCCCCGCGGAAGTCGCTCCGATGCAAGCGCCTGCTTTGATTGCTGGACCACTGCCGGTCTCGGCGGACTAAGCGGAGATGCCGGAGCGAGCAATCCCTCGTCAGTAGAGTTTCGCCTCACCCGATCCCTGACTGCATTGACAAGCGCCAGACCAGTTTTCTTTATTTCCGGAGGGCAAGTGGTCCCTTCCCCTAGGCCCACCCGCCTCCGGTCGAGCTGAAATGCAAATCCCAAAACGCTAAGTGTTCCGTTTCAACATCCCACACTCAGAACGCCCAGCTTTGAGCTGCCTTCCTAATTGCATATGCGAGAAAAGGAGTAGAACTGGCTCACAATTGCAGAAGATTTTTTATTTTCTTCGGATCGCTAAGCATAAACGGCGTGTTTTCAGTGTCTTGACATCGAGCGCCCAAAACGCTAAGCTACCGCCCACACAGCGCATCCCGAGCGCTGAGGTGGTTCCCACGCATTGGCCCAAGAATCCTCCAGTTCAATCACGGCATTATTGGTGCGCTGGCGCTCGGGAGATCAACAAGCCCTCGACGCTCTGATGCCGCTCGTCTACGACGAACTGCGACGAGTGGCTCAACATTACCTGCGGCGCGAGCGGAGCGACCATACGCTGCAGAGCACCGCGTTGGTGCACGAAGCATATTTGCGATTGGCCGGACAAAGCCACCCGCAGTGGCAGAACCGCGCTCATTTTTTTGGAATTGCGGCGCACCTCATGCGGCAGATTCTGGTGGAGCACGCACGCGGCCGTGGCGCGGCCAAGCGCGGCGGCAATGCCCTCCGGCTGGAACTGACTGAATCTCTAGCAACGGCTCGACAGACCGATGTCGACGTGATCGCCTTGGACAGCGCCCTGCAACAACTTTCAGAACTCGACGCGCAGCAGGGACGCATCGTCGAGCTGCGTTTCTTTGCGGGGCTCAGTATCGAGGACACCTCCGAAGTGCTGGGAGTCTCTCCAGCGACCGTGAAAAGAGATTGGGTCACAGCTCGAGCCTGGCTCTTCCGCGCGATGAAAGGTGAGGCGCCCGCATGAACCCAGAGCGCTGGCAGCGTGTGAAGCAAATACTCGATGAGGCAATTCTCGTCAGTGCGCCAGAGCGCTCCGCTTATTTGGATTCAGCCTGTAACGATGATCAAGAATTCCGGCAAGAAGTGGAATCTCTGCTCGAAGCTCACGATCAGGCCGGAACCGGTTTTTTGAAGGACCCGGCTGTCAATCTGAAGTCCCTTCCCGCTTCTCTCACTTCCCGAGCTGGTCTCCGGCTGGGCGTGTACCAGATGCTCGAAGAGATCGGGCGCGGTGGCATGGGCGAAGTCTATCGCGCCGTTCGGGCCGACGGCCAATACACCAAGGAAGTGGCGGTCAAACTAGTCCGCGGTGGATTCGACAGCGCCTCCGTCTTAGAGCGCTTCCGCAATGAACGCCAAATTCTCGCATCGCTCGATCATCCCAACATTGGCCGCCTGCTGGATGGAGGCACGACCGAGGACGGCGTGCCCTATCTCGTCATGGAATTGATCGAAGGCAAGCCCATCGACCAATACTGCGACGAACATCGACTTTCCATCACGAAACGTTTGCACCTGTTCCAGCAGGTATGTGGAGCAGTCCACTACGCTCACCAACGCCTAGTGGTTCATCGCGACATCAAGCCGAGCAACATCATGGTGACGAAGGACGGTGTGCCCAAACTGCTCGACTTTGGCATCGCAAAAATCGTGACCCCAATCCACGACGCGCAAACAACTCTGACGCAGGCGATGACCCCGGAATATGCCAGCCCGGAACAAATTCGCGGCGAGCCGATTACGACAGCGACGGACGTCTATTCGCTAGGAGTCGTGCTGTATCGATTGCTGACCGGCCGATCCCCTTACCTGACGGAACCGCGCAGCCAGCACGAACTGGCGCGCGCGGTCTGCGAAACAGAAGCGGGACGGCCGAGCACTGCAGTGCTGAAACACGAGACGCCTGCAAACGAGCGGACACGCGACTTGGAGCAAATCAGCAGCGCGCGCGCCGACTCTCCGGCGCGACTGCAGCGACGCTTGGCGGGGGATCTGGACGACATTCTGCTGATGGCACTGCGCAAAGAACCAACGCGGCGTTACGGATCAGTAGAACAGTTTGCCGAGGATATCCGCCGGCACCTCGCGGGCCGTCCGGTCGCGGCGAGCAAAGGTTCGTGGAGCTACCGGGCGGAGAAATTCATTCAGCGACACAAAGTGAGCCTGACAGCAGCGGCCGTGGTGATTTTGGCCGTCGCAGGTGGCATCGGCGCCACCATTCGTGAGGCGCGTATCGCCGAGGCCAATGCGGGCCGCGCCGAGCGCCGTTTCAATGATGTTCGGAAACTGGCCAACGCGCTCATGTTTGAGATCGACGACTCCATCAAGGACTTACCCGGCGCGACGCCAGCCCGAAAGCTGCTCGTCACGCGCGCATTAGAGTACCTCGACAGCTTAAGCCGCGAAGCGAAGGGAGACTCTTCTTTAGAAAAGGAATTAGCTCGAGCCTACGATCGAGTAGGCGACGTGCTGGGCAGTCCGTACCATCCCAACCTGGGCGACTTGCCTGGAGCACTCGAAAGCTACGAGAAAGCATTGGCCATTCGCGAACGCCTGGCAGCCGCGCAGCCACCAGACACCGAATTCCGCGGAGAATTGGTGGGGAGCTATATCCGCGTGGCCAATGTCCTCGAAAACAGCGGAGACCTGTCGAGCGCGCTAGATTCCCTGCAGAAAGCGCTGCCCATCGCCAAGACGATCCCTTTAAATGCGACCAGCCCCGCGCAAGCTGACTTAGTGGCGGGAACCTGGTACTACATTGCAGAACTTCACGTCAAAACAGGGGACACCGACCGTGCATTTAGCGCTTATCAGCAAGCCAAGTCCATTCGGAGCGCAGCGCTGGAAACCAATCCCAAACACACATTGTTACGCACCCACCTGGCGGCGGACTATATCGGTCTAGCCAAACTGATGCAACGCAAGGGAGACATTGAACAAGCATCCGAGATGCAGGACAAAGCGATTGAGATTCTCACGACCGTTTCGAACGACAATCCCAACAATGCCACTCTTCGCGAATTTCTGGCCGAGGCGTTCAATCTTTCTTCCTCCTTGCAACTGGAAAAAGGTGCCCCCGATACCGCACTCCGCTCAGCTCGACGAGCGCATGAGATATTCACAGCTCTGGTCGAGGCGGACCCGAAAAACACTCTGGCAAAAGCGAACTTCGGTTTCAGTAGCCTCGATATAGCATCGGCTTTGATTCCTCTGGGACGACCGGCCGAGGCCATGCCGGTCTTTCAAGAAGCAGTTCTCAACTTCCAGGACATGTCTCCCTCGACTACCCACAATCGCTATGTCCGTACCGGCCTTGCCATGGCGTATTCCGGTCTGGGGGATGCGCAGGCCGCTCTGGCCAAGCAACATCATTCCGCCGACGCGAGCCGGCAGTACTGGCGCGTTGCCCACTCCTGGTACAACAAGAGCCTGAGCGTTTGGAGCGAAAAGCAAACACGAGGCGAACTCGAAGATGAAGAACGGTCAGAGCCGCAGGCGGTTCAGGCCGCACTGGCCCGATGCGAAGCCAATCTCGCTGATGCCACTCCAACCAAGAGATGATGGCCAGCTCGCGCACCGAGGACTTCAAGATTGGCGGAATTGATGGGTGATTTGAGAAAACTGGCGGAGGAGGAGGGATTCTATTACTACCCGCGCCCGCAAGTGCCGATAAACACTACACTTTCGCGATAATATCCTGTATTTGAGGGAGTTACAAGCGAAACCGATCTTAGGCTGCGGTTTCTACAGTTCCCCTAATTCGCTACATTTCCTGTGAAAGTGGTATCACCGGTATCACCTTTCTCGACAACAATGCAATCCCTGCTTCAACGAGTGGCGGAACTCTATTCCCGGACTGCCTTCGAAGATGCACTCCCCTAATCCTTCATGCCGAGGTTTGATCTTACAGGCGCAAGAAAAGTAGGGTCAAAGCGATCGGGGGGTGGAAGGAGAGGACGGCAAAACTGCCACACCTGGGTTTAGGGAGCCGGGGCGCGTCGCTAGAGAGAGGAATGGGGAAGGTGGGGGTGTCGAGTGAACGACGCTGTTCGGTTATTCCTACTCGACGTTCCGGACCTTCGAGCGAGCGGCTCAGGCCAGGAGCACACGCCGGTCAGTTCTACCCGGCCGACCAGCAGGTCGAGGATCGGATCGGCTGCAGGTCGCGGGAGCGCAGTACGGGAATATGGCCATCTACGCCGGGGAGAACCCCTTTATCGGTACGGGCGTCCGAGGCGCATCATGGTCTATCGCCATCGAGCTCGATCATGCGCAAGGTTCGGGCCAGGACAGTCGGCGGCGTATGCCGGAATACTCGCGGTTACGTCCCCATTAACCCGGTCGAATTGCATCAGGTCATCCGGGCACGCCTGTTGAAACTCCGGATGAAGATCTTTCCGGCAACGAGCGAATATCTTCTCTCACAGTGCACGACCACGTAGTCGGTGACGGGCACTGCCGGTGGGATAGTCCCATCGTAGATCCCGTACAGATGATGCCCTTCTCGGCCGCTACTCACGAGGCGATCGACGCGCTAATCCGTCATCCGGCGGCTGGTCTACGCTATTACCAACGGGTCTGCGTCAGCGCCGAAGGGCAAACGGTCTGGGCCCGCCACCGCGAGGTTATCGGCAGCACCGACCAAGAAATCGCGGTATCAGCGTTTATCTATGTCGCGGTCGAAGGGCGCATGTTCTATCTGGAATTTATGCCGGCGGTCTTGC
>CAWKAZ010000004.1:0-8399 GCA_963847715.1 Terriglobia bacterium
AACCTTGTTGCATCCCCTCGCGAAACGCATCTTTTACGATGCGATCTTCCAGCGAGTGAAAACTGATCACCACCACGCGTCCTCCTGGCTTCAGAATCCGCGGCGCCGCTTCCAGCAGCGCCTTCAGATCGTCCAGTTCGCGGTTTACGAAGATTCGAAGGGCCTGAAAAGTCTTAGTCGCGGGATGAATTCTTCTCTCCGCCTGATTCATTGGCCGGGCCGCGGCTGATATGACATCCGCAAGATGTGCGGTAGATCGTATCGGCCGCGACCGGCAAATGGCTCTGGCGATTCTCCGCGACCTCCTTTCCTCTCCGAATTCGTAAATCACATCGGCAAGCTGTCGCTCGTCGAGGTGGTTTACCACTTGTTCGGCGGTTCGCTCGCCACGCGGGTCCATCCGCATGTCCAGCGGTCCATCCGCCTGAAAACTGAATCCGCGCGCCGCGTCGTCCAACTGCAGGCTGCTCACTCCAATGTCGGCCAGCAAACCGTCGATGGTCGCTGGTCGTTGGCCCTTGGCCACCTCGGCAAATGACCGATGCAGCAAGGTCACCACCGGCCAGTCGGGCTCGCCGACTAACGACGAACGACTAACGACTAGCTTTTCGCGCGCGATTTCGAGCGCTGCAGGATCTTTATCGAGCCCAATCAAATGTCCCGGTGCGCCGAGGCGTTTTGCGATTTCGCAACTGTGTCCGCCCAAACCCACCGTGGCGTCGATATAGGTCCCACCGCGCTTCACGGCTAAAAAGTCGATCGCTTCTTTTAAAAGAACCGGAACATGACTTCGGGAAAGATGACTCGCTTCCCTTCCACCACGTCCAACCCCCTGAGGGGTGTCTGTATTTCCCTCGCCCACTAGATGCCCAGTTCGTCGAGCGTCTTCTCATCGTCAGGCGTAAACTTTTCTTCTTCGATCTCTCGCTTGAACAGCTCCAGGTTCCTGACGACCAAATAGGTCAAGTTCCCCAGAACCGCTACCTCACCCTTGATCTGTCCTGCTTCCCGCAGCAACTGCGGCAGCAACAACCGTCCCTGCCCGTCCATCTCGACCTGCTGCCCGTAATAGTTCGTCCGGTCCAGAAACTTTTTCTTCGTGGGATTGAAATTGGAGAGCGCCGCCAGCTTCTGCTCGATCCGTTCCCATTCCTCGAAGGGATACACTTGAGCAACCTTCCCATCGAGACTTGTGATGTAGAATTGCTGACCGTATTTCTCGTCGATCACCCGCTTGAACTCGGCCGGGACCTTGAGCCGTCCTTTTTCGTCGACCCGGGTTGGATGATTGCCGCGAAACATGTGTAAAACCCTTAGGGGCGCTCTTTCTGAGAATCACTACGACAGCTACTAGGGAGGTAAAAGCGGCGCAAAGTTCGGTCAATCTCGTGCGATTCGGGCTGTTTGTCGTGCTTTTGGGTCGGTTTCCCACCGGCTCCTCGTTTTCAGCTCCTGATTCACACGGCCCTTACTGCCTTGACCACTTCGTACCACTTTGTACCACATCTTAGCTGTAAGTCGTTTATTGTCAAGCAGAAACTTGAAGGTGACAGTCCCACTCCTGCACTGTTTCCGGAAACTACGAAGGCTTGTGGTTAACCGATCGGGCGACCACAAGGGGTTGCGTTTACGCTCTTGGTTCTTTCGCTATTCTTTCGCTGAGATTTTTCTTGACCCCCGCGCCCCGCGCCGATTTTCCTGTGGAAATTCGAGGATGGACCCGGTTTGTGGGACTGGTTCGTGGAGCCCGGACGCGCACCCGTCCAGGGAAGCATCCCGCCAGATCAGGAAGCCAGATGCCGGATGCCCGACGCCGCCTTCAGCCGGCAATCTGGTGTAGACTTCGTCCGCTTCTTCGTACAAGCTCGAAGCACAAGCTCGAAACGCGCGACATCACGGAGGCTTTCTATGCAACTGAACCGGGGCAGGATCTGGCTGGGCGGCATTGCGGGCTGGGTGGTCTGGTTTGTCTGGAGCTTTCTGGTCGGGCAATTCGTAATCGGCCAAGCCCGTTACACGGCGGTGCAAACTTCCGGCCTGTTCCTCAAAGAGGCGAGGTATCCATTCTTTGTCGGACAATGGATCTTCATCCTGTTGGTGCTGTCCATCATCCTGGCGCACTTGTACGCCTGGTCGCGGGCCACGCTGGGCCCCGGGCCATTCACCGCGCTGAAGATCGGAGCGCTCGTGGGATTCGCGGCGGGCTTCCCTGACAATTTCGGCCAGGCCGCGTGGTCGCCCGTCAGCCGCATGTTCCCTCTTGGCTGGATGCTCGACATGTGGGTCGGCTGCATCCTGGCCACGCTGGTCGCGGGGTGGCTGTACAAGGAGTGAAGCGAGGCGTGTGGGTAGAGTGGCCTCGCCTGTCGATAGTGGACAGACGTTGGCCGCGGCTGGCTTTTCTCAGCGCTACTTAGACGGCTCCACGAACACGGCCGTGCCGTAGGCCAGCACCTCGGTGACGCCCTGCATCACCTCAGTCGCGTCGTAGCGGGCGCCGACAACGGCATTCGCGCCCACTTCGGCCGCGTGCTGCAGCATCAAATCGAAAGCCTCCTGGCGCGTCTTCTCGCACAGGTTGGTCAGCAGCGTGATGTTGCCGCCGACCAGCGTCTGCAGTCCCGCACCGATCGTGCCGAATATCGATCGCGACCGCACTACAATGCCGCGCACTACTCCGAGCGTGCGTGTCACGCGAAAGCCGTCGATTTCAAACTGCGTGGTCACCATATTGTGAGCCACCATCCTGCCACCGCTGTAGCCTGTTGCCATTGCCATTCCTTTCAGCGTCGCGCTTCAACAGCCCACTATAGCGCGACTCGCCCGTGAAACTCGAATCTCATTCGCGTTTTGAAGGGGCGCGGCTTCAAGCCGCGCCGTAGTCCCGCAAAAAATCAGAGGCGGCTTCAGCCGCGGGCCGGCGCCTACTCCAGCTCCGCCGTGATAAAGAATTCCTGCGAAGAGTTGTCGTACTCGACGCGCAAAACGTTGGGCTTGCAGCAGACCTGACAATCTTCGACGTAGCTTTGGCGGCGTCCGGCAGATTCGTCGACCGAAGTCGCATTCCATTCTCCGCAGGAGGCGCATTGGAAACCGGATTCCATCGCGAGAGACAGCATAGCGCATGAAACAGAGCAGGCGTTTCGCGTCTGGCCGGCTGTAAGTCGTTGAGACTTGGTGCAAGTCGTTGAGTCTTCGTGTAAGTGATTGATTTGTCGTAGAGGGCCTCTGGCGTGCCCCAGGATGCATACTTCCGCCGCGGACGGAGTTTCCCCCGGCCCCATGATCGATCGTCGAAGGCAGGGGCGTTTCCGGCCCCGCAAAGGGCATCGTGGATGACGCATGACGCCGATTTTAGAGATCTGGGCATTCCTTCTGCTGCTTTGTATGTACACTAGAGTATGTACATTTGGCTGATTTCACGCAAGGCAACTCTTTTCAGCAACTTGCAGAGTGCAATCCTCGCCAGGATCTCTGCTTTACGCTCAAAAATCTGAAATCCTCAAGCGAAAATCTGAATTCCCCCTATAATGGCCGGGCTGCATTCCTTGTTGCTTTCAATCTCCTTGTTTTCAATCTCTCGGAGGGATTCATGATCTCGCGGCGACGGTTTCTTGAAGTCGGTGGCGTAACGGCAGGCGTGGTAGCGGCATCGCGGTCTCTGGCCGCGGCAACCGCGACCGAAGGCCCGGACGACTCTTCCCTGCCGCCCTCGATCGCGCAGCTGAAGTCGCGCAAGAGCGAAGCCACGCCGATCACGCGTGACGAGCGTCGCGCCCGCCAGGAACGCGCCCGCCAACTGATGACCGAGAACGCGCTCGACGCCATCGTGCTGATGGAAGGCACGTCGCTCCGCTACTTCACCGGCATGCGCTGGTGGGGCGGCGAGCGCACGTTCGCGCTGGTGCTCCCGGCGAAAGGCGCAGCATTCTACGTTTGCCCCGCGTTTGAAGAAGGCCGCGCCCGCGAGCAAATGGGCAACGCACCCGATGGCGACCAACCTGACATTCGCGTGTGGCAGGAGGACGAGAGCCCCTACCAGCGCATCGCGCAAGGGTTGAAGGAACGCGGCATCGCGAGCGGCAAGCTGGGGATCGAAGAAACCATACGCTTCGTTTTTGCCGACGGCATCGCGAAAGCTGCGCCGCAGGCGGCGATCGCGAGCGCGACACCAGTGACCGCCGGATGCCGCATGATCAAGAGCGATCACGAAGTCGCGTTGATGCGGTTGGCGTCGCAGGTCACGCTCGCGGTGTATGACGCGGTATATCGTTCGCTGCGCGAGGGCATGACGCAACGTGACGTCGGCAGCTTGATCGAGAAAGCTTATGCGCAGACGGGTTTCCAGGGAGAGGCGAGCGTGATGACCGGCGAATACACGGCCAATCCTCACGGATCGACCGCGCCCCAGGTGATTCGCGAAGGCACCATCATCATGGTCGACGATGGCTGCACGGTTGAGGGCTATGGGTCGGACATCACGCGAACGTTCGTGCTTGGCAAACCGTCGGACAAGATGAAGCAGGTGTTCGACATTGTGCATCGCGCGCAGTCGGCGGCGCTGGCGGCGGCGCGGCCGGGCGCAGAGTGCGGCTCGGTGGATGCGGCGGCGCGCAAGGTCATCACCGACGCGGGCTATGGCCCCGACTACAAATACTTCACTCACCGGCTCGGGCACGGCCTGGGCATGGACGGGCACGAGTGGCCTTATCTGGTGCGCGGTAATCCTACGAAGCTGCAAGCCAACATCACCACCAGCAATGAGCCGGGAATTTATATTCGCGGCGAATTCGGGGTTCGCCTCGAAGACGATATGCACGTCACCGAAAACGGCGCGGAACTTTTCACGCCGCAGAGTCCGTCGCTGGAAAATCCGTTCGGGAAGGCGTGAGCGGCTCTCGTAGATTGGAGGAGTTTGTATGAAACCTACAAGGTGGTTTGCCACGATGTTCGTGGTGTTCCTCTTCTGCCTGATGAGTCCGACTTCTGGCGCAAATCAGGTTGGGCAGGAAGGTAAACTGATCGTGAGGGTGTTGCTGGGCATTGACAATGCCCCTGCTCGCGACGCCTTTGTGTACATACGGGAGGACATAAGGGAGATATCAAGGAACATCAGCGCAAGCAGTCCAGGCATGTTCGAGATTTCTCTTCCGCCAGGCTTATATGATGTCTTCGTCAGCGAAGGTTCGTCGCTGCCGATATGCAAACGAGTAGAGATAAAGGTAGACGACCGGAAAATATTTACCGCCAAGCTGGAACCTGACTTGGAACACCTACAAAATTGAGGTGTCGCAAGCGGACGCTACGCTCGGTGAATCGTGGGTGCCGTGCGCGAGTCGCGAAACACGAATGTGTAGATGTAGCCTTTGCGCACATTCGTGACCAGCACGGGGCGAAAGCAGGCGAGGCAGGTTCCACCGCGGCGGCGAACGCTGGGATAAACAATTCCCGCGGCGCCCAGTGCGAGCAGTTCGGCGGCGAGCACCTGCGAAGCCCTGTAACTGGTGGGCGACAGACATTCGGCGTGTTCGGTGGTTCCCCGCAGATCGTGAAAGTCCGCGCGAAAGTCAGCCAGGTAGTCGAGATAGTCGGCGCGATCTTCCTCGTCCCACTTCGTTTCTCGCAGCCACAATTGCCGGTGGTAGGCGATCTCGGCCTGCGATGTCTCCAACTCGTAACCGGCGTACCAGGCGCCACGATCGGACGAGTTGAAGCGCGATCCCACGGGCGACGGATGGCAGAAGGTTGCGTTGATGATCCGGTAAGAAGGAATCCCGAACACCAATTCTCTTTCGTCAATGCCCGGCAAGAGTCGCGATTCGGCCAGCAGCCGGTCATTGGTGGCGTTGTCGAGTTCGAAGATGCCGTTGAGAGTATCGGGATCGTCGGTGAGGCGGGCGAGAACCGAGGCGCCGCCATCCGCGTATTGCGCGGGGATCAGGCGATGCGTGTCGCGCTTGTCGATGGAGGCGGTGGGGATCATTTCTTTGCTCGCCCTCAGGGGCTAAAGCCCTCATATAAAGTGCATCCTGATCGCCAGCGCTGAAAGCGCTGCGCCACCCAAAAGCTTGACCGCAAAACCTCACCCGCAAAACCGACGGCATTCAATCGATCTGGAATTCTATTGGTGTGAACGTGGTTGCGTTTTATCGGCCGCCGCGGCGAGCGTCGAGCAGGCGGCGGACACCGATCATGCCGGGGACTCCGCCGCGCACCAGCAAGTCGAGCGGCGGAGCGTTGTTGAACATGGGATTCGAGTTCGGGCGTGAGGTCCACTGGTTCGCCAGGCGCTGGTTGAACAGAATGTTTAGCGCCTTGAAGATGCCGATCAGCAACGAAACGCGGGTCAGTTCGTCCTGCGAGAGAAGTCCCTTGCGATTCTTCTTCAACTCGTAATAGCGGCCGTGAGAAGCGCCGCCGAGCAGCGCCATCGCGTCTTCATTGCGCAGGTCCCACTTTTCGACAATCGCGAAAAATGCGGAAATTGCCGGCGGGCTGAGGCGGACGCGTGTGGCGGCGTCTGCCAAGTCGGGCAGCTTTCTAAGGTCGAGGCCGATGTCCGGAACAACCGCTAGAGCGTTCATGGGATACTCCAACTATGGAGTATATTAGCTACTGATTTGGACTTTGTCAAGCGAACGATCTGGCTTGCTTTCAGGCAGATCGGGGTTGGGTGTCACTCAATTTTTCAGGGAACGGCGCCACTTGGCGTGGAGCCAGGCGAGAATGCCCACGCAGCAGACCTCAACCGGGCCGGGTGGCATGATTCGCATTTGCCAGAGACTGTTCAAATCCACCGTAGCAACATACACCGCCCAGATTGTGCCGGCAGCAGCCAGCAGGCTGCCCAGGTGCTCTTCGGCGCGAATACTGAGCAGATGCTTTTCCCCGTCAGGCTTTTTGACGGGCTTCTGAACGTGAACGACGGTGACGAACTTGTCCGGCGAAGGGTTATAGCCCTCACGTCCGGCGTCCCAATCGATAAGTTCGGTTTGATCGGATTTCCGCACTGTGCCTACGATGTCACAAAAACGCCACCGGGTAACCGTTACGGTCGTACGATGCCCAAAGGCGAAAATGCCACAAAACGCAGAACTGCCGCAGAAGGCTTGCGACCTCTGCGGCAGAAACCGTTCCTCGCTTCGACCAGAACAGGCGACTTAAGAACCACCCCGACGACGTCGACTCCCTACCAGCGCAACCCTTTCAGGTACGAGTAGCTGGTGGTGATGCTCTCAAACGGCGCCTTGGGGTGGTCGTGCTCCACGATGTAGTACTTGATGCCAGCCGTCTCCGAGTGAGCGAAAATCTTCTTCCAGTCGATGATGCCGCTGCCGACTTCGGTCAGGTCTGCGGTGTCGCCGAAGTTCTGCGGTCCGCCGGTAGTGATGTGCGGAAGGGACTTCAGATCCTTCACGTGAACCAGAGGAAATCTCTTGGGATTGGCTTCGAAATACTTGACGGGATCGGCTCCGGCAGCCGTGATCCAGCACAGATCCATTTCCATCTTGACGAGTTCCGGGTCGCACCCGTGCAGCAGCACATCGTAGGGCAGTTTGCCGTCGACGGGCAGGAACTCGAACCAATGATTGTGATAAGCGAACTGAAAGCCAGCCTTCTTACTCGCTTCTCCGACGCGGTTGAAGGTTTCGCAGACGTGTTTCCACGAGTCCGGTTGGTTGCGAACTTCCTCTTCGATCCAGGGGCACACGATGTATTGATGGTTCAAAACCTTGCTGGCTTCGAGCACTTTAGAAAAATTATCGGGCGACAGGAACTTGTAATTCAAATGGGTCGAGATCGCCGACAGACCGTCGTGATCGAGAGCCGCGCGCACTTCCTTCGGAGTTCTCTTGAAGTAGCGCACCTGTCCGTCGTCCAGGGAAAATTCTGCGAGTTCGACCTGCTTATATCCTGCTGCGGCGACCTTGGCCAGCGATCCCTCGAAGTCGTTGGCCATTGCGTAGCGGACGGTGTAGAGCTGCACGCCAATCTTGTCGGTGTCAATTTTATGATCGCCGGCGGCCCAGCCGAGGCGGCTGGTCAACAGAGTCGCGGCGGTAACGGTGGTCGCGGTTTCGAGAAAGGTGCGGCGGTTCATGGCATGAAAACTCATGATGACTTTCCTCCGGATTGATTCTGTAGGTGGAGTTGGATTTGGGAGCATTATACGCAGGATCGGGTTGAGAAAAACGGTTTTCTAGTGGGGGTGCGGGGTGGCTCACGCGCGGGGGCGGATGAGATTGAGATCCTTCGCTGCGCCTGAAAAACGGCTTCGCTCAGGATGACGCCGCATAGGGACGCATTGTTTGGAACACAAACTAGAAAACAGGGGACGCGCTCTTGCGCGTCCCCGATGACAAGGTGGCCGACTCTACTCCTTAACGACCTGCAGATGG
>CAWKAZ010000005.1:0-320008 GCA_963847715.1 Terriglobia bacterium
CAGCCTTCGGCTGATCTTTCCACCATTCCACGTTCGTTTCATGGCGAAGTCTAGAGCTCCGTTCGGCTCCTTCTGTCAATCCCGCTTGTGCAGCTCCGCCCGACGCTTACCCCAAACCCGCGCCGTGCTCGCTTCCGCGCCCCTTCCGCTCTAACCCGCTCCAGGGCTCCGCTTCGCTCCGGAAATTGACAGCGCCTCTCTCCGCTCCACCCTCGCCATTTATGAAACGAATGTTTTTTTCTGGCCTACCTAGGCCCGAATTCTCAAAAAACCAAAAGGAGCGAAATTCCAATGACCACCACACCGAATCAACCTCTCACCACCGACGACATCGCCCGCCTTGCCCCTTCCGCACTAGCGCGGGAGGCCTCTGACGGTATGTCCCAGCGTTATACCTATATTCCGACTATCGACGTTATCGACGGCATGAGAGAAGCGGGATTCCTGCCTTTCCGCGCCACTCAATCCGGCACCCGCGACACGTCCCGCAGCGAGCACACCAAACACATGATTCGCTTCCGCCACGCCGCTTCCCTGCCCTCTGTGGCGGTCGGAGATTCGCTGGTTGAAGTCGTTCTCGTCAATTCACACGATGGCACCAGCTCCTACAAACTCATGGCCGGAGGATCTTCCGCCTCGTCGGCTGGACCGGTATGGCGGTTCCTCGGAATCTCATGCGGGACAGCATTGCCGTGCGCCACAGCGGAGACGTTATTACCGAAGTCGTGAACGGTAGCCTACGAATTGCTCAGAATGCCGCCGAAGATTCTGGACACCGTCCAATCATGGAAAAGGCTTCAGCTCACCGGCGGAGAGCAAACCGCACTTGCGGAATCCGCTCACGTGGTTCGCTTCGGAGATGCCGAAGGCAAAGTCGATACGCCCATCACCCCGGCTCAACTGCTGCAATCTCGCCGCCGCGATGATAACGGCGGTGATCTTTGGCGAACCTTCAATAGGATTCAGGAAAATGCCGTCAGGGGCGGATTGTCCGCATGGGGACACGACGCTAACGGCCACCGCCGCCGTACCACCACCCGTGAAGTAAAAGCGATCGATCAGGACGTAAAGCTCAACCGCGCTCTGTGGCACCTAGCCGAGCGCATGGCCGAACTGAAATCGGCCTAGGCCCGCGACCGCACCACCGCGAAAGTGGCGTCTGGGCATGGACTCAGGGCCGGTACGCAACCCGGCAATCCGTTCTTAACCGCATGCTTCTTAATAAGGAGGTACCGAACCATGCCAGCAACTATGCGCCCTCTCACCAAAGACCACCCCAAGATTGACCAGTTTCTCCGCTTGTGGCACGAGAACGGACGTGCGCAGTTCCAGCACTCCATGCCCTCATACAACTACGACACCCAGCATCGAAAAATCGCCAGAGATCGAAGGCAATACCTACTGCTGAACTCCGGCAACGATGGAGTGTTTCTCGTGCAGAGATCAACCCAATATGTGTACCAAGTTGACGACTACGGCAGGCGCGGCAAGTTCCTGAATACGCTCGATGCGCTGATTGAGCAGTACACCGTGGCCAACGAACGGCAGGAGCAAACCGAACCCGCAACGACCATGGCGGGGCTGGACTGCGAAAAGAAAGAGCAGGAGCTTCTTCGTGCTCTGTTTACTTCTGTCATGTATCTGCATACCTTTTGGGACTCCCTTCGCACCTTCGAGAAAGTGCTGGGCCACGATGTCGACGGCATTGAAAGATTGCTCGGCGACACGTGGCCCATCGATAGGCCCCAACGTCTGAATGATCTTCGAGCCCTGTTGGAGATAGTTCGTAACCGCAGCGTACGCTCGGCAAGCGGCGAAGGACGCGCGGTTTGAACAGTTGAAGGCGCGTCACCGGACAACGCTCAAGAAGAGCCAAGGTGGTTGGCGTGCTTTAGGTCTGTGTTGGCGAACTCATTTTTGTTCCCGAAATGCCCTCGGGTAGTTGAACTGCGACTCGGGTTCCCTTCGCAGTTTTGTACGTTTACGGAGCGTCTCGTGATTATGGAAGTGGAAGCGTCGAACTCTTCAAAGAGGGCATCTCGTAGATGTCATTAATGACGCCGTGCAGTCCCGTCAGAGTCCTCCCGTCAACGCCTTTTCTTGCCACGAGACGTTGGAGCCAGGTGCAACCGAGCAGAGTTCGCCATCGTGGGATCACCTTCTCTTTGGTACGGGGTGAGTGCCCGGCCGGAAATCAGTACGGGACACCGAGCGTTATAACCGCATCGAATGCCAGGCACGGGGAGGGCGTTACGACTGCGGAATGAATTCCTCGTGTGTGTTGGCCAATGCGTTTAGCGCCGAACGGGCCCTCTCGCCGCATCTCTCCGCGCCGTCTTCGTCACCATGTGCCTCTTTCCGTGACCCGCTCACGGACGGGTTCGGAGTCAACCTAACAGCCGCAGGCTTGCGTCAAGGCACTTTCGCGACATAAGACGAGCCTTCCCTACGGGCTGCCCCTCATTTATTTCACGTTTGCCTGTGACTCTGCGCCTTCAACGCGGCTGTTTTTGTTGCCTCTCTCGCCCCCGTCCTGGGGGCCACTTCAAGAAACGAGGCACACATTATGACGACGAAGACTCTCAGCACAAGCGATCTCGCGCAGTTCACCGGCAGTGAAAATTGGTATCGGCATGGGATCAACCGCAACGTTCTCTACACCGACGGCGCGCAGCACGTTGCCGAGCACGGCGGAGCGTATTGGCTTCTGGACGAAATCGCTATCATTCAGCCCTACAACAAGGCTGTCGCCGCCGAGGAATTTCAAGTCTGGAAGCTCGCCGTACATCCCGACCGAACCGCTACGCTTACGTGCGACGATGGCAACGGCAACATCGTGTTCACCAAGAAGATCGAGCACACCGATTTTCCGCTGGATGAAATCACACTGTACTTCGCCAACAATGTGATCCATCTGCCCAGCGAGTACTGAGCAGCGTTAAGGCCGCGCTGGCGTCCTCGCTGGCGCGGTTTTGTTTTTGGCTGTACCCGAGAATGCCGTGGTCTTCCGGTCGCCCACGCGAGCCGGGCGTTCCTGTCGGGCGTCCCATCCTTTGTTCGCGTACTTTGCGAAAACGGTGGGTGATCTCTGCCATCTTGCGAGTTCATGTCATAGTAGAGGAGTTCCGGAGGCCCGTATGAGCGACCATGACGAAGTCCGCGCATTCATTACAGACCCTGCGCTTCAGCGGCGCCTTGCAAAATACATGGTTCTGCAGTGCTTTCGCAATTCGATGCTGGAGGATCTCCATGCCGGCACATCTCCGTCTTCGGCATCTGGGGACTACTCGGATGTCACCGTCAGCAGTCCTTACGGTGTCGATTCCGTGGCCCAAAGTGTCGCGTCTGAACGACGACGAAATGAAGCGCCTCATGATCGATGTCGTCGATCGAACGTACCGCTTCATACACACGCTGTTCGATGAGAATACTGGAGGGCAAATCCTGTTGCGCCTCGCAGAACGTGATCCCCTACCGCAATGGAACGAACCTACGCTCGCGACAACAGGGGCTCAGGAGCCGGCATGAACAGAAAAACGAAGCCCCACACCAAGGCCATCGTCACGGGGGGCACGACGAAATCCCCGTCGCCGGCAGGGTTCGACGAGGTGCTCGCGCTGATCGAAGCTACCCGCTCCCGCGTTGTCACCGCCGTCATGCTCGGCGATCTGCTTGCCATTGGGCGCGGTCCCAATCCGCCACACGCGATTGACGACGGTTACTGTGTGTGAAGCCACGCGTTCCGCGAAAGCGTGATGCTGCTCTGAGCTCAGTGCAAGGGGGTGTTCACTGGTGGACATGACAGTTCCTCAAAAGCAAAGCCCCGCGCTTGAGCGCGGGGCTTCGATACTGCTGACAACTTTCACCGATTGCTGCTCCTAGTTTAGTACATGCCTTCCATGCCGCCGCCGCCGTGGCCGCCGGGCATCGGAGCTTCCTTCTTCTCCGGAATGTCCGCTACCAGAGCTTCGGTGGTGAGCATCAACGCGGCGATGGAACCGGCGTTGGTGAGTGCGGTGCGCACTACCTTCGTCGGATCGAGCACGCCTGCCTTGACCAGATCTTCGTACTCTCCGGTCAGAGCGTTGTAGCCGAAGTTGTTGTCTTTGCTGTCGTGGATCTTACCGATCACGATGGCACCTTCTTCGCCTGCGTTCTCGGCGATCTGGCGCAACGGTTCGGTGATGGCGCGCTTCACGATGTTGACACCGATCTGCTCGTCACCTTCCAGCTTCAGCTTGTCGAGAGCTGCTACGCAACGCGCTAGCGCTACGCCGCCACCCGGGACAATGCCTTCTTCCACCGCCGCGCGAGTCGCATGCATCGCATCTTCCACGCGGGCTTTCGTTTCCTTCATTTCGGTTTCGGTCGCGGCGCCGACTTTGATTACGGCAACGCCACCGACCAGCTTCGCCAACCGCTCCTGCAACTTCTCGCGGTCGTAGTCGCTGGTGGTCTTGTCGATCTGTCCGCGAATTTCTTTCACGCGGCCCTGGACGTCTCCGGGCTTGCCTTTGCCTTCGACGATGGTGGTGTTGTCCTTGTCGATGGTGACTTTCTTGGCTTGTCCGAGGTCGGCGAGGGTAACGTTCTCGAGCTTAATGCCGAGATCTTCGGTGATGGCTTTGCCGCCGGTCAGGGTTGCGATGTCCTGCAACATGGCCTTGCGACGATCGCCGAAGCCAGGAGCCTTGACGGCCGAGACTTGCAGCGTGCCACGCAGCTTGTTGACGACGAGGGTAGCGAGTGCTTCGCCTTCCACGTCCTCAGCGATGATGAGGAGCGGCTTGCCGCCCTTGGCGATCTGCTCGAGCAACGGGAGCAGGTCTTTCATCGAGCTGATTTTCTTTTCGTGGATGAGGATGTAGGCGTTCTCTTGAACGGACTCCATGCGCTCCGGATCAGTAACGAAATACGGAGAGAGGTAGCCGCGGTCGAACTGCATGCCTTCGACAACGTCCAGCTGGGTTTCGAGCGTCTTCGACTCTTCGACGGTGATGACGCCGTCTTTGCCGACCTTCTTCATCGCCTCGGCAATGATCTTGCCGATGGTCTCGTCGTTGTTCGCCGAGATCGTGCCAACCTGGGCAATCATGTCGCCGGAGACGGGCTTGGAGAACTTATCCAGTTCGCCCTTCTCGCGATTGCCTTCTTTGTCGACGCGTCCAGTGATGAGCAGGACGGACTTTTCGATGCCGCGCTTGATGGCCATCGGATTGGCGCCAGCAGCAACGGTCTTCACGCCTTCGCGATAGATTGCCTGGGCAAGAACGGTAGCAGTGGTGGTGCCGTCGCCGGCGACGTCCGAGGTCTTCGAAGCAACTTCGCGGACCATCTGGGCGCCCATGTTCTCGATGCCGTTCGGCAGATCGATTTCTTTCGCTACGGTGACGCCGTCCTTGGTGATGGTGGGCGCGCCGAATTTCTTTTCGATCACAACGTTGCGGCCCTTGGGGCCGAGGGTAACTTTCACAGCGTCAGCCAGGATGTTGACGCCGCGAAGAATCGCCTGGCGGGACTCTTCTCCATGAATAATTTGTTTTGCCATTGTATTTATCTCCTCAGTTTCGGTTGCAGGACTGGCCTGCAGGAAGTTTTTGAATTTAGCTCTCAGTTGTCAGTCGTCAGTTCTCAGTTAAATCTCATGATGCTGACTGATGACTGGATCGCTAACTTCGTTGGTGCTGCTTGCCAGACGGGGCAAGCCCCGTCTCTACGAAGTTACTTGCGGCTGCCGGCTGTTTCTTTGGCCTTTGCTGCGCCGGAGAGAACGCCCAGTACTTCTTCTTCGCGCATGATGATGAAGTCTTCACCATCGATCTTGATTTCGGTGCCCGAATATTTGCCGAAGAGGATGCGGTCGCCTTCCTTTACGTCGAGCGGGCGAACCTTGCCTTCTTCACTGATCTTGCCTTTGCCGGCGGAGATGACTTCGCCTTCCTGCGGCTTGTCTTTTGCGGAATCGGGGATGATGATCCCTCCGCGAGTGGTGTCTGCTTCTTCCACGCGACGAACCAGGATGCGGTCGTGAAGCGGGGTGAATTTGGTAGCCATAGTTGATGCTCCTTTCAAAGAGTGTTGGTGGAGGTTGCGAAAACGGGAATATCCCAAGAATTGAGAGCTGTTAGCACTTGAATGTCACGAGTGCTAATTATAGGAATGTGAGTGGGGGGTTGTCAACCGTCTGCATTTAAAATAGTTAACGTGTTTATAAACAATACGTTACGAGGATCGTTTCATTGAACTTTCGCACGCGTATCTGTCGTCCCCCCGGGACTTCGCACCTTTGACGGTGTTTTTCCCAGCGCTTACGCGCTGGGCTAACATATGCCGCCGCTCCGCGGCTGCATTCTTACGCCCCTCCGGGGCTTTGTCCTGCAAACGTGAATCTACCCACGGCTTGCGCCGTGGGCTGGAATCTTGCGCCGCTTCGCGGCTGGCGCGGTGTGGTTGGAGGAGGGGAGGTCGGTGCGGGCGGGGCTGGAGCGGTGGAGTCGGTGCGGGCGGGGCTCACCGCGGGTGGGGCCGAAGCGGGCCATGGCCGCAACTCCCACTCCTTCCTTCTTCTGCAGCGGAGTGGGAGTTGCGGGCAGGTGAGTTAGCGGCGGGTTCTGGCTGCTACGGTTTGCGGATGAAGGCCATGCCGTGAGGACTGACCATGCCGGTGACGATGTCGGTGAGGACGCCGGTATCTTGATTGAGTTCGGCGACGGCGGCTGGGGTTGCGCTGTAGGCTGCGCCGGCCGAGAACAGGTTGCGCGAGATGGCGTATACGGTTTCGCCGTCGCGATCGGAGACGAGGATTACGCCGTGGCTGGCGGTCGCATAGACCGTGTCGTCAATCTGGGCTGCGGTTCCGTTTTCGATGAGGCCAAGGTGGTAGACGCTCTGATCGGTGAAGCCCGGGTGGTGCACGATGATCAGTTCGGCGTCGGCCTGGCTGTCGAGGACGAGGTCTCCAAGGGGATTGAAAATCATTGAATCGGGATCCTGAAGGTTCAGGCCGACAGGGGTGTTGGTTGGGATATCTATGGCCGTCGCCGCGGCGCTGAGCACTGGGCTTACGGTGATCGTCGTTCCGCTGATTTGCGCCTTCACGATGGCGGGCGCGGTATTGGGATTGTTGGCGGGGTTGGAGCAGCTGATGAACACATCGTTGCCGCGGAAGGCGATGTCGTCATAGCCGCCGCCGTGAGGAGGAGGGGCGGCAAAGGTGTACTGCGTCTGAGTAAAGGCTTTCGGGTCGATGATGACCAGGTTGGGGTTGGCGTCCTCATTCTGCAAAGCCCAGACTTGGTGGGTGTTCGGATTGACGCGCAGGCCGTCGTTATGGCCGGGAACGGTGTAGGTCCAGACGATATCGCCGTTCATCTTATATTGGACGACCGTGCTGCTCTTGCCGTCGGAGCCATCGGGAGCCGCTCCGTCGCCATAGCCGACAAAAACGTAGCCATCGACAACCGCGATGGAATCAGGCGCAAAGTCGACTCCCGGAATGCTGGTTGTAAAGGTCGAGACCGTGTACGGGGCCGAGGCGACGACTTGGGCGGATGCGATGGAACCGACGAAGAGAGCGGCGCAAATGAGAGTGAGTTGCAGAATACTGGAAGGCTTCATTGATGTTCTCCTTGAAGTGCTGGAAATGGACAGAATTTGTTGGATCAGGGTACCCGTTTACGAGGGTGGCTAAGTTAACCGCTGGTTAAATCCGTGCGGCTATCGAATTTTCTGCGACGGCCACGGTGCCCAAAGTTCGGCAGGGGAGTGCCAGTCTTTCGTCAGGCGGGCGTGGGTGCGGCGGCAGCAAAGTGGCTTGGCAGCGGTAGAGCCGCGGAATTCGGCCGATGGACGCTAGCATTCAGTGTGGCATTCTGGATGCAATGGGCGAGCAGTACCATCCGTATGAAGCGGCCCAGCCAGCCACGAGATCCACTTTAAAACCTCTCCCGATTGTTGCTCGCTCCAACTGGCGCGTGCTTTGTTGTGCGAATGGATTGAGGAGCGCCACCGATGCCAGGCTTGAATTGTGTCGAGAGCTGTCTGAATTGTCATCTGCGTTCGCGCAATTTCTTCTGCAACCTGTCGCAGGAGTCGATTGCAGCTTTCAACAAGATCAAACATGCAGCACTTTTCCCGGAGCACGCGGTGGTTCTGGTGGAGGGCCAGAATCCGTGGGGGATTTTTGTGCTCTGCCAGGGACGCGCCAAGCTATGTACGACGTCGCGAGATGGCAAAACCCTGATTGTGCGCATCGCGGAGGCGGGAGAAGTGCTGGGCTTGCACGCGGTGATTACGGGTCGTCCTTATGAATTGACGGTCGAGACCATGCAACCCTGCCAACTGAATTTTGTGGGCCGTGATGACCTGTTGCGCTTCTTGAGGGAACACAATGAAGCCTCAGCACACGCTAACGAACATCTGGCGCGGGATTGCTCGGACGCGTATGGCGTGGTGCGGTCGATCGGCTTGTCCCATTCGGTCTCCGAGAGGTTTGCGAGATTTTTGCTGGAAACAGCGGCCGATGGAGAGGCAAGGAATGGGACCGTCCATGCCCGGTTGGCGATGACGCAGAGGAAATGTCGCAGCTGGTTGGCACCAGCCGAGAGACGATTACCACGGCTGCTGTCGGAGTTCCGGCGAAACGAGCTTGGCGGAATTGCTGCGGGTCGACCCTGATTATCAGGAATCGCGGGGCAATGAGGAAGATGGTTGGGGCGTAAAGCCCCGTCCTTACGTGGCGTTAGTTCGTCTTTCGCCCCTTCGGGGCTCGGTCGTGCAACGTGAATCGACCCACGGCTTGTGCCGTGGGCTGCATTCTTGCGCCGCTTCGCGGCTCCCCAAGCCCGTCTCACCGACCGGTGCACCAGCCAGAGACTCTTGTCTCGCCCAGGTTAGCGCCCAAAGAACGGGCGCGAACCTGGGCACCTTCGACGGGCGCGAACCCTTCGACAAGCTCAGGGCAGGCTCTGGGGCACCTTCGACTGGCGCGAACCCTTCGACAAGCTCTGGGCAGGCTCTGGGGCACGGTGGTGCGTGAGTCCGATATAATCCTCAGCTTCAGATGACGCTTCCTTCCGGCACGAAGCTAGGTCCGTACGACATTCAGTCGCTCCTTGGGAGCGGGGGGATGGGCGAAGTGTACCGGGCTCGCGACGCTCGGCTGGATCGAGTCGTCGCGATCAAGGTTCTGCCGACTTCCTACTCGGCGGACGGAGACCGGTTGCAACGGTTTGTGCAGGAAGCACGATCGGCAGCGGCGCTGAATCATCCCAACATTCTTTCAATTTTCGATATTGGCGAGGATCACGGGGCGCCTTACATCGTTTCCGAATTACTCGAGGGCCAGACCCTGCGAGAAAGGATGCGGGGCGGGCCGATTTCCAGCCGCAAGGCGATTGAATATTCGCTGCAGGTAGTGCGAGGGCTGGCGGCGGCGCACGAAAAGGGCATCGTGCATCGCGATTTGAAGCCGGAGAATCTGTTTCTCACCAACGACGAGCGCGTGAAGATTCTGGACTTTGGATTGGCGAAACTCACGCGCCCGGAAAATGATGGGGGCGCCGACGCAGCCACGCTGCAGGTGAATACCGAGCCGGGCCAGATTATGGGCACGGTGGGATACATGTCTCCGGAACAGGTGCGGGGAAAAGCGGCGGACCACCGGTCAGACATTTTTGCGTTCGGGTCCATTCTCTACGAAATGCTCACGGGGCAGCGCGCATTTCGGGGCGAGAGCGCGGCCGACACGATGTCTGCGATTCTGAAGGAAGAGCCTGCCGAGCTTTCAGAAACGGCGCGCAACGTTCCTCCTGCGCTCGAACGAATCGTGCGGCATTGTCTGGAGAAGAATCCAGCGCAACGGTTCCAGTCGGCGGGAGACTTGGCGTTCAACCTGGAATCTCTGACGGACAGTTCCGTCATGGGAAAGACGGGCGCTCAGGCGGCGATTGTCGAGACACCGAGTTCGCAAACGGCGATCAGCAAAAAGGAAGATGCTGCTCCGCGTAGCAAGGTGCGGGAACTGGCCGGGGCGCTGGTGCTGTCAGGTCTCATGTTGGGCGCGGGCTGGTGGCTGGGACGCGGGGGTACAAAGCCATTGGCGGAGTATCAGCCGATTACCTTCCGTACAGGCTCGGTAGGCAAGGCGCGGTTCGCCCCGGACGGGAGCATTGTTTACAGCGCTTCGTTAGATGGAGGAACAAAGCAACTCTACGTCGGACACACCGATGATCACGGAGCGCGGGAACTCGGGGTGAAAGATGCGGAACTGCTGGCGATCTCCAAGAGTGGAGAGCTGGCGGTCCGTCTGAATTCAGCGAGTCTGGGCGGCTATGCGGCGCCGGGAACGCTGGCGCGGGTTCCGATGAGTGGAGGGGCGCCGCGGGAAGTTCTGGACAACGTGCAGGACGCGGATTGGGCGCCAGACGGAGAGAGGCTGGCAGTGGTGCGCTATGTGCCGGAGAACGGGCATTGGCGGTTGGAGTTTCCGATCGGCAAGGTGCTGATTGACAGCATTGGGTGGATGAGCAATCCGAAGGTATCGCCAGATGGAAGATGGGTGGCCTTTGCGGACCATCAAAACCAGAATGGCGATGATCAAGGCTCGGTTGCGGTGGTCAGTGCGGACGGCACGGGCGGCGAGAAGATACTTTCTTCGCGTTGGACGACGCTGCAGGGAATCAATTGGTCGCCGGACGGAAGCGAGGTATGGTTCTCATCCTCGAACAGCGGGAATTCCGGAAATCCGCGGGCAGTGAATCTGTCGGGAAAGTTGCGGACCATCACGAATGTTCCGGGCGGGATGTGGCTGGAAGACGTGAAGAACGGAGTCGCTCTGACGGTAACGCATCAGCGACGGATCGGCATTCGCGGGATGCCTCCGGGCGGAAAAGAAGAGATTGATCTAGGTTGGTTTGGGTGGTCGCAGCTCGGGGATATGACTCCCGATGGCCGGAAGATTGTGTTCGATGAAGAAGGAGATGGTGGCGGCCCGAACTACACCGTGTTTGTCCGCAATACGGATGGCTCTCCGCCAGTGCGGATCGGAGAGGGAGTGGCATTGGCGATCTCTCCGGATGGCAAATGGGTGATCACGCAGCCGGCGAAGGGCGGACCGCTGAGTCTTGTGCCGACGGGCGCGGGTGAAACGCGACAGTTGACTCACGACCAAGTGAGCTACCAGTTCGTAAACTGGCTGGCGAACGGCAAGGAGTTGCTGGCGAGCGGAATTGAGGCTGGACACGGCATCCGGGACTATCTGATCGATGTGAGCAGCGGGAATTCAAAGGCGGTCACGCCGGAAGGTGTTGCGGGAGCGTGGCCGTCTCCGGATGGACGGAGCACGGTGGTCTTGCGATCGGATGGCAAGTGGGGTGTCTGGCCGATTGACGGAAGTGGCCTGCGTTTGATTCCGGGGTTGGATTCGAGTTATCGAGTTCGGGGCTGGATGCCGGATGGACAATCGATTTACGTCGTATCGATTCGGCAAGGAGACAAGACTCGAGGGCTGTACCAAGTGAATACAGTGAGCGGAGAGGTAAAGCCGTGGAAGACTTACGGGGAAGGATTGCTCTCCGGTGGCACGAGCCTCAGCAATACCTATTTTGCGGGTGAAGGTGGGGCCTATTCGTACATCTACGCGCAGACGATATCACAGGTGTATGTGGTGAAGGGAATGAAATAGGTGTGACGGTTAGAATGGATGCCATGCTGAAGAAGTTGATCGTGGGTTCGGTGCTCGTCGTTCTTGGGCTTGGTCTCGGCCAATTGTGGGCGCAAGACGACGAAGGGCCGATGTGCGACGTGAAATTCCTGGTGTTGAAAGACTACAACGGCAAACCGATCAGGAATGCGGCAGTGGTGCTGCATCCGGTGAGCAAAAAAGGGAAGCAGGCGCGGGGCGGGTTGGAGTTGAAGACGGACAATGAAGGTCGAACGAGTATTGACGGGATTCCGTACGGTCCAATACGGATTCAAGTGCTGGTGCCGGGTTTCCAGACTTTCGGGGAAGACTATTTGCTCGACAAACCAGAGCAGCTGATCACAGTGAAGCTGAAACGGCCCGGTGGGCAGTACTCGATCTACGACAATCATGATGCGAAGAAGGCTGATGAGAAGAAGCCCGAAGAGCAAAAACCTGCGGATCCAAAACCGCAGTGAGCAGCAGATGGAGGTCGGAGTGGGATTCTCGATGAAAAATTTGCGGACGTTGGTGGGGTTGGCTGTATTGGCGTGCGGCGTCGCTTCGTCTTTGCAGGCTCAGGATGAAGGACCTGGTTCGACGGTACGGTTCCTGGTCTTGCGCGATTCCGATGGAAAGCCGCTCAGAAACGCAGAGGTGGTGCTGCATCCGATAAACCGGAAAGGGAAGCAGGCCTCCGGAGAGTTGGAACTGAAGACCGACGCGGACGGGAAGGCGAGTATCGACGGAATTCCGTTTGGGGTTTTGCGCGTGCAGGTGCTTGCGCCGCGGTTCCAGACGTTCGGCGAAGATTACGAGATCAACAAACCGATACTCGAGATAACGGTGAAGATGAAGCATCCGGGCGGGCAGTATTCGACGTACGAGACGCCGAAGACGGACGACAAGAAGCCGCAGTGATGGCGGTAGGCCCGGTAGAGAATTTTCTTTCGCCCCGTTGGGGCTTCTGTTGATCCCGCGTCTTCCACCCCACGGCTTGCGCCGTGGGCTGCATTCTTTCGCCGCTTCGCGGCTCGGACCAGGGGAGCTTTGATTTTGCCCAGGTTAGCGCCCACAGAACGGGCGCGAACCCCTTCGACCAGCTCAGGGCAGGTTCTGGGGGACAGTGGACCGTGCTTGATCCAAAACTTGTTATTTGTGTGCTTCGCCGAAAACTTCTTTTAGTAGAGATGTAGTCCGCGCTGCTGGGTTCTTGCGTATCTGGCGTTCCTGGTCGGCCAATTCATAGAACAATCCGTCGAGCGCTTTTTCGACGACATACTTGTTGACGTCGAAGGTTTCGCTTTTAGCGAACGGAATCGACTGATATTGCTCGGTCAGTCCTTTGTACTGTTTCATCACGCCGTTTTCGTCCATCGTTTTCTCGACGAAGGGACGGAATGCGACGGTGAGACGATCGGTTGTCTTGGACTTGAAGTAGTCGGTGGCGGCGGTGTCTCCGCCGGAAAGAATCCTGCGAGCGTCGTCGAAGCTCATTTCCAGGATGGCGTCGGTGAAAATCTTCTTCGCAGCTGGGGCAGCCGCTTCAGCGGAGCGATTCATGCTCAAAATGAAGGAGTCGATTTTGGGTCCGAAACCCACGGCCCGCAAGCCTTTCTCCAGGGGCCTAAGATTGCTAGGCATGAGGATCTTGATGGCTTCATTCTTGAAATAGCCGTCGGTGTGGCCGGTTAGCTTTACTGAGTTTTCGGCGCCAACCTTCAAGGCTTCCTTCAACCCCGAAGCGACCTTGGAGTCGCTCAATTTGGTGGTGTTTCCGAGGCCCAGGTTCTTTTCGAGCTGCTCGAGTTGGGCGTGGGCAGCGGTGCAAGATAAGAAGATAGCCCCGTAGATCAGGAAGGAACGAAACATAGGTATTTTGTCTCCTTGCTGGAACGGCTGAGTGGATGAGGTTGTCAGCGTCCAGTCGCGCGGGAGAAGCTTACACCATGGCCGTCCAGCTTGGTGTTTCGTTCCGCGGGAGGACAAAAAGTTGTGCATTTCTGGTAGGTGACAGGGCGCGCCGGGTGTCCTACAATCGGCTGCCATGGGAGTGCAAGAGCTAACCGTCGAGCGTTACGAAGGCGTGGCAGACGACCAGCGGATTTTGTTGCTGCGCGGACCGATCACGATCGAAACTGCTCCTCAATTTGAGCGGGCGGTGCGCCACGAAAACGCGGAGACGATGATCGTCGACTTGACGGATGTCCCGTACATTGATTCGGTGGGCTTGGGATCGCTGGTGGCGGCGTACGTGTCGCATCAGAAAACGGGACGCTGCATGGTGCTCACGGGAGTCAAGCCGCGCGTGCAAAGGATTTTGGATATTACTAAGGTGAATGATTTCTTCGTGACGTTTGGGACGACGTGGGAAGCGGTGGAAGCGCTTGCGAATACGGGGACGGCGTGAATGTCTCAGGGGCTAAAGCCCTCTCTGGTGCGGGGCTAACGCGGCCCTGAAGGGCCGCTCTTCCACAATTACTACGGTCTTCCGCAAATGCTAACCTGCAGTGGGCACGGCCCTTCGGGCCGGTCGTTTCCTGAATCGAAAACCCTGGCATACCATCTAAATCGCATTGCTCTGAGTGTCTTACTGCGCCGTCTGAAACGCCTATGAACCTTCTTTATCAGTATGCCAAACAGTACTGGAAACTCTTTGTGGCCGCGCTTTTGTTGGCCGCGACCAACCAGATTTTCTCCTTGCTTGATCCATTGATTTTCCGTCATGTCATCGATAACTATGCGACGAAGTACAACCAGTACACGCAGGGGCAGTTCATTCGCGGGGCGGGCTTCTTACTGCTGTTAGCGGTGGGCGTGGCTTTCGTATCGAGGGTGGCGAAAAACTTTCAAGACTATTTTGTGAATGTCATCGTCCAGCGGCTGGGCGCCAAGATGTACTCGGACGGAATCCGGCATTCTTTGGACCTGCCTTACCAGGTGTTTGAAGACCAGCGCAGCGGCGAGACTCTGGGTAAGTTGCAAAAAGTGCGCAGCGATGTAGAGCGGTTCATTACCGCGGCCATCAACATACTTTTCATATCGCTGATCGGCATTATTTTTGTCATGGTCTACGCTTCGTACGTGCATTGGTCGATTGCCGTGATCTTTGTGACAGCGATTCCGGTGCTTGGAATCATCAGCTCGGTGTTGAGCAAGCGCATTAAGAAGATGCAGAAGACGATCGTTGCCGAGACGACAGCGCTGGCAGGATCGACCACCGAGTCGCTGCGGAATATTGAATTGGTAAAGAGTCTTGGGTTCGCACAGCAGGAAGTGGTGCGGCTGAACGGGATCACGGCGAAGATTCTGAAGCTCGAACTTACGAAAGTGAAGTACCTGCGCAGCCTGAGTTTCATCCAGGGGACGGCCGTGAATGCGCTCCGCACCGGCATCCAGTTCTTCATGTTGTATTTGATCTTTCGGCAGCAGATCACGATCGGGCAATTCTTCTCGCTGCTGTTCTATTCATTTTTCATCTTCGGTCCGCTGCAGGAGTTAGGCAACGTCATCAATATTTATCGCGAGACGGAAGTATCGCTCGCCAACTTCCAGCAGATTCTCGACACGCCGCGCGATCCGAAACCGGTTGATCCGGAACCGATGGACGAATTGATGACCTTGCAGTTTGAGGACGTACGTTTTCAGCACCAGAGTTCGTCGACACTGGCGCTGGATGGCATCACGTTCAGCGCGGCGCGCGGAGATACGGTCGCGTTCGTGGGGCCGTCAGGGGCAGGGAAGTCGACGCTGGTGAAGCTGCTGGTGGGTTTGTATGCTCCGAAGACGGGCGAGATTCTGTACAACGGGATTCCATCGAATCGCGTCGACCTCGACCTGCTGCGGGAGAAGATTGGATTCGTGACGCAGGATACGCAACTGTTTTCGGGCTCGATTCGCGAGAATCTGCTCTTCGTAAACCCGACAGCGACGGATGCGGAGTGCATGGAAGTGTTGAATCAGGCGGCCGCACATAGCTTGCTTTCACGCGCAGATCGCGGCCTGGACACGCTGATTGGCGAGGGCGGCGTGAAGGTTTCGGGCGGAGAGAAGCAGCGACTCTCGATTGCGCGGGCGCTGTTGCGGCATCCGCAGTTGCTGGTGTTTGACGAGGCAACGTCGTCGCTGGACTCGCTGACGGAAGAGGAAATCAGCCGCACAATTCGCGAAGTTGCAGCGAATCAGGAGGCGATCACGATTCTGATCGCCCATCGGCTTTCGACGGTGATGCATGCGGATCGGATCTATGTCCTCGAGCGCGGGCGGATTTGCGAATCGGGACGGCATTCGGAGTTGCTGGAGCAGAAGGGGCTGTATTACGCGATGTGGCGGCAGCAGGTTGGGGAGCGGGAAGCTGTGGCGCAGGGGAAGTAGTGCTGGCTCTCGGCTGTCCGCTTTCAGGAAATACTCCATTCAGCCAGCGAGCGATTCGATGGCACTGAGTGCTTCGGGCGGTAGGGTTACGTCGCGGCTGGCTAGATCCTGCTTCATGTGGTCGGCATTGCTTGTGCCGGTTAGCGGGAGCATTCCGACGGCTCGGGCGAAACTGAATATGATTTGGGCTGGCGTCATGTTCGCGGCGGTGGCTATCCTGGCGACTAGAGGATGCCTCAGGACTTCCTGATTCGCGGTCAGCAGCGAGAATCCTTGATAGATAATTTTGTGTTCGCTGCAGAACTGGCGGACGTCGCGGTCCCACTCGAGCCGTGCATAGCAGCGATTCTGCACGAATGCGGGAAGCTCGGCTGGGGTTGCTGTCATCATCTCTAAATGGCACAGCGAAACGTTGCTAACCCCTAGCAGACGTGTATGGCCGGCGTCACGCTCCTTGCACATTGCTTCCCAGACCTCGACGTCTTCCTCAGTCCATTCATAGTTTGAAGCGGGTCCGTGCAGGACGTAGGAGTCGACATGGTCTGTTCCGAGGTGATCGAGTGAACTGGCCATCGATTGTGCGACCTGGACGGAGAGTCGGGCATTGGGATCGTAGGGCAGGCGATGGTCCTGACCGCGCTGGTAAGTGAATTTCGTCTGCAGAAAAAGATCGTCGCGTGTGACGAGGCCTGTGCGATACGTGGCGGCTAAGCCCCGGCCGACTCCTTCTTCGAAGTAATGCCGCCGCTGGTTCGCGGTGTCGATGGCGCGAAAACCCGTGCGGATGGCGAGTTCGGTGAGTACCTGGGTGCGGTCTTCCTTCCAGGCAGTGCCGTAGAGGAAGGTGGGAATGGTTGGGTGCATTCAGATTATTTTGTCATGAGCGGCGGGTGGCGGAACCCCCAAACGGGCGGCAGGCGGGGAATCCCACCCTAGCGCAAATAGCGCGCTAGGATGGGGCACCCTGCGGAAATCCCAAGCGGGCGGCAGATGTGGAATCCCACCCTAACGTCGCAAAAAGCCGCGACGCGAGGGGGGGGCACATTCGAGGTGATTAGGTGATTACTGGAAGGTTGCTGACTCCCCGGGTCCCGAAGATGCGGCGGTAGCGTTCGATCTCGGCGGGAGTGCCTAGCGCTTTGGCATAGTTGTCGGAGAGTTTCACTGCGGGCTTGCCCTCGACCGTGGATACCTTGCAGATCAGGCTAATTGGGTCAAAGTCGCTGCTACCCTGCGGATCGCATCCGCGAAAATCGTTGGTGAGCAACGTTCCCCAACCGGCGCTGAAGCGAATACGCCGGCCTGGTGTCCACTTCTTTGAATCATCAAAGTCTGCGGCGCTGCGGAAATCATTTTTCGCACTATTGGCGGTGACGCCGTTCCCCAGCGTTCCACCGAAATAAGCGCACAGGCCGAGGATGTCATCGACGTCTAGGCCGTCGGAAGCGATGATGCGCTTCTCTTGCGGATCACGGCCGCGGGTCTTTAACCACGCGATGTATTCATCTCCGCCGATATAAGGATCTTTGCTGTCGATGCGCTGGCCGGTCCAGTCGGCGGTCCAGTCGGGAGCGTTTTCGAGAAACTGGGTCGTGCCGAAGGTGTCCGGGAGCATGATGCGGAGGGCTCCATGATACGTCGCCTGCCACATCTCGAGCACCTTGTACTGCGAAGCTTTCATCTCCTCTTTTGTGGGCGCGAGCGCCGCCATAGCCATGGGAATCTCGTGGGCGTTGGTTCCGATGGCTTCAAGATCGTGCTTGTGCGCGAGAAAGGCGTTCGAGGTTCCGGTAAATGCAGGGCCGAGATTCGACTTCATGGCGTTGACTACATATTCCTGCCAGAGGAAGCTGTGACGGCGGCGGGTGCCGAAGTCGGCCACCGCGAGGCCGGGCACGCCGCGCAAGCGTTCGATCTTTCCCCAGAGTTTTGTCTTCGCTCGTGCGTACAGGATGTCGAGGCCGAACTCGCGCAATTTCTTCATCCCCGCCCGGGTTTTTAGTTCGTCGAGGATGGAGAGCGCGTAGAGCTCCCACATGGTCGTCTCGGTCCACAGGCCATCGAACTGGAGATGGAACTGCCCGTCTTTGATGGAGAGCTCGTAATCGGATAGGCGAAAGTCGCGTTCGAGCCATTCGAGGAAGGCGGGCTCGAAGATTCCGCTGCGGCCGTAGAATGTGTTGCCGGCGAGCCAGACGATTTCCGATCGCCGGAAACGCAGGCGGCGCGCATGTTCCATCTGATGGATGAGTTCCTCGCGCGGGAACATCTCGGCGAGGCGCACGGATGTAGTGCGGTTGAACAGCGAAAACGACACATGCGTTGTCGGGTAATGCTTCCAGATGAACTGGAGCATCAGGAGTTTGTAGAAGTCGGTATCGAGCAAGGAGCGGGTGACCGGATCGAGTTCCCAGTTGTGGTTATGTGCCCGCTCGGCGAAGTTGACGATCATGAGTGTTTGGGTGACGCTAGTAAATGTTAGCCGTCCGAAATTGGTCTTTCGCCCCTGCGGGGCTGATTTACTTTCCTTTTGGACCCACGGCTTGCGCCGTGGGCTGTGATCTTGCGCCGCTTCGCGGCTAGCAATCTTGTGCTGCTTCGCTGCTGAACTCCCGGAGCCGATTCGTGAATGCTATATCCTCTGTTACCGTTGCCGAGAAAATCAACCGTGTGAACTAATGAGGTGCGGATTTTGGGCTCGGGGCTGACTTTGGCTGAGTAAACACGGTAGTATCGATATCCGCATGAAATTGATCCGATCGCTCACGACCGCCCGCAGTTGCTCGTCGGTTGTTGTGGTATTGGGGCACGCTCACGGATGGCTGGGGCCGTCAGGACGAGCGCTATACACGCTGGTGGTTGGAATTTTGCCGGCGGTATTCCTGTTTCGGTCGACTCGGGAAGAGATCTACAACATTCTGTGGGCGCTGGTGTTTGGGTTCGCGACGATCAATATTTTGAGTCTAGGAGCACGCCGTTTCGAGCAGGATAAGGGCGGTCTGAACTTCGGCGAGACTTTGGCGATTTTGGTCGTGGTAGTTTCGATCATCCTGCTGGCATGGGAGATGCTGTACCTGTTCGGCATTCTGCCGATTCGGCTGACGCCGCGCTGAGCGGATGGCGGGGTCGTTTTGCGGTATGATCGGCTGTGGCAAAACGCGATTCCAATTTTGACGTAACCTGCCCCTGCTGCGGGGCCGTCCTGAAAATCGATCCGGCGACGCGCAACATCATTGCGCACACCGCTCCCGTCAAGCCGAAAACCTTCAACGACATGGAAGAAGCAGCGCGCGCTATGAAGGAACAAGACAGCCGCCGCGATTCGATCTTCCGGCAGTCGATGGAGGCGCAAAAGCATGCCTCGGAACTGCTGGAGAAAAAATTCCAGGAGGCGGTGAAGAAGGCGAAAGAGACTCCGGATACGGGGAGGCCGATCCGGGATTTCGATCTTGATTAGTTCTCAGTTGTCAGTTCTCAGTTCACAGTTAACCTCGTGCCGTCCCGCTGAGAACTGAGAACCGGGAACTGAGAACTTGTATGACACCTCTTCTTCTCGGCCATCGCGGCGCGCGCGCTTCCCGTCTCATTCCTGAAAATTCGCTGGCTTCGTTCGAGCTATGTTTGCAGCATGGGTGCGACGGGTTTGAGTTCGATGTGCGGCAGTCGTCGGATGGAGTGGCTGTGATCTGTCATGACGCGACGTTTGGCGGTATGCAGATTGAGAAGACCCTATCGAACCAGCTGTCGTTACCCACTCTGGAAGATGTTCTCGAGCAGTTTGCGGGCCGGGCGTTCCTGGATATCGAGTTGAAGGTGGCGGGGCTGGAGTCGCAGATTCTGGCGCGAGTTGCGCAGGTATCCGCCGCAAAAGGGATATGTGGTGTCGTCGTTTCTTCCTGATGTCCTTAGTACGATTCACGACGTTGATGCGGCGACTCCTATAGGTTTGCTTTGCGACCGTCCGAATCAACTGCGAGGTTGGCGACATATGCCAGTGGAGTGGGTGATACCGCACTTCGAGTTGGCGGACCGGGAATTGATTGATCAGATTCATGCAGGCAGGGAAGAGAGTCATGCTCTGGACGGTGAATCGTGCGGAGCAGATGCTGCAGGTTCTGCGGAGTGGGGCGTGGATGCGATTATATCGGATGAAACGGAGATGATGATTCGAACGATGCGGTGAGGGCTGTGAAGAACACGGGGGCTAAAGCCCTGCAGTGGTTTTGCGGGCTTACGTGGCCCTGAAGGGCCACTCTTCCACCTTTCGCGGAGATGCACACTTTTCCGAACCTTCCCAACTGTCCGCTGCCATTGCTCGGCTTACCCTCCTCATTTACATTGAACAGTCATGTCCAGTACAGGCGAACGATTCGAGCGAGCGGTTCAGATCATGGCACGGTTGCGGGCTCCGGGGGGATGTCCGTGGGACCGCGAGCAGACTTTTGACTCCATCAAGCCGTATACGTTGGAGGAGGCTTATGAAGTACTAGAAGCGATCGACAACCGTGACTGGACGGAGCTGACCGGAGAGTTGGGCGACCTGTTGCTGCAGGTGCTGTTCTATTCAGAGATGGCGCGGGAGGCGGGGCACTTCTCGGTCGATGACGTGCTCGATCGGCTCTCAAACAAGCTTGTGGACCGGCATCCGCACGTATTTGGCGAGGTGAAGGCCGACACTTCGGCGGAAGTGCTGCGCAACTGGGAAGCGCTGAAGGTGGAAGAGAAAAAGAAACGGCTGGCGGCGCGAGGCGGAGAAGGTACGAGCGAGGAGGAGAGCGGGCAGTCGGTGCTGGCGGGCGTCTCGTCAAGAATTCCGGCGCTGATGGAAGCTTACAAGCTCAGCTCGCGTGCGGCGCGTGTCGGATTCGACTGGCCGGAGGTCGAAGGCCTGTTCGAAAAACTCGCCGAAGAGACTGCGGAATTGCGGGAGGAGCTGAAGACGGCTCCGGTGAGCGGCCCGCCTGGGAAGGGAATTGCCGGATCAGGACAGCCCGACGTTTCGCCCGAGCTGCGCGAGCGCATGGAGGATGAGGTAGGAGATCTGTTTTTCGTCCTGGTGAATATTGCGCGCTATCTGTCGCTCGATCCTGAATCGGCTTTGCGGAAAACGAATCGCAAATTCAAGCGGCGGTTCCAGTGGATGGAGGAACGGTTGCGCGCCGATGGGCGAGGACCGCACCAGGCGTCGATGGACGAATTGGAAGCACTATGGCAACAGGCGAAGCGGCAGGAAAAATCGGCGTGAGCTCCGAGATGGCAGCCGGTCAAGTGAGCATCCGCAAGTGCGAGGCGCTGGAAGAGATGCAGGCGTGCTTTGCGCTGCAGAAAGAAGTGTGGAAGTTTTCGGACGCGGACCTGATCCCGGTGCGAATGTTTGTGGTCGCGCTGGAAGATTGGCGGTCATGTGATCGGGGCGTTCGATAAGGTGGCGGCCGTCCGGAATTGGTTGGGTTTGCGCTGGCGATTCCGGGAATGCGGAATGGACACAGCTTACCTGCACTCGCACATGCTGGCCGTCCGACAAGAGTGTCGGAACGAGGGCTTGGGGCGGCGGATGAAGCTGTTTCAGCGCGAGGACGCGCTGACGCGTGGCTTTGAGTTGATGGAATGGACGTTCGATCCGCTGGAAATCAAGAACGCGTATTTGAATATTGAAAAGCTGGGCGCGATCACGCGGCGGTATAGCGTCAACCAGTATGGAATCACCTCATCGCCTCTACAGGGCGGCTTGCCGACGGACCGACTGGTGGCGGAGTGGTGGATGAAATCGAAACGGGTCGAGTCGCTGCTGGCGGGCGGTGCGCGCCCGAAATTTGAATGCCGGGAGCGGATCGATGTTCCGGCGGAGATTTACAACTGGAAGGCTGCGGCGGAGGCACACGCGCAGGCGCTTGCCGTGCAGGCAGGCAATCGGGAGCTGTTCCTGCGTGCGTTTGCGGATGGATTAAGCGTGCTTGGTTATGAGCGCGATTCGCGCGGGAATGGACGATTTTTGTTGGGCGAGTGGGACGAAGATATGGCGGTATTGAGTGACCGGTCTCGAAAGCACCCGAGCGCACCGTCGGTCCCTGGAAAGGCCGCAAAAGCTAAATTATGAAAATCGAATCGATAACACTGCGTGAACTTCACATGCCGCTCGTGCATTTTTTTGAAACGAGCTTTGGGCGCGTTTATAGCCGGAAGATCCTGCTGGTGAGCGTGGAGGCGGACGGAGTGCGCGGCTGGGGCGAGTGCGTTGCCGGTGAGGATCCTTATTACAGTCCGGAATGGACGGAAACCGCGTGGCCGACCATCAAGCATTACCTGGCGCCCCTGTTGATGCAAGCGCATCTCGACGCGGGTCGGGATTGCGCGGCACGTTTTTCGCGGGTGCGCGGGCATCGCATGTCGAAGGGCGCGCTGGAGAATGCCGTGTGGGACGCGGAAGCGCAACAGAAGCAGGTGCCGCTGTGGAAGTTGCTGGGGGGGACGCGCCGCGAGATCGCGTGCGGCGTTTCGATTGGCATTCAGGATTCTCCAGAACAACTTTTGCAGAAGATCGAAACGGAACTGGCGGCGGGCTACCGGCGAATCAAGATCAAGGTGAAGCCGGGGTGGGATCTGAATGTGCTGGAGAAGATTCGCTCGCGCTGGGCGGATATTGTGCTCAGCGTCGATGCGAATTCTGCCTACACGCTCGACCAGGTTGAACATTTGCGCAAGTTCGATGCCTTCAAGTTGTTGATGATCGAGCAGCCGCTGTGGAACGACGAAATCTATCTGCACGCGCGGTTGCAGAAGTCGATCGAGACGTCGATTTGTCTGGATGAATCGATTCTGAATGCGCGCGATGCTGATTTTGCGCTCGAAGTCGGCGCCTGCCGGATTCTGAATATGAAGGTGGGGCGCGTGGGCGGATTCAGCGAGGCGAAGAAGATTCACGATGTCGCAGTGCGGCATAACGTTCCGGTGTGGTGCGGCGGGATGCTGGAATCGGGAGTGGGAAGGGCGCACAATATCGCGTTGTCGACGCTCGAGGGCTTCCGTTTGCCGGGCGATGTCTCGGCTTCGAAGCGTTACTGGAAAGATGACGTGATTGAACCGGAGGTGGAAGTGCGGGCCGATGGAATGATTGCGATCAGTGACGCTTCGGGGACGGGTTATCGGGTGCGGGAAGATTTGGTGAAGAAGTTCACCGTGCGTGAAGAGACGTTTCGGGCGGGGAAATAGACGCCGAAATGGCCGGCATGGGAGACGGCAAGCCGTGTCTCTACGGAGTCTGTTTCATAGCTCTTTCGCCCCTCCGGGGCTCTCTCATTTCCACTTCCATCCCACGGCTTGCGCCGTGGGCTGCATTCTTTCGCCTCTTCGCGGCTTGGACTGCTTTGTGTCATCTACTTTTTCCAGATGTGATGTGACACAGACTCCCATGGTAATCACTTGAGTGCTAGTTTGCTTACCGGAGGATTTTCAGCGACTACGGATTCTTCCTTCTTCAACATTTCCAAAGCCTGGGCGAAGGTCAGATCCGGCGGGACGGGTTTGAAGCCGCTGAAGACTTCCGTCGATTTGATATTGAGGCTCTTGAACAAGAGAACCTTGCCGGTGAAGGATAAGTTCAGACTCGAAAACTCCCAGACATTGTCGCCAACTTCCTTTTGATGGACGACAAAGCGGCCGCCGCGATCGAGGTGGCCGAGAATGCCCCACCCGAAACCGACTTCCTTGAATAGCGTCCCATCAATGGCTGCGATGCGGCGGCGTGTGGCATCCACGAGCAGGTAGCCCTGCATTCCGGTCAGCACCTCTTCTACACGAGAGGGCGGCTGATAGCCGGGATTGGGACGGAAGTTCAGTTTGACCAGACTGTCGCCCGGGCGGCCAATTTCGGCTGTGCCAGGTTCTTCTCCGGCATATTCGTACAGGAAGGCGTCCGGTAATGCGCGGGTGATTCGTAGGCTTCGGTCGGTGTTTTCCCTTTCCTGTTGGCGTTTCTTCTCGAGTTCTTCGGGGTCCTTAATGAAACGCTCGATGCGTTCTTCTTCCTGCCGTTGCTGTTCGGGGCTGAGGGCCTTGCCGTCGTAGGCGACCGCCAGACCAGCGGTTCCTTCTTTGGTCTCGACGTAAATCTTCGTGGCTGATCCCTTGGGCGTAGTCTTCGTGCCGCGAAACAGAAAGTGTGAGCCTGCGTCATTGGCTGACTTGATCTCGTTCTGCACCGCCTTGCGAACGAGCTCCGCGGGGTCGTGGTAGGACGAGATGGACGTTTGTTGGCCCGCAAAACTGGTCGCGGTAAGCAAGAAAATCCAGAGGATCGCATGAGCCGTAGTGGCGAGCCTGATGCGCGAATTGGAATGGATAGCTACCATGCTCTAAGACGGGCCCCGAGACTGCGCCCCTTTAGAACATGGTAGCAAACGGCGGGTTGCATGGCCTTCCGCGTTCTTTCGAAAGTTAGTCGCGGAGTCAGTCGTAAGTTCATGATGGAGAATGATTTCCGGCCAGGTGAGTGAGCTCCGGCCGGGAGAATGATTTACAATCGGTTCATCCGCGGCGAACAAAGCGCGAGATGGAGGCAAGGCATGGATGCTCCGCAAACCGGAGAGGTCGCCCACATCGGCAAGTCGGTTGTGATCAAAGGAGAGCTGTCTGGCTCCGAAGACTTGTATGTAGATGGCAGCGTAGACGGCAAGATTGAACTGCGCAACCACAGCTTGACGATCGGGCCGAACGGCAAAGTCAAAGCCGACGTCAGCGCGAAAGCAGTGGTCATTCAAGGCAAGCTGGAGGGAAGCGTGAATGCCTCCGATCGCGTGGAGCTGCGAAAATCTGCCGTGGTCACTGGCGACTTGACCACGCAGCGCATCGCGATTGAAGAAGGTGCATTTCTGAAAGGGAAGGTTGACGTTCAGAAAGAATCCGGTAAAGCGGGAGCTGCATCGTCGTAAGAACGGCGGATCGGTGGCGCGGCGCGATCAACTGACCGATCCATCTGTACACCAGCGGCATCGTTTCTGACAACGGAATGAAATTCTTTCGAGGCTCATCGAACCAGACTGCGAGTCCCGCAGTCCCGCATAAGTCGACCCGCCGCTCGAGCGGCATGGGGGAGATTTCACGGCTGCTGAATTCGCAGGAGGCGCTGTGTGTGCTCGACATCGGCGCGACTTCAGCGAACAATATCCGCTTTTTTACCGGTAAGGGACACAAGAACTACAGCGAAGACTTGCTGCGCTCATCGCTCGACCCGGCGCTGCGGGTGCAGGACGTGGCTGGAAATATGGTGGTCGACAGCAAGAAGTTTCTGGACGAGAACCTGGTCTACTCGAACGCCTTGTTCGACGTGGTGTTGTGCTGGAACCTGGCGGACTACATGGAAGAAAGCCTGGTGAAGCCAACGATCGACCGGCTGTGGTCACAGATGAGGCCGGGTGGATTTCTGCTGGCATTCTTCCATACGCGCGATGCGGGGCCGGATTCAACCTGCTATCGCTATCACGTGACCGATTCCGACATGCTGGAGATGCAGGAAGTGAAAATCGCGCCTCCGGGACGTCCTGCGTCGGAGAAGCAATCTCCGAAGCTGCAGCGCGTGTTCAACAACCGGCACATTGAAACGCTGTTCCGGGATTTCGCTTCGATTAAATTTTTTCTGGCGCGGGATGCGATCCGGGAAGTGCTGGTGGTGAGATAATCGTGAGTCGACACGGGTGGATTCTTTCGCCCCGCCGGGGCTCTGATCGCTTTCCTGCTTCTCTCCCCACGGCTTGCGCCGTGGGCTGTATTCTGACGCCGCTTCGCGGCTAGGGGAGATAAAGGCGGTCTTTCAATGTCGGTCGAGTGGACACTGTGTGGTTCGCCTAAGTCCCCGCATGCAGAATGCCGTTCTATCAGGATTTGGACAAGCAGATTGGGCACGACTTGGTGTGAGCCAGGCGCGCCTTGTGCGCTTTTTGATAGGCTTCCATTTCTTCTTTTTGGTGCTTCCGTTTTGCCTTCTCTGAAAGCTTGGGCTTGACTTCATTGCGGAAGAGATAGGAAGTCCAGGCGGTGTGAGCGCGGGTCTCGCGATCTTTCAGCTTCTTATAGACGGCACATTCGGATTCGGTCATGGCGTGAATTGATGATAGTCGAAACACTGCCCGTCCATTCCGGTTTCCCTCGATCTCTTGATAGTATTATGTAGAGTCAGGCATCGGTTCCGCGCGACGTTTTCCCGCCAACCCCGCCAGGTCCGGAAGGAAGCAACGGTAACGGGCTCTTTCGTGTGCAGTGGAGCGCCGGTGCCTGACTTTTTTGTCCGTTCCCGCAAGCGTCCAGCGAGCGGTCGACAAGTTCAGGAAGGCTCCGGGCACCGAGTTGTGTGTTATGACTAAGCGCCTTTATTACGACAGCTCTGATAAGCACGAATTTGACTCGGTGGTTGATGCGGTTGTGTCTCCATCTTCCGAGCAGGCGCGCGCGGGCGTCATCCTGCGTGAAACTGCCTTCTATCCCACTAGCGGCGGGCAGATCCACGACACGGGATGGTTGACCGTCGGAGGGGAGCGGCACCGGGTTGCCGAAGTGGCAGACGCGGAAGATGGCAGAGTCGTCCATTACCTGGAAGCGACGACGGTGCCAGAGGTGGGCGCTGCTGTGCATGGCATTATCGATGCGGAACGTCGTCGCGATCACATGCAGCAACACACCGGACAGCACGTTCTTTCGGCGGCGTTTCTGGAGCTGTACCAGATGCCGACCGTTTCGTTCCACATGGGTGACGATTACTGCTCGATTGACTCTGGCCGTGCCTGCGGTGAGCGCCGCGCAGGTGGTGGCCGCCGAGAAGCGGGCGAACGAGATTGTGTTTGAGAACCGTCCGGTGGGCGTTCGTTACGTTACGCGTGCTGAGGCGGAGAAGCTGGGTCTGCGCAAGTTGCCTCCGGCGGAACGCGATGAACTGCGGCTGATTGAGATTGCAAATTTCGATCTGTCGGCCTGTGGCGGAACGCATGTAGGTGCGAGCGGACAGATCGGTTCGATCCTGTTGCGCAAGACTGAGAAGGTGCGGCAGGGAACTCGGGTGGAGTTTGTGTGTGGCGATCGTGCAGTACGTGTGGCGCGCCGGGACTTCAGCGCTTTGAGTGAAGCCGCAGGGCTGTTTTCGGTGCAACTCTGGGATGTGCCTGCGCAGATTCGTAAGAGTGCCGAGGAGAGTAGGTCGCTCCGCAAGCAGAAAGACGATGTGCTCGACGAACTTGCCGAATTGATGGCCGCTGCCGAACTTCGGAATCAGCCGGAGACGGGCGGGCGGAAGATTGTGGTGCGCGCGTTTTCCGATCGCGGTATCAACTTTGCCAAGTTGTTCGCCCAAAAAGTAACCAAGACCAACACGCCGGCGGTCGCGCTGGTGGGTAGTTCCCTGGATTCTTCGGGGTTGGTGTTTGCACAGAGTCCGGGCGGCTCGGGTGATATGGGTGCGTTGCTGAAGCAGGTGCTGTCGTCTGTGGGTGGGCGCGGTGGTGGGAGTCGAGATTTCGCGCAGGGCGGAGTTCCGGCGGGCTCGCAGGCTGATGTTCAGCAGCTTTTGCGCGAAGCAGCGGGTACAATCGGAGCCTGATTGGGAGTTTCAGTCGTTCCTCCGGGACTCAGTAAGTTAGGCAGCCCTAAAGGGGCTTGAAATTGAATAACGAATGGCATCGCTGAAGCGATGCCCTGATACGAAGCCAACGAAGCTGATGCCAGCCAACGAAGCTGGTACGACGGCAACGAAGCTGATCCGACGCCAACGAATTTCTTTCGATGCTTGAACCGCAGCTCATACTCGTCAATCTCCTGATCAAGCTGGGCGTGGCTGTGGCTGTGTCGAGCGCGCTGGTGCGGTCGAAGGAATTCAAGAACCTGATTTTTCGCGAGGAGCGCGAGACCCGGCACAAGATTTATCTGGCGTTGTGGATGGCGATTCCGATCGCTCTCGGCGTTTTGATACGGTTCAGCGCCAAGAGTTTTTTCGCCGGTGACCTCTCGCTGGAAACATCGCTGCTGCTGGGCGTGATTGGCGGGCGACTGTCGGGAGGACTGGGCGGAGCGCTGATCTCGATTCCGGCCACGTTGCACGGGGAATGGGCGAGCATGCCCTTGAATGTGTTCGCCGGAATTATCGCCGGATGGTTGCGGCGATTCGCGCCGGAGCAGGAAGACATCTGGTCGTTCTCACCTTTCATTGACCTTAGCCTTTATCGCATGATCCGGCGGAACCTTCCCCGCCCGCGTGTGTTTGACTGGCAGATTGCATTTTTCGCAACCATCGTTGGACTTCGTTTTCTGCAGACTGAAATCTGGCGCTTCTGGCCGAACTCTATTTATAGTCTCGAAAGCCCCGGCTTGTGGATCGGTGCCCAGACTCTCAACGCATATTTGGTGGAAAGCGCGATCTACCTGACGGTTGTCATGGTGGTGGGCACGGAACTGAAGATCTTTAATAGCGTACGCATCCAGATTAAATTGGAGGAGCAGGAGCGGTTGCTGCTGCAGGCTCGCATGGCTGCGTTGCAGAATCAGATCAACCCGCACTTCCTGTTTAACACGTTGAATTCCATTTCGTCGCTGGTCCGGTTCGACCCCGACATGGCGCGGGAGATGATTCTGAAGCTGGCGACGATTTTGCGCCGTCTGCTGCACAGCACCGATTCGTTTGTGTCGCTGCGGGAGGAAGTGGAGTTCATCGACAACTATCTGGATATTGAGGTCGTGCGCTTTGGGCGGGACAAGCTAAGGGTGGTGAAGGAACTCGATCCCGCGTCGCTGGAAGCGATGGTGCCCAGCATGCTGCTGCAGCCGCTGGTCGAAAACTGCATCAAGCACGGACTCTCTCCCAAGATAGAGGGCGGGAGCATCACTCTGCGCAGCCGTCTGATCAAGTCGCGGCTGGTAGTCGAAGTGGAAGACGATGGTGTGGGGATGAGCGCGACGCAGTCAGAAGACGATTCGGACGGCACGTCAGTCGGGGGCATCGGCATGGCCAACGTCGCCGAACGGTTGAAAGTGCTCTACGGAGATACTGCCAAGATGATGATCGAAAACCGCGAAGGTGGCGGAACCCTGATCCGGTTGCGGCTTCCGATTCTGCCCAACCCGGAAGAGCTCATGACGACTTCGACGATTGCTCCAACACCTTTCGGTAAAAGTCTTCGTAAAGCGGAATGATCCGGCTGGAACAGTATTTGGCCTGAGCCGCGGCGCGCGCCCGTTTCCCCATGGCGCGCAGAGCAGATTCATCGGCAAGCAAATCGATGGCGTAACGCGCCATTGTTTCCACATCACCAACATCGGCAAGAAATCCGCTGACGCCATGCTCGATAACTTCCGAAACTCCACCGGTGCGCGTGGCGATGGGGACGACCTCACACGCCATGCCTTCAAGGGCGGCCAGGCCGAAGGTTTCCAGTTCGCTGGGCATTAGCATTACGTCAGACATGGCGAGTTTTTCGCGAATCTGATCCTGCTTGCCGAGAAACAGCACGTGCTCATGAATACCCTTCTGCACTGCTAACCACTCAGCTTGCGAGCGATCCGGTCCGTCGCCGATGAGCAGCAGCTTGGAGGGAATCTTCTTGCGCACGCGGTCGAAGATTTCAACGACGTCGAGGACGCGTTTCACAGGACGGAAGTTGGAAAGGTGAACGAGCAGGCGTTCATCGTTGGAAACGTACTCGCTGCGCTTTGCCAGCCATTCCGGGCGGCGAAGGTACTCGTCACAATTCACGAAGTTAGGAATGACTTCAATATGATTCTTGATGTCGAACATCTTGAGAGTCCGGCTGCGGAGGTACTGAGAAATGGCAGTGATACCGTCGCTCTGTTCGATGGAAAACCGGGTGATGGGAAGATAAGAACGGTCGAGCCCAACCAGGGTGATGTCAGTGCCGTGCAGCGTAGTGACAAAGGGCAAATGGCGCCGAGGCGGGGTGGCCGCCAGCATCTGCTTCGCGAGCATGGCACTGACCGAGTGGGGAATCGCGTAATGGACGTGCAGCAAGTCGAGTTCGTAGAGCTGGGAGACTTCCGCCATGCGCGTCGCGAGGGCCAGATCGTACGGGGGATATTCGAACAGCGGATAACGCGTGACCTCGACCTCGTGGTAATGGATGTTGGGTTCCGGCCCGGTCAGGCGGATGGGCTGCGAGTAGGAGATGAAATGAATCTCGTGGCCACGGCGAGCTAGTTCGAGTCCCAATTCGGTGGCTACGACTCCGCTGCCGCCGTAGGTCGGGTAACAGGTAATGCCAATTTTCATGCGCTCCCCACGATATCACCATTGGATTACGGGGGAGGGGCAGGGGATGCAGGGGCGCAGCGGTCAAGTGTTCGGAAATCAATGGCCTATGAACCTGGCGCCGGGCTGGGGTGGATTTTGGTGGCACCATTTAATATTGACAATTAGTTAATACTAAGTAATAATGTATTCGCAGTTGTGAGAGGTAACGGATGCCAAGTTCAGCGACAAGTAGATCGATCCCTATTGCGCCTTCCATGAAAGTGGCCGACGAGGTTTGGGTGGCGACACTCATGCTTCACCAGCGGCACCCGGAACGTCTGGATTTTTCAATCGAAGAAATAGTGGATTTCGCTACAACTGCGAAGGAACTTAGGTTCATGGGTCCGCTGCGGCCGGGGTTTTATGTTCACGTTGTGCAGCACTGCGTTGCCAATCGGCCTCCAAATCCGGGACGCTATCGGATGCTCTTCGAAACGTCACCTGGACGTCGCCGGCTGTTTCGGCACGGTGACACTTACCATCCTCAACGAGAGGGAGGGAAGATCTCGCCAAGACCCGAGGACCTACCCGAAAACAAATTCAAAGAAGTGTTCTCTTGGTATCGCGGTTGGTGCGAGCAGGTCGGCGAGCGGGCCGTGGAAGACGATCCCTTGATGGCGCTCCGTGGCTCTGGAAAAGATCTTTGGGGCGACGAACATGCAGACGATTATGTACGTCGCTTGCGTAAGGGGTGGGAATGAGTCGCGTTTTTTGGGACACGAATCTTTTCATTTATCTGTTCGAGGACTATGGAGTGCTTTCGAAAGCTGTCGCCCAGCTTCGTTCCAAGATGCTCGCGCGAGGCGATCAGTTGCTGACCTCCACACTTACCTTGGGTGAGATTCTCGTGAAACCTACTGAGCGAAGCGAGACTGAACTTTGCAGAAAATACGAACGGGCAATTTCAAACGCCGCGACGATGATCGCGTTCGATGTGAAAGCCGCCAAGGTATATGCGGCGCTTCGATCCGAGAGATCACTCAAGCCGCCCGACGCCATTCAGTTGGCTTGTGCTGCCAGCGCGAATGTGGATCTGTTCGTCACCAATGACGAACGACTCTTGGACCGACATGTCGACGGCATCCAGTTCATCGTGGCGCTGAGTAGAGTGCCGATCTGAAGCCGCCGCTAGGGACGGCGATCGGTCGAAACTCGTCACGTTCGTAAGAGCGGTCTAGTCCTTGCTCGGCTTTTTCGGCGTCAGGTCGCACGCTTGCCGGACGAGATCCAGATTCAAACCGCCGGGAGAAAACTCGGCGATCTGGCGGCCACTGCGCGTGGGCAGTTCGACGTTGAAAATCTGGGCCTGCATTAGACCCCTGGCCGTGCCCTTATCCATCGAGAGGAAGTGCCCGCGCACCCAGTTCCAGCCTTTGTGGTAGTTCGCATCGTCAACGCGGACCCGCACTTCCAATTGCGGCTGTCCCCAAAAGCCAGGACGGTTCGGGGGAGGCAGCCGGACTCCGGGATTGAAGTCGGCGAGCTTCAGTTTGCCGCCACTGCAGATCAGTGCGACTCTCGGCTTATATTCAGGATCTTCGCGAAAATAATTGTCGGAGAGGAGCTGGAAACGAACTTTATTTGCGCCGCTCATCTTGTCGACGGATGAGAACTGCAGCCATTTTCCGCCGGCGCTGACGCCATCGGATTCATCCTGATTCGGACTCATCGCGCCGTTCTGCGCTGACGCCAACGCGGTCGCGCCGACGATGAATGTGAAGAGAACAAGTGGTGCCAACAAGCCGGACCCAAATACTTTGCGAAGAAAAGGCGACACTTTCAAGAGTTCCTCCAGATGACGCACGCCTACATACTATTGAACCCGAATCGTGCGAAAAAGTTGTATCGGAGGTTCGGAAAGGCCTAGGACGATGGCTCTTAGAGTGATTTATTTTCCGCCATGCGAACGCTTCGGAGGCCCATCTGAATCACGAGTTCCTGGAAGTCGGGATCATCTTTGAGGAAATCGAAGAGGTGGTTGCTCTGGACCTCGGCAACGCGCTCGTCGTGGCGGTCACGGGCCGTCATCAGATACTTCAAAGTGTCGGGCTTGTCGCGCAGGCGAGCGCAAGTCTCGGCGAGGACGTAGGGTGAAATCTTTCCCTGATCGTAAGCCTTCTGCTGTTCGTGGAGCATGTTCTCGAACATAGCATGGGGGCCGCCGGAGTGGAATCCCTTCTGGGCCGCCACAGCAACTATCACGGCCGAGCTATCGTTGGTCAGCACGGCCTCTTCTTTCAGCTCCGCGAGATAATGAGGATAATCGCCGCTGTCGAGATAGATGGTTTTCAGATAGCGATGGGGAGATACGAAGCCCGGCTCGGCGTTTTCCAACTGCAGCAGCAATTGCAGCGCTTCTTCGCGCCGTCCCATGCGCGCCAAGACCGACCCTTTATCCGCCAGAATCGCATTTGAGGTCGGGTCGAGGGCTTGAGCACGATCGATCTCCGCCAGCGCGTCCGGGAGGCGGTCCATAGTTGCGAGGTAGGTCGCATACCAGAGGTGTGCGGTTGCGTTCTTGGGGTCGAGTTCAACGGCGCGTCGGAATTCGCGATCGGCGACGGTTGCATCCCAGAAGCCCCAGAACGAAGCGAAGGCCAGTGAGGCGTGAGCCTGCGAAGACTGGCCGTCAAGTTCTACTGCTTTCCGGGCGGCAGCCAGAGCGCGCGGATAAGCCTCGCTGCTCGGCATCGCGGTGTACTCGCGCAGCAAGTTGTAGCAATCCGCGAGCCCAACGTAAGCGTCAGCGTATCCGGGATCATGGACGATGGCTTGGGTGAAATAGTCGACGGCCTTGCGCAGATCTTCCGGCGTGCGCTTGGCCCAATGATAGCGGCCCTGAAGATAAAGGTCCTCGGCCTCCTGATTGGCGGGATGGAGCTGGGCGCTGGTGATCGGGGTTGACCGTGGCCGGCTGATACCCGCTTTTGCCGAGTGCGATCCATAACGAAAGGTCCAGGCGATGAACAATAGAGCCAGCACTGGGAGGGCATAGGTCCATTTCGATATCGGAAAGGAGTAAGGCGGGAGTTCAGGACCCGCCTCATTCGCGGGCGTCAAAACGGGTGCGGTTTCGGGCGGCGTCGCCAGCTCGAGAGCGTGAATCGGGGCAATCCATCGATAGCCGCGGCGTTCCACGGTCTCGATAAAGATGGGTTTTTCAGCAGAATCGCCCAACGTATCGCGCAGGCGTTTGATGGCGCTGCTGATGGCGCGATCAAAATCGACGAACACGTTCTCCGGCCAGAGAGCTTGGCGGAATTGGTCGCGAGAGACTACTTCATTCGGGTGGCTTAGAAGAAGCTGCAGAGTGCGAAGCGGGAGGTCCTGGATCTTGATCCTGATGCCCTTCTTGAGCAGCTCGCCCGCACGGAAGTCGGCCTCGAAGACACCAAAGCGGACCGCGGTCTGCGCGCTGCGAGGCACACTCATAGAAGAAGTTTGGGGGGAGATGCAAGTCTACCATCCAACCGCCAAGCTCCGATCTGGCACTTTCGGGCTACAAGTCGCCAGACAAGAATTGCTTCTAACTAATTGTTATCGCGCCACTTATCTCGTCATCTGGATGCCACCCACGGGTTGCTCTTAGAGCATTGACCGAAGGACTCATTTCGAGCGACAGTGCACATGCATTCGAGGTCGCCCCCGCCACCGCGTTCGAGCGGGAATGGCGAACCACGAAGCAAGTTCGAATATCCCCCAAGACATTGCACACATTTTTCTCCAGAGGAGACATCCCCAGCGATGAGGAAGGCCTTGACGTTCGTTTCCGCCGTCGCACTTGGTGGTACTACTCCTTTCGCACAGGAGCACTGATCGCGACGCGCTGGCCTGTCCCCTGAGAATGCTTTTGTCAGAGTTTAGTAACACGAGGTTGTAGCCGGGAGGACTCCGGAGCACGACGGGGAGGTTGTGCTCCGGAGGAATCTCGATTCGCAACAATGAGCATGGTTAAGAATGCTCGAATTTACTGTGAATGCTTCTCAAAGGCTTCACGGTGCCGGAGCGCGGCAGTGTGTCCGCGCTTCGGGCTTTTTTTGCAGTCCTTGACACTCGGATCCTCGCAGCGCCTGAAGGCGCATTCATAACAGCGCAAACGGCATGCCTAAAGGCATGCCCTGACACGAACCATCCAGACGTCTCGATCGTCATGGATGGACTTCCGCGATCAGTAGTCCGAAGGGTTCGAGCGAAACTTCATTGCCTTTGACGGAAGCCTGCGGCGACGCGATCAGTGGCTTCAGGTTTACCTGCGAGAATCCCTGGGCAGCAAGACTGAAAGACGTCTTCTGTGGTGCAGGCGACATGTTCAAGACTACGAGAACTGCCTGTCCTTTATAGTTCCGCAGGTAAGACATCACATTCGCGTCTTGCTCATTGAGCGCCGTGTAGCTGCCGTCAAGCAGCGCAGGATTGGTGTGACGCAGCGCAAGCACTTTCTTATATAGAGTCAGAACCGAGTTGGGATCCTTCGACTCGCTGGCGACATTGTGGGTCTGGAAGGTGGGCGGCACCGGAAGCCAGGGTTCTTTCTTGCTGAAGCCTGCGTTGGCAGAGGTGTTCCACTGCATCGGCGTGCGTTCTCCGTCGCGACCTTTTTCTTGCGGCCATCCCGTACGCCCGATCGGGTCGCGGACGTCTTCTTTTCTGGTGGGATCGTTATTCTGCATCCCGATTTCCTCGCCGTAATACATGACGGGAGTGCCACGCAATGTGAGGTAGAAGGCGGCCATCAGCTTGGCAATGGCATCGTTATTTGTGCCGTCGCCATAGCGGTTATAAGAACGAACGATATCGTGATTGCTGATCACGAACACGGGCCAGCCGTGGGCGCCGTCGACGGCCGCGACCTGACGCCGGAATTCAGGTGCGGAAAGTTTGTTGACCGTGGTGAACATGAAATCCATGGGCATCTGCAGTTCGTTGCCGCCGTTGCCGTAATACTGATCGAGCTGGGCCACGTTCGCAGTCCAGGTTTCGCCAATGAGCACCGCGCCTGATTCGTCCGCCACACTTCGTAGTTTGCGCAGGACGTCGTGCACCTCGGGAAAATTCGTGTTGTATTGGTTTTGCATGTTGGGATCGCCCTGCTTGTTGGTTCCCGGAAGCACGGGATTGTCATGCAGATTGGGATCCTCGAACAGGGTGTCGACAGCATCGAGGCGGAATCCGGAAACTCCGCGCCGGTACCACCAGCGCGTGGTATCGAGCATGACCTTTTCGACGGCCGGATTACGCCAGTTGAGATCGGGCTGTTCGCGGTAGAAAAAGTGGTAATAGTACTGGTTGGTGGTCGGATCGAGCTGCCACGCCGAACCGCCAAAGATCGAGATCCAGTTGTTGGGCGGTTGGCCTAGAGCTTTGCCGTCGCGCCAGATATACCAGTCGCGATGCGGGGCGTTGCGCGAGGACTTGGAATCCAGAAACCACTGGTGCTGATCCGAGGTATGGTTGGGGACGAAATCCATGATGATGCGAACGTGGCGCTTATTTCCCTCAGCGACCATGTGATCGAAGTCGGCGAGCGTGCCGTACATGGGATCGATATTCTCGTAGTCGGAAACGTCGTAGCCGAAATCAACCTGCGGCGATGGATAGCAGGGAGTGATCCAGATGGCATCGACGCCGAGGTCGTGCAGGTAACTCATTTTAGAGCTGATGCCGTTGAGATCGCCGATGCCGTCGTTGTTGGTGTCCGCAAAACTGCGGGGATAGATTTCATAGAAGACGGCGTGCTGCCACCACTGATGTCCTTCAGCGTCGACTGGCTTGGCCTGAGCTGCGGCGAAGAGGGAATAGAAGAACGTCAGCAGCAGCGGCAGGATCAGGTGCAGTCGTCTCAACATGGATAGAGCTCCCGTCTGGATCTTTGATGACGCGTCGTGAGTCCGCGCCTACGCCGAAAAGAGCGCAACTGCGATTTGCATTAGTGCACGCTGAGGACGACGATCGCCTGCGGAGGCACGGACACGCGGACCTTACCAGCGATGATTTCCGCGGAACCGTTGCCGAATAGCGGCTGGAGTTGATGCGAGGTTTCAAGCGGAGTGTCGTCGACCGGAATCTCAATTGTTCTTGATTGGCCAGCGTTATTGTAGACGACCAGCAATTTCTCTTCTGGCAGTTCCCGCAAAAACGCGTAGTAGTTGTCGTCCCAGCCGATGTGCCATTGTTTCCCGGTGCGCAGGGCGGCGTGATTCTTGCGGAGTGCCAGCAGTGCTTGCGCGTGTGTGAACACATCCTGCTGTTCGGCGGTGCGGCCTGCGGGTGTGAAAGCGTTTTGCGGATCGCCGGGGAAGCCTCCGGGGAAGTCGCGGCGGTTATCAGGATCGTCGCCGCCCGGCATGGCAATTTCGTCGCCGGAATAAATTTGCGGGATGCCACGCAGTGTTAGCAGCAGCGAGAAGGCAGCTTTGAGCTTGGCGGGAGTCGCGCCCTCTTCGCCCATGAAGCGCCGGTCGTCGTGGTTGCCGATGAAGGTGACCAGCGTCTCCGGGTGCGGATAAAGATGATCGTGGCGCAAAACGTCGACAATCTTCTTCACGGGCTCACCTTTGATGATTACGTCGCGAAGCGCATTGCAGAGCGGAAAGTCAAACACCGTAGACAAGCCGGTGTCGACACCGTCGAACTGCTTTTGTCCACCTTCGAAGAAAGACGTGATGCTGGAATCGCCGTCCGCCACTTCGCCGATATCCATGATCTGCGGATCAACGAACCGGGGATAGACTTGGCGCACGCGCTCGTGCCAGCCTTGCCAGAATTGCCGCGAGGAGTAAGGGAAGGTATCGAGTCGGAAGCCGTCGAGTTGCGCCGTTTCTGTCCACCATTCCACATTTTGTACAAGATAGGTGGCGAGTTCCGGGTCGTCAGGATTCAGATCGGGCAGTTTGCCGGCGAACCAACCGTTGAGCGTGTTGAGATATTCGCGCGGCGAAGCGTGGGGATCGACAAGTCCTGAAAAATCGTAAGAAGGTTTGAGATGGTGTGCCAGAGTTCCGTGCAGCCAGGTTGGAGTCGGAGGATCGTTCGCCCAGGGGTGATTCGGGCCGGTGTGATTGACAACGTAGTCGATCAGCACCTTCATGCCAAGTTTGTGCGCGTCGGCGACCAATGATTGATATTCCTGCATTGAGCCCATGTGATCGTCGAGCGCGTAAAAGTCGACAGCGTGATAGCCGTGATAATCCGAGTCGGTGTTCTTCCACACCGGAGTCAGCCACACGGTGGTGACTCCGAGATCGTGCAGGTATTGCAGGTGATCACGAACTCCACGCAGGTCGCCGCCGTGATAAGCCATGGCCTTGCTGCGGTCATACACGCCGGTTGAGCCCGCGGGTTGGTCGTTGGAGGGATCGCCGTCCGCGAAGCGGTCGGGCATGATCAGGTAGATCACGTCGTCGCGCGAGAAGCCTTCGAAGTGTCCGTGGGGGTCGGCACGAGACAGGAGCGGCAACTGGACGGAGGTCGAGCCGGAGGCTGTATCGACTTTGAGCTGGACAGTCGCCGGATGCGCGGCTGAAATTTTGAGGTGCACGAAGAGGTAATGACCGTTCGCGGAAGCGTTGATGCTAATTACTCCTACCGTTTTAGAAGTGCTTGCGACATGCGCGCTGGTGAGGTTTTCGCCGGTAAGCAGGACGGTGAGTTCGGGGGTGTAGTGGATCCACCAGTTGGGAGGCTCGATCTTGCGGACTTGTGGGGCTTGCGCCTGCGCTAAACCGGAAAGCGCGAGAAGGAAGACACGAATTGCCGCGAGCCGGCGATGCGAAAGATTGAGCTTCATGGCGACGGTGAGAACGGGGGAGAGCCGTGCGGTGCTCTCCCTCGTCAAGGTTAGACCTAGAAGCTAATTCGAATCCCCGCCTGGATTTCGCGTTGGCTGTCTACGCGGATGCTGGTGACTGTTCCGAAGTTGCCGGGCGCCACGATTGTCCAAGGCATGCATGGCACGGGAGGGGTTCCAGTGAGCCCACTCGCTGGGCAAACATTCGCGTCGTTCAAGTTTCCGTCCGGCTGGCTGAATTGGGCCGTATTGAACAAGTTGAAGAAGTCGCCGCTGAATTGCACCCGCACGCGCTCGGTGACGGCAAAGGTCTTGCTGAAATTTAGATCCATGACCTTTGTGCCTGGGCCAGTAAATGGGTTTCTAGGGGAGTTGCCGGCTGCCATTGGAGTGCCAGATGCGTTGGTTGGTACTTTCACAAAAGCGAACTGGTTAAACCACTCGCGGGGACTGTTTGACTGATGCAAGGTTCCAGCCAGGTCAGGCCGTGTGCTGGGACTGTAACAGTATTGGCAGATAACATCGAATGGAAAGCCGCTGGAGAGAGTCACAATTGGGCTGACTTGCCAGCCCCCAAGGATCGCATTCATCGCAGGGTTCCAATCATGTCCGAAGTTTCGACCTCGACCAAAAGGTAATTCGTAGATCGCATTGAATACGAACCGGTTACGAACATCGAGACCAGAGTTAGCGCGCTCCTTGGTCTGCCACTGGAAGGGATCGACCACATTGCCGCCGTAACGATAATCGCTGTCGAAGCCGGCTGGGGAGTTATCGATCGCGTGCGACCAGGTATAAGCGCCTGTGAACTGAAATCCTCTGGTGAGGTGCCGCTCGATCACGGCGTGGAGACCGTGATAGATGGAATTACCACTGGTGTCGTTGACCGGCACTGTCCCCAGCAAGGGGAAAGGTTTCACGCTGGCAGAGTTGTAGATCGGACGGTTGACGTCATAGAAGGTTGAAAGGTGGGTTCCCTTCGTGCCGACATAACCGACTGTAAGGGCCGTCTTCGCGTCGAGCTGCCGCTGAATTTGCAGGTTCCATTGCTGCACGTTGGAAGTTGTGTCATTCGGGAGCCAACCGGTCAAGCTAACATTAGCCGGAGCAGCGATGTTGATCGGCAGCGACGCCTTGCTGGGGAACCCGGTTGCGGTGATCGATCCAACATTCGGTGTTCCATCAGCATTTGGTTGCGCGATGCCACCCAAGGTCAGCAGACCGTTTCCGAAGAAGCCATTCTGGTAGTTGTACGATGCGCTGCCGCCAAAGGGCGCATTCTGCGACATCTGCTTATCAATACCCTCGCGGTCGATGAAGTAGAAGATGCCGTAGCCGCCGCGGAGAGAAGTCTTCTGATCCCCGAACAAGTCGTAGGCAAACCCGATGCGGGGAGCAAAATCATGCTTCGGATTCTTTAGCGTGCTATCGGAAACTCCATTCTGACCCGCCAGGATGATCTGGCCCGTCGCCACATCAAAATTCGCCAAGCGGTTGTTGACTTCAGTCGGCCAAGTGAACAGGTCGTAGCGTATCCCAAGATTGAGAACCAGCCGGTTATTCACGCGATAGTCATCCTGGAAGTAGAATCCATTTTCCCAGCTACGAGTATGAAATGTGCCACTGGCTGGACCGACCTGATAGTTGTTCATCCACCCGAACAGCATGTCGGATTGTTCGAAACCGGTTGACCACGGCGAGCTCGAATTCGCCTGGTAGAAGCCTTTTCCGGCGATCGGGTTGAAGAAATTGACTTGCCGCCAAATGATGTTCGCGCCGAACTTGAATGTGTTGCGCCCCTTCACCCAGGAAACGTTGTCGGCGAGTTGGTAGGTATCTTCCGGCACGAAGTAGTCGCCGTAGTCGCCGGTATAGGAAATCTGGCTGCCGCTGTTGCCGATCAGCGCTCCTCCGCCTAGCAGCGGGCTTGTATTGGCGTTCGGAATACCTAGATTCGCGGAGAGCGGAATGGCGCCGTCCGGCGGTTGGTAGCCGAGGAACGAGCGCACGTAACCGAGTCGGAATTCATTTACCACACTCGTCCCAAATGTGTGGGTCTCACCCAACACGACGCTGCGTGGATGCTGGAACTGATACCCCGAGCCATATCCGGCCGGCAAAGTGGACATCTGAGAAGTCGTGTTGTCCGTGTCCTGACCGTAACTGTAGCGAGCAAAGATCTGGTCGTGCGATCCGAGCACGTAGTCCAGACGGACGTTAAAGTCGTTGTATTTCTGCAATTGAACTCGAGCCGGCTGGAAATTGTTTTCCAGACATGATCCGTCCGTTCCGGTTAAGCCACAGCGCGGGTCACTACCCAAGGCGATACTGGGCAGCGGAAAGGCGTTCAAATAGTTCATGCCGGCGGGGATGATGCCAAGCGTCGTACCGAGATAGTTGTTACCGGGTATCGGAACTCGGGAAGCCGTTGTCGTAGCGCCGGGGTAATAAAGCTGGAATGGTATCTGCGAAAAATTGCCGGTTCGTTCGAGGGCGGTTGGAACGGTGATCGGGCCATCGTTCAATGGCAACTTCTGGCGCAAAGCCTGGTAGTCGCCAAAGATGAACAACTTGTTCTTCAGGATAGCGCCACCGCCGGCAAATCCGAATTGGTTGCGCTGAAACAGCGGCTTCGGAGCGCCCGAGAAATAGTTGGGACTCGCGTCCGCCGCGCTGTTTCTGATCTGCCAGAAACCCGTACCGTGCCACTCGTTCGTACCGGATTTGTACGTGGCATTGACGACAGCTCCGCCAGCGCGGCCGTACTCCGCGGGCGCGACACTGGTGTCAACGCGGAATTCCTGGATGGCATCCGTGTCGACAAAAAAGACGATGGTGTTGACCAAGGACTCATTGTTGTCGATGCCGTCAAAAAGGAAATTGTTAGCTTGCACGCGAAGGCCATTCGATGAGACGGCCCCACCGCCGCTGGCGGCATAGCGGAATGTTTCCGCCTGGTTGCCCTGACCCGACTGCTGGTTGCCCGGCTGGCCGCGCGTGACGCCCGGTACCAATGCCGCCAACTGCGTGAAGTTGCGTCCGTTCAGCGGGAGATCCGTAATCTGACGGCCCTCAATCGTTGAACTCACTCCGGAAGTCGCGGTATCCACAATCGGAGTGGCGGCGGTCACGTCCACGACCTCGCTGGCCACGCCCGTCGTTAGGGCGATTTCCAGGTTCACCGTTTGCGCTGTCTGCAAAGTCACGTGCTCGGTGGTCGTCTTGAAGTTCTGTTGCTTGACTTCCACCGTGTAGTCGCCTGGATCCAAAGACGGCAGACTGAAAAGGCCGTCGCCGCTGCTCTTTACTTCAGTCGCGCGACCGGTGCCGATGTTGGTAATGGTGACGGAAGCACCGGCAATGACCGCGCCTTGGGGGTCGACCACGGTCCCTTGAATGGTGCCGGTGCTGGACTGTCCGAAAGACAGGCTTGCCAGCAACATGACGATCGTCAGCAAGACAAAGCAGCGAAACTTCGACATAGAGTCTCCTTAAACTTTGGGCATACTGGGCCCGCGAACCGGTGATCCGACTTCAGATGGTTCTCGAACGGAGCTATTCCGCTATGACGACCTGCACGCTAAGGTGAAAAGGGCGACAGATGGACGTTTCACTAGGTCATTAAACCGTTACCGGAGTAAAATTGATTGCTTGCAGTGGTTTACGATATGCTGTTACGTCGGTGTTAAATGGCTGTGACACGCACTTTCGCGGCTGGCCCGGAACAACTCTTCCAACAAATAGATAACATTATTAAAAGTCATAGTCTCCGCGGTTCGGAATCCCTCTGTAAACTGCTCCAATATCTCGCCAAACAGTCTCTCTATCATCCCGACGCGCCTTTGAAGGAGTATCAGATTGCCACCGAGGTGTATGGGCGTCCGGCAGATTTTGATCCGCAGTCGGATTCGACCATTCGCGTGCAGGCGGGCCGGCTGAGAATGAAACTGGCGGACTACTATGCAACCGAGGGAGCCGCGGACCCGATTGTGGTGAAGATCCCGAAAGGGAGCTATCACCTTACTTTTGAGGCGAGGCCTGGGCAGCCGGCGATGCAACTTCAGACTGTCCCGTCGCGCGAGTTGCCAGCGCGGGCCGCTGCTGAAGCGGCCACCGTTCCGGCGCGATGGCGGGTTGCGGCCGTCGTGCTCCTCGCCGGATTTCTCATCGCGCTCGCTGCCTTGGCGACTTTGTTGTGGAACCGGAGAATTGCTGTCGCGTCGCCGGTGGCTAATGCAGCCAGTGTTGGCAAGAGTGCTGGCGCTCTGGCGGCATTCTGGCGTCCTTTCACCGCGGGGGTTGAAGCGCCTTGGGTCATCTTCAGTAATGCTGCGTTTGTCGGGCGTCCAGAGACAGGAATGCGTTATTACAAATCGGGAGCAGATTCGAAGAGCGCGGTGTACGACCACTACACGGGAGTTGGCGAAGTGCTCGCCATCCACGCGCTCGATGATGCGTTTGGTTCGCTGGGCCGCAAGATCCTGGTTAAGCGCGGGAGTTTGTTTACGCTCGACGACGTGAAGAATAACAATCTGATTTTTGTCGGTTCGCCTTCCGAGAATTTGTCATTGCTCGATATTCCAGGGTCGCAGGAATTTGTTTTTCAGCGCGTGGCGTCGGGGCCGCGTCAAGGCGATCTGGAGATTGTCAGCAAACATCCGAAGGCGGGAGAGGCTACGACGTATCTGGCGAGTCCGTCGAACGCCACGCTCACCGAGGACTATGCAGTCATCGGATTAGTGCCGGGAATCGAGTCGGGACGTTACGTGATGATTCTCGCTGGCACGACAACCTTCGGGACACAGGGTGCGGTTGAGTATGCCTGCCGCCAGGAATCGGTGGAGAAACTTCTGCAGGCGATTCCGGATTCGAATGCTGGGTCGGCGAAACCGTTCGAAGCGCTGGTGCGAGTGAAGATCGCCCGCGGCGTGCCGGTGGATACCGAACTGGTTGCCGTTCGCGTGCGGTAACGTCGCGGCTTTTTCTTACGCCCCTTCGGGGCTAGCTGAATATCCCTCTCTTCACCCACGCCTTACGGCGTGGGCCGCATTCTTACGCCGCTTCGCGGCTGGGACACGGGTAAAGCTGGGGCCATTCTCCATGACCGGTTTGAATCGAGTTCTTCGGGGCCTGCTAAGGTTTGGCCGCGATCGCGTTGCCGGGCAGCGAGCTGCTCGGTTGACGCAAGTCGTATAAATCCTCGACACGCTGTGTTAAGACCGCGGCTAGCATAAAGAAGACTCCGCCTGCCACCACGGCGGCGATGCGATTGTTGTTCAGCAAATGACCCATCACCCAGCCGAATCCAAGCGACGCCGTGATTTCCGGAATCACGATGAAGAAGTTGAAGATTCCCATGTAGACTCCGGTTTTTCCGTGAGGCAGCGATCCGGCAAGAATGGAATACGGCATCGAGAGTGTGCTGGCCCAGGCGACTCCGACTCCGGTCATCGAGAGCAGCAGCAGATATTTGCTGTGAATGATGGCCACTGAGAGCAGTCCGAGGCCACCGCATATCAGGCAAAAGCTGTGGGTTGCCTTGCGGCCGAATTGCCGGGCCAGCGCGGGGAGCATGAAGGAGAATCCGAAGCACACCAGCGAATACATTCCGAAGCAGATTCCCGCCCACTCTACGCCGGCGGAATAAAGCGGGGAACTCGTGTCAGGAGCGCCGAAGACGTTGCGCGCGACGGCCACCGGAAAATAAAGCCACATGCAGAACAAAGCCAGCCAGGTGCAGATCTGCACCCAGGCGAGTTGGCGCATGGTGCGTGGCATCTCGCGGATCGACGCCAGGATTTCACGCGCGCCAGTGATCAGCCCGGCGTGCTCAGACCGCTGCTTCTGAAACTCTGCGATGTTATCCGGCGGATATTCCTTGGTGGTGCAGATAGTCCAAAGCACCGCCCCCAGAAATGCCGCCGCGCCAATGTAAAACGAGAGACGTACGGTGAAGGGGATCGTGCCCGGGGCGGTGGTTCCCGCAACGTGAAAAACATTTGTCAGCAAGTAGGGAAGCGCCGACGCGATCACTGCGCCCAGGCCAATGAACAGACTCTGCATGGCGAAGCCGCGAGTGCGTTGAAATTCGGGCAACAAGTCAGCGACGAAAGCGCGAAAGGGCTCCATGCTGATGTTGATACAAGCGTCGAGAACCCAGAGAAGGCCGGCCGCCATCCAGAGAGTAGAACTACGCGGCATGAGGATAAGCGCAATCGAACTGAGAATCGCTCCAACCAGAAAATAGGGACGGCGCCGGCCGAGCGGTCCCCACGTGCGGTCGCTGGCATGTCCGATGATCGGTTGCACGATGAGTCCGGTTAAAGGCGCGGCCAGCCAGAGAATCGGAATCTGATCGGCTCGGGCACCAAGGTATTCATAGATGGCGCTCATGTTGGCCATCTGCAGCCCCCATCCAAACTGGATGCCGAGAAAACCGAAGCTCATGTTCCAGATCTGCCAGAAACTGCGGGGCGGCTTATCCATCAATGATTCCTTTCGCAAACTGGAACCCACCACGGAGACACGGAGGCACTGAGAAAACTTCAAATCCGTAAAACCTTATCTCTTTTCCCAATTATTGGATCCCTCCGTGTCTCTGTGTCTCCGTGGTGGGTGTGGCGTAGCACACCCTATCGATCGTACAAGGTGACCAGGGATCTAAGTCGTGCGCTCAAGTCGCCGTTCAACGCGCCAGGGCGATAACGCCACTTCCAGTTTCCGCTCACACGGCCGGGAAGATTCATGCGCGCTTCGGTGCCGAGTCCGAGAACATCCTGCAAGGGAACGATGGCGAGATCGGCGACGGAAGCGAGCACGGCGCGAATCATCACCCAATTGATTTCCGCGTCGTCGTGGAAATTGAGATAGGCGCGGGCGAAGTCGTGTTCCTTCCGAACGTCCTCGGGAGTACGCGTGCTGTCCTTTCCTGCGGAACTGTTCCACCAGCCGACGGTTGTGTCATTGTCGTGGCCGCCCGTATAAGCGACGAGATCGCGGCTGTAGTTGTGGGGACGAAACGAAGGGCCCTGCGGGTCGGTACCGAAGGCAAATTGCAGCAGGCTCATGCCGGGCAGTCCGAACTGCTGGCGGAGTTTTTCGACGGGCGGAGTAATGACGCCGAGATTTTCAGCCACGATGGGGAGGCCTCCGAAGGCATTCTGCAGAGCGGAAAGAAAATCTTCGCCCGGGCCCTTAACCCAGCGTCCGTTGATCGCGGTAGGTTCTCCGCCTGGAATTTCCCAATACGATTCGAATCCGCGAAAGTGATCGAGCCGCACCATGTCAAACAGAGCGAGCGAAGCGCGGAAGCGGTCAATCCACCATTTATAACCATTCGCCGCAAGCAAATCCCAGCGATAAATCGGATTGCCCCAAAGCTGCCCGGTGGCGCTGAAGTAATCGGGTGGAACACCAGAGACAACGGTTGGCGAACCGCGCTCGTCGAGGAAGAAGAGTTCCGGGTGCGCCCACACGTCGGCGCTATCGTGCGCGACGTAAATCGGTATGTCGCCCATGAAGCGAAGGCTGCGCTCCTGACAGTAGCTCTTGAGGGTGTCCCACTGCCGGAAGAATTCAAACTGCCAGTACTTGTAGGCTTGCAGTTCGGGAGCGAGTTTCTTCGACCACTCGCGCATGGCAGCGGGATCGCGCCGGCGAATCCCGGGATCCCACGCCGTCCAGATCACTCCATGGTGCGCGTCTTTGCAGGCCATGAAGAGGGCGTAATCGTCGAGCCAAGGAGAAGAAATCTCGCAGAAGCGCTCGAAGGCGGCACGATCGGCGTGAGAGGCGTCTGCGAAAAAGACCTGCGTGGCGCGCTTAAGCATCGACATCTTAAACGTGATGACGGGGCCGTAATCGACCGAGTCTTCCGGAAATGAAGGGACGCGAGCCAACTCAGAATTCTGCAGCAATCCCTGATCACGCAAGCTCTCTAGGCTGAGCAGCAGGGGATTGCCGGCGAAGGCTGAGAAGCATTGATAGGGAGAGTCGCCGTATCCAGTGGGATTGAGGGGCAGCACCTGCCAGAGCTTTTGTCCCGCATCGGCCAGGAAGTCGGCGCATTCGTAAGCGCAGGGGCCAAGATCACCGATACCGAAGCGGCCGGGAAGCGAGGTGAAGTGAACCAGAATTCCGCTGCTGCGCGGGAATTTCACTTGGTAACAATACGCAGGTTCGCGGCAAGTTCGCAAGGCGACGGCTCCGGTCAGAAGGCGAAGAAAATATTCTGCGGAGAGGCGAGTTTTGGCGCCGAGTGTTATGAGAGGTCGAGTCACCCGACTGTTACAATCTCTTCACCAACTTCAAAGCTCGCCCGGATGGCGAAACTGGCAGACGCACGGGACTTAAAATCCCGGGCCCTTAACAGGGCGTGACGGTTCGATTCCGTCTCCGGGCACCAGAGTCACCAATGGTTGTGACGGTTCTGTACGCTTCGAGTTTCCATCCCCCAACGCCGCAAAGATCTGCCAATTGATTTTCACGCATTTGAGGGAACAGCCGCGGCGGATTTCGCTACTCTCAATTTCGGTTTTGGCAGTCATGACTCGCAGTGGAAGTCTTGACCAAATCTCATATTAGACATAATCTAAACTGTTCATGAATGCCGAGACGATCAAACGAGGCTTGGAAGGCCGGGGGTTGCGGTGCACTCCGCAGCGCTACGCCGTGATGGCATTCTTGACGGAGCACAACCGGCATCCCACGGCTGCGGAAATCTTTGAAGCCGTGAATCGCGTGGATCCGCGCTCGTCAAGGGCCACGACTTATAACAATCTGCGAGACCTGGTGCAGGCTGGCTTGGTGCGTGAGGTGGCCGTCGAAGGCCGCGCCGCGCGATTCGATGCGAAGAGCATGCGCCATCACCACTTCATCTGCGATCGCTGCGGCAATGTTGAGGACATGGAGTGGTTCAAGGTGCCCAGGCCCGCATCAGGCTCCCTCGGGAAACGGATTCTTCGCGAATGCGAACTTATTTTCCGAGGGCTCTGTGCGAAGTGCGCACCGTGCGCTTCCCGTTAAGTCTGGAAACGTGCGGATAGTATTGAACTGCAGATCAAGAAAGCGTGTGAGTAGTTAATTGTGCGAACCGCAGCCTAATGGGTTCGTAATCATAAACAGTTTTGAACTCATATAAAAGGAAAAGCATATGGAAAATCCAAAGCATATGGAAAACACACTCGCCTCTTCATCGGGGACTGTTTCCCCCGAAGATCAGAGCAAAGATCAAAGCAAAAACAAGTCATCTGAATCCAAGTGCCCATTCAACCACGGAGCCACGGCTCCCACGAACCGCGATTGGTGGCCCAATCAGGTAGACCTGAGTGTCCTGCACCAGCACTCAGACCTGTCGGACCCGATGGGTAAGGAATTTGATTACGCAAAAGAATTCAAGAGCCTCGACCTGAATGCCGTGGTCAAAGACCTTCGTGCGCTCATGACCGACTCGCAGGATTGGTGGCCGGCCGACTTCGGGCACTACGGCGGGTTGTTCATCCGCATGGCATGGCACAGTGCAGGCACGTACCGCATCGGCGATGGCCGTGGCGGCGCTGGGGCAGGACAGCAACGCTTCGCACCGCTCAATAGCTGGCCTGACAACGTGAACCTCGACAAGGCGCGCCGGCTGCTCTGGCCGATCAAGCAGAAATACGGCCGCAAAATTTCGTGGGCTGACTTGATGATTCTCGCCGGCAACGTCGCCCTCGAGTCGATGGGCTTCAAGACTTTCGGCTTCGGCGGCGGCCGCGAGGATGTGTGGGAACCCGAAGAACTGAACTGGGGTCCCGAAGGCACCTGGCTGGCGGACGAGCGCTACAGCGGCAATCGTGATCTTTCGAATCCGCTCGCGGCTGTGCAAATGGGACTGATCTACGTGAATCCGGAAGGGCCGAACGGCAAGCCAGATCCTATAGCGGCGGCCAAGGATATCCGCGAAACGTTCCACCGCATGGCCATGAACGATGAAGAAACCGTCGCTCTGATTGCCGGCGGGCATACGTTCGGCAAGACCCATGGCGCTGCAGTTCCCGCTGACTACGTGGGCCCAGAACCAGAAGCTGCCGATATCCAAGATCAGGGCTTCGGATGGAAGAATAAATTTGGTAAAGGTTTTGGTGCTGACACCATCGGCAGCGGCTTGGAAGTCACCTGGACCACGACGCCCACCAAGTGGAGCAATAACTTCTTCACCAACCTGTTCAGCTACGAATGGGAACTGACGAAGAGCCCGGCCGGCGCGCATCAGTGGACACCAAAAAATGGCGCCGGCAAGGGAACCGTGCCAGATGCGCACGATTCCTCAAAGCGTCACGCGCCCTCCATGCTGACCACGGACCTCTCGTTGCGCTTCGACCCCGCGTACGAAAAGATTTCGCGGCGCTTCTACGAGCATCCGGATCAGTTCGCCGACGCGTTTGCCCGGGCGTGGTTCAAACTGACCCACCGCGACATGGGACCGATCGTGCGGTATCTCGGCCCGCTAGTTCCGAAGGAACAACTGCCGTGGCAAGACCCGATCCCAGCGGCGAACCGGAAACTAGTGATCGGGGAGAAGGAAATCGCCGCGCTGAAAGCCAAGATCCTTAAATCCGGACTGTCGATCTCGCAACTCGTCACCACGGCCTGGGCGTCGGCGTCAACATTCCGCGGCTCTGACAAGCGCGGTGGAGCGAATGGAGCGCGCATTCGCCTCGCCCCGCAAAAGGACTGGGAAGTCAATCAGCCGGCTGAACTGGCAAAGGTCTTGCGCAAGCTGGAGGCGATCCAGCACGAGTTCAACGGCTCGAAATCCAACCAGAAAAAGGTCTCGCTTGCGGATCTGATCGTCCTGGGCGGCTGCGTAGCCGTTGAGGAAGCGGCGAAGAAGGCTGGCCACAAAGTGAAAGTTCCCTTTACGCCGGGGCGCATGGACGCGTCGCAGGAACAAACCGACGTCGAGTCCTTCGAGCCGCTCGAACCGAAGGCGGATGGATTCCGCAACTATATCCGCGGCAAGCAGCGCCTGTCGGCTGACGAGATGTTGGTGGATAAAGCGCAATTGCTGCGGCTGACCGCGCCCGAGATGACGGTCCTCGTCGGAGGACTGCGCGTTTTGGGTGCCAACACAGGGAAGTCCAAGCATGGCGTCTTCACCAAGAAGCCGGAGACGCTGAGCAACGATTTCTTCGCCAACCTGCTCGACATGAGCACGCAATGGCAGCCGTCTACAGAGTCAAATGGCTCTGGAACGGTGTACGAAGGTCGCGATCGCAAGACGAACAAGGTCAAGTGGGCCGGAACTCATGTCGACCTGATCTTCGGTTCGCATTCGCAGCTGCGTGCACTTGCGGAAGTTTATGCTTGCGCCGACTCCAAGGAGAAGTTTGTGAAGGATTTCGTGGCGGCGTGGACCAAGGTGATGAACAATGATCGCTTCGAAGTCGCCTGAGCAGCGGAAAAACTGACAACATCAGGTTCCGAAGTTTGCAACCGTTAGTTCTCGGCTTCGGCCTCATTTATTGGATGGCAGCGTAATGATGTTGAAGGCTGAAGCGCTTCTCCGTGAACGGCAAGCTTGCCGTTCACGGAGAGATTGTTTGCCGAGCGGGATCGGCCAAACGCGACTACGAGGTTGCGCTTCGATTGGCCGGACCTGCAAACTGGCTGTTTGAGAAGAGGTGAACATCACCGAGATGAACACCACGCTTCAACGAGACACCAAAGTCGTGTGTACAACCGACCAACATCAGATCACTCAAGTATCGCGCCGAGCGTACGAGTCACTCTCTACTGAATATCATTGTATCGAGTATGTAATGTATTAAAAGTCATAGCCAACCAGGACGAAGAGCTGTCGCCCGTCATTCCGTTGTGTTAACAATCCACCATCGAGCGCGCAACTCCGATACAACCTCCGTGTCTTAGCACCGCATTAGCAGCTACCTGTCCCAGGACGACCGAACGCGATCGGGTTCGGCTTGCGGGATGCACATTGAGCATCGGAAGGGCGGTCCGTAACCGGATCTGCCTTCAACAACAAAAACCGTTGCCCAATGTCTAGGAGGTAGCATGCGTTCTGCCGTTCGATCGATTCGACTTCACAGTTTTCTCGCGCTGGCAATACTCGGCGTTTGCGTCACGGCTTTCGCCCAAGGCGCAGGCGAGCTGACAGGTCAGGTGACTGACGCGACCGGCGCAGTGGTTGCAGGCGTCGAGATCAAGCTGACTAACAGCGCGACCGGGGAGGTGCGCACCACCGTCACGACTCCGGCGGGGATCTACGGGTTTCCATCCCTGCCAATCGTGGGCACTTACACGCTGGAAGTTGGGTCGAAGGGGTTCAAGTTAAGCCGCGTGCAGAATATTGTGGTCAGCGTGGGCGCAATCACGACTCGGGACGTTAAGCTCGAAGTGGGCGCGACCAACGAACAGGTGACTGTTGAAGCGGGTCAGCAGCTCGTCGAAACGGAAGATTCCGCTCTCTCCACATTGCTCGATCGGCGAATCTGGCAGAATATGCCGCTGGAAGCGCGCAACGCGAATGACTTTATCAACCTTGTAGCGGGGGCAGTGCCGGAACAGCAAGCTGGCGGCACGTTCCGCGGCGCGGCGGTGAATGGCGTCCGCACCGGCGGCGGCAACTACATGGTTGAGGGCGTGGACAATAACGAACAGGGCCAGGGTGGCGTCGCGATCTGCGGCACAGCCTGCGGACAAGGCGGAGCCAATACGTCGATTTCGCCTGATGCGATCGAAGAATATCGCGTCATCACGCACGACTTCAGCGCCGAGTACGGAAAAGTGGGCGGGTTTGTCACCGATACAGTGCTGAAGAGCGGCACCAACCAATGGCACGGTTCGTTGTTTGAGTACAACCGCATTCAGGCGCTGGCCGCGAATGACTGGTTCTCAAATGCAGCCGCTGCAACTAACAATGGCGTCGCCAATAGGGACCACTTGGTGCGTAACCAGTTCGGCGGCTCCTTCGGTGGGCCGATTGTGAAAGACAAGACTTTCTTTTATGCGAGTGTTGAAGAACACCGGTTACGGCAATCCGCTCCGTTGGTGGGCTCGGCGATAACGAGTCAGTTTCTCGACTTCCTCAACAGCGGTCAGTTGGCAGCGTTTGTGAACAGTGAAGCTCCCTGTAGCACACATGGCGGGTGTCCGCTGCTTCCAACTTCAGAAGGTCCCGTCTTCGCGAAGGAGTTGGCGAGATACCCGCAGTCGATGCCGATCGTAAACGGCAACCTTGCCGACTGTTCCAGACCTGATCCGAATAATTGCACGAGCTTCGACGCGTGGGGAGCCAATGGCGCGGGACTCTTGCAGGATTATCCTGTTCCTATATTCGCGACAACCACTCAGTCCAATGTCACACCCCTCGACCAGTTTCGCGTGAGCATGAAGGTCGACCATAACTTCACCAGCAAAGATCGCTTAGGCGTCACCTATTTGCTGGAAAACGTGCACACAACCAGCAACCTGATCGGCGGTAGCGGACTGTTCGGTGTGGACTACGATAACCCGAACCGCGCGCAAACTCTGGGCGTGGCCTGGACTCACACTCTTTCTTCGACGGCTCTCAACGTCCTCAAGATTGGTTACGTTCGCCATACAGCGAATTTTTCCGCTCCTGGCACTGCGCAGATACCAAACATTTTCACGGCCGACGCGACTGCTGGAAGCTTCGGCGGTGCCGTCAATATTTCTCAGAACTTCACCGAAAACGAATTTCAATACAAAGATGACGTCTCGATCACTCGCGGAAAGCACCAGTTGAAGTTTGGTGGTGAGTACCGCCGAACGCGCAATGGCTCTTCCTTCAGAAACGACGCCTACGGAACATTCAGAACCTGGGGAGCGGAAGGTCTGATCACCGATGGCCTGTTCACAGATGCGATCGACAATGCCGTGACTGGCGGAAACTCTGGCGGGTATGGTGGGTGGTACTACGCAAGCGCCGCGGTTGTCCCGGCCACAGGTCAGATACCGGATTTCTACCGCGGTTACCGGGCCAATGAAGTCGCTTTTTACGGGCAGGATGACTGGCGTGTGAATTCACGGCTGACTTTGAATCTTGGCCTGCGCTGGGAGTATTTCGGACCGCCGCATAACTTCCAGCCAAATATCGATTCCAACGTTTATTTCGGAACCGGGCAGACACCGCTGCCCTGTCCGGCACCGTGCAACCCATTCTTCCCGGTCAACAGCCAGTATTACGCGTTCGAGGCAGGCGCTGTGTTTCAGGTGCACAACACCGGGTTGTGGAATAAGGACTTGAACAACTTTGGGCCGCGCGTCGGCTTTGCCTATGATGTGCTCGGCAACCAGAAGTTCGTGGTGCGCGCGGGATGGGGCGCTTTTTACGATCGTATCTACAACAACGTTTTCGAGAATATCCGCTTTAATCCGCCCTATTACGCGGACGAAGTCGTGGGCCTTCTCCGCAGTAACTCTCCTGCTGGGCCATTGCACCAACCCGGCCTGCTCAGCGACCCGTTCACCGGAAATGCCCTTTTCGTCAGCCCGGTAACGTTTCCTAACGGTCTGCCGAAACCGGTACCGCGGCACATGGATCAGAACATGGTGACGCCGTACTACATGCAGGAAAGCTTCGGTGTGCAGTATCAAGTTGCCAAAGATGTAGCCCTCGAAGCCAGTTATGTAGGCACGCTTGGCCGCAAGTTGATCGGCATCGAAAATCGCAACACATTCGATGGTCGGTCATCCGGAGCCGGATCGGGGGTCCGTCCGAACATACTTTTTGGCAGCGACAACGCTCGCGGCAACTATTATGGCTCCAACTACAATGCGCTGGATATAACTCTCCGCAAGCGTTTCAGCCATGGGTTGAACCTGAATGCCAACTACACCTACGCCAAGTCTCTCGACGAACTCAGCGACTTTTCGCGTACGAAAAATGGGGCCATCGCTGCCACCGACGGGCAGAATCTCAAAGTCGATTACGGGCCGGCAGACTTCGACCTCCGTCATCGAATTGTAGTGTCATTTAACTATGACTTGCCTGTTTTCCATGGTAATCGTTTTCTGGGCGGATGGACGGTCAACAGCATCATCTCCTGGAACACGGGTTCACCGATCGGCTTGTTTGATGGAACGACCGATTCCAACGCGGACGGCGTCCGTACCGATCGTCCGGAATTCGAGGGTGCGCACGGCGTGCTCGGGTCCATCATTGATCGAAAGAACCCGGCAGGAGCTCCGGGAACTTACCAGTATTTGGATCCCAACCAATTTGGAGTGTCGACTGATTGTCAAAACAATCCGGCGATCGATACCCACGGAGGTTTTTGGTGCAACCCCAACCTGGGTCGCGGTGCGATTCCGGGACCGCATTTTGCCAACGTGGATTTTGGTGTCAGCAAGACGTTCAAGCTCAATGAGCGGGCGGGTTTCAGGCTCGATGCGAACTTCTTCGATTTGCTGAATCACCCGAATTTCCTGAATCCGGGCGCGTTAGCCACGACAGGCAATGGTCTGGCTGGCGGACCGACCTTCGGACAAATTCAAACTACGGCGGGTGATACTGGCGGTCACCGCATCACTCAGCTGGCAATCCGATTCGATTTCTAGCTGCAATAAGAGCAACACTACAATTGAGGCCGGCCGCGAGGCCGGCCTTTTCCTTGCACCAATTCTTCCAGCGGAAGTTGAATGCTGTAAGAGACTGTGGAGACAAAATACGTCTGTTTATAAGCCCTGTCTTTAGATGTGTAGGTTCCTACCTTGTGTCGAATATAAGTGCGGCGGTTAGCATCACGCGCGTGTAATAGTAAGTAGTTAGTCACCAAATCAAAAACAGTGATACCTCCAGAGAGTGTATCTATCCCTCAGGTCTTGCAGATATCGAAGTGTCCGTGCACAATCAGCCAGATAAGTGAGAGATGATGCGAGACTTAGACCCTGTTTCGGACCACGCCTCCACAGCGCTGCCCTTCAAAGGGGGAGTGACCATCGCTGGCGCAGACCTCGGTATCCTCTTGCTGCGATATTCAGAATTGAGGAGAGATGTCGCGCGCCTGCGCGACTTGCTGGAAGATCTGTCGCAGCATGTCGGTACTCAGCGGGCGTTGAAAAAGTCGCGAGTGCGGTCTGTGCCGCGCCGATCTGTCGGCGTTCGGGACCCTCACCCCGCTAACGGGCGCGCGAGGCGACGTAGTCCAAAGCAAGATGACGAAACTCGCGTGCGTTCAAGATTGGAGCGGGCCTGCCTGATTGCGTTGATGGAAAGCAGCGAACCCGTCGCTGTGGAGACCATCTTCGATCGAATTCAGAAACGCGGGTCCCTTAGCTTCACTGACTATAAACATCCGTTTCGGGCCATCGTGCTCGCCATGGGCGCTCTGGTGAGGCGCGGTGAGGCCGTTCTCTCCCACGAACAAGGCCGCCGTCGTTGGTGCTGGACGCCGGACCGGACCCCGTTAGAACAGCCTTCGACATCGCCTTTCGCTTGATTTACCCTCTCACCCCGTTCGAAGCTCCAATTTGCCTGGGACGAACAGCATGTTTCCAGGGACCAAAAACGGGAGCGATCAAGAACAACTGTGATTGAATGTTAATCCTGGCGGGTTGTCGCGGCTTGCCTCTCGATCTCGACCGGAAGGCCAACGCCGAAGAACCGGATTGCGGGTAGCAATAAAGCATGCAACTTCAACTGAAGACGCAGTGTTTGAAGTGCGGGACGCCTATCCGCGCCGACGGACTCGCTTACATTTGCTCATACGAATGTACGTTTTGCGCGCAGTGCGCCTCCGAGGCACAGGAGTATTGCCCGAATTGCGGCGGCGAACTCGTCCGCCGTCCCCGCCGCGCCGCGGCCGTCCCGCCGGTCGTCGAAAGGGTTCGCCAAGGATCGTCGCACATTCGACCTGGGCTGATATGGGCGGTGAGTTTCGGCGTCTGGACGGTGGTGACCCTCGCGGCGATTGCTTCGGTCTATGGTTTGTGGCGTGGGCGCGGGTTTCCCATGACCTTCGCGAGCGTTGTCGGCTTGGAGAGCTTCCAGATCGTTACGTATGTGCCTCTGACCCCGCTGGTGTTTGCATTGGCGCTGCGGTTTCCCCTCGGGCGCGGCCATTGGATGAGCCGCGCATTATTGCACCTGTTGTTTGCGGTAGCGTTCTCGACCGTCCACACGACTCTGCGCTTTGTGAGTCCATTTGCAGCCTGGGACCCGAAGCTGTATGGATTTGTATCCGGCATCTGGAACTCGCAGGCCCACGTGTTTGCGATCCGATGGGATGTATTCGCGAATCTTTTTCTAACCAATCTCGTCGATGACATAACCGGCAGTTACGTCCCCATTGTGGTGGTCGCGCACGCCCTGTTGTACTACTGGAAAATGCAGGATCGCGAACTTCATTCCGCCAAGCTTCAGATGCAGCTCGCCAAATCACGTCTGCAGACGTTGAAAAGTCATTTGCAACCTCACTTCCTGTTCAACACAATGCATTCGATTTCGGCGCTCATGCTAACCGATGTCCAGGCCGCCGACCGGATGATGTCGCGACTCAGCGATCTGTTGCGCATGAGCCTCGATAATGCAGAAGTTCAGACTACTTCCCTGAGCCGCGAACTGGAGTTTGTCACGGGCTATCTTGAGATCGAGAAGATACGGTTCGAGGAGCGGCTGAATGTTGTTGTCGACATCGCGCCGGAAACCCTCGATGCTCAAGTCCCGTCGTTGCTGTTACAGCCGCTGGTGGAGAATGCCGTTCGACACGGTATCTCAAGACGCTCCTCTGGGGGAGACGTCTGGATCAGCGCCAGGCAGGATGGGAAGAACCTTGACTTGCGGGTGAGGGACAACGGGCCCGGATTGGCCACTGGCGCCGCAGTGCCGGCCGGAACGGGATTGGGAATTCGAACCACGCGCGAGAGACTACAGACGTTATATGGAGACGATCAAAGCTTTGAGATTCACACTGTCCCCACTGGTGGAGTCGAAGTCTGCGTGAGATTTCCGTTCCAGGTCGAACTGCAAAGGTTGAGATTTGGGGATGAGCCTTTGCTCGAGCGAACGGCAAACGCCGGCTGAACCGACGGGCTCTGTTCCCGCAGCCGCTCTCGACAATTTGTCATAGACCTGAGCAAGATTAAGGGAACAAACCGAACGCTGCAGACGTTTAGCACAGTAACCCTTTTCGGGTCGACGTACGTCTAACTTCTATACGCGTGGTACGAACGACCAGTGAAGCAGGACCGGTGACCCCGATGATCATGCCCGCCATCCGCACCATTATTGCCGACGATGAGCACCTGGCGCGCAAAAAGCTGCGGCTGCTGCTCGGCTCCGAGCCTGGTGTGCAAGTGGTAGCCGAATGCCAGGATGGCCAACAGACGATTGGTGCTGTGCGCGCCCACAAGCCAGACCTTTTGTTAATAGATGTCAGGATGCCCGACGTCGACGGCTTCGAAGTGCTGTTGCAACTTACTGCCGATGAGATGCCAGTGGTTGTCTTCACGACTGCTTACGATCAGTTCGCGGTGCGGGCCTTCGAGGCTCACGCCATGGATTATCTGTTGAAACCGTTCGAGCGAGAACGGCTCCACCAAGCCATCGAGCGCGCCAGAGCCGAGCTCCTGAAGTCTCACAATCGCGATTTGACGAATCGGATTCTCGATCTGCTCGCCAGCAACGGGGAGCCAAAGATCAATCCCAGGCCGACTGAAGACCGCATGGTGATTCGCGCTGGAGGGAAGGTAGTTTTTCTGGATCTGGCGGAGGTTGACTGGATTGAAGCTGCTGCCAACTACGTCAAGCTGAATGTCGGCAAGGAGTCATATCTGCTCCGCGAAGGTATTGGCCGCGTGTCGGAGAGGCTGGATCCTGGCCGCTTCGTCCGTATTCACCGCTCGGTGATTGTGAATGTCAGCAAGATCAAGGAACTGCAGCCTTGCGATAGCGGTGAATACATTGCTGTGCTGAGGAATGGTAAAGAACTCTCCTGTAGTCGAGGCTATCGTGCGGAGTTGCAGCGCCTGATCAGCGGCAACCTCTGATGCGAAGTCAACGAGAATAGGCGCGGATTTCAGCACACAATTGCAGCATTCCGCCACAAAAGTCGACCCCTTCATCCCTGCTGATCGCTAATTGCCCATAGTCCACGTCCACTATAGGGACCGTGCTTGCCAAATGGATTGCCACGGGCGTTCGCTCCTCAGAACCTGAGGGTGTTCATTTCATCGAAGGAGTTTCACCATGCATTACTTGCGAATAATGATCATAATCCTGGCGATGCTCGCCGCTTGTGCCGTAATGGCCCAGAACGTTCTGGACACTGGTAATGCCGGGGTGGCAACTTCCAAGCTGAAAAACGGGTTCGACATCGATGCGCTCGACAAGAGCGTGGATCCTTGTGTCGATTTCTATCACTTCGCGTGTGGAAATTGGCTGAAGGCTAACCCGGTGCCTGCAGACCGGTCGATCTACGGACGCTTCAGCGAACTGGACGATCGCAACCGCTCGACGCTGCATGAAATTCTGCAGAAGGTTTCCGAGCCGAATGCGAGCCGCACCTCGAACGAGCAGAAGATCGGAGACTACTACGCGTCGTGCATGGATGAGCGCGGTATCGAGCAAAAGGGAACTGTTGTCCTCGATCCGGAGTTCGCCCGGATTGACGCGCTAAAGCGAAAAGAAGACCTGCCTGCGCTCATCGGCCACTTCAGCAAGATCGGAGTGGGCGCACTGGTTAGTTTTGGCGAACAGCAGGATCCGAAAGACTCCACTCAACAAATAGCCGTCGTTGGCCAGGGAGGATACGGATTACCTGACCGCGACTTCTATTTCAGGGATGATCCGAAATCCGTCGAGACGCGAAAACAATACGTGTTGCATGCGCAACGCATGTTCGAACTGTTTGGCGAAAAGCCGTCGGTTGCTGACGCTCATGCCAAGACCGTGATGCGCCTGGAAACTGCTCTAGCTAAGGGCTCGTTCGATGCCGTGTCGTTGCGCGATCCGACTAAGACGTACCACAAGTCAAGTGTAAAAGACCTTCAGTTGCTAAGCCCGGCTTTCGATTGGAGCAAGTTTCTTAAAGCAGCCGGTGCGGGGCAGGTGTCGAGTCTGAACGATTCCGAACCGGAGTTCGTTAAGCAGATGCAAGCGGTGATCGCCTCCACCGGCCTCAATGACATCAAGGTGTATCTGCGCTGGTGGGTCATGAGCGCACAAACCCTATTTCTCCCTAAGAGCATTGACGATGAGGCGTTTAACTTCTATGGCCGCATTCTGACTGGGAGGAAGGAGCAACGTCCACGCTGGAGGCGTTGTGTGGATTCGACCGACGCCAGCCTCGGTGAAGCGCTAGGACAGGCTTATGTTGAGCGCGCGTTCGCAGGCGACAGCAAAGAACGCACATTGCAGATGGTTGCCGCCATCGAAAAAGCGCTGCAGCGCGATATCAGCGAGTTGCCATGGATGACTGAGACGACCAAGCAGCAGGCCCTCGTCAAGCTTCACAAAATTACGAACAAAATTGGATATCCCGACAAATGGCGCGATTATAGTTCGCTGCAGATCGTTCGCGGAGATGCGATGGGGAACGCATTTCGTAGCACGGAATTCGAGAACAATCGGCAACTCGCGAAGATCGGACAGCCGGTCGACCCGGGAGAGTGGCTCTATAGTCCGCCGACTGTGAATGCCTACTACTTTCCTCCACAGAACAACATCAACTTTATGGCTGGAATGTTGCAGCCGCCATTTTATGAGAGCACCCTCGACGACGCGGTCAATTTTGGAGCAATTGGCGCTGTGATCGGGCACGAACTCACTCATGGATTCGATGACTACGGCCGCCAGTACGATGCAGAGGGCAATCTCCGCGACTGGTGGACACCGGAAGACAAAAAAGCTTTCGTCGAAAGGGCCGACTGCGAGGTGAAGGAGTATGGTGATTTCACCGTCGCCGGTGGTGAACACATTAATGGCAAGCTTACCCTGGGCGAGAACACGGCAGACAACGGCGGCCTTCGCGTGGCCTACATGGCGCTGATGGACGACCTCACGTCCCGCGGTTCGAAGGAAGCGATCGATGGCTTCTCGCCGGAACAGCGTTTCTTTATGGGTTTTGGACAGATCTGGTGCACGAATGCGACTCCGCAGGCATGGCGGCTGCAAGTGCAGACGAATCCGCATTCGCCGGGAGAATTCCGCGTCAATGGCACCGTCAGCAACATGGACGAATTCCGCAAGGCATTCGGATGTAAGGCTGGGCAGCCCATGGTCCGAGCCAACGCGTGTCGCGTGTGGTAACGAATCAGGGCCGAGGGTGAGTGAACATGGAGACAGAGAAGTCATTGAGCACGCTTTTGTCGCAGCCATCTGCTTCTGAACCCGTGAGCCGTATCGCCCACCCGCTGCACACCGTGGCACTGCTGGCGATCCAGTCAGGGCTCGCACTTCGGGGAATCATCCACGCAAATCAGGCGCGGGCTATGGAAAACTCGAGCAATGTTCCCTTGTACGTCCGGACCATCGCAGTGGAATGGCTGCTGCTCGCCTTCGTCATCGGAGGCGTGTGGTTGGCGAAATCACCTCTGACGGCAGTTCTCGGACGACGATGGCGGTCCGCCCGCGATGTGTTTCGAGACATCGGAATCGGCGTGGTGTTTATCATCCTCCAGCAATTGGTACTGTCAATTATCAGCGGACACCTGCACAGCGCGGACTCCGAACGTGCCGTGCAATTCCTGCTCCCGCATGGCCGGCTTGAGATGTCGCTTTGGCTGGTGGTTTCTATCAGTGCGGGGATTTGCGAGGAAGCTATCTATCGCGGCTATCTGCAACGGCAGTTTGCGGCTTTCACTCAGAATGTTCCGGCGGCCATTCTTCTTAGCGCCGCGATGTTCGGCTTTGCTCACGGTTATCAGGGAGCATGGAGGGCGGCAGTGATCGGTCTCGATGGCGCGATGCTGGGAGGCTTAGCGTACTGGTGCAGAAGCGTTCGTCCGGGAATGGTGGGGCATGCCTTCAAAGATGCCATTGCCCCGCTCATTATGGCAAGGCATTAGCCCGGAGCGAGCGAGTAATCACAGCTGCGCCCGTCGTGGCTGAGCCATGGGTGGTTGCGGACCGTCGCCGCGCAGGCTGGAGGGTTGGAGCGAATCGATGAGGCGATCCAGATTGTCGCGATAGCCGCGACTCAGCGAGAGCTTCTTGCCATCCCTTAGCACAACGAGATATTCCCCGTAGCCGCAGGCTTCCAGCAGGCGAATGCGGTCCACGTTTACGATCAGGCAACGGTGGATGCGCAAGAATTTGTCCGGTGGCAGCTTGGCCTCGATTTCCTTGATCGTTTCGCGCAGCAAGTGGATATCAGTGCCGGAATGGATCTTAAGATAGTTGTGCGAAGCCTCAATCCAGTCAATCTCGTCGACCCGCAAGAATGAAACCTGGCCACGGGTACGGATTACAATCCGTTGCAGGCCCGCTCGCGCCTGTTGCGCCTCGCGTAGTTCACGGGCGACCTGGCGGATCCAATCGGGGTCATTCGATCTGTGTCCAAGGCGCAAACGAGCGCGATCGACTGCCTTGCGAAACCGCTCTTCGTCAAAGGGCTTTAACAGGTAGTCGACGGCGCTGTGTTCGAAGGCACGTACCGCATAATTATCATGAGCGGTCGTGAAGACCACGGCACCGAAAGACTCGGAGGGCAGCCTCTCCAACACTTCGAATCCATCCATTCCGGGCATTTGCACATCGAGAAAAAGAAGGTCTGGACGGTGCTTGGCGACGTTGCGAACGGTTTCACGTCCGTCCGCACACGCGGCCAGAACTTCGATGCCATACGCCTCGGCCATGGTGGTGATCGCCCGCCTGGCCACTAGTTCATCTTCCGCAACAATCGCTCGCATTGCCATGAGTTTCTCCTTACGCCACCGACGTCTCCGACAAATAGGAAAGTGCTGGCTCTCCCTCGAGCGCCGCTGTGAGCCGGAACGGCAGGCTGACTTTTACTTCGAATCGCGATCCGGGAAGTTCTCGGACCGAAAGACGCGCTTCGTAACCGTAGAGAATCCGCAGCCGTTGCCGGGTATTTTCCAACCCGATTCCCATTCCCTCCGACACTGGAACTGCTCCCGAAGTCGAATTGTCGTTCGTCACCACAAGACAAAGGTGCTCGGAATCGCGGAAGGCCGCGATCTCGACGCTGCCTGATCCGGGGCGCCGTGCCACTCCATGCTTGATGGCATTTTCGACCAACGGCTGAAGCAGCAGATAGGGAACTTTAGCGTCCAGTAGCTCGTTGCTAATCTGAAGTTTGACCACCAGCCTGTCTTGAAACCGCATCTTTTCAATGTTGAGATAGAGTTCCACAAACTCCAGCTCACGACGCAATGTCACCTCAGGCAGATCTTCCCTGACCAGACTCAACCGCAGCAGGTCACCGAGCGAGCAAATCATTTGTTGCGCGGCGCGCGGATCGGTAGATACGAGCGACGATATCGAATGCAATGTGTTGAACAAAAAATGAGGTTGCAACTGCATCTTTAGAACTTGCAGTTCCGCTTTCACGAGGTTGGTCTCTAGCCGGGAGGCGCGCAATTCCTGGCTTCTGACTTTTGCATAATAGGCCACCACGTATCCGAGGACGGCAACGACCAGATAGATCTGAACGTCCGCTTCCGTCTGCGAAAAAAAGTATTGGCGCAGCTGCAGACGCACGGGAAGGTGAGGGAGGTCCGGATAAACCTGCTGGTGGAGCGCCGTTTTGACGAGCACGTCGACGCAAACTGTGACGACCATCCCAAGAAGATGGGCAGGAACAAATCGAACCGCGCGGGCGCGGCCGAGAGGAAACCTGGCACAAAAAAGAAGGACGATCGGCGTCAGCAGAAACGCCCAGATGGCATAAGCAGTAACGTTGATCGCGATGGCATGGCCCCACGAAATCGGACGCGATCGCGCGGCCTGGAATCCAAAGTTAAGCCACGTGCCCAAAATCGCGAAAAGCGCCCACAGAGCCAGCAAGTCAGCCCAGACTCTCCGCCAGTTCGGTTGCTCAACCCGGGGAAACACTTGTCCCTCGCTCAGGCCCAATTAGACTGCATTGCGAGGGAAAGGTGAGCACGCGAGCCACAAGACATGGGTGTGCGGAGCTCTCGGATTTGCAGACATAGAAATGCAAGGCTACGCAAAAAGTGCCAAGTGATATTCATGACGCACTGTGGAAATCTCATGCACTAACGCGTGCCGCGATGAACTAACGGTGTCCGTGGCACGGTGCTGAATCTCTTAGACTCGGGTGAAAGGGGAATGACCAGCCCCAACCTAAATCTCCCGAGGTACAAGATGTCGAAAGCTAGTTCTCCGTTTCAAATCACTCGAAATCATTCCACTTCTTACCAGTTCCTGGCACGCTACGCTGGTGTGTGGGTGTTCGTTCTTGCTGTGGCGGGAATGATCAGCGTTTTTGAGACGATGGCGCAAAGCCAGAACAAAGCCGGCGGCGGTTATGACGGCCCTGCACAGCTTCCGATCGCGACGGTGCAGAGCGCGATGTCCCAGACGCCTGCGCCCGGATCGATCATCAGCGTCAGTTCCGGAGGCGATCTGCAAGGGGCGCTGGACCAGGCCCATTGCGGCGACCAGATCGAAGTGCAAGCGGGCGCCACTTTTACCGGACTGTTCAAATTTGCAGCCAAGAATTGCAGCAACAGCAATTGGATTATTGTCCGCACCAGTTCATCGGATAGCCTTCTGCCCGCGGAAGGGCAGCGCGCTACACCGTGCTATGCCGGAATCGCGTCCCTGACGGGGCGGCCGCAATATCCCTGCAACCACGCACAGAACGTGATGGCGAAGGTGCAGATGCAAGGAGCGGGCAACGGTCCGATTCAACTGGAACCCGGCGCCAATTTCTATCGCTTCGTCGGATTGGAATTGACGCGGGCGAACGGGACCCCGGGGCCGGCGAGACTGATTATGGGCAAGGGCTCGGCCGATCACATCATTGTGGATCGCTCATGGTTGCATGGGTTACCCCAGGATGAAACGGACGACGGAATCAGCCTCGATGGTATGACGAACGTAGCGGTCGTCGATTCGTACTTCAACGATTTCCATTGCATTTCGGGATCCGGACAGTGCACGGATGCGCATGCCGTCAGCGGAGGTGTGAGCAGCACGCAAGACGGCCCCTTCAAGATCCAGGACAACTTTCTGGAAGCATCGGGCGAGGCGGTCATGTTTGGCGGAGGCGCAGCCACCATGACGCCGACTGACATCGAGATCCTGGGCAATCATTTCTGGAAGCCGTGGCAGTGGATGGAGGGCAACTCCAAGTTTGTCGGCGGCAAGAATGGCGATCCGTTCATTGTGAAGAATCACATGGAATTGAAGAATGCGGTGCGTGTTCTGGTCGACGGGAATCTCTTTGAGAACTGTTGGGCCGGCTTTTCGCAACACGGTTACGGCATTCTGCTCACGCCCAAGAACCAGAACTTAAACGGCAAGAATGTTTGTCCGAAATGTCAGGTGACGGATATCACCATTCGTTACTCGCAGTTGTCTCATGCTAGCGGTGGGCTGCAACTGGCGACGGCGATGTCTGGCGGCAAGAATGGAGGCCCGGCCCTGGCGGGCGAGAGGTGGAGCATTCACGACATGGTGTTCGACGACCTGAGCTCGAATTACGGAGGCGGCGGGACCGTGATCGAGATCCTGAACGAGTGGCCGAAGAATCCGCTGAACAATCTCACCATCAATCACATCACCGGTTTTCCGGATCCCCAGGGTCACATGATGATCGCCGGGAACGCCAAATCAAATCCGACCATGTACGCTTTTGCGTTCACAAATAATCTGATTGTCACGGGTGAATACCCCATATGGAACACAGGGGGCGGCACGAGTTGCTCCGTCGAGGATGTGCCGATCACGACCGTCAGTGATTGCTTCGCTCAATCCACGTTCGCCACGAACGGACTGATTGCTTCGCCGTCGATTTATCCACCGTCTGCCTGGCCCACGAATAATATGTTTCCGCAAACTGTCGACGACGTGAAGTTCACCAACTACAACAACGGCAACGGCGGAAATTACCAGTTGCTCTCCAGCAGCCCGTACAAAAACAAAGGCACGGACGGTAAAGACCTCGGGGCGGACATCGTTGGACTCAACAACGAACTGGCGGGTGTTCAATAACAAAGTTCAATAACAAAAGTTGACAAGTGCAGCGTTCCATTCCGCGCGTGGTGGGATGATGCAGATAATCCGGGGGGAAATGGGAGGGCCTGGACCCTCCCATATTTTTGTGCCCAAAGTAAAACCTTTTATACCTTCTCGAACGCCAGATCCTATTCGCCCAGCCCCACAATCACAGGCGTGCCGCGCGGATGCTCATGCGATCCGCTCTCTGGCTCGAGGGTAACAACAAAGTTCTTGGCAGCGACGTTTTCTGGCAGAGGAGGGTTGACCACGGTGGCGCTGCCGCGGGCGTCAGGCTTGAAGACTCCTGCCGCGATGGGCGCACCACCGTCGGCAGGGAAGAGCCACAGTTCGTAAACCTTCTCTGCCGGAAGCGCCGGCAAGTTGCTGGCAAAGAAAATCAGGTTGCGGTTACGATGCTGGTAGATGGCTTTGCCTCGCGGTTGCGGCTTGCTGCCCGCCGCCACCAGTTCAATCTTCATCGCTTCGGGATCAAGCAGAGTAGCCATGGTCTGGTTCGCTTCGTCGAGTTTGATGCCCTGATCCGCGAACCGTGATTGCAGAGAAGCTACGTTTTGCTGCAGCGCCGAATTCTGCCGCAGTAACCCAATACAGACCGCGACGACAGCGATCGCCGCTCCCCAACGTACGGCAGGCCATCCGAAGGAACTCCACCAGGAAGGTTGTTGGTCTTCGGTCGAGGGTTGCGCCGCCGCAGATACTCGCGGTTCGGCGGCGATGGCCGACAGCAAGCGCTGTCTTGAGCGCAGAGGTGGCTTGGGCCCGGCGGCGTTCAGGGCGAGCAGGCTGGTGTCGCCGCGCAGTAACTCCAATTCACGACGGCAGGAGGCGCAGCCTTCCAGATGCTGCTCAAGCGTCTGGCGTTCGGCGCCTTCAAGCGAGCCAAGCGCGTACAGCGCCAGATCCTCCGCGAATTGTTCGTGCATGCTCATGCGGCCAACACTTTTCGCAACGAGAGTAATCCAGCGCGAATTCGGGTTTTAATGGTGCCCAGCGGCTCGCCAGTTTTTTCGGCGATCTCGGAGTGCGTCAATCCCTCAAAATATGCCATTTCGAGTGCGGACCGTTGCGGCGGCGGCATCGTCTCCAATGCGCCGCGGACTTTGCCCATTGCCCGCGACCGGTCGGCGTCGCCGGCAAAATCGGTCTCGACCGAAACCACGCAATCTTCGATATCGTCCTCCGGACGCCGGCGACGCAGCGCATCAATCGCGCGGTGCCGCGCAATGACTGCGAGCCAAGCGCCCATGTTGCCGCGACTGGCATCGAACGCTCCGGGATTTCGCCAGAGCTGCATGAAAATATCCTGCAACACGTCTTCGGCCACACCCGTATCCTGCAGAACACGAAGCGCCACCGAATACACGACGGGAGAATAGCGATCATAAAGCGCCGCCATGGCGCTTTGATCACCCGACCGTATGGCCGTCACCAGCGCCAAGGTCGGTCGGAGTCGCGTTGGTGTCAGCGCCCGGCACGCCGATCTTCATCCTCCTGAAGTACGTCTCAAACTGAGCTTTTGGATTGGTAAAGTGCTGCTTCGTGCAACCCGTTACGGCTCAATGAAAATAGCAGTGTGGGCGGTGGGAAGCAAGGCTAAGCCAGCTCTCAGGTCGCAAGCTTCATGTTTCAGGAAGAGAGCAAACTCCATCGGTCAACAATAAAGGTGAAAATCGGCTGCTGTTGATGTTCCTGAGACCTGAGACCTAACACCTGAAACCTGAGACGCGACACCTGCTTCTAGATTTCCGACCTTGCCGCTCGCGTCATCAGATCTTCGATTGCCTGTTGCGGCGACTTGCCGTTTTCGAGGATGGCGAACATCTGTTCGGTGATGGGCATTTCGACTTTCTGCTTGTGCGCAAGGCCGACCGCAGCTTTGGTGGTGAAGACTCCTTCAGCGACAGCTCCGTGCATGCCCGCGATGATGTCAGGAAGCTTGCGCCCTTTACCGAGTTCGACTCCGACGCTGCGATTGCGTGAGAGATCGCCGGTGCAAGTTAGAACGAGGTCGCCAAGGCCAGCCAGCCCTGCCATAGTGTCGAGGCGGCCGCCGCAGGCGACGACGAGACGCGCCACTTCCGCAAGGCCGCGTGTGATCAGGGCGGCGACCGAGTTGTGGCCGAGGCCGAGTCCGTCACAAACGCCTGCAGCGATGGCGATGATGTTCTTGAGCGCTCCGCCCAGCTCCACTCCAATGACGTCGTCGTTCGTGTAGACGCGAAAGCGGGAATCATTGAAAACCTGCTGCACTTCGCGCGTCACCTGGCCATCAAGCGATGCCACCGTGACTGCGGTTGGATCGCCGCGCGCGACCTCCTTCGCGAATGATGGCCCACTGAGCGCGGCCAGCCGCGGAGTGAATTTGCGTTCGCGCAGCACATCGGCAATCACCTCGGTCATGCGCAGCAATGTGCCGTCTTCGAGTCCCTTAGTGCAGCTGACGAAAAGCGTCTCGGGACGCAGCGACGGTGCCATGCGTTCAAAAAGCACGCGGCAATGCTGCGAAGGCATGACGCTAACGACGATCTCCGCGTCTTCGAGGGCGGTGTTCAAGTCGCCGGTCGCGGCGACGGATTCCGGCAGCTGGAAGCCGGGAAGAAAACGTTCGTTGACGTGAGCGGTTGTGATGCTCTCGACAACCTCGGGTTCATTCGCCCAGAGCCGGACCTGATGACTACCCTTGCGTCCGAGGACGATGGCCAATCCCGTGCCCCAGGCGCCTGCTCCTATCACGGCAACACGGCTCATCGGCGGGCGGCTCCTAACTCGTCTGATTTCGAAATCGATTGCTTGTCCGAACTTGCCCCAAATTTTGATTCGGTCCCCGCGGCGAGTCGTCCAATGTTTTGACGGTGTTTCCAGATGACGAGCGCGGAAACCAGTGCGATGAGAATAAGTTGTCGCGAGTCGCTGTATTCGCGGAGTGCCCACGCCAAAAGGGGAAACGCTGCTGCTACCAGAACCGACCCGAGCGAAACATAACGAAATGCCACTGCGATCAACAGAAACAAGATCACCATGCACAAAATGGATTTCGGAGTAAGCAGGATAAACGCTCCCAGGCTGGTGGCGACGCCCTTGCCGCCGCGGAATTTCAGCCAGACTGGGAAAAGATGGCCGACCACGGCAAAGAATGCGGCGGTCGTCAGGATGAGTTGCTGATGTTGTCCGCCGAAGAGTACCCGCGCCACAAGGACTGCGGCCAGACCTTTCGCCGCATCGAGGACGAGAGTCGCAACCCCGAGCGCCGGCGATTTACGGGCCACGTTGGTTGCGCCAATGTTGCCGCTGCCGGTAGATCGAACATCCTGGCCGGTGAAGATGCGCACCAGCAGGTAGCCGAAGGGGATGGACCCTAACAGATAGCTCACAACGGCGGTGATGAGATACGCATTCATTTTGCCTGCAACGGAAACCTTTGCAGCTTCGTGTACTTCGATCCTTTTGGCGAAAGCTGGCTCTGATAGAGAATAAACTCAGTCGCCGTCATTGTGCCGAAATCCAGTTCGCCCATCGCGGTCAGGCGATTTTCAAGCACAGTAAAAGCCGTGTTCGGACCGTCGCCCTTCCGCCGCTTCGGCGAGCCAGACCTGCCTCCAGCGCGCGCTAGCGTCAGATGCGGACTGTACGCGCGATCCTCGCGCGGGACGCCGAGTTCCGCTGTCGCGAGGTCAATGCTTTCAGCCAGACCGGCTAACTGCGAGCTGGCCTGAATTCCGATCCAGAATACGCGTGGAGCCTTTGCGGTAGGAAAGAATCCGTATTCAGCGCAGCGAATTTCGAATGCGTTGACCTGGACGCGACGCATGTGGTCGGTGATCGCCTCGACTTGCTCGGGTGTCTGCTCGCCGATGAATTTCAGCGTAATGTGCAGCGATTCCGGGTGAACCCAGTGCGCCTCGGACGCGAATCCCTGAACACCTTCGAGAAAGCGCGTGATGCGATCGCGGATTTCAGAACTCAGGTCGATGCCGATGAAGACTCGCATATTATTGGTTGCGTGGTGACGGGCCTCTGGCCCGTTCACCGAGCGAAGCTCCGTCACCACGCGTGTAGATCGAGTGCCCTATATCAGCGCGCGGCGAATCATCTCCAGCGCCTGCAGCGTTGAGAATTGCCGGATGCGCGCGCGGTCTCCTGGAAAATTGCGCTCGACGACTTGCGTGCCTTCCTCTCCTGCAAGCGCGATGTAGACCAGGCCCACGGGCTTTTGTTCGGTGCCGCCGCTCGGCCCGGCAACCCCCGTAATTCCGATACCGTAGCTCGACAAGCAACGTTTGCGGATGCCTTCGGCCATGGCCGCTGCGACTTCGCGACTGACCGCGCCATGCCGATCGATGAGCGTTTTGGGCACGTTGGCAAACTGGGTCTTTAGCGCGTTCGAATACACCACCGCGCCCCCGAGAAAATAGCGCGAGCTGCCGCTGAGCGAAGTGATGCGCTCGGCCAGCATGCCTCCAGTGCAGGATTCGGCGACCGCGAGCGTCAGGTTGCGCATCTGCAGCAGGTAGCTGACGATCTGCTCGATGGTCTCGCCCTTGCGCGAAAAGATAGCGTCGCCAAGTTCGTCTTCAATCTTCTCGACGAGTTCCTCAACGCGCGCTTCGGCCTCGGCCTGCGATTCCTTGCGGCAGCGGAAGTGAAGTTGAATCTCGCCCGCGCCGGCGAGAATCGTGGTCTCAACGTCGGTGTAGGTCTTGTAGATCGGAGCGACGCGCGCATCCACTTGCGATTCGGGCATCATGGCCATTTTCAGAGTGCGCATGGCGATGTGCTGTTGGGGAACTTTGGCGCGCAGCCGCGCGATACACTCGCCTTCGAAGACCGCCTTGAGTTCATACGGAGGGCCGGGAAGAAGGATGACGATGCGATCCTGGCCATCGTACTTACCGCCAATCCACTGTCCCGGAGCGGTGCCGACCGGATTCGGCAGTACGACAGCGCTGGCGAGAACGTCAGCCTGTTTGGAATTGTTCGCGGTCATCTTGTAACCGCGTTTCGCGAAGCGCTCTTCGAGCTTCGCGATGATCTGCGGATCGCGTTGCAGCTTCAGGCCAAGTGCATCGGCGACAGATTCGCGGGTGAGGTCGTCTTCGGTGGGGCCTAGGCCGCCGGAAAAAAGAATAATGTCAGAGCGGCGCATGGCCAGCTTGGCCGCAGCTGTCAGCCCTTCGCGGTCGTCGCCAACGATGCACTTGAAGCGCACCTCGACGCCCAGCTCATTCAACTTCTCGGTGAGGTAGAGCGAATTCGTGTCCTGACGGTGAGGAGTAAGCAACTCCGAACCGACGGCGATAATCTCGGCGTTCACGAGTAAAAGTGTAAATGAAGGACGCGGTACTCAGTATTCAGTACCCAGCGAGGAGTTGCGATACGGTCGTTCCCACAGGACGTTCACGACTTTGCCGCCTGGAAAGTTTCCGCGAGCCTCTTCATGAGTCTGAGCCCCGAAAAGGGGCGAAATACGTTAGCCCAGGACGTAAGTCCTGGGTCACGGCAGGAAAAATCAGCGAGCCCCGGAGGGGCGATAGAAATGTCGCTCCCTGCATTCTCAAGGCAGGCTGGCGTGAATATCTAGAGATTCGGCGACTCTGCGGAGCTGTTTATCTTTCGTCCACAAAAGAGTGGGCGGGCTGAGAAGGACGGAAGCGATCAAATGCGCATCGGTCAGACCGATGCCGAGGCCGTATAAACGACGGGCCTCGACCAAAGTCCGGATCTCGCTCAACCGTGCGACTTGCACGTGGGGCAGCAGGTCAAGGAGGGCAAGCACCTTAGTCCGCTCTTTCATGGATCCAAGGGCGAGTTCCGCAATGATGCAGGGATGGGTGAGAATCAGCCCCTTGTTGAGAAGACGAAGCAGCTCTTTATCGCTGGCACGGAAGTGGTCGATCCAAACGGAGGTGTCGGCGAGAATCAACGCGCCGCTGCCCTGCGCCGTGGAATATTCTTGATTCCCGGCATCGTGCCCCCCAGGGAAGCCAGGCGGCGAGCGCTTTCGCGCTCGATGAGGGCCTTAAGAGCCTCACGGATCAGCGCTGTCTTTTCCGCCACCCCCGTGAACTCCTGGGCGGTTCGTACGAGGTCGTCATCGAGTGCTATTGTGGTTCGCATGGGAGACTCCTAGGCACTGATTATAGCATCAAATGATGACAACAATAGATGCTGTTCGTTAAACTCGGTTTACGGACTTCTGTCCTTTTTGCCATGTACTTCACGATGCTAGAATCGCCCTTGGCTACCTCATGATGCGGTTGGCAGCGACCCTCTTTGTATGGATAGTTTTGCCCGGAATCTTGTGGGCAGATTGTGCGCCCGATTATCGCTCGGAGAAAGAATCGGGACTATTCATTGCTGACCTTACAGTGACCGGAACAGCGAGCCTCAGTTCTGTCGGGCTCGCAGCGATTCGAGGCAAACTAGTTGGTGCTTGCGTCAATGACAGCGTCGATGATCTAGAGGAGATCGTGAGTGCCTTATTTCTTGACCAAGGGTATTTTGCGGCGAAGGTCAACAACCTCGACGTTAAAATTCTCGATCCGCTGGCGCAGCCCAAACGAGTAGCCTTGGAAGCGGATGTCGCGGAGGGGCCAATCTACAGACTCGCGGAAATCAGGTTCATAGAAAACCGCGCCTTCACGGCTGCGAAGCTCCGCGACACATTCAGTCTTCATAAGGGTGACATCTTTAAACGGAAAGAGATAGCGGGAGGCTTCCAGAGCGTCCGGAAGCTCTACGCGACGCAGGGTTTCAGAGATTTGGCCTTTATCTCTGACACCGACGATCTTGCTAATGCAACGGTCGTGCTCACATTGACGATGATGGAGGGGACGCAGTACCACATGGGCAAGTTGAGAATTTCCGCGAAACAAGGGATTGCCGAACAGCTTCAAAGTGAGTGGAAACTCTCTGAGGGATCGGTTTTCGATTTTACCTATCCAGAGAAATACGTAGACTCGAACAAATCACTGTTGCCCGGTGGATTCACTCCGGACGATCTGCAGCTGATTCGAAATTGTCCGGAAGCGTTGGTCGAGGTCCGGATATTGGTCGACCAAACTGATCCCGCCTTACGATTAAAGCCTCCCGATGTGAAGTGCGAAAAGTCGAACGAAACGTCGAAGTAACGTCCTTAATGTTTCGGAACGATCTTTCCGTTGTCCTCATTCACAGTCGTCCCCGGTTGTTGCTGTGTCATGCAGTGCAGCGCCCCAAACCCCCAGATCAAATCTCCGGAATAAATGGGGACAATCTCGCGGGTCGGAAATAATTCCGCCAAAGTGTTAAGCGCGACGCGGTCGTTGGGATCGTTGAAGACTGGGACCAGCACGACCTCGTTAGCGATATAGAAATTCGCGTAGCTGGCGGGCAGGCGGCGGCCCTCGAAGATCACCGGACGCGGCATGGGAATTTCTACTATGTTCAAGCGTTGGCCGTCCTGATCACGCGCTGCACGCAAGCGTCCTAGATTGTGGTGAAGCGCGGAATGATTTTCGTCTCTTTCATCCGGCTCGACCATGGTGACGACCGTGTCGGGAGCGACAAAGCGGGTGAGATCGTCGACGTGGCCATGCGTGTCGTCTCCTTCGATCCCCTCGCCGAGCCAGATGACTGACTGGATGCCGAAATATTCAGCGAACAGGTGGTCGTAGGCGGCGCGGTCCATGTGCGGATTGCGCTGCTGTGTAGTTGAGAGCAGACATTCTTCAGTCGTGAGGAGCGTCCCTTGGCCGTTGACGTCGATCGAGCCGCCTTCGAGAACGACACGTTCCTCGTTGTGCATCGGATGGATGACTCGGGCTCCGGCCGACTTTGCCATGCGCGCTCCGAGTTTGGCGTCGAGTTCATAATTGTCGTACTTGGCCCAGGCGTTGAATTGGAAGTGTAGGGCGGGTAATTTTGTGCCCCAGGTTCGCGCCCGTTCTGTGGGCGCTAACCTGGGATCGAGGAAAATGCACCCCGAGTCGCGGGTCCAGACGCGGTCGGTGCGCCAGGGGTGGAAACAGACGTTGTCGGAGAGCGCGTCGGCTAGTTCCAGCACGGCGCGTGCTTTTTTTTCCGCTCGCTCGCTGTTGACGATCAGGTCGACACGCTCATGCCGCGCCAGGTTGCGGATGATCTCGGCGTAGACCCACGGGATCGGCTCGAACTTTCCCGGCCAGTCACCTTTGAAATGCGGCCAGGCAAGCCATGTCGAGGCATGGGCCTCCCATTCAGCTGGCATCCGGTAGCCGAGAGCGGAAGGACGTTTCGATGTGGAACGCGACTTTTCCATGTAAATGATTGAAAAATAAATACTTTACAGCTAAGTCCTTATTTCTCAGAGACCTGGCTGTCGACCAGCGCTAAGTCTTTGACTCTTAAAGACCGTCACCAAGGGGGTCCAAACGAAGACTATCTGAGCTCACTTCCCATCCAGCATGCGACTCGTAATTGGAGCATAGCTGTCGATGCGACGATCGCGCAGAAAAGGCCAATTCCGGCGAACGTCTTCCAGATGATGCAGATCGACTTCGCCGAGCAGAATCTCTTCCTTGTTATGCGAACCTTCCGCGAGCACCCGTCCGAAGGGGTCACAGAAAAACGACCCTCCCCAGAATTCGAGGCCCTTGCCGGGAACGGAATTGCCGCGAATATCGCCGGTTTCGAAGCCGACGCGATTCACCACTCCGACGTAAACTCCGTTGGCAATGGCATGAGCGCGCTGAATCGTGCGCCAGGCATCGTGCTGCGCCACGCCAAACTCAGCCTTCTCGTCGGGATGCCAGCCAATCGCTGTCGGATAAAACAGAATGCTTGCACCCTGCAGCGCGGTTAAGCGCGCACCTTCCGGATACCACTGATCCCAGCAGACGAGCGTGCCGATTTTGCCCGCATTCGTGTCGAGAGCTTTGTATCCCAGATCGCCGGGAGTGAAGTAGTACTTTTCGTAGTAAAGCGGATCATCGGGAATATGCATCTTGCGATACGTGCCGCGAAGGGCGCCGTCGGAATCGAAGATCGCGGCAGTGTTGTGATAGAGGCCGGGAGCGCGCTTCTCGAACAGCGACGCGACGAGGACAACTTTGTTTTTCTTCGCTGCGGCAGCGAGCTTTTCTGTGGTGGCTCCAGGAATTGGCTCCGCCAGATCGAATAGCGCGGCATCTTCGCGCTGGCAGAAATACTGGGTCTGGAATAGTTCCGGCAAGCAGACGACGTGCGCGCCCTGACGCGCCGCCTCTGAGACGCGGTCGAGCGCCTTGGCCAGATTGTCGGCGGGTTCTGGTCCGCACGACATTTGAATCAGCGCGACAGTGAATTTATCGGGCACACGTTTCTCCTGCCGTTCCAATGTATCTCCGTTCGAGCCATTCGAGCCAAATAAGGAGACGCGGCAAGCCGCGTCTCTACGGATGCGTCGGGTGCGCGCCTAGGATATCAAAGTGTTTGATGTGCGGGTGATTGTTGCGGCAATGTGAATGCGTATGCCGCGTTTCTTGAACTTCTAGTAAATTGTTTCTTCGGTCTAAATTAGTTTTTGATCCGGAGGTTCTTCCTTGAAGCACAAAAGTGTCTCGAAACAAGGCCATCATCATGAAGGCAAGCACGAAGAAGGCGCGGGCATTGACCGCAAACTGCACGATCCGGTATCGGATCGGTTGATTCCACTCGAACCGCTCGATCCCAACCAGATTCAGTCGATCGACGACCTCGTGCGCGCGATGTCCAAGACCGCCTTCACCGGGCGTCAACTGGGCGAGGCAGCGGATGTGCTCGAAGCGATGGCGCGCGACAAAGACGCCTTCATCGTGATGACTCTTGCGGGCGCGATGACAGTCGCCAAGCAGGGCTTGGTGATCTCGGAGTTGATCGATCGCGGCATCGTGAACGCCATCGTTTCGACCGGAGCATTGATGGCGCATGGTCTAGTAGAAGCCACCGGGCGGGCGCATTTCCGGCACAATCCCGACCTTAGCGACGAGGAACTCTACGAAGCCGGATACAACCGCGTCTACGACACGCTTGAGCCCGAGCAGAACCTCGATGACGTGGAACGGGTGATGCACGCGGTCTTCTCGTCCTGGGATGCAAGTGAAGTGATGTGCTCGTACAAGTTGAACCGCGCGATCGGAGCGCATTTGGCTAAGACTGCCAAGGGGCAGCGCGGGATTCTGAAGTCGGCCTACGAAAAGAATGTTCCGGTATTTGTTCCGGCATTTTCAGATTCCGAGCTAGGGCTTGATTTCGCGTTGACCAACCGCGAACGCGACAAGAAGGGAGGCGTGCGTTTCCGATTCGATCCGTTTGAAGACCTGGAGCATTTCGCTGCGACACTGCTGGCCCAGAAGCGGCTGGGAATTTTCACGATTGGCGGAGGCGTTCCGCGCAACTGGTCGCAGCAATTTGGTCCGTTCATCGAATTGCGGCATCGCCGCGGCGGCGAAGACCTGCCGCTAAAGCGCTACCACTACGGCCTGCGCATCTGTCCCGAGCCGGTCTATTGGGGTGGATTGTCTGGCAGTCCGTACAGCGAAGCGATTTCCTGGGGCAAGTTTGTGCCCCCGGCAGAAGGTGGGAAATTCGGAGAGGTATTCGTTGATGCCACGGTTGGACTTCCGCTCATTGTCGCGGCGGTGCTGGAGCGGCTGAAGAAAAAGCCGGCGGGGAAGAAGACACTCGCAACGCCCGAAGTTATCTACTGAAAGGGCGAACTCAGTGATAGCGCGCCATTTCGCGCATCTTCCCAGCCGACTAGCTTGATGCCACGATCACTTTGGGCCCGCGACGTTAAGCGTAAGCCTCCCGTCGTCGCTTTCACCCAGAAACGTGAAACGGTCCGGGGAAGAGGTGTAACACGCTATGGCATATCCGAGGGGTGATGGTAGCGCTCGATCCACATGGTACGTTGTCAACTCGCGTCCTTCCAGATCCACGACCTTGATAAGCTGGTCTTCGCTCTGCGGGTGAACGAATTGCACGGCAATCCTGTTCCCCGCAATGTGCATGCTATCGGGAACATAATCTGGTTGACCCGCATCGACCGTGAAGCGACGGACGACCCCACCTTCCGGCGAGATCGCATAGACAATCGCTGGACTAAGGCGACGCATGACATAAATGTTGCCGTCATTCGCTAGGTCCACCTGGCCCAATCCGATTGCGGAATTGACACCGGGAACCCCAGGGGATACGACGCGGGAATCTCCTACTGCCGCCATGTCGTGGATTGCGTCGTCATCCTCGAGTTTGACTTCCTTCAGGAGAGTTCCGTCAGAGGAAAAGATCCCCGTGAAAGGCCACTTCGCGGCCTTGCGATCTTGGTCGTATTCGAGGCCCGTTACCAGGAGGTTACCGGACGGAAAAGCGGCTACCTGAGCCGGCGTCCAGGGAAACGACTCCTGGAGCTTTACATAGGATTTGAAACTTCCATCCGACTTGTACACATAGACTAGATGGTGTGGTTTGTCCCAGGAATTCACATACTGATAAACGTCGCCGCTCCTCGCAATCGAGAAGTAGTGAGCGATGGCGATGTTGACTTCGGGAGTTGCGGTCTTGGGCTGTACTACGACCAGTTGTTTGCCCGCGGGGTTCAGTTTGTGGATCCCAGGCACTCCGTCAACCGAGTTCTTGAGATACAAGTTATCGTCCTGGTCGCATTTCAAGGGAAAGCCGAACGCTTCAGCATTGAGAGCTGTCTTCGCCGTAGTCAGAAGCGCCAAATTCCCGGCGACTGCGGGCTTGTTTGCCGTAAAAGTAGCTTTCGCGGAAGGTGATGCAGGCCCCGATTGAGCCAGACAGCTTTCTGAAATTAGTGCGCAAGCGATCAGCAGCAGCGAGAAGGTGGGTCGGTTCATGGCTCAATTACCTCCTGGTGGCAGAGAAGAAATTCTCAGCCTGAGTATGCGGTATGCACGTGTGCACCTGTCTGGGACCAGCATAACTTCCTCAGAAGCAGGGAGCATGTTTCCCAGTTGAGTGGCGGGCTCGGCCCTTCCGAAAGAATGCTGGCGGACATGAACTCTTGCGTTCCCGCACTCGCAGGCACCATCACTACCACTTAGTCCGTCAGTTGAGTAGTTGTGCAGTCTATTGCCGCAGTTGCACTGACCATAGCTGGTCGAGCAGAAGCTGCAAGTACACCCACCGCCGCACTGAGTAGCCGGCTGCGGGTCGCATGTGCCACATGGTTTGAACGTTTGGAAAAGGTCGTGGCACGCATCTAGGCATTCGCCCGCCGCATTGCAAGGTAAGAAAATTAGGAAGAGGAACGCCACCAGCAGGGGTGTGAGATGTCGAAGCTGAAGAGTCATCGCTAACCTCCGCGTCAGAAAAATCAATCGGACTTAGTTAGGGCTCCTAGATATTGGATGACAATTATCCCCCCCCCCAGGGTGGCGCTGTCAAGGAAGTGTGCTTCTCAACCGGATAGTGGTCTACTAACACGGAGATGATCGCTCGGCGACCTCAGTCGAAGATCAGCACGGCTGACGCGATTACCGTCGTCCACAGTCCGCGCTTATCGCCGACTGCCGACTGCGTGACGTTAGCCGTCCGTACGATCTTGTTCGAGATGCGATAAATCTCTTTTTTCTCGTCCCACGAACGGTCGGGATCGAACTCCACGTTCAAAGTAGTCGCGAGCATTTCGGCGGCGAGTTCTTCGGCGTAGTCTCCGGCGGAATCTTCGGTCTCGCCGAACGAGTGATGCTCGCTCAGATATCCGTAGGTGTTGCGGTCGGCCGGGATGGCCACGCCGATCGACGATGCCAGCAGACGGTGCGGTTCGTGAGTGGAGTTTTCGGCAACCACCGAAAAGACGACTTCTCCGGGCGACAGGTGTTTGAGTCCCTGCGAACGCGGAACCAATTTGCAGTTGGGCGGAAAGATAGAAGATACGCGTACCAGGTTTTGTGCCGCGATGCCAGCGTCGCGCAGGGCGAGTTCGAAAGAGGTGAGGCGCTCCCGGTGTTTCCCCACGCCTTTGGTGAAGAATATCTTCTTGGGGACCATGTCCTTGCCCAATTCAGTTTCCTCCAGAAATTTTGAGTTGAGCGGCAAATCTAACACAGTGATTTGTGAAGATTGTGTAAAAAAAGATATAGGGACAGGATTTTCCCGTTAATTGCCAATCCGCCGCCTGTCGCCGTACCCTGCGAGCATGCGCAAGCGAGGAGAAAATGTCAGCTCTCCGTCGGAATCACGCCGCGTGAGTGTGACTTTTCCCCGCCGCGAGGGGGATGATGGCCGGCTTCACTAATTCGCGAAAATCGGCAAATTTCATCCGCACCAGTTCACGGTGCGAGCCCGCATTGAAGGCGATTTCCTTGTCTTCAGCCAGACTCTGATCCACGAAAACGTCCATGCCGTAGAGATTGCCGAAAGGCGGCATGGAGCCCGTTTCGCAGTCTGGGAAGCGGCCGCGAAAATCCATTTCGCTGGCCAGTTCCACTGAATCTGCTCCCAGGTATTTTTTTAAGCGGTACAAATCCACCCGAAACGAAGCGGGGACAACTGCCATGGCGAGCCGGCCATCGACCATCACCATGACGGTTTTGGCAAGCTCCTTCCCAGGTATATGGGCAAGGGCGGCGATGCCCTGCGCTGTGTAGGCCACGGAGTGCGAGATCACAAGATATTGAATACGGTTACGATCCAGGAATTCACGAAGCATGGAAAGAGGCACAAACACCTCCTGTCCGAACCGCGAACTGGGAATGTTCTGAGGAAAAGCCGGAGCACGCTCTGCGGTCGGCGCTGACTCAATTATGCGCCTCGGGGAAGTCCGGGAGTTAGTGAAAAAATCATGACCACTGGGGACTCTACATGGACCAAGGCTGCTCGCCTGCTGATAATAGATAGACTTGAATGCGAGGGCGTGCCGAAGACGAAACCGGGGGAAGGCTAACGAAGGATGTTCATTTTTCGCCGCATCGTAGTTCTGTTATGCGGCTTCTTTCACGACCATGGAATGGCTGGCCTCTCGGGTTTGCGAGCCAACAATCTTCATTTCCTGCCAGTCGTAACGAAATTCCTTGCCGCAGTCGAGGCAGGCGACATAAGTGCCCGTGCGCTGCGCTGAGGAGCTACGACGCGATCCCGCACGAACCGTAATGGGAAAACTGTACCGGGCATGCCGGCAGCCGAACATAGCATCCATAATTTTCGAAAACATCAGTTACCTCCACAGAAGTAGAGCGAAAAAACTGGCCCATTCCATTCACTTAAGGGTGAATTGAGCTCTATCTACTTAGATTCCAGTAGATCAGAAAAGGTTCGTGAGAGAGCGTATCTTGAGAGATGCGACCGTAGGCATTGAAGAATGAGGCAGTTGGCTAAGAGAAAAATATTGCAACATGGCTGTCAATCAGGGGAAAGCAGGCTGAGGACCGCGACTAACTGGTCGTGGGATCGGTTTTCTTATGAGCCGCACATTTGCTCATGATCGCCGATCGCAGCCGAGTCCGGAGATCGTCAGGCAACTCGTAGAGTTCTGAGTCACGATAGATCTCGATCGTTTTGCGGGTGGTGTCGCAGACGACGTAGCAGTTGTGGCACCACGCCAGATGGTCATCCAGTTCGATTTTCGTCTTGGCGTCGAGCGCGCCGTCTAGGTAGTTGGTCAGTTCGTTTAAGAATTCAGAGCACTTCACTGGTTGCCATCTCCACTCGCATTTTTCTGGAAGAAGCGGTTCAGCCGCTCGCGCAATTGCAACCGCGCGCGCAACAACCGCGACTTCACTGCCGGGATGCTCAACTCCAACGCTTGAGCCGTCTCTTCCGTCGAAAGGCCTTCCACGTCCCGGAGCACGAACACCGTACGAAATCCTGCCGGCAACCCTTGAATCGTGCGAGTCAGAATATCCCGCAACTCCGCCTGGTTGTACATCTGTTCGGGATTGGGGCTCCAATCCGCAACCTCACGGGGAAGCGAGTCGTCTTCGGTTTTTACTTCTTCGTCGAGGGAAACCGTCCGTTCCGGCTTCCTCCGGCGCAACTTCATCAGTGCTTCGTTGACCGCAATACGCACCAGCCAGGTATAAAACTTGGACTGTTCCTGAAACTTGGCCAGGTTGCCATACGCCTTGAGGAACGCCTCCTGAACAACATCTTCAGCGTCCTCGCGATTCTGCGTAATGTGCTGTGCAATGCGGAAAACGTTGCGATCATAGCGCCTGACTAGTTCTTCAAACGCCTGATCGTCGCCGCGCTTGGCACGCCGGACCAGCTGCATTTCTTCGCTGACCGGTTGCTCTATGTTGGGTTGGATGGTACTCATTCGTAACTTGATGCAGATTATTCCGAAAGCGCGGCTGCATCCACGGTGCTATTGTACATTCCAAGCGACGTTTTTCGGGTGCTGTTTTGACACAGTTGCTCGAGAAACGGGCTGCAAGCGCAGAAATCGGACGTCGAGCGCTCCGGAAGGACACGTACCACGGTGTCCCGGGAACGCCCGCAACGGACCGTATAATCAGAGGTTAAAAGGGTTTCACGCGTCCCCAAAAAGAGCATGACCTCGGAGCACGGATGAAGGACCGCGGTTGGATTGAACCAATAGTCGAGCGGGTGGTTGGCCAAGTGCTGGACAGCCATACTGCCCAATTGCGCACCGAAATTGTCCGTCGGGTCATGGACGAAATTGAGGCAGAATCAGCGTCTGAGTCACCCACTCCAAAAGATAGCTCCGCGTCGGCTCCTGCGGAACTTGCGCGAGCGGTCAATGAAATTCAAATGGGGTCGTCGCAGCGCGAAATCCTGCGCGCCTTAATCGATACCTGTGCTCGCTACTCTGCTCGGATCGCCCTCTTTGTGGTGAAGGGTGCGCACGCCACCGGCTGGCAGGGACGCGGTTTTGCCAATAGCGATGCGGTCAAGGATTTCGCGCTCGACGAGAAGGCCACCTCGGTCATGCGTGCCATTGGCGATCGCGTCGTCGTAAGCGCTCCGGCTGGCGAGTTCGATGGACGTTTTCTGAACGAATTTGGGGCACCGGCGAGTGGAGAAGCGCGAATTCTCCCATTAATTTTGAAGGATAAAGTTGCCGCGCTCGTTTATGCCGACAGGGGCGTCGATTCCGCTGGGTTGCTCGATGGCGGAGCTCTCGAGTTGCTGGTGCTTTCGACCAGCGCGTGGCTCGAAGTCAACTCGCTTCGCAAACAGGCGCAAAAGGAACCAGCGGCGCATGCCGACGGGCATAACGCTCCCGCCGAGACGGTGTCAGCCTCGCCGGCAGCTCCAGCCTTCAACGATCCATTTGCCGCTCACGCTCCGGCATTTTCTTCCGGCCACGCCATGGCAGCTTCGGCAGCGGCAGCTGGTGCGGCTCCCGCAATGGCTGCCTCACCGATGGCCGAAATCGAGACGCCTCCGCAGGTGCAGTCGGCCGTTGTCATCGAGCCGGCTCTGTCGGAGCCCCTGCCCATCGGCCCGGTCGAGACTACCTTGGAACCTCCTGCGGATGGACCTGCATCGATATCTGCGGAGGATCAGGAAGTGCACCGCAAGGCCCAGCGATTTTCCCGTTTACTGGTCGACGAGATTAAACTCTACAATCAGGCCAAGGTTGCGGAGGGCCGCAAGAACAAGGACCTCTACGACCGCCTGAAAGAAGCGATCGAAAAGAGCCGTGCCACGTACCAGAAACGTTACGGGAACACGGTTGCTGCTTCCGCCAATTACTTTCAGCATGAAATAATAAGGAGTCTCGCGGAAGACGATCTTTCGATTATGGGTGCCAATTTCCGGCACTAGGTAGGGTTTGAGTGCGCAGTTCTGCAGTTTCGGTTCTCGCTGGAATTTTTCTTTTTGTCGGGCTCAGCTTCGCCCAGACCCAGTCCCCTCCCTCTTCTGACACTTCTACTGCCAAACCGCCTCCGAAGGCAAAAACGACAGCGGCCAGCCACCCTCCAGCGAAGAACACATCCACACCAAAGAAGACTGCTGTTTCTACGAAAGGCAAGAAGAAGCACAAGACAATTTCTCCGCGCGTGCGGCGGACACGGCAGGCGTTTGTTGCCTCCGCTAGTCTTCGACCGATGGCACAGCAATTGTTGCAGGACCGCACTCCGACCGCTTATGCCGGAGTGGAAGCTTACGCGCGCCGCCATCCCAAAGAAGACGCGGGAGCGCTTGCGTGGCTAGCGATCGGATATGCACGATCTCTGGACCACGACTATGCCAAAGCTATCGATCCCTTGAGCCGCGCGAAGGCCGGGGCCAGCGAACTGGGAGATTACGTTGCTTACTATCTCGGTGACGCATATCAGAAGACCGGACGCAACGCCGAAGCACTGGCAGCTCTCGCTGACTTCAGCAACAAGTATCCAGACTCGCTTCTGATTCGCGATGCGCACCTGGTTTATGCCAATGTCCTGCTGGACGAAGGACGCCCATCCGAGGCGGCGGCTCTGCTCGAAAAGGAGCGTCTGCCGGTCCGCAGCGATGTCGAACTCGCGATCGGCCGAAGCTACGAAAATGCGGGCGACAAAGAGAAAGCTGTGACGGCGTTTCGCAACGTGTACTTCAACATGCCCAATAGTTCCGAAGCCGATGCGGCTGGCACCGAACTGCACCGACTGGGAGTTGCTGGGTCATTGGTCGAACGCCGCACGCGCGCTGATTTGTTGTTCAAAGCAAAACACTATCCGGAAGCCGCGCATGATTACCACGATTTGGTCGACGAAGTGCCTCCCGCAGAACGTCCGGAGCTGCAAGTCGCGTTGGCGAGTTCGCTCGAAAAAGCTGGGCGGAGCCACGATGCGCGTCAACTGTTGACATCGATTGGGGCGCAGACCGGCGATGCCGAGGCACAACGCCTTTATCTGTTAAGCGAGACTGCGCGCTCCACCAGCGACGAAGCGGCGGTGGAGAAGACGCTCAACGATTTGCGGCAGTTTGGCCCGACGAGCCCTTGGCTGGAACAGGCGCTCCTGTCGGCCGGTAACATGTACTTGCTCAAGCGCGACTACGATCACGCCATCGATTACTTCCGCGAACTGCAACAGCGCTTTCCCAAAGGCAGCCGAGCTTCTTACGCGCACTGGAAGGCTTCATGGCTGAGCTTCCGGCAGGGCCGGATGGATGCAGCGCGGCAAGGGTTTGAAGAACAGATCGGTTTGTATCCTGATTCGGCGGAGATTCCGGCCGCTCTTTATTGGCGCGCCCGAATTGCCGAAGAAGACGGCGACGCGGCGATGGCGCGGGCTTTTTATCAGAAACTTTCTGACCGTTTCCGCAATTACTATTACGCGGAGTTGGGGCGGCAGCGGCTGACGAGCCTGCCCGCGCCGGTTGTTGGTCCGCAGAAAACCGAACCTGTGCAGTACGCACTGCTCGACCGCGTGGCGCCGCTTCCTAGTGCGGTGAAAATCATGGCTACCGATCCTCCCGATGATAGTCTTCGGGTTGAGCGAGCGCGACTGCTTTCAAACGGCGGCTTGGCCGATCTGGCTGTGCGCGAGTTGCAAGCGGCCGCCAGCCAGGAAGGCGGTGCATGGGCTCCGCCAGAAATGGCACGCGTCTATCAGGACTTAGGTCGCTACGATCGCGGCATTCAGATCATGAAGCGCTCCACGCCCAATTATTTTGCTGTCGATATTCCCGACCTGCCGCGACCCTATTGGGAGGCGCTGTTCCCCAAAGCTTACTGGGTCGATCTACGCAAGTATTCTGTGCTGAACGGACTCGATCCTTATCTGGTTGCGTCGCTGATCCGCCAGGAATCGGAGTTCAACGCCGGCGCGATATCCCATGCCAATGCCGTTGGGCTGATGCAGCTTCTACCGAAAACCGGCAAGACCGTCGCCAAGCAGGTCAAACTCAAAGGATTCAGCGCGCCGCAACTCTACACGCCCGCGGTGAACCTCCAGTTAGGCACTCGCTATTTCAAAGAGATGGTCGATAAGTACAACGGACAATTCGAATATGCGCTCGCCGCCTATAACGCGGGCACCGATCGCGTGGGAGATTGGTTGGGACAAGGCCACTACCGCGATCCGCAGGAGTTTGTCGAGTCGATCCCATTCACGGAGACCCGCGAGTACGTCCAAGCCATCCTGCGTAATGCCAGCATGTACCGTCAGCTCTACGGCACGCCGTAGGAGAACGCATAGAAACCGCTTTCATTTAGTTTGCGTTCACTCGGGTCGTTGCAGCGCTGAGAGGATGTCGGCGTTGGTCATGACGGTAGCGATTTTGTCTTTCATGTACCGGACAGACATTTCGTGATGCTCTCGATCGTACGAGTCAATGCAGTCAATGGCAAGAATGACAGTCCAGTCTCGCTGGTAAGCATCAATGGCTGTGGTGCGGATACACGCGTGAGTGTTGATCCCGGCCAAGATGATCGCATCTGGCTGCAGCCGGGCGAGGATTTCGTCAAGAGTCGTGCCGTAGAAGGCACTGTACCGTTTCTTGATTACGACGGTATCCGATGGGGCCGTCGCTAGCTCCGACAGGAGTTGGCAACCCTGTGTCCCCTTGATCACGATGCGTATTCCCTTGGCTTTCATTTCTGGGAAGGCATCTCGCAAGTCGGGCTCGAACTCCTGCCGAACCCACACGACGGCGTGACCAAGATCCCGCATATTCCTCACGAGTTCGTTGATCGAACCGACCAGTCTTTCTCGGTGGGTGGCTTCCCAGTTCGCCAGAAAGTCGTGAAGCATGTCGATCACCAACAGCACTGGCTTTTCCATGGGCAAAACAGTACCAGAAATTCGCTATAGGAGTGGGACTTGCCAGGCATGAGTATGATTCCGGCTCGCTCGTAAGTTATGATGGAGGGCAGAGCATTTGAACGGCAAAATGCGGTGCAGGTCATCTTCTCCGCATCAATAAGGGCAGGCGTCCCTAACCGCCACGATATCAGGAGAAGTCATGGCTCAGAATCACTACACCAGCAAGACCAAGAGACGCCCTAAGAACAACAAGAGGAAAGATCCCTCCGCAGCCACTATGGCAGCCCTGCGGCAGCGCGAAGCAGCTGCAAAGAAGTAAGCGCCGCGCGTTACTCACACAAATTGTGCGGGATAATTCGTGCGCAGGTCATTGCCGCGCTACGGGATCAGTGTGCCGGTACTCAGGCAGGTAGCCGCGTTGCCGTCCGATGACGAACGGATCGCTCCTGATTGGTCCGTGCAGAATGCTCTGCGGCCATAACTCTCACCGACGGGCGTCGCGCTCAGACGGAAACTGGCGGCGGGCGCGCCGCTGCAGCCAGAGAGCGAGAAGCTGTATCCCTGATGTTTTCCGCTGGCGAGTCCGCTCCCGATCAGCATGGCTTGATGCTCGTTCGGCTCGGCGGCGCCAAAGCCATCCAGATCGGAAAGAGTGCACGTGAAGCCCACGGCTGGATACGTTGCGGCGTAGGTAATCTCGGCCGCGAGGATTCTACGCAAGGACGTTAGAGCGGCTGCGTCGCCGCCGAAAGTGACTGTGGAGGTCTGTCCCGGAGCCTGTCCCATGCTCTGTGACGGAACAGCTTGCGCATGTATCTGTGGAGGGCCAGCGAGCGCGCTTCCCTTCATGCGGTCGGTAATGCTCTTCAGAAAATCAGGATCGGCCAGCGGGAGGTTGATGGTGATGGCAATATCATTCAACTTCCACAGCCCCGATTCCATCTTCATCGAAAAGACGATGCGCGGCATGAACGGAGTTTTCTGCGGTTGGTTGTCTTTGTAACTTTGGAACATGAGTCCGATGTCGTCCTGATCGCCGTTGAGCGAATCGCTGTCGATCACCACCTCGAACTTCTGGCCGGTCTTAGGATCGTCCACGGCCATCAAGATCGGCCCCGCCTCAAAGGTCTGCAAACTCTTTCCCTGGGTTTGCAACTGCCCCATCATCATGGAGTACGGCGGCAAACCCGTGGGCGCTCCCGATTTGTCCAGCGCAGCGCGAGTGGCCGCCGGCAGATGCTTGAAGAAAGTCCCCGGCTCCTTGCTGAAAAACATCTCCATCAGCGCTTGGCGCGCCGTTTGCGGAGCTATCCGGAGTTCCGGTCTTGGCGGTAAGGCCTGTGCTGCTGAAGATGAGAGAGAAAAGCGAACGGCCGCGAGTTTGCGCATGCCTGATCTTGGCATTCCACGGAGGGAGACTCCAGTTACCGAGGTAAGAAGCGGAGAAGGGTGCTGCGGCTACAAGTGCTGGCGGTCTGTGGCAGTCTTAGGCCGACTGCTGGCTCGGAGACTTGGTGAACAGGATCTCGAACACTAGCAATCCCGCACCGACTACGATCGCGCTGTCGGCCACGTTGAAGGCGGGCCACTGATGCGGGCCGATATAGAAGAGGAGAAAATCGACGACGTGGCGGCTGATCACTCGGTCCCACAGATTGCCGATCGCGCCGCCAAGAATCAGCGACAGCCCGATTCCGGTGGAAGTCAGGGTGTGGCTGTTTTTCCAGAGCAGCGCCGAGACAATCAGCAGCGCGATGATCGAAAAGCCGATCAGCAGCGAGACTTTCCATGGCGACGGAGAATCCGCAAAGATGCCGAATGCGGCGCCGGGGTTTTCGGTGTGGATGATGCGGAAGAATCCCGGAATCACCGGGATGCTGTCGTGCATGGAAAGCCGATGCGCGATCGCGACCTTGGTGACGCGATCGAGAGCGATGACGAACAAAGCGATAAGGAAATGATATTTACGCATGGAGCAACAAACACTTTCGAAGTTATCCAGCAGCGCTAATGTTTCAGCACGGCGCTGCAGCGTTCGCACACTGTGGGATGATTCGGATCTTCGCCGACATGAGTTGAGAAGTTCCAGCAGCGCTCACATTTTTCTCCGGGAGCTTTACTCGACCTGCACCGTGACCGGTGCGTCTCCATTGGCTGGGGCCTTCTTCAATTCGACCGCCGAGACGATGAAGAAATAGCGCAGGTCGTTCTTGAAGCGCTCCAGCACCGAAAACACCGGATCGGCCGCATTCAGCGTGACTTGCGCCTGCAGATTGCCGCCGATCAGCTTCTGGTTTCTCGCTTCTTCGAGCGCCTTCAGCACCGTTTCGCGGACGGCCCGCACCGTTTTCCAATCGTTATTCCGAGCTTCCGCCTGCTTTGGATCTGGCGCGGTTTCCACTTCGCTTGCCCCGAGCACGTCAGCTGCTTCAGGAAAAGTCGCCAGATGCACGCTCTCAAGCCTTCCCGCCACCGGAGGCAAATACTGCCAGACTTCTTCGCAGGTGAAAGTCATGATCGGCGCGAGCAGCCGCACCAGCGCCTCGGCGATACGCCACATCGCGGTTTGCGCGGCGCGGCGTGATAGCGATTTATGAGTCGGAGTCGCCGAGGTGTAAAGGCGGTCCTTCAAAATGTCCAGATAGAAGGCGCTCAGTTCTACTCCGCAGAAATTATTGATGCGGTGATAGATCTTATGGAACGCGAACTCTTCATACGAGCGCTGCACGTCCGCCGCTAATTCGACCGTCTGCCGCAGCATGTATTGATCGAGCGGCTGCAATTCGTCGAAGGCGACCGCATCGGCAGACGGATCGAAGCCGCTGAGGTTTCCGAGAATGAAGCGGAAAGTGTTGCGAATGTCGCGGTAGATTCCGGCGACGCGCTGCATGATCTGCGGCGAGCAAGCAACATCTTCACGGAAATCGACCGAAGCGACCCACATGCGTACGATCTCGCCGCCCAGGGTGTCGGCGATTTCGACCGGATCGACCGTGTTACCGAGCGACTTCGACATGGCGCGGCCTTGCTCGTCGAGCGTCCAGCCGCTGGTCGCCACCATGCGATAGGGAGCGCTACCCTCGTAGCCGATGGCGCAGAGTAGCGAAGAATGGAACCATCCGCGATGCTGGTCGCCGCCTTCAAGATAAAGGTCGGCGGGCCACGGGAGATTGGGTTCGTGTCCAAGCACGGCGGCGTGGCTCGATCCGGATTCGAACCACACGTCGAGAATGTCGGTCTCTTTCCTGAACTTCGTGCCTTCGCAATGGGCACACTTGTGGCCAGGTGAAAGAATCGCGTCGGCTTCCGGCGTGTACCAGGCATCGGCCCCATGCTGCGAAACAAACTGCACGACTTGCCGGTTGACGTGCGCATCATGCACCGGTTTTCCGCAACTGTCGCAGAGAAAGACAGCGATCGGCACCCCCCACACCCGCTGCCGCGAGATACACCAATCGGGGCGGGTGGCGATCATGTTGGAGATCCGTTCTTCGCCCCACGCTGGATCCCACTTCACTTTGGCGATCTCAGCGAGAGTGCGGCTGCGCATGGTCTCGCCTTTATTGTCCCCTTTCATCGGCGTTTCCATGCCGATAAACCACTGCTCGGTCGCGCGGAAGATCACCGGGTTGTGGCAGCGCCAGCAGTGAGGATAAGAGTGCTCGACCTTTTCGGAGTGCAGCAGCACGCCGCGCTTCTTCAGCAGCTCAACGATCGAGTCATTCGCGTCGAACACGCGCTTGCCGTCGTACTCGGGCAAGCCGTTGCGCAGGATGCCCGACTTATCGACGTTGCAGGTCGGGTCGATCTTGTACTTCTGGCCAGTGAAGAAGTCTTCCGCGCCGTGGGCTGGGGCGGTATGAACGACGCCCGTGCCGGTGTCCATGGTGACGTAGTCAGCGAGCACGCCGATAATCTTGCGGTCGAGGAACGGATGCCGGAATTCTGTGTACTCCATTTTGCGGCCGGGGAAGCGCGCGATCTCTTTCGCGCCTGCGAGCCCGGTTTTTCCGATCGTCTCCGCCGCCAGCCGCTCGGCCACGATGTAGACATCGTCGCCCGCTTCGAGCGCCACGTATTCTTCATCGGGATGGAAGGCGACCGCCATCGACGCCGGAAGCGTCCACGGAGTTGTGGTCCAGATGATGGTTGCGACCTTCTTGCCCCTCAGCGCCGGGTCCAGCGAAGCCGGATCGCCTGCGAACGGATACTTCACCCACACCGTGGGACTGGTGTGATTTTCGTATTCGACTTCGGCTTCTGCCAGAGCCGTTTCGTCGAACATGCACCAGTACACCGGACGTAGTCCCTTGTAGACGAAGTCGTTTTCCAGGAAGCGGAAGAGAATGTCGAGGACGGCCGCTTCGTACTGCGGAGTCATTGTCGAATAAGGCTGATCCCAGCGACCGAACACTCCGATGCGCTTGAACTGCGAACGCTGCAGATCAAGAAACTTCTCTGCATATTTTCGACACTCGGCTCGAACGTCGACGGCAGCCATCTGCAGTTTCTTGCCGCCCAGCATCTGGTCAACTTTGATTTCGATCGGGAGGCCGTGGCAATCCCATCCCGGGAACATAGGGGGAGTCGAATCCAGCCATGTTCTTCGACTTCACGATGAAGTCTTTGAGACATTTATTCATCGCCGTGCCCAGATGGATGGGCCCATTGGCGTAGGGAGGCCCGTCGTGCAGGACATAGGTGGGCGCGCCCTTGCGAACTTCGCGGATGCGATCGTAGATGCGCTGCTCCGCCCAGCGGGCCAGCATTTTCGGCTCGTTCTGGGGCAGTCCCGCTTTCATCGGAAAGCCGGTTTTGGGCAGATTGATGGTAGATTTCAGATCCACGGGCACTCGTTAAGTTCTCCCAACTGATTGAATCTTTTCATTATATAGGGAACGCGGAAGTACAGGTCTATTGGAGAGGTACATGGGCGCGCGAATTCAAAAAGTACTGCCTCGCACCCGAGAAAACCGTGTACAATTTTCTGCAGGTCGATCCCTGCACGCATCCAACTGATTGGGAAATATGAGAGCGCGGGGTTTGGCGTTCTGAGTGCGTGATATTTTTTCCGGGCTCGGCGGAGCGCTCGCGCATCTAAAAGAGCGAACCCGGTACCCGCGAATCGGCCTTATTGCTCGAGAGAATATGCCAGAACTTGAAACACCAGAGAAAACGCTGGGTCCAGAGCCCGAGCTGCACCTCCTTCTGACCAACAAGACTCTGGACGAGCCTCTGTGGAAATCTCTGTTCCAGAACGTCGACGAATTCTTTTTTCCCAAGAAGCTTCCTCCGCTCGTCCTGACGTCGAAGCCGGTCCCGGTGCGGGACATCTGGGGCTTCTACAACTACAAGGGACGCGGCGCCGCTGGTTCGACCGTCATCCACATTCTGGCCTTGGCCTTGATCATTGCCGCGACCTATCTCGGCCGGAAGATGATTGTTGCGAAACCGAAAGAAACCGTTCTGCTGATCGCGCCCGATGATCTGCCCGTCCTGCCTGTTTCGAAGACTGTAAGCGGAGGTGGCGGAGGTGGCGGCGACCGCGACAAGCTGCAAGCATCGCAAGGCCGCCTGCCCACGCAGTCGCGCCAGCAGATCGTTCCGCCGATGGCGGTAAGGCGCAATCCAGATCCAAAGCTAGAAGTTCCGCCGACAATTGTGGCTCCTACCCTACCTCAGCCGAGTCTGGCGGAGATGGGTGACCCGCTATCGCATCTACCGTCGGTCCCGTCGAATGGAACGGGCGCGGGCGGCGGAATTGGCACTGGCAGCGGTGGCGGCGTAGGTTCCGGGGAAGGTCCCGGTTTTGGCCCTGGCCGCGGCGGCGGTACCGGTGGCGGAGTCTATAAAGTTGGCGGCGGAGTTTCTGGTCCTAAGCTGATTTATCAGCCTGATCCCGAATATTCAGAGGAAGCACGCAAGGCCAAGTTCCAAGGCACCTGCGTTCTCTGGGTGGTGGTTGGTCCGGATGGCAAGGCGCGCGACATTCGCGTGGCTCGGACGCTCGGATTGGGTTTGGACGAAAAGGCCATCGAAGCTGTCAAGACGTGGCGCTTCGAACCTGCGATGAAAGACAATAAGCCGGTTGCGGTTCAGATTAACGTGGAAGTCAGCTTCCGTCTGTATTAACGAGAAGTATTCAAAATTTGGGAGCCCGGATTGCGGCCGCGCAAGCGGCCGTTTTCATTTCTCGTTCGAAGTCTATTCCTTCAAATCTACATGCAGCACATCTTCCACCGGATACCCAAGAAACCGGGTTCCCATCTTCTTGAATTTCTCCGCTGAATCGGTCGCAAAGAACTTGAGTTGGTGCGTGGCTCGGAGCTCGCTGCGGCTCCGAGAAACGGGTTCGATTTTGAGTTGGCGCGCCACTTCGTCCGCGGTCGACTCAGCCGAATCCACAATGGCGATGTGCTCCGGCGCCACACGCCGCAACAGAGGTTTGATCAGCGGATAGTGTGTGCAGCCCAGCACCAGCACGTCAGCTTGGCGCGCATCGTCTGAAAACGCTTCGGCCAAATATATTTTCGCCACCTGCTCGGTTACCGGATGTTCCACCCATCCTTCTTCCACCAGGGGAACAAACAGAGGACAGGCCTTTTCACGCACCGCGACGTTCCTCGTTTCGAGGGCACGCTGGTAAGCATGGCTGCTGACCGTGGCGTCCGTGCCGATGACGACCACGTTTTTCTTGTGCGTCGCGGCCGCCGCGGCTGCCGCCCCAGGTTCAACTACGCCGACGACTTCCACATCCGCTGCCGCTTGGATTTCGGGAAGGGCCAACGCCGTGGCCGTGTTGCAGGCGATCACCAGCAATTCCGCCCCGTGATCCTGCAGATAGCGCACGGCTCCGACCGCGTAGTGGGCAACCGTAGACGCTGACTTCGAGCCGTAAGGAAGGCGCGCCGTGTCACCGAAATAAAGGTAGTCGGCGTTGGGAACACGTTCGACGAGGGCGCGGAGCACGGTGAGTCCGCCCACGCCTGAGTCGAATACACCGATGGTTGGCCTGCGAGACTTGGACATGGTCGTCAGTGGTTAGCCTTCTGCGGTGGGAATCGCGCGTTCATTGAGGTACTAATTACGATCTCTTGTGGCGGTTCTTGTGCGGTAAAGCCTCGTACGGAATTCTAGCATCGGCGCTTTCTTTCGCCCCTTCGGGGCTTGTTCAACTCGTGCTCTCTCCACCCACGCCTTGCGGCGTGGGCTGCATTCTTGCGCCGCTTCGCGGCTTGAGGTGCACTCTTTTCGCTTTGCGGCTTGGGCCGTAGTTGCCTTGCCGAAGCTTGGGCCATTATCCTTCTGGCCATGCCCAGCACTCTGGTTGAATGTGTTCCTAATTTTTCCGAAGGTCGTGACAAGGCCAAAGTCGATGCCATTGTCGATGCCATGAAAGTTCCTGGCGTCTATCTTCTCGATCGCGAGATGGATTCGGACCACAACCGCTGCGTCATCACTCTGGTCGGCGAGCGCGAGGCGATTCAGGAGGCGGCGATTCGCGGAGTTGGGAAGGCGGCCGAGTTAATCGATCTCACCAAGCATCAGGGTGCGCATCCGCGCATGGGTGCGGCCGATGTTGTGCCGTTTATTCCGATTGACGGGGTCACGATTGAAGACTGCGTCGCCATGGCGCGCCACGTTGGCGCAGAGATCGCAAAGCGTTTTCAGATTCCGGTCTATCTTTACGAGGCGGCTGCGGCGACTCCGGAACGGCAGAACCTGGAGAACATTCGCCGCGGCCAGTTCGAAGGCATTCGCGCCGATATCGAGACGAATCCGGCGCGCAAGCCAGATTTTGGTGAGCCCCGAGTGCATCCGACCGCAGGCGCGACTGTCGTTGGCGCACGGAAGGCTCTTGTGGCCTACAACGTTTTCCTGAACACACCAGACGTCGACATCGCCAAGAAGATTGCGAAGGCGGTACGTTTTTCCAGCGGCGGGTTGCGATTCGTGAAAGGTGCTGGATTTCTGGTGCGCGGCCTGGCTCAGGTTTCAATGAATCTCACCGACTTCGAGCAGACTCCTGTGCACCGCGTTTTCGAATTCGTGAAGCGGGAGGCGGCCCGTTACGGCGTGATTCCAGTTTCGAGCGAGATTGTTGGCTTGATCCCGAAGAAGGCACTAGAGCAGGCCGCGGAATGGTTCCTGCAAGTCGAGAATTTCGATTCATCGCTGATTCTGGAGAATAGGCTCGCTGCAGTCATAGGTGGGAAAATGGCGGTTGGCGGCCTGCGCGCCGGCGTCGAGCCCTTCATCGAGCAACTGGCCGCTCCCACCGCGACTCCGGGAGGCGGAAGCGCCGCTGCGGCCAGCGGAGCCATGGCCGCGGGACTGGCGAACATGGTGGCGTCCATGTCGCGCGGTAAGAAAGCGTACCTGCAGTACGAAGCACAGCTCAGCCAGGCAATCGCCCGGCTTGGCCAATTGCGCGAAGAACTCAAGGCTGCGATTGACGCCGACGCGGAATCCTACAACCTCGTCATGAAGGCTTACAAGTCCGCCAAGGAGTCGTCCGACGGCGATGCCGCCATCAACTCCGCGTTGAAGCAAGCGACTAGCGTCCCTCTCAGCGTCGCTGAAAAGGTAACCGAGGTGGCGCAGATCGCGACCAGCCTGAAGCCGATTACGAACCCCAACATGAAATCCGACCTGACGACCGCGATCGCCTTAGCAAAGGCTGCCCTCGAGGGCGCGCTGGCGAACGTCGATATCAATCTCGATTCGCTAAAGGACGAGGGGTTTGTCGCCGAGACGCGGAAGCGTTCGCTAGCCCTAAAGGTATAACCTTGCTCAGAAAGTCGATCCTCGTATTAATGATTGCCATTGGGCTCGCCGCTGTCGGGAGCCTGTTCGTAAACCGGTTGCGCTACTTCCGGCAAGACGTCAAGTCTTGTTTCACTGACGCCGGCGGACTCCAACCGGGGGCGCAGGTGCGCATTGCTGGAGTTGATGTCGGAACAGTTCGCAGCGTTCGCGCCAATCCACAGAACCAGAATTGTCCGGCCGAAGTCGAGATGGCTCTGGCTACAACATACGAGATCACGATTCCGAAAGATTCAATCGCGGCGATCGAGCCCTCGGGTTTAATTAGTGGAGCCTACATAAGCATCGCCACCGCCCAGACCTCGGGCGCACCGATCGAAAACTATGGCTATCTGAAAAGCAAGCCCATCAAACCATCGCCTTCAGTGGGAGATCAGATCAAAGCCGCAGACTTCTTGTTCCATTTAGTACAGGCGGCGAAGGAAGTGGAGAAAGAAAGTCCTTCGGATCGAGATTCTTCTCAACGCCAGACCAGTCACTAGGGTGGAGGGGTGAAAGACAAGAAGGTACTCGGAATCTACGCGGGAACCGGTTCCTCCGCAACGACAACAGCCGGCGCCCGCTTCAGGAACCGGAAGAACGTGGCGTTCGCTAGGATGGTCACGAGTGAGGCCGCCAGCGTGGCGTTGTAAACATCCGACCCGATCAAGCCCGAATGCCGCGCGACCTGGGCGAGCACAAAGGAAAACTCTCCGATTTGGGTTAGCCCGATGCCGACCCGCAATGCCGTTTTCGCTGGGTAACCAAAAATACGAACAATCACCGACCAAACCACAAATTTTCCGAGCAGAATCAGTCCCAGTAAAACTGTCAGCAGCCGCCAATTAGAAAGCCATGTGTGCGGATCAATGAGCATGCCGATGGTGACGAAGAAGAGCGCAACGAAGGCGTCTCTGAGTGGAAGAGTTTGCGCGGCGAGTTTGTGGGCGTAATCCGAACTGCCGAGCAGGAGGCCACCAACAAATGCGCCCAGCGCCAGCGACAGTCCAATCGCTTCCGTAATGGCGGCGATGACCAGGCAAATCGTCAACGCCAGAAGAAGCGAGATTTCGTCATTGCATGTTCTCTCGACGCTAGTGAGCAGTCGCGGAACGATTTTCCATGCGGCAAACACAACCGGGATCAGCAAGAGAATCGCCTTGCCAATTTTCCAGATGATCTGCGTATAGTCGGCACCACCAGCGGAGCCGAGACTGGTTAGCAAGACGGTGAGAATGACGACGGCAAGATCTTAGACGAGCGTGAGCGCAATCATAATGCGGCCGGATTCTGAGCTGAGTTCGCCGCGATCCATGAGAAGGCGCATGAGAACCATCGTGCTGGCGACGGAAATAATGCAGCCAACGACAACCCCACGAGAAAACGGCCAGCCCAGCAGCAACCCCAATCCGGCACTGAGCCCGATCGACAAGCAAATGCCCAGCGGCGCGCCCACGAGTGCGACCCATTTCACGCGCAACAACTCTGGAATGGAGAACTCGATGCCGACCGAGAACATGAGGAGAATGACTCCCACTTCTGCCATGGCTTCGAACGTGCGTACGTTATGGATGTGAGGCCCGGGCGTAAGCGGACTAAGGATGAGGCCCGCAAGTACATAGCCGACAATCACCGGCTGGCGAAGCCGCGAAAACAGAATGCCAATGATGAAGGCCCCGGCAAAAACCATGGCAATGTCTTGAAAGATAAATGTGTGCTCGCTCATGCAAGCGCTCCACGAAGGATTCTTGTGCCAGAGATTGTAGTGCAAATGGCGGACGACGCGCCCGGATGCATCTTCCCGACCGGTATTTTCCGGCGCAATCTGGCTCAAATCCCGCGTTCCAATACCATGCGGGAGGACGCACTTTAGTTACGGTCCTACCGCGTGCATTCGGGACTAGAATGGGAAGAGATCAACCAACAGACTGCCAGGGATCCAACAACTTGAGCTTTGGGCTTTGCATCCAAGTTGGCAGACCCTTGCGAGGACTTTGTTTTGAGGAATCTATGAAGAATCTTTGTTTTGTGTTTCTGCTTCTGTGCGCGACGGTTGGTTATACCATGCCGATCGCATCGTCGGCGCGGGCCATGGTGCCTTCTGAGATTCAGCAACTGATCGGCGTCGACTACCGTGCGCTGAAGGATTCGCCTACCGCGCAGGCGCTCAAGCAGCAAGTGCTGCCCGACAACTTGAAGGATCTCGAGACGGCACTGAAGGTGATTGGGATCGATTCTGAGCACGATCTCGATCAGCTCAACTTCGCCGCTTTCCGCACCGAGAAAAAGGGCATTCAGACAATCGGGATCGCGCAGGGATCGTTCTCCGCGAAAGCGGTCCTGAAGAAAATGAAGACCAAGAAAATCTCCGGCACCAAGTACGGCACGGCGGTGATTTACCCCATGGACAATGGCCTGGTCATGACCTTCATGGACGACAATACGCTGGCTTTCGGGACCGACGCCTCGTTAAAGAGCGCACTCGATACCCGCGACGGCAAGCGCGCGTCGCTCGATTCGAATCCGACGATGACCGACGAGATGTCGGCCGTTGACGGCTCGCCGGTCTGGAGCATCCTCGACCAGAAGGGAACTCAGGCGATGATGTACTCGGCGCTGGGCGATGCTTCGAAGATTGCCGACTATGAGACCCTCAAGAAGCGCATTCTGGCGTCGCGCTACACGATGAACTTCCAGAGCGGAGTGAATTTCGATCTGAGCGTTCTTACTGCCGATTCCATGACCGCGGCAACGCTTTCAACGATCGTGAAGGCGGGCATGCTGTACAAGAAGATGAATGCCACGCCGGCGGAAAAGACCGCGCTCGAAGCGACCACCGTGGATTCCGACAGCTCGAACCTGCAACTGCACTTCAAGAGCGACGATCAGAAATTTCAGGCGCTGATGCATTCGCCGCTGTTTGCTGCCGTATCGCACTAGACTTCTAAAAATTGAAGCACGACGCCCCGGACTTCGGTTCGGGGCTTTGTTTTGCGCGGCCTTCGATTCGCTATAAGATGCCTGTCATGCACAAACTCAGGCTCCCGGGCTGCTCGTGGTTATTCTGCCTCGGCATCGCGATGGGCTGCACCTTGCTGAGTGCGCCTTTGCGCGCGCAATCCAAGAATTCTCCGGACTCTCTCAACGCTCTGGCCAGCAACTTCTGGCAATGGAGAGCCCGTTATCAGCCGTTCTCCCAGGACGATATTCCTCGCATTGAACGTCCATCCGGAGTGCGCGACTGGTCTGCCGATTCGATTGCCAGGCAGCTAGCGGCGCTCGAAGAGTTCGAGAAGCAATATAGGCAGATCGACCCGACCGCTTGGGATATGCCGCGGCAAGTAGACTATCGACTGATCGGTTCTGCGCTGGCTCGCGTGCGATGGGAACTGGAAATCAATCCGCGGTGGCGGAAAGACCCTTCGTTTTATCTAGACCAGACCATGACAGCGCTCCTTGAAGCTCTCGTGCAACCTCCGCCGTTCAACGACGCTCGCAGCCGGGAAATTGTCGAGCGCATGCAGTCGATTCCTGCGATCATCGAGCAAGGTAAAGCGAACCTCCAACCCATTCGACCCTTTGCCGAATTAGCCATCCGCAATCTGCAGCAGATTCGGCCCGAATTGGAGCGGGTGCAGCGAGAAGTCGCGCCTATGCTGCACGGTGATTCCAAGCTGCAAGGCAGTCCAGCGGAGACCGCGAATCTCGCAGCCCAATTCCAAACTGCAACGGGGCAAGCTGTGATCGCCTTGGAGTCTTATCGAACATGGCTGCAATCCCGGCTGGACACCATGCCCGACAATGCCGTCGTCGGTCGGGAAAATTACGACTTCTTCCTGCATAAAGTCGCCTTGCTGCCGTACTCGCCCGAACAACTTCTGGCCATCAGCCGCGAAGAGTGGGATCGGTCGGTTGCTTTCGAGCAATACGAAAAGCAGAGAAATCTGGGACTACCTGAACTCAAGATCGCGTCCAGTCTCCCGGAACAGATAAAGCGCTCAGAGCGCGACGAACTCGCGATCCGAAAGTTTCTTGAGGGCAAAGGTGTCCTAACGGTGCCGGCCAATATTCGCCACTACACGATTCGCCCTATGCCCGGGTACCTGGATGCGCTCGGTGATTTTGGAGAGACGGATGACTTCACTGGCCCGTCGCGCCTCACCGACGACGGTGTGCGCTGGGCCGTTCCGCCGTCGCCCAACTTGGGATATTTCTGGCTGGCCACGGCGAAAGATCCTCGCCCCGATATGATTCACGAAGGTGTGCCAGGCCATTATTTTCAAATGTGCTGGTCGTGGAGTCATCCCGACCCGATTCGCCGTCACTATTACGATTCCGGTGCGAATGAAGGACTGGGCTTTTACACGGAAGAGATGATGCTTCAGGCGGGGTTGTTCGACGATAGTCCGCGGTCTCGGGAGATTATCTACAACTTCATGCGTCTGCGCGCGTTGCGGGTAGAAGTGGATGTAAAACTTGCACTCGGGCAGTTCACGATGGCGCAGGCTGCCGACTATCTTTCCGAGCACGTGCCCATGGATAAGAAGACAGCAGCAGGGGAAGCGGCGCTGTTTGCTACGACTCCGGGGCAGGCGATCAGCTATCAGATTGGAAAGACTCAGATCCTCCACTTTCTGGCCGGCGCAAAACTTGCACAGGGCGACAAGTTCAACCTGCGCGCCTTTCACGATTACCTATGGCTGAACGGGAACGTGCCCATCGCATTGCAGCAGTTGGAATATCTTGGCGTGGACGATCTTCGACAAGTGTCGGGGAATGCTAAGTGAGCTGTGGGGGAATTGCACGCTGCAATGGTGTTCCTGGCAATCACGCATCCAAGCAAAACGACAGCAATCAGGTTATTCTGGAACGCGTCTATAGTCGATACGCGTTTCTTTGCCGCCGGAGGTCATGAGTCTTGATACATCCCCATCCCAATTGGATTGACTACGCGGTCATCAGTATCTATTTCGTTTTTGTCCTGGGCATCGGTGTCGTCCTCAAGAAACACATGAAGACGAGCACGGATTTTTTCCTTTCGGGACGATCCATTCCCGCCTGGATTACGGGACTGGCATTTCTCTCCGCGAACCTAGGCGCTCAGGAAGTGATTGGCATGGGCGCGAGTGGCGCCAAGTACGGCATCATGACTTCACACTTTTATTGGGTGGGCGCGATTCCTGCGATGGTATTTGTCGGCATTTTCATGATGCCGTTCTACTACGGTTCGCGGGCGCGATCCGTGCCGGAGTACTTGAAGCTGCGCTTCGACGAAAAGACGCGCGGGCTGAACGCGATTTCGTTCGCGGTGATGACGGTGTTTTCTTCGGGCGTGTCGATGTACGCGATGGGCAAGTTGCTCCAACTGCTGCTTGGCTGGAATTTCAACGCGGCCATTATTGTTTCCGCGCTGATCGTGTTGGCCTACACATTTCTGGGCGGCCTCACTTCCGCGATCTATAACGAGGTGTTGCAGTTCTTTCTGATCGTCATCGGTTTCATCCCGCTGGTGTTTCTCGGATTGAAGGATGTCGGTGGCTGGACTGGATTGAAGGCGCGTATCGGCAACGACGCTATGGTCCATTCCTGGAAATATCTGGGCAGCCCGAATACGAACCCGATGGGCGTGGAATGGTTCGGCATGCTGATGGGGCTTGGCTTTGTGCTGTCGTTCGGCTACTGGTGTACGGATTTTCTGGTGGTGCAGCGCGCCATGGCCGCCGATTCGATGACCTCCGCGCGGCGCACTCCGCTGATTGCCGCGTTTCCGAAAATGCTGTTTCCGTTTCTTGTCATTCTGCCGGGGATGATCGCGGGCGTGGTCGCGGCATCAACGTCGACCAACGAATCTGCGGCGGCCGCGAAATCTGCCGTCGTGTCACAAGCTACGGTTGCTGATGGAATCAGCCTGGAGGGCGGCAAGGGAATCATTCCTCCGAAGCTCGACGAACATGGACGCCCGATGCTGAAAGACGGCAGCGTGGTACTCGACTACGATCTGGCCACGCCCATGATGCTGGTTCGTTATTTTCCGTCGGGATTGCTGGGTTTGGGATTGTGCGCACTGATGGCATCGTTCATGTCGGGCATGGCCGGGAACACCACGGCCTTTAACTCGGTCTGGACCTACGATCTCTATCAGGGTTACATCAACAAGCATGCATCCGACGAGCACTACTTGTGGATGGGCCGGGCGGCCACGGTCTTCGGACTGGCGGTTTCGGTGGCGGCCGCCTATATTGCCCGCGAATTCAACAACATCATGGACGTGCTGCAACTGGTGTTTGCTTTTGTGAATGCTCCGCTGTTCGCGACTTTCCTGCTTGGGATGTTCTGGAAGCGCGCGACTGGTCACGGCGCATTTTTCGGATTGCTCAGCGGCACAGCCGCAGCGGCGCTGCATCACGGGCTGACGCTGCCGGCGGGATCGGTTCCTGGTGTCAAGGGAGCATTCCTTGGATCGGTGTGGCACACGTTTCCGAGTGAGATGGCGCAGAATTTCTGGACGGCGATCTTTGCGTGGACGACGTGCTTCACGGTGACCATCCTCGTCTCGCTCATAACCAAAGCGCGCGCAGAAGGGGAGCTGAAAGGGTTGGTTTATTCGTTGACCGAACGGCCCAAGGATGAATCGATCGAGTGGTACCAGAAGCCAGCGGTGCTGGCCGCGGTGGTGCTGACGGTTCTGGTGGCACTGAACTTCATCTTCTGGTAGCAGAGGACGGAGATTATTCGAGCGGAGGGTGGGAAGCGTTATGGGATTCGATATCAGATTACCGATCGGGTTGATGTTCACTGTCTTCGGATTACTCGTGGGCGGATATGGCGCGGCCACCCAAGGCAACGAAATGTACTCCAGCCATTCGCTCGGCATCAATGTGAATCTGTGGTGGGGAATGGCCATGTTGATCTTCGGCGCGGGAATGCTGCTGCTTGCGCGCAAGAGCCGAGTTGCGAAGTAGTGCGGCCACAGTTTCGATGGGAGAAAAGGTAACGAAGCGATGAAGGTTCTGGTAACGGGGGGCGCCGGCTACATCGGCAGCGTTGTGGCCGACGAACTCCTGAATGCCGGTCATCAGGTAGTCGTCTTTGACAACCTGAGCCGCGGCCATCGCCAGGCAGTACCAAAAAATGCAGAGCTGCAAATAGGCGAACTGGCCGATCGCGCTGCTCTCGACTGCTTGATGCAGTCCGGCGGCTTCGATGCGGTCATGCACTTTGCCGCGTTGATTGAGGCTGGCGAGTCCATGAAGGCCCCGGAGCAGTTTTTTCGCAACAATACCGCTAACGCCCTGACCCTGCTCGAAACAATGTTGGCCGCCGGCGTAAAGCGCTTTGTGTTTTCATCTACCGCCGCGCTCTTTGGCAATCCTGCGCGCACTCCGATTCAGGAAGACGATCTCCTTCGTCCGACGAATGCTTATGGCGAATCGAAGCTGCTGGTCGAGCGGATGTTGGCATGGTTTCATCAGATTCACGGCCTGCGCTATGCGAGCCTGCGTTACTTCAACGCTGCGGGTGCATCCGCGCCGGACAAAGGGGAAGCCCACCATCCGGAAACGCATCTGATTCCCCGGGTCCTGAACGTTGCGCTCGGCCGTGCGGAGCACGCTAATATTTTCGGTACCGATTACCCGACTTCTGATGGCACGTGTGTTCGCGACTATATCCACGTGAGCGACCTGGCGCGGGCTCATTTGCTTGCGTTAGACGCGCTGGGAAAACAAAACGCAGACGCCTCTCCGCTGGTTTACAACCTCGGAAACGGGCAAGGCTTCAGCGTGCGTCAGGTGATCGAAGCTGCGCGCGAGGTTACCGGGCATGCGATTCCGGTGGTGGAATCGCCGCGCCGCGCGGGAGATCCAGCAGTCCTGATTGCCAGCTCCGAGAAAATTCGTCACGAACTCGGCTGGCAGCCGAAGTTCCATGACTTGAAGTCCATTCTCGACAGCGCATGGCGGTGGCATCGCGGTCACCCCAACGGGTATTCATAACCGGAGCACTTCTATCGGTCTTCGCTTTCTTTGTGTTTGAGTTCTAAAGCCTCGCATCCTCTCTGATAAGATTCAGCTTTCCTGATTGAGTGACCATGATTCTGGCCGGAGACGTCGGCGGCACCAAGTCCAATCTCGCGTTGTTCGAGCAGCAGGGAACAGCGCTGCGAGCCGTATTTCAGCGGCGTCTGACGACTCGGGACTATCCAGGTTTCGAAGCACTCATCGAAGCTTTTCTCCGCCAAGCGAACGAAGCCAATGGCAGCCTGAACCGCTCGTCGATCGATGCGGCAGGGTTCGGCGTGGCTGGCGTCGTCACGGGCGGGCGGCATTATTCGGAAAACCTACCGTGGGTTCTTGACGTTACATCCGTCTCCGAGACTCTGAAGCTAAAGAATGTTCAACTGTCGAACGATCTGGCAGCGACCGCGTTGAGTTTAGACGTGCTGCCGCCAAACGATCTAGTTGTGCTGAATGTGGGGAAGCCCGTGCCCAACGCGACGCGAGGCGTGATTGCAGCGGGAACGGGGTTGGGCGAAGCCTTGCTATTTTGGAGTGGCGAACGATACACGGTCGCACCGGCCGAAGGTGGACAGTCTGATTTTGCACCTCGCACCGACCGCGAAGTTCAGCTGCTCAGCCATCTGCGACGGCAGTTACCTCACGTCTCGTGCGAAGAAATTGTCTCTGGCCGCGGATTTCGCCGAGTCCATGAGTTCTTGGATCCTGCGGCGCGTCACGAATCCTTCGAAACCTCGGGCGGCAATCCGGCAAGCGACATTACGCAGCGCGGCCTGGCCGGGTCCTGCAAAATTTGTGTGGAGACGCTGGAGTTCTGGGTTGAGATTTTCGGCGGGGCGACAGGTAACTTCGCTTTGCAAACCATGCCGCTGGGCGGAGTCTACATCGCAGGCGGCATCGCCGCCAAGATTCTGCCGAAATTGCAGGATTTTATCTTCTTCAAGTCGTTTTGCGGCGCGGGGAAACTCGCGCAGGTGATGACTCTCGTTCCAATCACCGTCGTAGTGAACGAGGATGCGCCCATGCTGGGAGCCGCATACGAGGCGCTGCGACATTTGCAGAGATGATCAGAATGTCATGTTCGTAAATTGGAAGGGCTGCTACCGAAATGGCTGACGATAAAGCTGGCTACAACCGGTTCCTCCTCCTGGTCGCGGGACTCGGCGGACTGCTGTATGGCGTGGATGTAGGGATCATTGGCGGGGCATTGCCCTATTTGGATGCCACCTCCAAATTTACTGCCAGTCAACTTTCTACCGTCGTCGCGGCTGTGCTCTTGGGTAGCGTGATCTCAACATTGTTTGCTGGTTTGCTGGCCGATTGGATGGGGCGCAAGCCGCTGATGATTCTGAGCGGGATGCTCTTTGTGTTCAGTATCCCCATGATTGCGCTGTCGCACGGATATGGATCGCTTGTGATGGGCCGTCTGCTGCAGGGCACGAGTGGCGGCTTGATCGGTGTTGTCGTTCCGTTGTATCTGGCGGAATGCCTGTCGGCGAAGCATCGCGGCAAAGGGACGGCTATCTTCCAATGGCTGCTGACTCTGGGCATCTTTGCGGCCGCTCTGGTCGGAATGTTCTTGAGTTATCGCGTCGAAGAGGTGGCCAAGTTAGGCGATGCAGCTCGGCTCTTCGCGTTTAAAGATACGGCGTGGCGAAGCATCTTCTGGATTTCGCTACCACCGGGCATTCTGTTCGTCATCGGCAGCTTCATGGTGGCGGAATCACCGCGCTGGCTATTTCTGAAGGGAAAACGGGATGCCGCATACGCTGCTCTCCTACGCTCGCGAACCAAGGAGCAAGGCGACGCAGAGCTGGCCGAAATGGTGCAGGTCGCAGCCGCGGAAAAGGCGAAGACTTCGACTGGATCGATGGTCAAAGAATCGCTCCTGCGCCGCAAGTACATCGTTCCGTTTGTCATGGCTTGTGTCATTCTGGCGTGCAATCAGGCGACCGGCATCAACTCCATTATCGGTTTCAACACCACGATCCTGATTCAGGGAGGTCTTTCCGACCTTCAGGCACACTGGGGCTATGTACTTTTCACCATGGTGAATTTCCTGATGACCATCGGTGGCGTGGTGCTCGTGGATCGCAAGGGCCGCAAATTTCTGCTCTCGGTGGGCAGCGCCGGTATCATCGTGTCGCTGCTGTGCACGGGAACGCTGTTTCGGACGACCGAGAAGCTGCGGGTCGATTCTCGGGACGCGGTTCAATCCATGGTGAATGCCGACCAGAAGCTTAGTTTGCGTTATGACGAGAAGGCAGCGAGCTCTCTGCTGGTGGCGAGCGGAGGGTCCGGCCAGGCGGTAGGCGATCGGCCAACGTCGCTGGTTGTGATCTATTCCTATGGAGATTTTCGTGCCGCCACGAAAGTCGTCCGGTCCGACGACCAGGCGGCCACTCCCATCGAGATCACGCGCGACAGTTGCGTACCCGCCAACAAGGTCAATGCATTTTTCTCGAACCCGTTCGCCGATCTTGATGCCGCCCGCACCGCGCCGCTGAAGATTGACAATGCGCTCATTACCCCCATGCCGACCACGCACAACGGTTGGCTGGTGGCGATCAGCCTATTCGTCTTCATGGCGTTTTTTGCGATCGGTCCAGGAGTGTGCGTGTGGCTGGCGCTTTCTGAGTTGATGCCGACGAGGATTCGATCGAATGGCATGAGCATCGCGTTGCTGATCAATCAGGCGGTTTCAACCGGGATTGCAGCGATTTTTCTACCGACTGTGGGTAAGTACGGATACTCAACGATGTTCTTTGCCTTCGCTGCGTGTACTGTGATTTATTTCATCACGGCCGCATTCTTCTTGCCGGAAACTAAAGGGAAAACGCTAGAAGAAATCGAAGCGCATTTTGAAGGCGCGTAAGGCTTGCGCTTCAGGTAGGTAGCGGGCGACCTTGACCTCAGGGGCCAAAGCCGCGATGAAACGATCCTGTCGCAGCGGTGAACCTCTGCGACACCGGCCCTAGCGCGTGGCCGCCAGGTGTTGCAGTCCCTTCACCGCGCGCATGTATTGCGCCCGCTCGAACGCTCCCGGATCGGCGCAGCGCTGCTGGCTCATGCTCCCTCGCATCTGCTGGACCGACTCATATTCGTGGTCTTCCATCCACCGCCGTACGCCCTGTTCGACGTAGCGGATATGATCGACTCCATTGCGCAGCAGCGCGGAACAGAGCATCGTGACGTCAGCGCCCACCATCAGCAGTTTGATGACATCTTCCGCGGCGTACACGCCTGTCGTTGCGGCGAGATTGGCCCGGACGCGCCCGTAAAGAATGCCGATCCAGGTCAGCGGCAGACGCAACTCCTGCGGACTGCTCAGCAGTACGTTCGGTTTGATGGCGATCTCCTCTAGGTCAATGTCGGGTTGGTAGAAGCGGTTGAAGAGCACCAAACCATCGGTGCCCATTTGATCCAAGCGCTTCGCCATGTTCGCAAGGTTGCTGAAAAATGGACTGAGTTTTGCTGACACCGGAATGTGAACCGCCGTCTTCACTTCGCGGAGAATGTCGGCGTAGCTGTTCTCCACTTCGGAGCCAAGAATTTCGGTGTTGGTGGGAATGTAGTAGATGTTGCATTCGATTGCATCGGCTCCGGCCTGCTCGACCTGCTTGGCATAGCGGGCCCATCCGCCTAGCGTTGCGCCGTTAAGGCTGGCGATAATTGGGATATCGACCGCGGCCTTCGCCTTTTGGATGTGGGTCAGATATTCCTCGGGCCCTGTGTTGAACTCACAGGAATGAGGAAAATAGCTGAGCGATTCGGCAAAGCTTTCCGTGCCGGCGTTGAGATGAAGTTCCAGCTCCAGCGCCTCTTTGTGCAGCTGTTCTTCGAACAGAGAATAGAGCACGACGGCAGACGCGCCCGCATCTTCCAGGCTGCGGATTCCGCTAATCTCGTGCGAAAGCGGGGATGCCGATGCGACCAGCGGAGTTCTTAGCTGCATTCCGAGATACTTTGTGCTGATATCCATGTTCGTTCCCTTTCTTCAGCCTCTGAAGCTGAAGCCGTGCCCTTCCGAATCTATTTCACTGTTTCAGCCGGGACCGGCGAGACTTTTTTGGTCTCGACGGGCAGTTCCGATTGCAATGACTTTCGTTGTGCCAGGTACTCGTAGAAGTGGAAGCGCGTCTCGGCGTCCTGTTGCGCTTCTTCCCACAGTTGCTTGGCGGCGTCTGGCTTGCTCTTTTGCAGCATCTTGAAACGGGTCTGCTGCTGCAGAGCTTCTTTGACTTTTTTCGTGGGAGTGCGGGAATCGAGAATCAACGGATTTTCCCCAGAGGCCCCGCGGTCCGGATGGTAACGATAAAGGAGCCACTGGCCCGATTCGACCAGCACTTTCTGGTCGGTCATTGCAGTCGTCATGTTGATGCCGTGCGCGATGCAGTGCGAGTACGCAATGATCAGGCTCGGCCCATTGTAGGCTTCCGCTTCGAGGAACGCCTTCAGTGTATGTTCGTCCTTCGCGCCCATGGCGACGCTGGCAACGTAGACATTCCCGTAGCTCATGGCCATCAACCCCAGGTCTTTCTTGGGTCCAGGCTTTCCGCCAGCCGCAAATTTCGCGACGGCAGCCCTGGGAGTCGCTTTGGATGCTTGCCCTCCGGTATTGGAGTAAACCTCGGTGTCGAGCACTAGAAGGTTCACATTGCGGCCGCTGGAGAGAACATGATCCAGGCCGCCGTAGCCGATGTCGTAGGCCCAGCCGTCGCCGCCCACGATCCACACACTCTTTTTGACCAGCATGTCGGCGAGCGCCAGCAATTGCTTGGCTTCGGGCATGGCGAGAGTCTGCAGTTTTTCTTTGAGGAGCTCGACTCGTTGCCGCTGCTCGAAAATATCCGCTTCGTCTCGTTGCGTCGCATTGAGCAGCGCGGCAGCGAGTTGGTCGCCGATGGAGCCCGCCAGGCGGAGCACTAGCTCCCGAGCGTACTCGGTTTGCTTGTCAATGGAGAGCCTGAATCCCAAGCCGAACTCGGCGTTGTCTTCAAAGAGGGAGTTTGACCATGCCGGCCCTCGGCCTTGAGCGTTCTTGGCCCAGGGCGTCGTCGGCAGGTTACCCCCATAGATCGAGGAACAGCCGGTTGCATTGGCGATCACGGAGCGGTCTCCGAAGAGCTGTGAAACCAGTTTCAGGTAGGGGGTTTCGCCGCATCCGGAACAGGCACCCGAAAACTCAAACAAGGGCTCCTGGATCTGTTGCTGCCGGATGTTGGTGAGCTTGATCTTGCGGCGGTCGAGCTCGGGAATCTTGAGAAAGAAATCCCAATTCTCGCGCTCCGGTTCGCGCAGCTGCGGCTGCGCGACCATGTTGATCGCTTTCAGACGTGTCTCACTCTTGTTCTTCGCTGGGCAGATGTCGACACAAATTCCGCATCCCGTGCAATCCTCAGGCGCAACCTGAATGGTGTACTTCATGCCTGCCCAATCCTTGTCCTTGACTTCGCTGGACTTGAATGTCGCGGGCGCACCCTCGAGCTGTTTGGAGTCGTAGACCTTGATGCGCAGCACCGCGTGCGGGCAAACCATTGCGCACTTGCCGCACTGAATGCAGGTCTTCGTGTCCCAGGCGGGAATCTCAAGTGCGATGTTGCGTTTTTCCCACTTGGCGGTGCCGGTGGGAAATGTGCCATCGACCGGGAAGGCGCTAACGGGGATTTCGTCGCCATGGCCGGCGTAGATGACGCTGAGAACGTCTCGTTCAAACAGCGGAGCTCCGGCGGCGAACGCCGCGGGCATTTCGGTTGTGCTTGTAATTTTCTCTGGAACCGTCACTTCGAACATGTGCGCCAGGGTCTCATCCACGGCGTGCAGGTTCTGCTTTACGACCTCGTCTCCCTTTTTGCCATAAGTGTAACGGATCGACTCGCGAATGGCTTCAATGGCCTGTTCTCGCGGCAGTACTTTGGAGATGGCGAAAAAGCAGGTTTGCAGAATCGTGTTCATGCGCGAGCCCATGCCGGTTTCGCGGGCCACTTGATATGCGTCAATGATGAAGAAGCGCGCTTTCTTCGCGATTAATTGCGATTGGACTTCGCGCGGCAACTGGTCCCAAACTTTATCTTTGTCAAAAGGGCTGTTGAGCAAGAAGACCCCGCCCGGAACCAGCGTGCTCAGCATGTCGTAGCGTTCCAGGAAAATCCACTGGTGGCAGGCGACAAAGTTCGCTTTGGAGATCAGGTAGCTGGAGCGAATCGGTTGCGGCCCGAAACGCAGGTGCGAAACGGTCATCGCGCCTGATTTCTTCGAATCGTAGACGAAGTATCCTTGCCCGTAGTTGGCCGTGTTCTCGCCGATGATTTTGATGGAGTTCTTGTTCGCACCCACCGTGCCATCCGCGCCCAGGCCATAAAACATTGCGCGCACTACCTCGTCGGGCTCGATCGAGAACTCGGAGTCGTAATCGAGGCTGGTATGGCCCACGTCATCATGAATCCCGATGGTGAAGTGGTCTTTGATTTTGTGAGATGGCTTCGCCAGATTGTCGTAGACAGCCTTGACCATCGCTGGCGTGAATTCTTTGGAGGACAATCCATACCGTCCGCCGACGGTTTCCGGTGCCGTCTTCAGCGTCCCGTAGCCGAGTTTGATTCCTTCCTGCAGGCCGTTGGCGATATCGAGATAGAGTGGCTCTCGCGCGGCGCCAGCCTCCTTGGTGCGATCGAGAACAGCAATCTTGCGAACGGTGGCGGGAAGCGCCTCGATAAAGTGCTTGACCGAAAACGGACGATACAGGCGTACCTTCAAAAGGCCAACTTTTTCTCCCTTGGCGTTCAGATGATCGACGGTATCGTGCGCGGTCTCTGCGCCCGAGCCCATCATGACGACCACGCGCTCAGCATCGGGGGCACCGACGTAATCGAAGAGGTGATACGAACGTCCAACAAGCTTGGCGAACTTGTCCATCACCACCTGGACCTTGTCAGGACACACGTCGTAGAAGGGATTGCCGGCCTCGCGCGCCTGGAAATAAACATCAGGGTTCTGTGCCGTACCGCGCAAAACCGGATGGTCAGGAGATAGCGCCCTCTGTCGATGTTCGATGACGCGATCCATGTTGATCATGGCGCGCATGTCGTCTTCGGTCAGCATTTCAATCTTGTTGACTTCGTGCGAGGTCCGAAAGCCGTCAAAGAAATGCAAGAAAGGGATCCGAGTCTCAAGCGTCGCCGAATGCGCGATCAGGGCCAAGTCCATCGCCTCCTGGACGGAATTCGAGGAGAGCATGGCGAAGCCAGTGGTTCGGCAGAACATTACATCCGAGTGATCGCCGAAAATCGAGAGCGCGTGGGCGGCCACAGTACGCGCGCTGACGTGAAATGCCGTCGGCGTTAGTTCGCCTGCGATCTTGTTCATGTTGGGGATCATGAGCAGCAAGCCCTGCGATGCCGTGAACGTGGTGGACAACGATCCGGTCTGCAGCGCTCCGTGAACCGCCCCGGCCGCACCGCCTTCACTTTGCATTTCAATTACATGGGGCACACTACCCCAGACGTTCGGCACGCCTTCCGACGACCATTGGTCGGCCCATTCGCCCATGTTTGAAGATGGCGTAATGGGGTAAATGGCGATGACTTCATTGAGGCGGTACGCGACATAGGCGACTGCCTCGTTCCCGTCCATGGTCTTGAACTTACGCTTCATGACATCCCCTTTTGGACTGTGTGTAGCCCCGGCCGTTCTGAGGGAACGGTTGCATAAAGGATGACGGATCAATGCGATATTGTCGGGAACATAGCTCACACGGACGTGTGACCCAGATCACAATTAGCGACTATGTGGTGGGGACTCCGCTTGCAAGCGGAAAAGCCACTCCGCCAGCCTTCAAAGCTCCAGAAAAGCTTGGACCGAACCGAGGTCTTCGCCGGCTCGGACGCGGAAACCGACCTTTTTCATGATGACTTGCATGGCGATGTTGTCGGGCAGCATTTCGGCGTGGACTTCGCTCAGCTTTTCATCCCGAGCAATCAGCACTACGCGCTTCAGTAATTCGAGCCCCAAACCAAGATTCTGATATCGGTCCGAAACCAGCACCGCTACTTCGGCTTCATTCTTGACGTGAAGTTTGCTGATGCGACCGACCGCCATGATGTGGTGTTCGCCAGTGACGGGATCGGTACGTTCGGCGACCAGCGCGATCTCGCGATCGTAATCGCCAAAACAGATACGCAGCAACCGTTCATGCGCCACGCGACGGCTCAGGCTGAGAGTACAAAAGTAGCGCAAGTACACACTGCGATCGGAGAGCGTCTCATGAAACTTAACCAGCAACGGTTCGTCTTCGGGACGGATCGGGCGGATGGTCACCGGATTCCCATCTCGCATCTTCCAGGTGGAGACGTATTGCAAGGGATAGGGCCGGATCGCCGGTTTCGGCTGGTCTTCGAGGTTGATGTCGGCCGCATGCAAAACGATGCGGGCATCCAGGGCCACCAGGCGCTCAGGTGAGGCGAGCAAGGGATTGATGTCAATTTCCTTGATACCTCGCTGCTCCAGTACGAGTTGACTGAAGCGCACGAGCAGTTGTTCGAGGTTTGCCAGGTCGACCGGCTTACGCCCCCGCACTCCGCGGAGCGCGGTGAATACCTTCGTTTGCTCCATCATTCTCTGCGCCAGAGTCGTATTCAACGGCGGCAGGGCCAGGGCGTGGTCGCGGTATACCTCCACGAGTTGGCCTCCCGAACCGAACATGACGACTGGCCCAAACTGCTCATCGACGCTGCTGCCCAGGATGAGTTCGTAACCATCGAGCTCTGCCATTGGCTGCACGGTGACACCCAAGAACTGGTCAGCGCCCGTTTTTTCGGAGATGGAAGCCTTGATGGCACGGTATGCAGCACGAACGGCCGTCTCATCCTGTAAGTTCAGCTTGACGCCGCCAACGTCAGTTTTGTGCGTAATGGTTTCGGAAAGAACTTTCAGTACGATCGGAAAGCCAAATGTCACAGCGATGGATGCCGCTTCGTCTTCGCTGAATGCGGGTTTCGTCTCAATGACAGGAATTCCATAAAGCGCCAGCAATTGCTTCGATTCCAGTTCGGTGAGCAGCACGCGGCCGCTCTTACGCGCGTTCTGGATGATCTTTTCCACTTCGCGGCGCGATGCGCTCTCCATCGCTAGGTCAGGCAGAGTGGGGGTCTCGTAGAGCCCGCGCAGGTTGTATGTGTACTTCCACATGTGGGTGAAGGCTCGTGCGGCAGTGTCCGGATAAGCAAATGTTGGAATACCCGCCGCATTCAAAGCAGCTTCGCCAGCGGCGACACTTCTGCCGCCCATCCAACTGGCGAGCACGGGCTTGGTGTACTGCTTGGCATATGGCTTCAAGCGCTCAGCAATTTGCAATGGGTCCGTCATCCCCTGCGGTGCCAGGATCACGAGCAGCCCATCGCTGTTGGGGTCTTTCGACGCAATCTCTAGCGCCTTCGCATAGCGCTCAGGGTCGGCGTCGCCGAGAATGTCGATAGGATTGTTGTGACTCCAGTGCGCGGGCAGGAACTCGTTCAGCTGCTGCAGACTCTCCGGAGAAAGCTCGGCGAGCTCTCCTCCATTGGCAACGAGTTTGTCCGTGGCCAATACGGCAGGTCCGCCGGCGTTGGAGAGAATCGTGAGCCGAGGACCTTTCGGCCGCGGCTGTCTTCCCAGCACCTCTGCCATGTAAAAAAGATCCGCGATGTTGTGCACGCGTAGAACTCCGGACCGGCGAAACGCTGCGTCCAGAACCTCGTCGCTTCCGGTCAGCGCTCCGGTATGCGACGCTGCGGCGCGCGACGCCTGTTGTGAGCGGCCGGCTTTGATTACGATGATCGGCTTGGTGAGCGCCACTTCCCGGGCGGCCGACAAGAAGGATCGCGCATCGCCCACCGATTCCATATACAGCAAAATGCTCTTGGTATGTGGATCATCGCCGAAATAGTAGATCAGGTCGCCCCAGCCGACGTTCAGCATCGATCCGGTCGAAACAATAGCGCTGAACCCGACTTCCTCGCGGTGGCTCCAGTCGAGAATCGCGCTCAATAGCGCGCCGCTTTGGCTGAGGAATGCGACGTTGCCGGCCTTGGGTACGTCCTGAGCGAAAGTGGCATTCAATCCGATAGCCGGGTTCATGATGCCCAGGCAGTTCGGGCCGATCAGGCGCATGGGACCGCGGCGGAGCTGTTCCTGAATCTCCTGTTCGAGAGCGGCGCCGGGTTCTCCCAACTCCCTGAACCCGGCAGAAATAACCACTGCCGACTTGGCGCCAGCCGCGACGCACTCCCCGACGAGTCGTGGAACCGTCGCTGCCGGCGTGGCAATGACAGCCATGTCGACGGCTTCCGGGACGTCGCCGATGTGCGGATACGATTTAAGACCCAACACTTCGGAGTGTTTGGCATTCACCGCATAAACTTTGCCGTGAAAATTTCCCTGCAGAAGGTTTTCAAGAATCGTTCTGCCCACCGTAGCCGGCCGGTCGGTTGCGCCGATCACCGCTACGGACCGCGGCGCGAACATTGCGTCCAGACCGTGCGTTTCCGTCGGAGTCAAATTTTCGGTGCGCGAAGATTGTCCCGCGCGGTCAGCTTCGGTTGAAGTCATACTTAATCACCTTGCTCAATCTTGCCATGTCGAGGAGCGCGCGTCGATGTTTCAATGATCGGGCTTGATTACGAGGGAACGTAGAAACGCGGAGTAAAGCCGAACACGTAAATCGCAAGTGCCGCTCACCCGCGAACCGTGAGCACCGGACACGCTGCGTGCGCCACGATGTGCTGGGCCGTCGAGTGCGCCAGATGGGTGGCCGCGCTCACTGAATCCGGAGAATGGACTCCGATGACAATCAAGTCGATTTCATGTGCGCACGAGAATTGCAGAATCCGATCTGCCGGAAGTCCGAATTGGATGAAGTAGTCCGGATGCGATAACAGTTCCGAATCGGGCGGAACGAGTTCCTGCAGCCGTCGGAACAGTAAATCCGACTCCGGTTCGGGACTCAAAGCCCCGGGTCGCGACTGCTCGAGTACATGGAGTAGCGAAAGCCGTGCCTGATGTTCATGAGCCAGAGACACAGCATAAGACGCGGCCGCCGAGGACGCTTTGCCAAAGTCGGTCGCCAGAAGAACACGATTCAATTCGGCGACGCTGTTGTCCTGGTCCACCACCTTAGGACCCACCGTTAGGACGGGGCAGGGAGCCTGGCGAAATATCTTTTCAGCGACCGAACCCATCAGCAGTTTCCGGGCGCCGGTGCGGCCATGACTGCCCACCACGATCAGATCAATGTCATGCTCGCGGACCAACCGCTCAACTACCGTCCAGACGTCGCCCGCTCCCGATAAGGCCTGGTGCGGCACGCCGCGAAGCTGCTCCTCAAGGCGCGCGATTACTTCTTCGCCTAACCGTTGTTCCTGTTGCAACTGGGCCGGCCATGCCTCCGGTGCCGGATAAATAAAATCGTCCGATGAGAGTACGTGAGCGCCAAATAACTTGGCCCCGAACTGATGCGCGATCGCCAGCGCGTAGGGAAGTGCCGCGTTCGAGTGCGGAGAGAAGTCAGTGGCAAAAAGAATGTTACTTACCGCGATTCGTCTTGCAGCTCCCAGCGTTCTCATAAATCTGCCTCTGCGATCACCGTCCGTCGCAAGTTGCGGACGAGCTACCTCGCCCGGCCATCCAATGCCTTACGGGAGCTCTAACGGGAACGCTCCTCCTTGTCAGCGGGCAAAGTATGGCTGCTTTCCATTCGGGTTTCACGTACCTGAACCCGTGGTTCAAATGTCTGTTTCACAGCGAGCGCTCGCGACACGAGACACAACCCCTCGGCTTTGTGCAAGAGCTTGACGGCGCGCGCCGCTTCTTCGGGTTGCGAGATCATCAGGTTTGCCTGAATGACGACTTCCGTAAAGTTGTAACCCGTTTCTGCCTTGCTGATAGAGCCCTCAACTTGCACTTGCAGGTCGGTGTACTCCAGCTTCGAGCTTTCCGCAACCGCCTGAAACGTAGTTGTGTAACAACTGGCGAGCGCACAAAGCAGTAGATCTTCCGGCGTCCACCTGCCTTCCAAGCCGCCAAAAGCCAGCGGCGAAGTGAAATGAATCGCGTTGGGAGCGGAGCCGGACTTTGCGATGCCCGTTCGCCCAGAGGCCCACCAGGCGACGACCCGAAACCGATGTGTATCCTCCATGGTGTTGTCACCCTTCCTTATCCCCGCATTTACAGTTACGCGGTTATCAAGCCGTCGGCCATTAAAAGGTGGTTCTTTGATTTCGGTTGCCGTGCTCATGGAACCTCCGCCAGAGCGGCGTTCTTGCACTCCCGTGCTGATCGATTTTCCGCGCAACCGGGTTCGTGAAACCATGTTTGAGGTCACATTATTTCGTGACCATGATCACAAGCACATCGGTGGTACAATTTGCTCGGAAAACTTTGCGAATGCGGGCTCCGTACGGGCTGAACATCCTCGACAACTGCCTCACCTGCCCGACGCGGGAAGAGCATTTATTCTGCAATCTCCCTCCAGCGGCGGTGCAGCGATTGAACGAGATAAGATCGACTGCCGTGTATCCCAAATCCGCCATGCTGTTTATTGAAGGACAACAGCCGCGCGGAGTGTTCGTGCTCTGTAACGGCAAAGCGAAGCTTTCTACTTCTTCGGCGGAAGGGAAGACGGTCATCACCAAAATCTCGGGACCGGGCGATGTTCTCGGACTGAGCGCCACGATCTCCAACCGGCCCTATGAAGTGACCGCCGAGATGATTGAGCCGGGACAGGCCAACTTCATCACTCGCGATGCTTTGCTGCATTTTTTGCGCGAGTACGGCGAGGTTGCATTGCGGGTGGCAGAACAGCTGAGCCTGAACTATTACTCGGCGTACCAGGGAATCCGCACTCTCGGACTCAGCAACTCCCCTTCTGAAAGATTCGCCAAGTTGCTGCTGGAATGGTCGAATACTCCGAGCAACGGGGACCCTCTGCAAGTAAAGCTGACGCTGACGCACGAAGAGATTGCGGAAATTATCGGCACGACTCGGGAGACAGTCAGCCGCTTGTTCTCCCAGTTCAAGAAGAAACAGATTCTTCAACTCAAGGGCGCAAGCCTGACGATTCGCAACAAGTCCGCCCTGGAAAAGCTGGTTAACTCCTGAACGGTGGCGCCGACTGAGCGCGCAAACTACACCCCATCGGCCTTGACTGCAGCGGAACGCCTTCGTTCTTCTTCGATCTTCCGAATCTCGCGACGCAGCCAGTCCTTCACCGCTTCTAGCACTTCTTCATATGTACCGGTCCGGTAGAGGGAGTCGACCGTCTGGCCTTTGTCGTTGAGAGGGATCAGCCGGCAGGGGACATCCTGCTCTCGAAATTCCGGTGGGACAAGTTGCGTCAACAAGCATTCAGAGCAGGGATGCGGGCGCGAAGACTGCTTGTAGTTCAGGCAACTCGGCGAGTCTTCAAAAATATAAGAGGCGCGCCACGGAGCGTGTGAAGTCTGCTCGTACCCGCCCTCCTCCAGGAACGCCAGTTCGAACCGCAGGATCTCAAGAATGTCGCGATTGGGTTCAGGCATGGGCATTACGTTTCAAGTCGTAGAAGTTTGTCTCGTGCCACGAAGTGAAGCAGAGTAGTGTTCTCGGACTCGCGCAGCTTCGCCGGTCAAACCGCCATTTCGAGGGTTTCTTCGAACGCCACTTCTTTTTGTGCTCTATAGACGAGCGTGAGAGGAATCCGTACTCGGATGAGATTTCCGGAGGTGCGGGCGACGCCTTCCACGGCGAAACCATTACCTTCCGGTACGGGGTTCGAAACCAGATGCAAGTCCTCCCCGTAAAGCTTTATGTGTTTTTCTCTGGCATAACCAAGTTTTTGAAGTTTGTCACAGATCGCCTGACACTTATCAGTACGGTTTGTCATAAAGAGCTGGTAGTAAGGTCCCCTTTAACCCCGAAACAACGATGGCAGTGTTTCTATACGGATGGCTTCACCGTTACCGCCTCTGGACGCTGTAGCCATTTGGTCTTTTCGCAGTACTCGTACAATTCCTCGCGGAAATTTGGATGCGCAATGTCGATCAACGCCTTCGCTCGTTCGCGGATGGACTTTCCATGCAGGTACGCGACGCCGTATTCGGTCACCACATAGCGGATCAGGCCACGCGAGGTGACGACTCCTGCGCCCGGGCTCAGCATGGGAACGATTCTTGAAATTGCTCCTTGCTTCGCGGTGGATGAAATCGCGATGATCGGTTTCCCGTGCTTGGACCGCGACGCTCCGCGGAGGAAGTCCACCTGCCCGCCTATTCCACTGTAGAACTGGGTCCCGACCGAGTCGGAACACACTTGGCCGGTCATATCGATCTGGAGAGCTGAATTGATCGCGACCATATTGTCGTTCCGCGCGATCAGTCCGGGATCGTTCGTGTAGGCCGTGGGGTGAAACTCGAAGATCGGATTGTTGTCGACAAAATCAAACAACTTTTTCGACCCTAGGGCGAAACCCAGAATTATTTTCCGCGGCTTGAAGTTCTTGCGTGCACCGGTGATCACTCCGGCTTCGATCAGGTCAATCACACCATCGGAAACGAGTTCGCTGTGGACCGCCAGGTCTTTCCGATCGGTGAGGAAGGGAAGCACCGCGTCTGGAATCCCGCCGATTCCGGTCTGCAACACGGCTCCGTCCTCGATCAGGCTGGCAACATTGCGTGCGATGGCTACATGCAGATCGGTGACGGGAGGCCTCGGTGCGGCGCACAATGGCCGGGACGATTCCACCACCACATCAATATCATTGACGTGAATGAAGCTGTCGCCGTAAGTTCGCGGCATCTGCCCGTTGACCTGCGCCACGACACGGCGAGCGCACTTGGCGGCCGTCAGAGTCGTGTCCACGCCGATGCCGAAGCTGCAGAAACCGTGAGAATCGGGCGGAGACACTTCAATCAGCGCGACATCGATCGGCATCGCGCCGCTCTCGAAAAGCCCTTCAATCTCACTCAAATAGATCGGCGTATAGTCGGCCCGGCCTTCGTTGATTGCCGCCCGCACATTGCCGCCGATAAACATGGCATTGTGCCGGAAGTGCCCCGCCATCTCAGGAGCCACATAGGGAGCGCATCCCATGGTCATCATGTGGACGATTTCCACGTCGCGCACGTGCGGACCGCGCCGCATCAATGCTTCGACCAGGGTCTCCGGCTCGGCGCATCCCGGCTGGATGTAGACGCGCATACCCGACTGGACGCAGCGCAAGGCCTCGTCCGCCGGCTTGATTTTGCTGGCGTAATCACTTTCCCACGACATCTTGAGCTTTCTCCTTACGCGCTCTTCGAGGGTGCGCTTTCCCGGTAAATCTGGTCGGCGACCTCGAGCTCGTACCCCACCGACGCGAAATAAATCGCGCGATCAAAGAACTGTTCCAGGAGTTGCAACATCTCCAGTTCCCCAAATACTTCGACTGGACGCTCCAAAACTGCTTCTTTCTTAATGAAGTCCCAAAGATTTTCTTTGGTCAAGACGATCACCCAGATGACTTCGCTCAGCGGAACGCGCTGAACGGCCCGGCGTGCACCAATCTGGAGATAGCGCGATTGCAGATCCGTTTCATCCTTGGCGATCAGCCATTCTCCCAAATGGTGGTAAATCTCGTACACCTTTTCTTTGAGTTCGTCGGCGGGAACGTTTTCCTTGTAACAATGTGTCAGTTCAGAACTTTGGACGCGATCAAGAAGGCAGGTAGCCAGGGATTGGGAGTGAGTCTCAATCAGCCGAACCAGCCGATATAACATCATCATGACGCTCCTCCGAGGGATCAGCCAGCTATCTAGTGTCGTATGGCCGCCCGATGCCGAGCCATGACCGGCACTACAGCGACCTGTGACGCGCGTCACAGGCGTTAACCGAGAGGTGCGACGAGGGTTTGAGCGGAGCGCGCATAATTTCCGGCGGCGTTGTGTGGCGAACTTGCCCCGAATATCCAATCGAGTCGTTGGCGTAGAATCTCGATATCGCTCCGGATTACTCACGGTTCGGCGCACGCCCTTGGGGAAACAAATGAACTGGAAATCGCTTGGTAGGTCTCTCCGATGGATCGGGCCGATGTCGATTCTATTGGCTGGGCTTTTGTCGGCAGGTCTGTGGGGACCGGCGCCCGTTCGTGCGCAGTCCGGTTCCGCAGCGCCGTCCGCGCAACGCAAGACTAGCACTCCTTACACCGGCGATCTCTCAATTTTCGAAACTCCGGGGCGCGATGAACGCCTGCAGATCAACCGCGTCATGGACATGCTTGGCATAGGTCCCGGCAAGAACGTTGCTGACATCGGAGCCGGATCGGGTTGGTTCACGGTGCGCGCCGCTCGCCGCGTCACGGACTCGGGCACGGTTTACGCCGTGGACATCAGTCCAGAGGCAATTCATTACATCAACGAGCGTGCGAAAAAAGAACAACTCCCCAACATAAAGACGATTCTCAGCAAGCCCGACGATCCACAGATTCCGGCCCACAGCGTCGACGCCGTGTTGCTGCTCAAGACCTATCACGAGGTAGCCCATCCGGTTGTGCTGCTCAGGAACCTTCGTCCATCGCTCAAACCGGGAGCGAAGATTGGCATCATCGATCGCAACGGTAACGGAGAAAATCACGGCGTCAGCAAAGACGTAGTCGTTCGCGAAGCCGCCCAAGCCGGATACGAGCTGCGCGACTCACAGGATTTCGTGAAAGCCGACGGAATGGATTATTTTCTGATCTTCACCGCGAAGCCGGAGTAGGGAACGTCTTCCGCCACGTCAACGCCCAAAACCAACGCGTGATTGCGTCAGCTAACTCTCGGTTAGACGCTCTCTATTGTGCTGACCCATCTCACTGAATCAATTGGATTTCGTCTTCCCATCGGCCTAAAATGTCTTTAATCAAGGTTGGCTGACCGCAATGTATGAATCTCGAACTCGACGATTCGCCTTTGTGCTCTTTGCTGCAGCGATGCTCTTCTCCATCGTCCGGGAATGGAATGCACCCGTGGCTTGCCCGCGCCTGCCTATAACCAACAGAAGTTCCCGATAGAGTTCTTCAAGTCACGGACATCCCTCTTCATTCGCGGGTTCAGGCGGTGTCGCGACATGCGATTACCGGGAATGACGGATGAAATTAGGGTTTGTACGTGGAACGGTAACCGGGGGCAACCAGTAGCCCAATGCTCGAGCAGTAAGCGTGAAGAAATGGTGGAGGCGGCGGGAGTCGAACCCGCGTCCGAAAATGTTACTGGTCAAGAGACTACATGCTTATTCCAGTTCATGCCCTGGGCATTACCCCAGGACGTTCGCGCCGCCGGCTCAGAACGGACAAGAAACCGTCGTCGCTAGCCTGTGATCTTAGCCCCCCAGCCCAGACGTAGCAGAGAAGAGCAGCCCGCTGTGTGACGTCCTGACCGCAGCCCACGGGCGAAGCCGCGGAGGACGGCAACTTAATTAATTAAGCTGCGTATGCCATCTGTTGATTGGCAATTATCATTTTGCACTCGATTACAGGTGTGTGCACCCTGGCATGCCTCTTGGCCGCAAGCATCCCCGTCGAATCCGTGGCGCCCCCACTGGTGGGTATTGGCCTGAAAAGAACTACCTCTATTGTAAGAGGTAGGGACGGGATGTCAAATGCCCCTGCCGCTGCCTTACGGGCAGGGTGTCCCGGCGCCATTCAGCACCGTGATTGTGGCTGATTTGAACTTGAGGTTATCGCTTACGGCCGTTGCAGTTACGGTCACCGCGTTCCCCGTCGGTACTTGCGCTGGAGCTAGATAACAGGTGGGCACGTTGCTGCCCACTTGGATCGGACTGAATGTGCCGCATGCGCCGATCGGACTACAGGAGAAAACCACGCCTTGCTGGCGAGTATCGTTCGTCACGACGGCCGCTATACCGACGTGGTCGCCTGTGTTGATGGATGTGGGCGGCGCGAAGTTCGGATCGAACTGAACAATGATCGGCTGTGGCGGAGACATGGAAGTTCCACACGATGCCAGGAAAGCAATCAAGGCGGCGGTCATTAACAGACAAGTCCATTGGCGGACATTCATAATTGGCTCGACCACAAAATCCTAGCACGGAGAGCATACGCTACTCATTTGTGCGCACTCTGCCGCGTTCGACGAACCAGAATATTCGCCGGTCCGGCAAATGGCGTTAGAATCAGCCGGGGAGATAACTCTTCCACTCCCCCTTTTCTTTGGTTGCAATATGACTGACATTTCGCGCCTGTTTCAAGCATTTCTTGCCCCCGCCATCTTCGTTTCGGCGACTGCTCTGCTGATTTTGTCGATCAACGTACGGATGATGGGTATCGTGAGCCGCTTACGGCAGTATGTTCATGCCAAACATGACGCTGCGAAAAATGACCGTGTCCAAGAGGCCGAGGCCTATACAGCGCAGATCCAGGCGATTGAAGAGCGGGCGGAGATGATCCGGCGCTGTTTCCTGCTGGTCCTTATTTCCCTGGCCGGAACGATCACGTCCTGCCTGCTGCTTGGCTTTGGTCTCTACTGGGAACAGGCGGCGGTCGCTGCAGTCGTTGTTTTTGTCCTCTCCCTGATTTGCCTGCTACTTGGGACCTTTTATTACATCCGCGAGGTCACGGTCGCGCTGAGTTCGGTTCGTAATGAGGCGCGCGATTCCCGGTTCATGGATCTCGGCGGCCGCCCGGAGGTGCGCATCCACGACCCGCTTTAGGAAATCGGGCCACTTGGCCTTCGGGCCATCAGGGGGATTTGCAATCGGTCTCAGAACGATCTTCGTGTTTTGAAGTTCCCAGACTTTCCCGCCGCCTCGTCTCCCTATGTCAACAAATTGTCAAATTCACGTCACTTTCTCTGCCGAAATGCGTCAATAACCCAATATCACGCTACAGTTTAGGGGTATGATTTCCGACTACCGGATCGTGGGGGCGGCAGTGAACAAGAACCTTTCCTCAGTATCGGCGGCGACCATGGACTTAGTGCCCGCATCTTCGGAGCGCATCCTCGTGATCGAGGACGACCGCGCCGTCCAGAAGGCTCTCAAGCGTCTGTTTGAGGGAGAAGGCTTTGCCGTCGATATCGCAGGCAACGGTGCCGCCGGCCTGGAGATGTTTCGTGCCGCCTCACCTTCCGTGCTGGTGCTTGACCTGAGTCTCCCGGGCACTCCGGGGCAGGACGTCTGCCGAGAAATCAGCCAGGTTGCCCCTTCATTGCCGATCATTATTCTGAGCGCGAAGACGGAAGTGATGGACAAAGTTCTATTGCTCGAACTGGGCGCGCACGATTATGTCACCAAACCCTTCAGTCCCAGGGAACTCCTCGCTCGCGTGCGGACGGCAATGCGCCGCTCAACTCGCACGCCACTCACTGAAACGTTCCAGTTTGGCGACGTGAAGGTTGACTTCACGAAGATGGAGTTGTGGCGCGACGGCAATCCGGTGCAGCTGACATCGCAGGAGTTCAAGGTGCTCAAGTTCATGATCCAGAATGCCGAGCGAGTCCTCAGCCGCGAGGAGTTGCTGAATTTTGTATGGGGATACCGGAACTATCCAAGCACTCGCACCGTGGATAACCACATTCTGCGCCTGCGGCAAAAATTGGAAGCAGACCCCGCCAACCCCTTGCATTTCCGTACAGTGCACAGCGCGGGCTACAAGTTCGTGCCGTAAGAGCAAGGTTGCAACGGTTCAATGTTTGAAGGTGTTTTTGAAACTTTGAAACTCTGAAACCTTTGACCTTGCCAACATTGAAAACATTGCCGTGTCTCTCATGAATGGAATTCGGCTGCGCACCAAGTTCCTGCTTTCCATGGTTGTGGTCTCGGCGGCCTTGACCTTCACCACTCTTCTGGTGGTCCGCCACACCGTCCAACAAGAGGTGCGCCTGGGGATCCAGCGCGACCTGCAGAATTCCGTTTCCGCATTCCATAATTTTCAGAAGCAGCGGGAAGTGATGCTCGAGCGCTCGGCGGCGCTGCTGGCCGACCTGCCGATCGTGCGCGCGCAAATGACGACGCATGACCCGGCAACCATCCAGGACGCGTCGCGGGATCTTTGGAAGACCGCCGGCAGTGACTTGCTATTGCTGGCCGATTCGTCCGGCAAAGTGATGGCGCTGCAAGCGACTCCACAGGAAATCACCGTCCGCCAGGGACAAGACTTCTTTGCCAGTGTCGTGCAAGCCGAAGAGACGCGGCACTGGTGGTATGTCGAAGGGCATCTCTACGAGGTCTTTCTTCAGGACATCTACTTTGGCCCGGAGAGCGAGCGTCGGGTTTTAGGCTACTTGGTGGTCGGATCCGAAATCGACGACCGGTTCGTCCGCGACTTGAGCCGTGTGGCTGCCAGCGAAGTGGCATTTCGCTATGGAGATTCGATTGTCCGCAGCACCCTGAAACCTGCTCAGGAATCGGAGTTGCTGCACATTGCGCCGCGAACTGCGGGAGGAGGCCCGCCGCAGGGCGATCAAGTCCGCCTGGGCGAAGAGCGGTTCTTGGCGACAGCCGTTGATTTGCCAACGCCGGGCGCACCACCTCTCAATCTGTGGGTGCTCAAGTCATTCGATCAGGCCACTGCATTCCTGAGCAGCTTGAACGAGTTGTTGCTGGCTCTGGGACTCGCGGCGGTACTGGCCGGAAGCCTGCTGGTCTTCTTTATTTCCCACACGTTCACCCGTCCGCTTGAAAATCTGGTTGCGGGCGTGCGCGCGCTCGAACAGGGAGACTTCGCCTATCCGCTGCATGCGCAGGGTGGAGACGAAGTCGCCGAAGTCACCGACACCTTCGACCGGATGCGCAAGAATCTTCAAAAAACGCAAAGAGAGCTGCTTGATGCCGAACGCCTCGCGACGATTGGACGGATGGCAAGTTCCGTCTCGCATGACTTGCGGCATTCGCTGGCAGCGGTCATGGCCAACGCAGAATTTCTTTGCGAGAGCAACCTCACACCAGGCCAGCGCGAGGATCTCTACGCTGAAATCCGGATCGCCGTGAACCAGATGACGGACCTGATCGAGTCACTGCTCGAGTTTTCGCGTACACGAGAATCCTTGCGCCCCTCTTACGGAGACGTGCGGTCGGCGGTGGATCGAGCGGTGCAGGGCGTCAAGGCGCATCCTGAATTCCAGCGCATCCGCATCCGTATTTCCGGTGAAGGGTCTACTGAAGGCTGGTTCGATTTTAAAAAGCTGGAGCGCGCCTTGCTGAATTTGCTGCTGAACGCTTGCGAAGTGGTACCAGCCGAATCCGGCAAAATTGACATCGGACTGGAACGCAAGGGGGAACTGCTCGAGATCCGCATCGCCGATAACGGACCAGGAATCGCTGCCGCGGTGCGCGATCGCTTGTTCGAGCCTTTCGTGAGTCACGGCAAGGAAAATGGAACCGGGATGGGATTGACGGTGGTACAGAAAATTGTGCAGGACCACGGCGGCGACGTTGCCGTAGAGCAAACGTCGGCGACGGGAACAACTTTCATCCTGAAGATTCCCTTGAGACCGTCAGCAGAAAGTGCCCTCGCGGCTCGTCAGGCAACGTAGGCTGCAGGCGTGGGGGGTAGTCTCGATTCAAATGACAGGCAGAGCGGCCGGAGGTGACGCGATCATGAACAACACAGGGTGGTCAAAGGGTTTGCGATGCGGGATGCTGATCGGCGTCATGACATGGTGTGCGTCCGGCATCGCGCAGGACACTCGCAATTCGGCGTCCCCTCTGCCGCAGGTGTCGAATGAATCGGTCGGCGACTCGCTTCGCGATCTGCGCGACGAAGTGCGTCAACTGCAGGCGGTGGTCGCGGAGATGCGCTCTGATTCGCAGCGTGCCCGCGCCGAGACCGCGGAACTACGGCGGGAGCTTGAGCAAGTCCGTGCCACCCCAGAGCCAAAAAACGCCGCGCCAAGAGAGGCGACCCTCGATTCGACACCTGCACCGCAAGCGGAAGCTCAAGAGCAAAAAGACGATCAGAAAAAAGTTGAGCACGCCGCGACCTTGGACGAAGAGTACCAACTCCTCAGCGGAAAAGTAGACGATCAGTACCAGACGAAAGTAGAGAGCGCATCGAAATACCGAGTGCGCTTGTCGGGAATTGTCCTGATGAACCTGGTGAGCAATCAGGGCGTGGTCGATAGTGTCGACCTCCCACAGCTAGCCTATGCCAGCACCCCGGGAATTCCGCCAGGGAGCTTTGGCGCGACACTACGCCAATCCGAAATTGGACTGGAAGCATTCGGTCCAACCGTGGCCGGCGCAAAGACCCGGGCCGAGCTGCAACTCGACTTGGCTGGCGGATATGCTCCAGTGGCCAACGGGATCAACTCCGGCCTTGTGCGGCTGCGTACTGCCACGATGCGGTTGGACTGGGACAACACATCGGTGGTCGTCGGACAGGACGGAATCTTCTTCTCCCCCAATTCGCCGACGTCGTTCGCATCGCTCGCGATCCCCGCGCTTTCTTCCGCCGGCAATTTGTGGGGATGGGTTCCGCAGATCCGAGTCGAACACCGCGTGGTTCTGGGCGATGATTCAAGCCTGGTGTTTCAAGGTGGAATCCTCGATCCAGTAACCGGCGAAGCTCCGGCCTACGCGCAGGGATACTATCGAGTCGCAGGCCCCGGAGAGTGGTCGCGTCAACCCGCCTACGCCTCGCGCATCGGTTGGAGCGGAACTCTCTTCGGGCAACCTCTGCGCATCGGCACCGGCGGCTACTACGGGCGGCAGAACTACGGCTATCACCGTACGGTCGACGGCTGGGCAGGCATGGCCGACATCGAGTTGCCCCTCACACACCAGATTTCGCTGACTGGAGAACTCTACCGAGGCAAAGCTCTGGGCGGTTTCTACGGCGGAATCGGGCGCAGTGTGCTGTTCAACGGCGACCCAACGCTGTCGACTTCGGGTGTGCTCGGGCTGAACTCGATTGGCGGATGGGCGCAGCTGAAATTCCGTCCCGCCCCTAAGTGGGAGTTCAATGCCGCTTTTGGTTTGGATAATCCCTTTGCCAGGGACCTCAAATATTTTCAGTACTCGCAGGCCTACGGTGATCCGGCATTGTCAAAGAATCTGGGTAGCTTCGCCAACATGATCTATCGTCCTCGATCGGACCTGCTGTTTTCCGCCGAGTATCGCCACCTGAATACGTACTCGTTGACCACCGGTGGAAACGGTGCCGGTCAGGTCAACCTCAGTATGGGAGTACTGTTCTGATCCGATTCATGGGCGCCCAGGATCCTTTTACGGAACGCGTAGGCAACAACGATGAAACAACGCTGATGAGCCGCTACTGATGAGCCAACTTAGAACCGTGATCGGAGTCGTGGTCTTGTGGGCCTGCGCCGCTTGCTCCATTGCGCAGGTCACGACGACGGTGCGCGGACGTGTCGAAGTGGCTGGTGGCGCAGTCAAAACTGCGGGAGCCAAAGGCAAGACACGGCCGGGAGCGCTTCCGGGAACGGTAGTGTGGTTGACTCCGATCGGAGCGGCCGCGGACGAAGGAGCGATACGCCCGCAGCCTGTTACTGCGCCTCTGCGCCTGGTGCAGAAGAATAAGAGTTTCGATCCGCACATCCTCGTCGTTCCCGCCGGTTCGACGGTCGAGTTCCCGAATCACGATCCTTTTTTTCATAATGTCTTCTCGCTCTTCGAAGGCAAGCGCTTTGATCTCGGCCTCTATGAAGCGGGCACTTCGCGAATGGTGCGCTTTGACCGTCCCGGAATCAGCTACATTTTTTGCAATATCCATCCGGAAATGAGCGCCATCGTGATCACCATCACGACTCGGCTCTACGCGATTGCCAACCCCGATGGGCAACTGAGCGTGGCCGATGTACCTTATGGACGCTACGTGCTGCACGTCTGGAGCGAGGGCATGGGAGCCGAAAACACGCAACCGCAGACGCGCGAGATCAGCATTACGGAAAGCGCAAGTTCCCTGGGTGTGATCAAAATTCCGCAAATCAACGGACAACCCATGGCGCACAAAAACAAATATGGCCGCGACTATGACGCGCCAGTCCCGAACAGCTCGGTCTACGAGCAACATTAGTTCGAGTCCCATAAAATGGCTTTAGCATGAACATCGATAAACTCCTCAAACGCTATCGCGTCGAACACGGAAAACATTTCGACATCAAGGATCACGACCCCGCCGACACGCATGGCCTCGGATCGGAACTCAAGCCGCAAGCCAAAGAACTGCTCGCCGACGGTGTCGAAAAGATGGCCCGCCTGCAGGACATCCTCGCTGCCCAGGACCGCTGGGGTCTGTTGCTGATTTTTCAGGCCATGGACGCGGCCGGTAAGGATGGCACCATCAAACACGTCATGTCGGGCGTGAATCCGCAAGGAGTTGACGTGTGGTCGTTCAAGGCGCCTTCCGCGGAGGAGTTGCATCACGGATTTCTCTGGCGAACCATGAAGTGCATGCCAGAACGCGGCCAGATCGGCATCTTCAACCGTTCGTACTATGAAGAAGTTCTGGTGGTGCGAGTGCATCCTGAGATTCTCGAGAACCAGAAACTACCGAAGCGCCTGGTCACTAAACATATCTGGCAGGAACGATTCGAAGACATCAATAATCTCGAGCGCTACCTGACGCGCAACGGAATCGCAGTAGTGAAATTTTTCCTCCACCTGTCAAAAAAAGAGCAGAAGCGCCGCTTCCTCGAACGGCTCGGAACGCCCGACAAGAACTGGAAGTTTTCTGCAGCCGACATCAAAGAACGCCAATGCTGGGACGATTATCAGGCCGCTTACGAAGACATGATCCGGCACACGGCGAGTCCCCACGCTCCGTGGTACGTTGTTCCGGCCGACAACAAATGGTTCACGCGACTGGTTGTCGCGCAGGCTGTCGTTGATGCGCTCAAGGACATGAATCTGAAGTATCCAAAAGTGAGCGGCGACGAACTAGCGGCGCTCGCGAAAGCCCGTCAACAACTGGAAAGTGAATAGGCTTTGAGTGCTCCCCCCTCCCCCCTCCCCCCTCCCCCCGCGGTCTTTATAAGTCAAAGACTTAGGAGGGGTTCTACTCCCAGGTCTTTGAGGAATAAGGAGTTACGGGTAAAGTCTTTATAAACCAAAGACTTAGGCTCTGAACGTTCAAGTAGGCAAGGTGCGCGGGCGGTTCCGCGGTCAACCTCCGCCGGGCGTTTTGTCAGAGAGCTTGGCGCTGCGGCGCTTTGGGCGCTGCATTCATGGTTGATCCTTAATCGCCTTAAGTCAAGACCTCGAACGAGGGTAGTTGGCCGTTTTGGACGGACACATTCCCGCAGCGGCTTTAGAGGCTGCGGGGAAAGTGTTTTCTGATCGCAGCATTCCCCCAGCGGCTGGAAGCCGCTTCTGATTCGGCGGCAGATACGGCACGAGGGGAACTCGTGCCCTTCCCCAACGCCGCGCGAATCGGAGTCTTTCCGCAACGGCTTTTAGCCGTCACCGCAAACAGAGGTTGCGGGAAAAGTGCTTTCTGATCGCAGCATTCCCCCAGCGGCTGGAAGCCGCAGTTGAATCGGCGGCAGATACGGCACGAGGGGAACTCGTGCCCTTCCCCAAACCCGCGCGAATCGGAGTTTTGCGCAAGGGCTTTAGCCGTCACTGCAAACAGAGATTGCGGGAAGAGTGTTTTCTGATCGCAGAATTCCCGCAGCGGCTAGAAGCCGCTTCTGGTTCGGCGGCAGTTACGGCACGAGTGGAACTCGTGCCCTTCCCGTTCGTGCAGGAATCCAGAGCTTTCACCAAGCCAACTACTTCAAGACCACTGGCAGAACCTGGTCGTAGGGCTGTACCGATACAGTGAGTGCCTTGCGCTGGACGAACGCGTCCCTCGTGATTTTGAAGCCCACGACGATGGTGCCTTTCTGGGACGCTCCAGGCAGCAACTTCGTTTCCGGAGCGAGCGGCGGTTCCACGCTTTCTTTCAGAGCTGGAAACGCGGTGAAGTAGCGGTCCAGGTCCACGATAGGCGCAGCTTTGTCCTCGAACGATTGTCCATCGGCGGTGGTGAGGTTCGCTTTGATGGTGTGAATCCACAGTGGCTTGTCGGTTGTGTTTCGCAGAGTCACGGTAACTGCGGCGAGAACCATATTCTGACCCGGGACCTCGGCTGCGGTCGCGAAGTCGATTGAACCCGCGCCCTGCGGTTTCGGCCTTTCCGTGAAAGCAATGATCCCCACAATAATCGCCACCACAGCAATGCAGATGGCGACAATGCCTGCGGGCGGCAGGTTGCGCTTAGCGGTCCCAAATTCGTCGCCGAAATGAAACTCCGAAGGGGCTGGAGCCGGAGGCGCGGGCGACTGCGGAGGCGGTGTTTGCGGCGTTGGCTGGCCGGGAAGGGGATTGGGGACGGGTTCGGACATGGGTCGATTGTAGACGAATTTCGAGGCTGGTCTGGCGGCTGGGTTAGTGGTGTGCGGCGATACGTTCGTTGTGGCGTTGACACTTTCGCGGGCGGGGGCGCCCGCGCCACACGTGCCGAACTAACTCGATAGGACGGTGTTTTGGTGCCCAAACAGTGCCGTGACTTTGGTTACCTTGTCCGATGTGACGGATGCTGCGACGATGCGGAAGATTTCCTTTTGGGAGGTACTTGGCGGTGAATCGTAAAAACTTCTTTACCGCGTTGGCTTGCGGACTGCTGACTTTCAGCATGTTGGGCTGCGGCGTTAGTAATCACCTGCAGTCCATTACGCTCTCGGTTTCGAACATAAGTCCAAACGATGGAAACGCTTTCAACATCAAACCCGGATTGCCGATACCCATGTATGCCTGGGGAACCTACAGCGACGGGAAGGTAAAGCTTCTCTTTGGGACTGGGCTTAAGTATCAGATATTGAGTACTCCTACTGGTCCTCCAGGAGCTGGTACATTCGGTGATCCGAACGCTACTCCGGCACAGACCGTCCAGCTAAGCGCCGACGGCCAACTTACGCCGGTTGTGCCCTTTGCTGCTTGCTCCTTTCAGGATGTCGCGGTGGCCCCGGCGACCACTCCGGCATTTGTATCGACAGGCTGGTATGTTGTTACGGCTACCTATGGCGGATTGACGAGTCCACAGGGCGCGGTCTATATGCAGACAGCGGCTCTCCCGGTTACGCTGACCAACCCGACCGGGCAATGCGGTCCTTCGTAAACTACTCCACCAAAAGGTGAATCTCAACGGGGACGGCAGCAACCACTGCCGTCCCCGTCTCCGTTTGGTAGATCTTTAAGTACGAAAGAACCGATGCTCCGCAAGGCCTCCTTCGTTTGGCTTGGTCCCCTTGGCGGTTGAGCTCTCGATAACGGAAACCGGCACGGCAAATGTCCGGCGTTTGAGTGTCCCGCCAACAACCTCTATAATCCACAGTTTGTGCTGAATCGCACTTTTCCCTATGTCGGTCATTCCCGCGTTTGAAATCGTGAACGGATGAAGGTTCGCACTGGAATTGAAGTGTCGAGCCTGTCCGATATCGGCTGTCTTCGCACCAACAACGAAGATTCCTTCGGCTATTGGGAGCCGGAAGAGGATGGCCAATTCCAGCGCAAGGGGCGCCTCGCGGTCGTCGCCGACGGCATGGGTGGCTACGAAGGCGGCCAGGAAGCGAGCCGACTGGCGGTCGAAACGGTCGTGTCCTACTACCGCGATTTTGTGGGAGACGACCCGCAGCAGGCGCTGATCGAGGCTTTGCAGGGGGCGCACGAAGAGATTCGCCGCTACAGTTTCTCGCATCCCGAGTTGCGCGGCATGGGAACCACCTGCACGGCGGCTGCAATCGTACGCAGGGAAGATCGCGACTCGCTTTATTTTGTGCACGTCGGCGATACTCGCCTCTACCTGATCCGCGAAGGCCAGATCTCACGTGTCACTCGCGACCACTCCTATGTTGGCCGCCTGGTCGAGGCGGGCATGATCAGCGCGGAGGAAGCCGAACGGCATCCGCAACGAAACATTCTCACGGCTGCGCTAGGAACGAACCCCGATCTCATTATGGATTCCCCGGGTCACCCCGAACCCCTCCTCCTCGACGACGCGCTCGTCATTTGCAGCGATGGATTGTGGGGACAGGTGCACGACGCCGAAATTCTCGATCTCGTCCAGAACAATAACGCCGAGAAGGCCAGCCACGAATTGATCGACCTCGCCCGCGAGCGCGGCGGCCCGGATAACATCACGGTCCAGATTCTACGCCTGCTGTAGAGGGCGTCTTGTGAACCCCTGGGGCTGAAGCCCGTTTCGAATATGTTCCTTACGCGGCCCTGAAGGGCCGCTCTTCCACGGTGTTTCTCAAAGCCACGGTGTCTCTCAAGCCGCGGTGTCCCTCAAGCCACGGTGTTTCTCAAACCATGGTGTTTCTCAAGTCACGGTGTCCCTCAAGCCACGGTGTCTCTCAAAGCCACATTGGTTCCAAAGCGCGATCTCTCTTCTCTCCATCCGCTGTAAGTGAAAAGGGTTGCACTCAATCTGCGTTGGCGCCATATGCGACCCGTCGCAAGTCGCTGATTTCATGCGATCAATAAAAGGGAAGAAATTGTCTTTCTGGCAACCCGCTTGCTTTTTTGATAATGCTTATCAGTAATATAGGGATAGTAGGAGGAGCGGTGAAGATTTCACAAAAAGGCTTATACGCGCTGCAAGCCATGATGATGCTGAGCCGGCGCTACACGCAGGGTGCGATTCGCATCAGGGACATCGCCTACGAAGAGAATCTTCCTGAGAAATTTCTGGAGTTGATCCTCCTCGAACTGAAGAACGCGCGCATGGTCGAAAGCGTCCGCGGCGCGAAAGGTGGATACCGTTTGCGGAGAGCGCCATCAGAGATTCGCTTAAGTGAAATTATCCGTCTGATCGACGGGCCGCTCGCGCCGTTCGGCGACGCCGAGCAGTTGCGCGAATTGATCCATCGCGACTCCGGCCACAGTGCCTTATATCAAGTGTTTCTCGATGTGCGGGATGCCGCTGCGAAGATTCTCGACAACACTACGCTTGCCGACTTGATCCAGCGGGGAGCGGTCGGCACGCGTGGCAAGAATTCGAAAGGGTCGCGTAAGAAGAAGTCGGAAGGCAGCGTATTACCGATGCCAGTTCGCGAGGGCCATGCCTAATCGACGTCTTCTTGACGACTCCGTGAGGGCGGCAGCCGCTGAGGTCCGAACGTTCTACCGTGGAATGGTATTCCGATAGCCGTTCAGCAGCCCCCATTCGTATCGCTTCTCTTTCCATGAAGTCTCCCCATATTCCCACCACGGGTGTGCTGGGTCGTACGCGCCGGCGGGATGGTCATGCTGCAGCCAGTTCGGTTTGAGTAGCGCACTGCGGCTATTCACCGAATTAATCCCCGCGCCGCGATGGCATTCGAAGCACATCTGTAAGACTGGCTGATACCGCGACAGCGGTATGTGTTCCGCGGGGCTCCCTTCGTCCGGCCCAAAAGCGCTGAACATGGCGAACTCCCTTTCATCGGGCGCTGTGGCTCGAAGTCCGCCAGCCTTGTTGGCAAAAAGTTGCGGACGGCTCAGCCGCATCTGATAGAAATTCTGCCCGCTATTCTGAACTGCCTCGAGCATGCTGGAGGCGCTTTCCCCGTTAACGCGATCTTTAGCAGCAATGTCACAATATACACGGAACTGTATGCTCTCGGTGATGGGCGTGCTTTCTAGGCTTCCCTGATTGTCAAAGAGCATCATCTGCCGCAGCAGGGCCGCCTGAGTTCCGGCGGGGAACTGTGGCAAGTGAGGATTCTCAGCCGTTTGCTCGAACCGGGGATCGTCCTTCCGCTCAATCCACGGCTCAGGAAAATCCCAAATCGCCTTGAGATAGTCGAATGTCGCTTTGCGGCCTCCGGGTAACCGCATCAAAACCACAAAAGTCGACCGCGAGAAAGCCTGAGCATGACTGGCTGCGGCCGGGTCCCCAGATTGACTATTCGAGCCAAACGCCACCCACGGGCCGTTAGGATCCAGCAGATCCGGGGGCAGGAAAGGACGCTCCGGATGCTGGGGGTCATATTCTTTCGCGAATTGCCCGGAGGCCACGGCCAGCTGGTAACTTGAAGGCAAGGCATGAATCTCCGCTGGAGAGAGTGCCAGCCGGCGCATTACTTCGACCAAGCGAGTCTGCAGCTCTTGCTTCTCTTTGTCGTAAGTAGGTTCCCCGGGGCGATCCGGCTCTCGCTCCACCGACCAGTCGAACACCGCCCACAGATCACGCTGCAATATGGCACGCTTGACCGGGTCCTGGATGAGGCGTTCGGCGTGCGTCTGCAGGAATTCGTCAAGAATTCGCAGAACGCGGTCGTGTGAAGGCTGCGACAGCAGGTACCGCGAATTTCCCCACAGAGGCGGGTCGAGCGCATCGGGAACGTCCGCTGTGCTGGGGACATCGGCACGAATAAAGATCACGGAATGCAGCCGATTCCAAAGGTGCGCGGGATTGGGATCGTAGATAGCGGCAGCTCTTTCGGAGCCTTGCGACCATAGAACCGGACAGGAATGTTCCCAGACGCACATCTGAGAAACAACGAGCAGCAGTCCTACGATCGAACCTCGCATTCCGCACCCCGCAGAGATGTGCATATTGAACTACAGCAGAGGGTGTTTTTGAAAGAGCCCGCAGATCGGCTGACAGTGAAACTCGGTTTTGCCGTTTCGCTTTCCCGAGAATTCATTTCTAATGCTTCTTCTATGTTCCGCACACTCGGGATTTTGATAACGGCACTCTTTCCACTGCTGGCCTTCGCGGCCGATAACGATACGGACCGTCTCATCACGGAAGCGCTCAAACCTTCATCTCTGGAAACGAACCTTCGCCGGCTGACCGACGAAGTTGGCGGCCGTGTCCCCGGCACTCCGGCTTTCCAGCGCGCGGTGGAGTGGGGTGTTGCAGCATTCAAAGATGCAGGCGCCGACAGCGTGCACACCGAGGAATTTACCATCCAGCACGGATGGGCCGAGGGAGCGACCGAGATGACGGCATCGCTCTACTCCGGAGCTACCTTTCGCGTCGCCGCCGTATCGGTGGCATGGGCGCCTGCGCTGGCGACGGCGAAGCATATTCCGATCGTGGATGTAGGAGACGGCTCCGCCGCGGCGTTCGGCAAGGTGGGTGACGTTGCCGGACGTATTGTCCTGGTGCATACGAAGGTACTCGCCAGCTGGGACGATCTCTTTGGCGAATATGACCGGGCGCCTGCGATCATCGCGTTGGCCGTCAAAGGGAAAGCCAAAGCGATCGCGTTCATGGCCACCCGCAATCACAAGATTCTTTATCGTCACACGAACTCGGTTGCGGGCGAGATTGATGATCTGCCGCAAGTGGTCGTGGCGCGTGAAGATGCGGAGCGCATTGCCCGGTTGCTGGCTGGGGGAACTCCGGTGTGGGCCGATCTTTCCATCCCGAACAGGATCACTCCCGCCATCAAGACATGGAATGTAGTAGCAGAACTGCGCGGCGGCGAGAAGCCCGACGAGTTTGTCGTGCTGGGCGCTCACCTGGATTCCTGGGATCTCGGCACAGGCGCACTCGACAATGGATGCAATTCTGTGCTGGTGATTGACGCGTTGCGCGCCATCAAGGCGTCAGGTCTCAAGCCGCGGCGGTCGATAAGGTTCATTCTGTTTTCTGGCGAAGAGCAGGGATTGGTCGGCTCGCGCGTCTATGCGGCCGCGCATCGCGCCGAACTCGATAAGGCCGCGGGCGTCGTAGTGGTTGATTCCGGCACAGGGAAGATTATTTCGTTCTCCACCGGAGGGCGCAATGACGTGATTCCGGCGGTGGAATTGATTCTGAAGCCCTTCGAGCAATTTGGACTGACCAAGGCGGTCCCCACCGCCGAATCGGGTACTGATCATTTTGACTTCATGCTTGAAGGCGTCCCCACATTCGTTGCCGATCAAGAGGCCGCGAATTACCTGGAGAACTACCATGCCGCCACCGACACGTTCGACAAAGTCGACTTCCCGCAGCTGAAGAAGGAGGTTGCCGAGTCGGCGGTGCTCAGCTTTGCGCTCGCCAATCGAGCCGACCCCATTGGGCCGCGCCTGAACCGTGCTCAGATCGAGCAGATGATGCACGAAACCCATCTCGACCAGGAAATGAAGTCCCAGGGCATGTGGGACGACTGGGCGAAAGGGAAGCGGGGCCGGCAACAGTAGCCGGATCGCCTGTCATACTATTCCTCTGTGCTTGTCTTCTGGGTTCTCTTTAATCTGCTTGTAGTGGCGATGCTGGCGCTCGACCTCGGCGTGTTGCATCGCCGCAACCGCAATGTCGGATTGCGCGGTGCGTTGGTATGGTCAGGAGCCTGGATTGCCTTAGCCGGAGTGTTTGCCGTGGCCGTGCTCCTTTGGCAGGGCCACGCTCCAGCCCTTCAGTTTGTTACCGGCTACGTCATCGAGCTGTCGCTCAGCGTCGATAATCTTTTCGTTTTTCTGGTCATTTTCCGATATTTCAAGGTGCCCGAGCAGCATCAGCACAAGGTTCTCTTCTGGGGAATCCTCGGAGCGCTGCTGATCCGCGGTTTATTTATCGGAGCCGGTGTGGGCTTGATGCAACGCTTCAGTTGGATCACCTACGCGTTCGGTGCATTGCTTGTTTATTCCGGGATCAAACTACTGACTCACGGCGCGACGAAGATGCAGCCCGACAAGAACCCTGTTCTTCGCATCTTCCGGCGAGTACTGCCGGTGACGGACGATTATGTGGACGGGCACTTCTTCACGCGGAAAGACAAGCTGCTCTACACGACTCCTCTACTGTTGGTGCTGCTCGTAGTCGAGACCAGCGACGTGCTCTTCGCCGTAGATTCGATTCCTGCCGTGCTCGCCATCACGACGAACGCGTTCATTGTCTATACGTCGAATGTATTTGCGATTCTCGGCCTGCGTTCCATGTACTTTGCCCTGGCAGGCGTGTTGGATCTGTTTCACTATCTCCATTACGGATTGTCAGTCGTTCTCATTTTCATCGGTCTCAAAATGCTGGGTTCTCACTATCTGGAAATCCCTACCGAGTGGGCGCTGGCAACTGTCCTGTTCGTGTTGGCCGCTTCGATCGTCGCCTCGCTGCTTCATCCTGCCCGGCAGTTGCCCACCGGCGGCAGTTAGGTGCGACGACGCGAAGTCCGCATACGCTATGATGAATATTCATGATTAGCGTCCCCGTCTCTACGCCGTCGCGTTCGTACGAAGTGCTGATCGGAAGCGGACTTCTTACGCGCGCGGGCGAAACCCTCGACAAGATCATCGGGAATCGCCGCGTGTTTGTGGTCACCGTTTCTCCAGTGCGCCGGCGGTGGGCGAAGGTGCTGTCGAAATCGTTGTCTGCCTCCGGGATCGATTCCGCCCTCCTTGAAATGCCGGATGGCGAACGCTCGAAGCGCCTCGCAACTCTCGAAAAGTTGGCGGACAAACTGGTAAAGCAAGGTGCGGACCGCGGCGTGATCTTGATCGCGCTCGGCGGCGGCGTGGTCGGCGACGTGACTGGCTTCCTCGGCTCGATCTACATGCGCGGCGTCGACGTGATCCAGATTCCGACCACCGTATTGGCCCAGGTGGATGCTGCAATCGGCGGGAAGACTGGCGTTAACCTCGTTTCAGGAAAGAACCTGCTAGGCACTTTTCATCAGCCGCGCGCCGTGCTGGTGGACCCGTCCGTGCTCGCGACCTTGCCGTCTCGAGAATATCGTGCCGGACTGTATGAGGCGCTGAAATGCGGCATCATCGGAGATCCCGGGCTGTTCCGTCTTTTTGAAGAGCGGCGGCGTGAGATTCTGGATCGTGATCCGGTCGTACTGGAGAAGGTGATTGCCGACTCGGTCCGGCTAAAGGCCTCGGTCGTTAGCGCCGACGAGCGTGAGGGTGGGTTGCGGCAAGTCCTCAACCTCGGCCACACCATCGGCCACGCACTCGAGGCCGAGACTCGCTATAAAACCCTGCTTCACGGCGAGGCCGTCGCTTGGGGCATGATTGCGGCGACACACATCGCGCTGGCGACCGGCAAACTCGACAGCGTCACCGCCGGACGGATTTCGAACACAGTTCTCGGTTTCGGCCGTCTTCCTGGCATGCGGTGGCAGTCGGCAAATATCTTGAAGCGACTGCGCTCCGACAAGAAGACGCGGCAGGGAATTGTGCACTTCATTCTGCCGCGTGAGATCGGTAAGGTCGAAATTACCAGCGACGTGCCGGTCGACGTTGTCCGCTCGGCCATCGATGAGATTCGAAAGCTGGCCCGCAATTGAGCAAGCAACTCATGAACGGCCAAACCACGAATCAGGAACTGGACTCGCGCATTGTCGGCGCGGCTCCTGAGGGTGCCAAGGACCGTGACTCGGCGGCGGCAGCCGTCCGGGAGATGTTTACTTCCATCGCGCCGCGTTACGATCTTCTGAATCACGTTCTGTCTTGCAATATTGACCGCGTATGGTGGTGGCGCACGGCGCGGAAGTTTGACGCCATTCTGCGGCGCGAGAACGCTCGCGTGCTCGATCTTTGTTGTGGCACCGGGGACATGACTTTTGCATTGCGCCGCCGCGCCGCGTCAGGAAATGCACAGATTCTAGGCGCTGATTTTTCTCATGCCATGCTGCAGCGCGCCGCGGCGAAAGGCAAAGGCACCACGCTCCGCTGGATCGAGGCTGATGCCCTGCGCTTACCGTTTCCTGATGGACACTTCGACCTGGTTACCTCAGCGTTCGGTTTCCGCAACCTGGCAGACTACGACGCAGGGCTGCAGGAGATCGCCCGTGTGCTGGCTCCCGGTGGAGAGTGCGGCATTCTCGATTTCGGCGAGCCCGGTGGCCTGATTGGAAAAGGTTATCGCGTCTACTTCAAGCGAGTGCTTCCCGCCATTGGCACGCTGATCTCAGGAGTGCGAGGCCCTTACGCTTACCTGCCCGCATCCGTCGAACGCTTTCCCGCCCCGGAGCAGATGCTGGAACGCATGCGCAGAGCGGGGTTTGGTGAAGCATCCTGGACTCCATACACATTCGGGATTGCCGGACTTTATCGGGGAGTGAAAGAAGGTCAACATCTTTAACCGCGGAGGGCGCGGAGTACGCAGAGATATAGGAGTGTTTGTTTGCCGATTAGTCTCTGCGCGCTCAGCGTCCTCCGCGGGTAGCTGTTTTTAGCTTTTCTGGAACGAATCCGCAAACGCTTCCGAACTGGTTTTTGAAATCACCCGTTCATAGTCCGCGCCGAGAAACTTCTTCAATCGGTCAGTATTCATAAAATACTGTCCCGTCATATAAGGCACGGCGTCCGGTGGAATCGCCGAGATATTCCAGTTCCACAGAAATTGAAGAATGCGGCGCATGCTCCACTGTCCAGGGACGCGCAGTAATTTGGCGTGGGCCATCTCGATACATTGCCCAAAGGTCAGTGGCTCCCCGCGTCCCGCCACATTCAGGATGGTCAGTCGCTGCGCTTCCGGTTCGCGCATCAGTATCCAAGCGATCAAGCGCGCCATATCGTCGATGTGGATGAACTGAATCTTGTTGTCCACATACTTCTGTCCGAATGGCAGCATGCAAGGCAGCCGTTTTGCCGACTGGCGCATGCGGGCGGCGCGAGCGCCCTTTCCATTGGGCGTTCCCCGGAACGCTCCCATCAGATAGTTTTCGACGGTAGAGCCTGCAAAAATATGCGGCCGAAGAATGAAAACACCACATCCTCGCAGGGAGGGCGCGCGCTGCTGCACCACCTCATCGCTCTCCTTCTTGTGGATCGCGTAGGGCAGGGTGTGCGCCGCAAGCGGAGCATCCTCGGCCACGGCATTCGGCATATCGGAGCCGTAGGCCGATACGCTGCTCGGAAAAATAAATTGGCGAATGACAGTTGCGGAATTCCGGTTCGCTTCAGCGATTGCTTCCATGACGCGCGCCGTGCCAGCGACGTTGATCCGCCACATGCGATCAACGTCCAGAACCCCAGTCCGTTGGGGGTCGATCACAAACGCCAGATGTACCACCGACACTGGCTGCACTTCGCGCAGCAGCAAGAGCAATTCGCGCGTCGATTCTTCATTTCCCAGATCGAGCGCTACAAAGCGATCTACACGACAGCGGGTCGGCGGAGTGACATCAATACCAACAATCGTAAAATCCGAAAGTTGTTGCACCAACCGCTGTCCAAGATTGCCCGAAACGCCTGTAACAATGATTGCTGGTTTTGCGTTATCCATTAATCGGGATCTTCTAATCGGGATCTTCCGCCTGTTGCGGCGGCTTTGCTCCGCGGGGGACCGGTGGCATTCCCGGACCACGACTCGGCCCGAAATAAGCGTCATTCAAATCGACGTTCCCCTGAAAACCTTGCATGCTTTCGCGATAGCGCTGGCCAGAAATTGCGGTGCGAATTTCCTGCTTCACCGCATCCTGCGTCAATGTTTCTTTGCTGATCATTTTATAAATGTAGTGTCCGCTGTTCGGATCGGTAATCACTTCCGAAACTTCACCGGCCTTTAGATCCATCACCACTTGATGATTCGTCGGAAGAGTGGTGCGCCGCACCTTCTCCATCTTAGTGTTTGGAGCGCTGCCCGGTAGTCCCGCAGCCGTATACGCTTCCTTCTGCAGTTTGTCGGGATCCTCACCCTTTGCGGCTCGCTCGCGGAGGCTGGCTGCCAGCTTCACCATCGCCGCCTCGCCGGCCTTCTTCTGTGCCTCGGTGGGAGGTTGCGGCGGACCTGGCTTTGCTGTTTTGGCTCCTGTCGTCGCTCCCGCTTTCGGTTTTGCCGGCGTAGGAACTATCTGTTTGATTCGAGGAACGAATATTCGAGCGAACGTCGCTTGTTCGAAGGAGCTTTGGTTTTTCTTGTAGTAGTCCTCAATGTCGCTGTCGGTGACTTTATTCGATTCATCCTGCAGCGCCCGGCTCAATTCCTGGGAGAGAAGCTGCATGCGCGCGAAGAGCAACATCTCGTCGAACTTGGGCGACTTGTCTAGGCTGCGCTTTTCTGCAGCGGTCGACATCCGCAGCATGCGGGAATAGGCCGTCGCCAACTGGCGTTTGATCGCCGGTGACATGTTGGGCTGCAGCGCGTCGGCAAGTTTTTCAAACTGCGCGCGGCTGATGGCTGTCTTGCAGGCATCGCCTTGCAGACTGGCGTCGGAGCAGAACCCCTTCAGCGTGACGACCGTATCGTCCGGACCAACTTTAACTTCAGGCGCTTTGTCGGGAACGGCCGGCGCTGTCTCCGCCTTGGCTCCGGCGGCAGGAGGTGTAGCTGTTTGCGCAGCTTGTCCGTATACCAAGCTGGTGAGCAGGAGGTACACCAGGAATCTCGAACGCATTAATCAAAATCCTCCAGAAGAAATTGTGACGAAAGCATCGTAGCATGTCCCATTGGAGACCGGGCAAGAGGGCCGAAGGGGTTGGCGGCAGGTGAATACAAAGCGATAATGACAGCGATGCCAGAAATCGAGGCCACTTTCAGTTCCGGGTCGATGCGCCGGGAGAAACGCTCCGTTGCCGGAAACTCGGTGCTGGCAGCGCTGGTGATTACTGGCCTGAAAATCATCGTCGGGATCACCACCGGTTCGCTGGGAATCTTGTCCGAGGCGGCCCACTCTGCCCTCGATCTTATCGCCGCGCTGGTCACATTGTTTTCTGTCCGCGTCTCCGATAAGCCTGCCGACGCCGACCACCAATACGGTCACGGCAAGTTTGAAAACTTTTCCGCTTTCATCGAGACCGGCCTGTTGCTGTTGACTTGTGTCTGGATTGTGTACGAAGCCATCAAACGACTTTTCTTTCATAGCGTGGAAATCGAACCGAGTATGGCCGCGTTCGTTGTCATGGCGCTCTCGATCGCCGTCGATACCTGGCGCTCTCGCGCCCTCGGACGCATTGCTGTGAAGTACGACAGCCAGGCGCTGGAGGCCGACGCGCTGCATTTTTCGACCGATATCTGGTCCAGTGCGGTCGTGATCCTTGGTCTCGCTCTGGTTTGGTTGGGACGAACTTATCAGATCGGATGGCTGCGTCAGGCCGATCCGATCGCCGCGCTTTTTGTTGCCGGCGTGGTGGTTTCCGTTAGCTGGCGGTTAGCGCGAAGAACCATCGATGCACTGGTTGATGCAGCGCCCGCTGGCGTCCGCAACCAGATTCTCGACCGCATTGCCACTGTGGATGGCGTGTTGGAAGTGGAATGGGTCCGGTTTCGAAAAGCCGGGAATGGCTATTTCGCGGACGTTTCGGTGGGCCTGGAACGCAATTTTACGTTTCAGCACTCCGAGCAGGTCTCGGACGCCGTGCGCGCGCGAGTGCGCGAAGTTTTACCTAACGCCGACGTAATGGTTCATACGGTTCCGCGAGCCCGCCGCAGCGAGAATATTTTTGACCGCATCCGTGCCGTGGCCACGCGTCACAATTTCAATGTGCACGACGTGAGCGTGCAGGACCTGAACGGCCAGTTGCATGTGGAACAGCACCTCGAACTCGACGAACGCCTCAGCATGAAGCAGGCGCACGATGAAGTCACGCGCCTCGAAACAGAAATGCGCGCCGAGGTCCCGGAGATCGCGACTATCCTCACCCACATTGAAAGCGAGCCCGCCACGATTGAAACGGGTGAGGAAATTGTTCGCGAGCCGCAGTTGGAACAGAGGTTGAAAGATATTGTGAAGGAATTTCCGGAAGTCATGGACATGCACGAGTTCCAATTCAAGAAGGTTGGCGGGCGACTGTATGTTTCCTGTCACTGCACCCTGCCTGACGATATGCCGCTTTCGCGAGTGCACGATGTGCAGACCTCGCTTGAGATCCGTTTCAAACACGACGCGCCGGAATTGTTTCGGGTATTGATCCATCCGGAGCCGGTAACGGATAACCGGAGGTAGGGAAGCGCTAAGCGCTTTTCGCTGTTCGTCGTTCGCTGTTCGCAGGATTGTGCATTGCGAACGACCAACGATGAACGACGAAAAGTGAACGACGAACAGCAAGAAAGGCCACCATGATCGAAGCTTCCGTTAACTGGACCGACAACGAACGCTACATAGGCGACGCCAACTCCCGCCACTCTATCGTGATGGATACTGCTACCGAGAAAACCGCGAACACTCCCATGGAGTTGGTTCTGATCGCGCTCTGCGGATGTACTGCCTCTGACGTAATCGGCATTCTCCGCAAGAAGCGCGAACCCTTCACCGGACTCGAGGTTCGCGCCAAGGGCGAAAGAGCTGATGGCTATCCCGCCGTATATACCGCCATTCACCTAACCTATGTTGTTCGCGGTGCGGTTTCGAAAAAAAGCATGGAAGACGCCGTGAAGCTATCGAAAGATAAATACTGTTCTGTGTCCGCCATGCTGGAGAAGACCGCGAAGATCACCTACACCATCGAGCACGTGGCGTGAAGGCTGGGTCTCATCAGTCTCGGCCCCACGCGCTGCGCGGCTATCTCTACATCGGCGCCGCAGCTTTATTGTGGGGAATTTCGGCTACTTTGGGTCGCGCTGCGTTCACCGGACACCTGCTGCCGGGCGGGGCGTCGCTCGGCGCCATCGATCCGCTGATTCTCTCGCAGAGCCGCGCCACGTTGTCGTTGGCCGTCCTCTTACCGATTCTTCTCGTGCGCCGAGGAGCCTCCGCTCTGCGCGTCCCCGGTCGCGACCTCATCAAGTTTTTAATACTGGGAATTTTTGGCATCGCGGCCTCGAACTACCTTTACTACCTGGCCATTCAACGGACCAACGTTGCGACCGCGATCATTCTGCAGTACACCGCGCCAGTTTGGGTGCTGCTCTATACGGTCGCGCGCGGAGCGCAGAGACCATCGCTGCGACGAACGGCCGCCGTCGGATTAGCCGTGGTGGGCTGCGCGCTCGCGGTCGGCTTGGTCGGTTCTGGCGGCTTTCGCATGGATACCATAGGAGTCACCGCCGCCCTGCTCGCAGCATTTTCATTCGCGTTCTATAACGTTGGCGGACACGAAGTGCTCGCCCGCTACGACCGCTGGAAAGTGTTGCTGTGGGTGCTGGTGGCGACGGCCACGTTCTGGATCTTCGTGAACCCTCCCTGGAAGATCATCGCCGCGCACTACGGCCGCCAGCAGTGGGGATTTATGTTGCTGTTCTCGCTGGTGTCGGTGCTGGGCCCCTTCTCCTGCTACTTCGCAGGCCTGCAACATCTGGAGCCCACCCGCGCCATCGTCGCCAGCTGCTTGGAGCCAGTCTTCAGCATCGTGCTCACCGCTGTGTTTCTGGGAGAGTTGGTGAAGACGATGCAGACCGTCGGCATCGCGCTGGTGCTGGTCGCGATTGTGCTGATCCAGTTGCCGGAGCGGACGCAAGGCGAAGAAGTGTTGGTTGAACCGATCGAGTGAGAGCGAGTCGTTGGTCGATTGTCGTTGGTCGTTGGCAACCACGGACTGCCGAACGACTAGCGACCAGCGACTAACGACTTCAGTCCAAACTTTTCCCCTTCGTCTCCGGCAACTGCGTCGCCATCAAACTCGCCAGCAGAAATCCCGCTCCACACAAATAGAAGGCCCAGCTCAGCCCCTCGGTTTGACCAACCCAGCCAATGATCCACGGGGCGACGGAACTTAGCGCGCGGGCGCCGTTGTAGGTAAAGCCCAAGGCGCGTGCTCGCACCCGGGTCGGGAAGATTTCGCTGGCAATGATGCCTGAGCCGGAGAAGAATCCTGTGCCAAAGAAGGCGACAATCGTGCCCAACACTAGTAGCGCAAATGGCGTCCGCGCCAGGGCATAAACAGGCACTAGAAGCGCAGCCCCAAGCGTATAGATAAGAAAAGATTTGCGACGGCCAAGATGATCTGCCACCCAGCCGAAACTGGCGTATCCAGGAAACATGCCAAAGAGGTTCAGGACGACGAGCAGAGCGGTCGTTCCCATCACGCCGAAACCGCGTCCGCCCTGCTCGACGGGAAGGGAAAGATATGGCGGAATCCAGGTGAACAGTCCCCACCACCCGAACATGCCGAAGAAGTTGAGCAGGAGAAGAACGATAGTGCTTTTGCGGTAAGGCGCGCGGAAGATGAGAGTGAAGGAATCCTCGTTGGGGTTGCTGTCTTCTAACCGCGGAGTGCGCTGAGTCCGCAGAGAGGTGGAAGAGGATCCTTCCTGCGAATCTCTCGTCGTACTCTGCGCGCTCGGCGGTGAAAGGTCTTGATCTTTGTCGCGCTCGATCCACATTGGCGATTCCGGCACGCGGCTCTGAATCCAAAGCGTGACGATAGCCGGAAGAATCCCGACAAAGAACACCATCCGCCAATTCGCATAGCGCAGAACGACGCCTGCCACCAGAGCCGCCAGCGCATAACCAATCGCCCAAGAACTCTGCACCACCGAAATTGCCTTGGCGCGGAATTCGTCGGGCCAGGTTTCGGCGACGAGCGTTGCCCCTGTATTCCATTCGCCGCCCATGCCCAGTCCGAGGATGAAGCGAAACACGGCCAGCATCAGCACGGTCGTCGAGAGCCCCGAGGCAAACGAGCAGACCGAATACGTCAGGATGCTCAGCATCAAGGCGCGTTTGCGTCCGACGCGGTCGGCGAGAAAGCCAAAGAGCACTCCGCCGATGCCCGAAGCGAGCAGAGTCAGCGTGTAGAGCAGCCCCGAAACCGCCTTCGACATGCCCAGATCGCGCATGACATGCGTGAGAACCAGCGCGTAGAGCATCGCGTCGAAGGCGTCCAGCATCCAGCCGAGCGCCGCCGCGAGCAGCGTGCGGCGTTGCTCGGTGGTGGCCTGGCGCAGGAGCTCTATGGGGCCGATCGGCATTGGGGAGGAGTGTAGCAGGGGATGCGGGATACTTCTTTAGTTCCGTTGACAGGTCGAAACGGGCCTCCTACACTGCGTTTATGGAAGTCCATCTCACTCCGGAGCAGCAGCACCAACTTGCGGAACTGGCCTCCCAGCGAGGCCGCGACGCGGATGCGCTTGCGCAGGAGGCGATCAGCCGCTATCTCGCCGAAGAAGCTCGCTTTATTGAAGCCGTCAAGCTTGGCGAGGCAGCTTTCCAGCGCGGCGAATATCTCACTCATGAGCAAGTAGGAAAGCGGCTCGACCGCCTGTTCGAGTCCTGACGCGGATGGAAGTCCGGTGGTCAACCCTCGCCGCAGACGACCTAGAACGCATATTTCAGCGCATCGAAAAAGGCAATCCCACCGCCGCTCGAAACACCGTGCAAACCATCTATGACGGCTGTGCCGAGTTGAGGACGTTCCCCCACCGTGGCCGTCCTGGACGCATGAATGGGCGGCGCGAACTGGTCTTTGCACCCTACATCGCTGTCTATCAGGTCAAAGAGCGCATCGTTGAAATCTCTCGCATCTTTTACGGGGCGCAGGATTGGCCTTAGAAAGGTTCGATCCTCTGGCCATGGCGGTTGCCAGCAGCGTGCGGCGCTGCCCGGTCGTAGCCTGACGCAGCGGTTGGACGGGGCCGATCGGCATTGGGGAGGAGTGTAGCAGGGGGAGGCGAGCTGAAATCTATGAAAGGTTCGGGCTGGGTGTCCGGTCCGTACAGGATCTCCCGAAACCGGTTTGCCTAGCAGTAAGCTTCCTCCGGACTATTGCTCGTCGTCTTGTCGACCTCACATTTTTCTGGACGCTTGCCTTAGCCAATCCTCGATCTTGTGCGTCTCATCCTCGGTCATCTCCGGTGCGCTCTTGCGTAGCATTGTCATGAACCAGTCGATCTCTTCCGGTTCCGCTGGATAGCCAATATTGGCGCCAATGTTTTTGGACCCAGCGCCGATCTCAGAGTTGATGATCGCCTTTCCGTTCGCGTCGAGGAACACGAGATAAGGGACACCTTGAGGTTTGGCGAAGCTCGCCATCAGTTGGCTTCCGCCTGGCGTGTCCAGTTCGGGATGCTTGCCATGTTTCTCGTCGATGTGAACCTTGGCAACGACAAAGTATTTCTGAATGATAGGGGCAATCTCCGAGGCAGCTAGAAAACTATCCAGCATGTGGCATGGCTTACACCACGAAGCGCTGAATTCCAGAAAAACCAGTTTGTGCTGCTCCTGTGCTTGGCTTTTAGCGTCGGAGACTATTTCTTGTGCAGTTTTCGACTTCTGCGCATGGGCCGATGGACAACTGAGTAAAAGCGCCACGCCCGCTACCAAAGTCCATAACAACGACTTCATGCAGCCTCCCTAGTTCATGATAGGAAGAGTCTATGCCAGGGGACCCAAGGTGAGAAAGCCGGAACTCCAGTGAACATTGGGGAGAGAATGTATCAGCGGAGGACAGATAGTTGGTCGGAATCTACCTTCGTTTCGCCGTCGACCATGCAAAGCCGCACGCAAGGCATGCCTGAATGCTGCTCGATACTCTCAGCCAGGGTGAGGGAATGAGTTGTGATCCAGAGCTGAGTATTTCTTGATGCGCGCACAATCAAGCGGGCCAGCCAATTGACGAGATCGGGATGCAAACTGGTCTCAGGTTCGTTAAGAGCCAGCAGCGACGGCGGACGAGGGCTTAGCAACGCTGCGCAGAGGCAAAGAAATCGCAATTGCCCGTCCGAAAATTCGCGCGCCTGGAGTGGTCGCAGCAGGCCGGGCATCCGTAATCTGATACTGAATAGGGTATCAGTCGCATCGATGACAAGGGTTGCACCGCCAAAGGCCTCGGAAAGCGTTTCGCGCAGGAATGCGTCTTCACCAATTTCCAGAATCGTTTGGAGGGCGGCCGCTAGGTCCGAGCCGTCACGGCTCAACACAGTCGTTTGGACGCCGATTTGTGGTTGGCGAAGCGGAGATTCTAGATCGGTACGGAACTGGTGATAGAACCGCCAGCATAAGACCTCGTTCCGCAGGGCGCTGATCTCTGGATAAAGATGAGGGTCAATAATCTGCGAAAGTACAGACTCGTGCTTCGAGATCGCGAAGGGATAGGTAGTCATTTTCCCTTCCGAATTTCGTAACCATGCCGATGGCTCATCCCGCTTCAACATCAGAACGCGCCGTTTGGATTCCGACGGCCATATGTATTCTTCCTTGACACGGGGATCAAGGGTGAACATAGTTCCCAGTGCGTGCTCGTTGAAACCGGGTAGTCCCAACTGTAGCTCGTAGCCGAAGAACTCTCCTTCAAATCCAAGAAGGACTCTCTTTGGGGGCTTTTTTCGCTGATAGCGAACACGTTCCCCTCCAGCCCAGAACACACTAGGAGTCCCACCCTCCTCTGCTACTGCGCGTGCGAGTTGCCCTTGAACTGCCCTGCTGACCAGCACAAGCGAGTTGTAGAGGTTCGATTTCCCGCACCCGTTCGGGCCGGTCAGGACATTGATTGGCTGAAGTTCGAGGCTAAGCTCGCGAACAGACCGATAGCCGGTTACATGGATCCGTTTAATCATTTAGGGGAACCCAGTATCCGTAGATACCTCTGCGCCTTCCGCACATCCCGCCCGATCTGCTCTTTCAGCGCCTCGACTGACGGAAACTTGATCTCATCGCGCAGGCGATCCAGAAAATGCAGCTCGACTTCCGTCTCCGCCGTTAGCTCGATGGGGTGGAAGTTCAGCAGGTGCGTCTCAATGGCAAAGGAATCGGCTCCGAAGGTGGGGCGGTTGCCGACGTTGGTGACTGAGTCAAAACATTCGCTCTTCTCGCCGCTGCCGATGCGCGTGCGCGTGATGTAGACGCCATCTTTAGGAACTAACTCTTCATAGCGCGCCAGGTTGATAGTCGGCACCGTGTACTTCGATCCATATCCGCGCCCGCGTCCGGCGGTCGCCAGAATGCTGAACGGCCGCGCCAGTAAATGCCGCGCCCGGCTTGCGCGTCCTTCAGAAATCAGCTTGCGGATGTGGCTGCTCGAAACGTTCTCTCCACGCAGGCGCATTTCGGGATAGTCGTGTACCTCAAATCCCATTTCGCGGCCAAACTCGCGCAGCATTTCGATGTTTCCCGCCGCTTTGTTTCCGAAGTGGAAGTTGTAGCCTTCGTGAACCTCACGCGCATGCAACCGCTTTTTCAGAATGTCGTGGGCAAATTGATGCGGCGTCATCAGCGAGAGATCGCGCGAGAAGGGAAGCAGCAGCACTGCATCAATTCCGGTAGCTTCGAGCAGCCGCACTTTTTCCGGCAGCGGAGTCAGCAGCTTCAACTCGCGGTCCGGTCGTAGAATGCGCGCCGGATGCGGCTCAAAGGTCACGACCACCGACCGCGCGTTACTGTCCTTCGTACGGGCCGACCTTGCTCGCCGCACAATTTCATCAATTACGTGCCGGTGAGCGCGATGCACGCCATCAAAGTTCCCCACGCTGAGCATGGTTGGGCCGAGGTCGTGGGGGACGTCGTCGAGTTTGTGAAATACCTGCATTCCAATTCTTTTTTACCGCCGAGACGCCGAGTTCGCCGAGAAAAGCCTTTTCTTAGTATTTCTTGGCGAACTCGGCGTCTCGGCGGTGAATCAGCATTTCTAAATCTCAAACTCCAACTTCATCCCGTCATAAGACAGTTCCACGCCAGCTGGCAACGTTGCGTTCGTGGCCACATGCGGCAAGTCGTGACAGATATGCGTGAACAATGTCCGCTTCGGCTTGACTGCCTCAACGATCCTCAGCGACTGCTCGACCGTCGAATGCGTCGGATGTGGGATATAGCGCAGCGCATCCAGAAACAGTATGTCGAGGGCGCCGAGTTTCTCCAGCGTCTCGTCCGGCATCTCGCTGTGATCGGTAAAATACGCAGCCGAGCCAAAACGAAAGCCAAGAATCGGAGTCTCGCCATGAATCACAGTCAGCGGCTCGAAGCGCGCCCCAAACAATTCGACCGGTCCGTTGATTTCCCGCAACTCTACCTGTGGCAGTCCGCCGAACTTATAACTCGGCGAAAAAATATACGGAAACATGTTGCGCAAGAACTCGCAGGCATCAGGCGTGCCGTAAAGCGGCATCTTGCCCGGCTTGTGGTAATAAGTCAGCGGTCGCAGATCGTCGATGCCGAGAATATGGTCGGCGTGCGTGTGAGTGTAGAGCACGGCATCGAGACGTGTGATCTTTTCCCGCAAAGCCTGCTCGCGAAAGTCAGGCGTGGAATCGATCATAACGTGATGCCCGTTGTAGCTGATCATCACCGATGGGCGCGTGCGCCGATCGCGCGGATCACTCGAACGGCAGACTGCGCAATCGCAGCCGATGGTCGGAACTCCCATCGACGTGCCGCTGCCCAGTACCGTCAGAGTCGCCCGCATTTATCCGTTTGTGCCTGTGATCGGTCCGGGCGCTTGCGGAGGACGTGCCAGCGCATTGGTCACTTCCACGTAGGCCATGCGCAGCTCGTAGAGGCAGTTCTGCAGAAATCCCTGTTCTTTCGGAGTGAGATTGCCCTTGGTCTTCTCGGCGATCATGCCGAGCGTGTCGATCGTCTGCCGCGCACCGATAACGTCCACTCCGGGTTGCCCGCCCTGTTCGTGCATCATGCCGAGTTGCATCATGGCCGTCATGTAGAGCGAAGCCATAAAGCGCTCGAAACTCACTTCGAGTTCTTTCGCTGAGTGTCCGCTCAATTCAACGCGCGCATCCAGATCGCGCGCGGACTGCTTGTAGGCATCGTGCTGCACCTGCTGCTCCGTCGCCGTAGGAGGCTCGGGGATATCGGATTCGGGAGCCCCTGCGGGTGGCGGGATGACCGCTTCCGGAATCGGCGCGGCAGTCGGCGTTGGAGGCGCGGTTGCAGTGGTCGTTGGCGCGGCCGAAGTCGAAACGCTTTCCTCGGTCGAGTCGCGCAATTCGCCGTCCGCATTGAACAGCCGCCGGTCGCTTACTTTGAATTCGCCTTCTTCTTCTCTTCGTTTTTGAGCCATATTGTTTTCCATTTCTCTGGACTGTGTGGCGCGGACAATCCTGTCCGCGTGGCAGCAGCACTGCCCTACAAACAGCGCGGACAAGAGTGCCCGCACTACACGATGTTTACTGCATCGGAATCTGTGCGGGCGTCAGCTTCGATTCGCCCGAACGCAGTTCTTTTTCCGCTGCATCGCGACGCAAATATCCCAACGCAACCGGGCGATCTCCGTCCGGCATGGGCAAAACCGCACCGCTCGTAATCTCACCAACTTCTTTCTCTGCCGCCAGAATCTTCGCGCCCGCTTCAGGCAGAGTCCCCTCAACCAAAAACGCCGTAAACTGCCTGTGAACCGATCCGCGAGAGCGAATGCGTTCTACGATCTCTTGCCCCAGATAACAGCCTTTGGTGAAGTTCAAAGCCCGCGTCTGGCCGGTCTCCTGCGGCAGATCACGCTCGCGGATGTCCACGCCGAATTGTGGAATGCCGCGTGAGATGCGAAATAGATTCAACGCTGTGCCGCCGATAGGACGAGCTCCGGCCTGCACTAGCGCATCCCGGAGCCGGCTAAGGCTTTCTGGAACAACCCAGAGCTGCCACGACTCGCCCGCCTCCTCACCTGACCGCAAGACTGTGAGATGGACTCCCTGCCAAACGACCTCTGCAAATTGCAGATGCGCTAGATCAGCAACCGCGATCCCGGCACGTTCGAGAACCGAACGTGATTCCGGTCCTGTCAGTCCGACTGCAGTGAGCGTGTTGCTGATGTCGGCAAATTCAACATCGTCCGCAATAATGTAGCGATCGAACAGCTGCAGAATCTTCTCGCGCTGCCCAAGTTCCGTATCCACCAGCAACGATTCGCCGCGCTGAAAGACATATATATCTGCCTGAATGCGGCCATGGGAGTTCAGCATGAAGGCGTAGACGCCGTGGCCAGAGGCCAGGTCGCGGACATTATTCGTGACCATGCCATTCATCCAGCGGACGCGGTCACCGCCAGTCACCGCAATCTTGGCGCGCCAACTCAGATCATAGAGGCCGCAACCTGAAACCAAGGCCTGAAATTCGGTGCGCACGTCGCCGTAGTCGGACTTGGGGGTCGTGCCCGCGTGCGAGACGGAATGCGTCCCCGAAACTGTCGTAGATGTCATAAGTTCAACTCTCAATTATAGCGAAGCGCAGATGCCGACAGGATCTCAGCCAATTTCGTGTAGAGACGCGGCTTGCGCGTCTCGGCTGACAGTAAGGCGCTGCCCGACGGGGCAAAGCCCCATCTCTACAGAGATGCCGGTTTGTTTATAAACGGTTCGTGCCTGTGCTAACGTTCGAACGTGAGCACAAAGAAGAGAGTTGCCGTGATTCCCGGCGACGGCATCGGCAAGGAAGTGATTCCGCAGGCCATACGGGTGCTGGAAGCGGTCACCGCTGATCTGATCTTCACCCATTTCGACTGGGGAGCCGACCGCTATCTAACCGACGGAGTGACGGTCCCGCCGGACGGCTTCGCTATGCTCTCCCGCGATTTCGATGCCATCCTCGTTGGCGCTTTCGGCGATCCGCGTGTGGCATCGAATGTTCATGCCAAGGAAATACTGCTGGGCATGCGCACCCAGATGGACCTCTACGCCAATGTGCGTCCCGTGCGCCTGCTGCACGCATCACTATGCCCGCTCAAAGATGTCGAGCCCAAAGACCTCGACTTCACCGTCATCCGCGAAAACACCGAGGGTGTTTACGGCGACTGCGGCGGCGTCTTCAAGAAGGGAACAGCGGAAGAAATTGCTATTCAGGAAGACATCAACACCCGCCAAGGTGTGGAGCGCATCATTCGCTATGCGTTTGAGTACTGTGCCGGGAATCTCAAGTTGGACGGCTCGCGGCGACGGCGCGTTCTGATGTGCGACAAATCGAATGCCATGACCCACGCCGGCGGCTTGTGGCAGCGCACGTTCAAAGAAGTAGCGGCCGAATGTCCCAACATCGAAACGCAGCACATGTACGTCGATGCCCTCTGCATGCAGATGGTGCGCGATCCGCGAGGCTTCGACGTGGTGGTGACCAATAACATGTTCGGCGACATCATCACCGACCTCGCCGCGGGATTGCAGGGGGGCTTAGGTGTGGCCGCGAGCGGCAATCTGCGTCCAGGCCATACTTCGATGTTCGAGCCCGTCCATGGTTCCGCGCCACCAATTGCTGGGAAGAATCTTGCCAACCCATTCGGTGCAATTCTCTCGGCAGCGATGATGCTGGAATATCTGGGAATGCCCACTGCCGCGCAGAAGATCGAAGCTGCCGTGCTGGATGCAGTCCGCCAGAAGAAAACGACGACCGACATCGGCGGCTCGCTTGGCACTCGCGAAGCGGGCGAGTGGATCGCGCACACGGTCGCCAGCCGCTAAGAAAGCGCAAAATACCGCATAATGTTCTTAGGAAAAGAAACAACATGAAGTTGTGGAAGTACAGCGTAGTCCTTTTATTCGCACTCTTGCTCTGCGTGACTTGGGCGCAGGATCAGCCGCAGTCTCAAACTCAGCCCCGCGCGGGCGAGGGCGCCCGCGCCACACAGGAAACCATCGTTTCCCCCAAAGAGGCGAAGAAGCTTTTCCGTTCCGTCGACGAAATCCTGCAGTTTGCCAGCGACGATACCGCTCTCCCCATCAAGCACGATGTGAAGCGCCGCCTCACTGAACGTGACGAAGTGCAGTCCTACATCGAAAACAGCATGAGGGAAGATAAGGACGCGAAGCGCCTCGAGAGATCGTCTGCCGTCCTCAAGAAATTTGGCTTGCTGCCGAAAGACTTCGACTTACCCACTTTCCTGGTCAAGATGTTGCGCGAGCAGGTCGCCGGATACTACGACGTTAAGACGAAAACCGTGAACTTACTGAACTGGGTCGACGCCGATCAGCAGAAACCAGTGCTGGCCCACGAACTCACGCACGCACTGCAAGACCAGTCGTTCGGCATCGAGAAGTGGATGCGGGCCGGAGAAGACGAAAAGAAGACTGACCCCAGCCCCGCCGACATCGCGAACGACGAGGAGACATCGGCCCGCCAGGCTGTCGTCGAAGGCCAAGCCATGGTCGTGCTGATGGATTATTCCCTCGCGCCGACGGGTAAGACGCTGCTCGAGTCGCCGGAGATCGCCGAAGCGCTCAAACAAGGCATGCTCGTCGGAACCGCGGACACTCCCGCGTTTCGTGACGCACCGATCTTCCTGAAAGAGGAGCTGACTTTTCCCTATCGTTACGGACTCGACTTCACTGCCGCGCTCCTGCAAGCCGGTGGGAAGGCACTCGCCTATGCGGGCGCCTTCAAAGACCCTCCTCGGACAACCCGCGAGATCATGGAACCCGACACCTACCTTTCGCACGAAAAACTTGAGCCGCTGAAGCTCATCGACATGGACAAGGACTTCAAGGACTATGACACCTTCGATATCGGCGCCATGGGCGAATTTGATGTCGACGTCCTGATCGAGCAGTACGCTGGACGCGAAGAGGCCAGCGCGATGTATCCGGAGTGGCGCGGCGGCTATTACTTCGCCGGCAAGCCGAAGAAAGACAAGTCGGCACCGATCGGAGTGCTCTATGTCTCCCGGTGGTCGAGTGAGGCGAAGGCCGCGGAATTCGCCGCCGTGTATGCGAAATCGCTGGCGCAGCGCTATAAGAAACGGCAGGGACTCGGTGCCGACGGAAAAGTTGCCGATGATGCGCCTCCCGCCGACTCCTGGCGAACCCTGCGCGGACGCCACGCCTGGCTGACCGAGGAGGGAACGGTATTGATCGAAGTTCGCGGTGACGAAATCCTGATCAGCGAAAGCCTGGACGACGAAACGACGAGAAAAGTCGAAGCCGATTTTTGGCCCCCCAACCGGCCGCGCCCGACAAGCCCTGAGTTTCGGTCTTGTATAATCACAGGTTCCGCGAACACTCCCAACCATTCAGGAGCGCACTTGCAACAGGCAGAGATTGGCATTATCGGCGGCAGTGGTCTGTACCACATGCCGGGTTTCAGCGAAGCGCACGAAGTTGAACTCAAGACTCCATTCGGAGAACCTTCTGACGCTTACATTCTTGGAACGCTCGAAGGCCGGAAAGTCGCATTTCTCGCGCGTCATGCGCGCGGCCACAAGCTCCTGCCGAGCGAACTGAACTTTCGCGCCAATATTCACGGTTTTAAGCAACTCGGCGTCGAGCGCATCGTCTCCGTCTCAGCTGTCGGTTCTTTGAAGGAAGAGCACAAGCCGCTCGACTTCGTGATTCCAGACCAGTTTTTCGACCGCACGCGTCATCGCATCGACACATTTTTCGGCGATGGCATTGTCGCCCACATCGGATTCGGCGATCCCGTCTGCGGCGAGCTGACGAAGGTCGTTCGCGACGGCTGCAAGGCCGCGGGTGTGTCCGGCAAACTGGGTGGCACCTACATCTGTATGGAAGGTCCGCAGTTCTCTACCAAAGCCGAGTCGAAGGTCTATCGCAGCTGGGGCGCCGACGTCATCGGCATGACTAACCTGCAGGAAGCAAAACTAGCCCGCGAAGCGGAAATTTGCTACGTGACGATCGCCATGGTCACCGATTATGACTGCTGGCATCCGCATCATGATTCCGTGACTGTCGAGCAGATCGTCAAGGTGTTAGTCAAGAACGCGGAGAACGCCGCGAAGGTCGTGAAGACAACCGTGGCCGCGATGCCCAAAACGCGTTCCTGCAAATGTGGATCGGCGCTGGCCCACGCGATCCTCACCGACCCGGCCAAGATCCCAGCAGCCACGAAAGAGAAATTGCAGCTGATCCTGGGAAAATATCTGAAATAGTCGCTGGTCGCTCGTCGTTAGTCGTTGGCTTGATGCGTTATGGCCTGTGCTACCGAACGACCAACGACTTGCGACCAACGACCAACGACTGATCCACGGAGCTTCATGAGCATTCTCGTAGTAGGTTCGGTAGCTTTCGACACCATCGCCACTCCTTCCGGCAGCGTGACCGATATTCTGGGCGGAGCCGCGACCTATTTTTCGCTGGCCGCCAGCTATTTCACTGATGTCCGCATGGTGGCGGTCGTGGGCGACGATTTCACGACCGAGCACGAGGCCGTTTTGAAGCGTCGCGGAGTCGACACGCGCGGCATCGAGCGAACCAGCGGCAAAACGTTCCGTTGGGGCGGACAATATCTCGACAACCTGAACGAGGCGAAGACCGACTTCACCGAACTCAACGTTTTCGAAAAATTCCAGCCGCGCATTCCCAAGGAGTACTCGGACACACAATTCCTCTTCCTTGCCAACATTCATCCAACTCTCCAGACGGCCGTTCGCCTCGAAATGGACGGTGTGCGCCTCACCGGCGGCGACACCATGAATTTCTGGATCAACGGCACTCCGAAGGAACTGGCGGAGACGCTGAAGCTGGTCAATGTTCTGCTGATTAACGACACGGAAACAAAGATGCTGGCCAAGGAACAAAATCTGCCGCGAGCGGCGAAAAAAGTTCTGGCCATGGGCCCGAATGCGCTGGTGGTGAAGCACGGCGAGTACGGAGCCACCATCTTCTTCCGCGAAGGCGCCTTCGGCATCGGCTCCCATCCCTTTCGCGCGCCCGCGCTGCCCATTGAAGAGGTCAAGGATCCTACCGGGGCCGGCGATTCCTTCGCTGGAGGTTTCATGGGATACATCGCCTCGCAAGGCGAAATTAACCGCGAGGTCCTGAAGCGCGCCTTATTCTATGGCGGCGTGATGGGATCCTTTGCCGTGGAGCGCTTCGGTACCGAGCGCCTGCAGAACCTGACCCGAGTCGAAATCGATGCTCGCTTCCAAATGTTTCGCGAGCTGACGCACCTGGAGTAAAGCAAGCTCACTGTGCCCCAGATTCGCGCCCGTTTTGTGGGCGCTAACCTGGGCTTCCGGCGGTTGCGAACCAGGATGTACCGGGATCGTGGGCGGCGCAGCAGTTCACCTCTGCGATACAGGTTATTCTGATGACGGCTTTAGCCGCTGAGGTCGCCCTCTCTAACCAGCAATGACCGCCCGCCGCGAACGCAAAATAAGGGGGACTTCCGACCGCAGCCTGGCCCGCGTCGCCGGAATCGCTGCCCTCATTTCGCTCTTTTCCTTCATCTATTACTTCCAGCGCAACACTCTCCTCTTCTACGGAGACGCCGTCGCGCACATCAACATTGCCCGCCGCGTATTTGATTCGCAGACTCCGGGCCTTCTGCAACTGGGAACCGTGTGGTTGCCCTTGCCGCATTTGTTGATGATCCCATTTCTCTGGTCGAACGCCCTGTGGCAAAGTGGCGCCGGTGGCTCATTCCCGTCCATGGTTGCCTACGTATTCGGAGTGGTCGGAATCTTTCGTCTGGTGCGCGGCACACTGGCAGGTAATACCCGCACTCAGTCCGCGGCTGGCATATCCGCATGGATCGCGGCATTCGCGTACGGAGCCAATCCCAATCTCGCCTACATGCAGGCGACGGCGATGACGGAATCCGTCTACCTTGCTCTGTTTATCTGGGCCGTCGTCTACTTCACCGAATTTCTGAGGGCCTTCCCTAATGAAATGAACTCCGGACGGCCGCGGAGTTCTCCGTCAGTTCCATTGATGCGCTGCGCATGGTGTCTGGCTGGTGCTGAACTGACCCGCTACGACGGATGGTTCCTTGCTGGAGTCATCGGCCTGACTGTTGTTGTAGCCGTGTTGCGCCGCTGGCAAGATCGCACCTTTCGAGGAACGGCAGTCAAGTTCTTGCTGGGGATTGCGGCCGTCCCAGTCCTCTGGCTTGCTTATAACGCCGCTGTATACGGCAACCCTTTGGAATTCGCTAACGGTCCGTATTCGGCCAAGGCCATCGAGCAACGGGTAGGAGCGCCCAATCCGGCTCTCCACAATCCCGCGATAGCCGCGTTGTATTTCATGAAATCGGCGCAATTGAATATGGCCGATGGCAACTGGGGGCGCCTGTGGCTGCTAGCCGCTCTTCTAGCGCTGGCGATCGCCTGTTGCAAACTGCGCGTTGCGTTCGCCCCAATGCTTTTCTTATGGGCTCCGTTAGTCTTCTATGCTCTCTCGATCGCCTATGGATCGGTGCCAATTCACGTGCACACGTGGTGGCCGTTTGCCACATTCAACCAGCGCTACGGCCTGCAAATGTTGCCCATGTTTGCGGTATCGGCAGGAATGCTTGCAGGCTCCGCCGTTCTGGCCTTCGAACGCCACTCCGCGAAACTGGCGGCGCTAATCGTCGCGCTGATGGCCCTCAGCTACGCTTCGGTATGGACCATCGGTCCGCAATGCCTGCAGGAAGCCCAGAAAAACTGGGATATCCGTCACAATCTCAATTCCGCCGTGCAGCGCGCTGTGGAAGGCTTGCCGCCCAACTCCACGTTTCTGATGGATCTCGGCGAACATGTCGGAGTCATGGAGCAAGCAGGCGTCCCTCTGCTTCGCGTGATCAATAATGAGAATCACCGTCCGTGGAAGCGTCCTACAGATCCCGACGGATTGTGGGAACGTGCCTTAGCCGATCCCCCGCGCTACGTGGATTACGTTGTTGCTTTCGAAGGCGACGTGGTGGATCAAAACGTGAACCGGTCCAACCTCACCGAGCTCATGGAAATCCACTCCAGCGGGCAGCCTCACGCGCGCATCTACGCGGCGCGGAGCGGCCCGAATCGATCGCGTTAACCCTGCTCCGCAAGCGCAAGAGAAAGCAAGGGGTGGCGGTGATAAAATCCGCTCGGGATTGTTCCTCATGACGATTTCCCATCAAGTCGCCGAACTGCTGCAAAACGAACTGGGCGTGGTGCTGAGTTCGACATTGGCACGGTTAACGCTGGCAGCGGTCCTGGGCGGCATCATTGGTCTCGAACGCCAGTGGCGTCACAAGCCCGCCGGCCTGCGCACCAACATGTTTATCTGCTTTGGCGCGGCGATGTTCACGATTCTTTCACGTCAGCTTGGCTCCGACTCCGATGCCACGCGCATCGCCTCGCAGATCATTCCTGGCATCGGTTTCATCGGAGCCGGCTCAATCCTCCACGCCAAGACGTCGGTCACCGGACTCACCACCGCAGCAACTCTGTTCGTAGTCGCCTCGGTGGGAATGGCTGCGGGCGGCGGCCTCTATCTCACCGCCTGCTTCGCCACGGCCATCATTCTCTTTGCCCTCGTGTTGCTGGGACGAATGGAAGTTGCATTTTCGCTGAAGGCGTTTTCAACCACCTACGAGGTGACCGGTCGCAATGTCGATGGGATGCTGCGCGAGGTGAATCGAACTCTTGATGCAGAGCAACTAACGATGCACAGCGTGCACATTGCGAACGCTGATCCGGACTTCCGCATGGTGTTCTCGGTGGATGGCGAGCGCGATCAACAGTCGTTATTCTCTCTGAAGCTGCACGAGTCGATCGCCTTTGCCACCGTGACTGCGCTCGGGACGATGGAACACGAATGAGCTCTTCGCCTGACCTGAGCCGAAACGCGGCGATCCCATTTACGAAAGCATCCGCGTGCGGCAATGACTTCCTACTCATCGACGGATCACGCGCCATGGGTGACCTGGCCGCCCTCACTCGCCGCTTGTGCAATCGCCAGCATGGCGTCGGCGCCGATGGTGTCGAGTGGCTCTATCCCGACGCCGACGCCGATATCAAAGCGAGCCTGATCAACGCCGACGGGTCAGGGGCGGAAATCTCTGGCAATGGCACGCGCTGCGTAGCCGCAGACATCTGTTCGCGAGGAGACAAAAACGAGGTTGTGATTCGCACCGGCGCCGGCCTGAAGACTTGCCGTCTCTTGGAACGAAAGGATTCCACCTTTGAGTTCGAAACTGATATGGGAGTGCCCCAAGTGGGCGGCGAACTGGCGATTGAAACGATGTGGGTGCGAGCTGTGGGGACGAAAGTCTCAATGGGGAATCCGCACTTCGTCATTTTTGTTGAAAGCTTTCAGGATGGTTGGCAACGGGAAGCGGCGGTACTCGCCACGCAGCCGCAGTTTCCGCAGGGTACGAACGTTGAGTACGTGGTCGTGCGGAGCCCAAATGAAATCGAAATCCGCCTCTTTGAGCGCGGTGTTGGCGAAACGCAGTCTTCGGGCACGGGGTCCTGTGCCTCGGCTGTCGCAGCCATTGCCAGCGGCCGGGTCCGCTCACCGGTGAAGGTGGTCGCTCCCGGAGGTGCGCAGACGATGCGCTGGGAGAATCAGGTTTATCTGCGTGGTCCAGCAACGATCATCTGCCGCGGTGAGTTCTTCATTTAAGATGGGACTCGACACTCCGGGTTGAAAAAGATTCGTAAAGGGCATGCCTTCAGGCATGCACGCAATGCACAGCACGAACGCGCCTCTAGGCGCCGCGTGTATGAATCCCGCTTCCACAAATTCGCGAATCAAGCCGCGACCGCTCCGCAGGGGCGACAAGGTCGGAATCGTCGCGCCCGCCTCCAACCTGAAGCGCGAGATGCTCGAGGCCGGATGCGATGGCCTTCGCACCGCCGGATATGAGCCCTTTTATTTTGATTCCATTCTCGACCGCGACCTCTATTTTGCCGGATCGGTCGAGCGCCGGGCGAAGGAACTGGAAGATATGTTCGTTCGCGACGATGTGCGGGCCATCGCCTGCGCTCGCGGAGGCTATGGCTCGAATTATCTGCCCGCCAGCCTTGATCCGAACAAAATCGTTGCTCACCCCAAGATATTTGTCGGCTACAGCGATATCACAACCCTGCTATGTTGCATCGCCGACGCCGCGAACGTTGTGACTTTTCATGGCCCGATGGTAGCCAAGGATTTCGCTGTCTCCGATGGCGTCGACATGAGTTCGTGGGCGAGCGCGTTAGGCGGAGCGGCCGAGTGGGTGATCGGCCGAGAATCGGGCGCAAAACCGCTGGTGGCCGGCGAGGCCGAAGGTATTCTCTATGGCGGTTGTCTTTCCATGCTGGCAGCGTCGCTCGGCACGCCGCAGGAGATTCACACCGCCGGCACGATTCTTTTCATCGAAGACATCGCCGCCAAGCCCTTCCAGATCGACCGCATGCTGATGCAACTGAAACTGGCTGGGAAACTGAAAGACGTGCGTGGCATGATTTTCGGCGAAATGCTCGATTGCCGCCAGAGTGCCGATCAGGATTACACGCTTGAAGAAGTCATTCTGCGTATCGTCGAGGACTTGCGAATACCCGTGGCGTTCGGTCTGCGTTCCGGCCACGTCTCGCACGCGAACATCACTCTCCCGATCGGAGTGAGAGCGCGGCTCGAAGTGGGCAGCCAAGTCAGCCTGAAGATTTTGGAGTCAGCAACAAGCCAATGAGCGAGCCTGCGCACAAATCCAATGAGTAATCCGAAACATATTCATCTGATTGGCATCTGCGGAACCGCCATGGCTTCGCTCGCCGGAATGCTGCAGGAGCGCGGATTCCACGTCAGCGGTTCCGATGCGGCTGCTTATCCGCCCATGTCAACGTTCCTCGAATCGCTCGGAATCCCCTTGGCCCAGCCGTTTGCCGAGGCGAACCTTAATCCACGACCCGATCTCGTGGTCGTCGGCAATGCGCTCTCGCGCGGTAACGTCGAGCTCGAGTTGGTTCTCGACCAGCGCATTCCTTTCTGTTCGATGCCACAAATTCTGCACGATGAGTTCCTGGTAGGCAAAGACGTGCTTGTAGTGGCCGGCACGCACGGCAAAACGACGACAACATCAATGCTGGCCTGGATCTTTGAAACTGCCGGTCTGCAGCCTTCGTTCCTGATCGGAGGCATCGCCGAAAACTTTGGCCGCAGCTTTGGTCTCGGCGACGGCAAGCATTTCATACTCGAAGGTGACGAATATGACACTGCGTTCTTCGACAAGGGTCCGAAGTTTCTGCACTATTTTCCGGATTCCGTGATTCTCACGTCGGTCGAATTCGACCACGCGGACATTTACAAAGATCTCGATGCAGTTGAAACCGCGTTCAAGCGACTGGTCAACCTGGTTCCGCGGCGTGGACGAATCGTCGGCTTCGACGCTGGCGAAGTTGCGGGAGCCAGCATCGACCGCTGTCTGCAGAAAGCTTTCTGTCTCGTAGAACGCTATGGCACCGCGCACCGCGCTGCCTGGAGAATCGCCGATCTGAAGCTGGGCGAACAGCGCACATCCTGGTCGGTTCTGCGCGACGGCAAACTTTGGGCTGACTTCGACTTTCCGCTGGGAGGCGAGTACAACGTCTGGAACGCGACTGCCGCCGCCGCGCTCGCCGCGCATCACGGGGTCTCGAAAGAAGCGATTGCGAGCGCCCTCGAGAGCTTCCGCAGCGTAAAACGCCGCCTCGAAGTGAAGGCCGAAGTCAACGGAGTCACCATCATCGACGACTTCGCGCATCATCCCACCGCCATCGAGCAGACGATCCTTGCCTTGCGCGCCCGCTATCCGCAATCTCGCCTCTGGATCATTCTGGAACCGCGCTCGAACACCATGCGCCGCAATGTGCTGCAGGATGCGCTTGCCCGCAGTCTGTCGCTTGCCGATCAGGTCGTGGTCGCCGCCATCTTTAAATCCGAGGCAATTCCGGAGACCGAGCGCCTCGATCTGCAGCGCGTAATCGCCGACATTCAGCAGCGCGGAAAACAAGCCCGGATTCTCGCCGATGCCGATGCGATCGTCAGCAGCATCGCTCCCGAGCTGCGGGAACGCGACGTGGTTGCCATCCTGTCCAATGGCGGATTCGGCGGCATCTATGAGAAGCTTCCCCAACGCCTGCGTGAATTGCAAAGCACTGGTTTGAAAAACGCCGGCGTGAAAAGTCTCGGGGTGAAAAGCTAGGTGTTCCGCACCATTCTCATGCTGTTGTTCTGGGCCGTGTCCTTGCCCTTTGCAGCGCTATTCTGCTTTCCGTGGACCTATCTCACCCGTGATATCAACTTTCTGTACAACACTTGCATGTGGGCCGCTTTCGCCGGAGTACGCATCGCGGGTGTAAAAGTGAAAACTATCGGCCTCGACAAAATTGATCCGGCGCGCACCTATGTGTTCATGTCGAATCACATTTCTAATCTTGATCCGCCGCTGACCCTGCCGCTGATCCCCCGCCGCACTTCGGTGATGGTAAAGCAGGAACTGTTCAAGGTTCCCATTCTCGGCCACATCATGACGCTCGGATCACTCGTCCCGGTCGATCGTGGAAATCGCGATGCCGGCATCGCGGCCGTGCGCGACGCGGTCCGCGCCATTGAGCAAGGCCTGAACATGACCATCTATGTGGAAGGGAAGCGCTCGTTCGACGGCAAGCTGCTCCCATTCAAGAAGGGTCCTTTCTATCTGGCTGAAGAGTGCAAAGTTCCAGTCGTGCCGATCACCATCTCCGGCACCGAAGAGTGCATGCCGAAAGCACGCTTCGCGATCCAGCCAGGAACCGTGACCATTCAATTCCACGAGCCCATTGAACCCGCCGATTTCGGAGACCGCGATTGCCTGATGTCCAAAGTGCGAGCCGCCATCAATAGCGGACTGCCGGTCGACCTACAGCATTAGCCGGGGCTCGACTATCTCGCAAGCGCCCGGCTTCATATCCACACTTTGGTAACGCGCTTTCGTAATGTGGCTCCTCTGCCGGAACGTGCCAAAATCGGATCCTGATCTCCGATCGCTGTATGGGTATTTTGCCCGGCGAATCGGGTGATCCCTCTCCCCAGCAATTGACCCGTGTGTTTGCGAACGGGATTCTGATCCGCTTTCCATGGCCAAATTCGTCCAGGGCGTCCGGAGAACCCTTGACCTGCGCTGCGGGAACCTGGTAACTCGTCCAAAATTAACAGCTGTATTCGGCTTTCTCGCAACGGCCATTGTCGGGCTGGTTGCTCTGTCCTGGTTTCAAAGAAATCAGGTCGAAGAGGCCCGTTCCGCCCAAGTGATTCTCAATCAAATCGCTGTGGTGACGCGGGAGATCAACAACCTGACATTAACCGCATTGCAGGATCAGCGTCTTACCCCCGAAGCGGAAGCCGAGATGCGAACCGCCCGACATTCGCTACCCAACGCGGTGCTGGCGGCACACCTTCACGCGTATCACACAGACTCGTTGCAGACAGCCTGGCCAGTGTTAGACAAGTACCTCATGTCGACCGGCCGGCAATGGGTGTTGATGCAGACGGGGAATTTTGACGAAGCCAAGCAGACCGATTTCGAGCAAGTCAGCCCGCAGTATGACTTGATGCAGCACCAACTGCAGATTGCGATGGAAGGGGAGGACAAGTGGGCCGAGGGCGTTGCTGTGCGGGAGAGAAACGAGTTGCTGGCGGCCGCGATATTGGCGGCAACCGCCATTCTCATATTGCTTCTCCGGCTACAACGGCAAGAGCATCTCGGTGAACTGCAGGAAACGGAGCGCAAAGCCCTCCGTGAGAGTGAAGAACGCTTTCGCGCTCTTACCGAGCAGTCAACCGACATCATTCTTATCGCGGATCCCTCAGGTCAAGTAAAGTACGCCAGTCCTTCTATTCAGGTCGTTCTGGCTCTGTCCGGCCATTCTCTGGTGGGAACGAATCTGAGCGATCTGGTTCACCCAGATGACCTCGCGAAAACCGTGAGCAACGAGCCGCGATCAGCGAGGCCGGGAGAGAATCCGATTGTTGAGTTTCGTCTACAGCATGCGGACAAATCGTGGCTTTATTTCGAGTGTGTCATTCGAAACTTGACTCAGGAGAAGAATGTCGGCGGAATTGTCTATAACGCGCGCGACATCACGGAACGGAAGCGTGCTCAGGACGAATTACTGTTTAACGCCACCCACGATACCCTGACTGGCCTCCCGAATCGGGCTCTGTTTCTGGGACGCCTGCAAAGCGTTGTCGACCGGATGAAAAGGCATCCACACCAGACCGCCGCCGTCCTCTTTATTGATATCGACGATTTCAAGTTCGTCAATGACTGCTATGGCCATGCTACCGGTGACCTCCTGCTCAAGGAAGTGAGCAACCGGCTCCGGGCATGCATGCGGAGCGATCTCACCATGGCAAGGATTGGTGGCGATGAGTTTACAGTTCTGGTCGAAGACGTAACCGACCCGAGCGATGCCATCCGCGTGGCCCAGAGAATCCAATCTTCCTTTGCCGCGCCCTTTCTGCTCGACGCAATTGAAGTTTTTCGGAGCACCTCCATCGGCATTGCAATGACCACACCTGATGTGTCCGCGGAAACGGTCTTGCAGAATGCTGATATTGCGATGTATCGCGCGAAGAACCAAGGCAAGTCCTGCAGCGAGCTCTTTGATCGCGCCATGCACGAACAGGTCATGAACCGTCTGCTTTTGGAAGCCAAGCTGAGATATGCGCTCCAAAACGAAGAGCTGTCACTTCACTACCAGCCGATCGTGGCCGTCGAAACGGGGATAGTTCAGGGCTTCGAAGCACTGTTACGGTGGCAGCCGCCGGAATCGGGTCCTATACCGCCAACCACCTTCATTCCTGTAGCAGAACAGAGCGGTCTGATCGTTCCGATCAGTGTTTGGGTCTTAAGGACGGCGTGTCTGGAGGCGGCGAGTTGGCGAAAGAGTCATCCCGTGGAACCGCCGTTGTATGTCAGCATCAACGTCAGTTCAAAACATTTCTCGCACGCCAGTTTTGTTGGGCACGTCAAAGATGCGCTCAACGAGAGTGGAGTCGATCCCGAATGCGTGACCATTGAACTCACCGAGAGTCTGGCCATGAACGATGTCTTGGCGACAGGCCAAACCATGTCGCAGCTTCGGGCGCTAGGCGTAAAACTGAGCATCGACGATTTCGGCACTGGATATTCTTCTCTCAGCTATCTCCGCCGCTTCCCGGTCGATACCCTAAAGATCGATCAGTCGTTTGTTAAGACGATGGATGCGGAAAACTACGCCATCATCACCACCATCGTAGGATTAGCACGCAATCTAGACCTTAAAGTAGTCGCGGAGGGGGTGGAGACAACCAACCACCAGCAGTTGTTGGCGTTGGCCGGTTGCGGTTCAGCCCAGGGATATTTGTTTTCCGAGCCCATGCCGGCCCAGAGTGTAGGAGAATTCATCGCAACCAACGGGAAAAACTCGCGACGTATTAAGCAGAAAAGCATGGCGCGCTCAGCCGCGGAAGCGTGACGCCGCGAGCAACTCCGTACCCCGCCGAATCCACTGTCTAGGAACCTGCCGCATTACCAACAACTAGTGTGCGTTTGCTGATGATTTCGAATAGGCTTAGTTGCAGTCGTGCGTCTTTCGGACCGCAGGCTATAGTCATACGTCAAACCTATGAATCATTTATCGGTTCGTCCCTATTACATGTTTCTCTTTGTCATAGGGGTTTTCGCGTCCTGGCTTCACGCTCAAACCAACCCTGCGCCTTGGAACACACAACCTTTCTCTGCGGACCCAAAGGAGATTGGAGCGGCAGCGGCTGCGATAAAACCAAAACAATATGCGAAGGTCACGGTATTTACTGACGAACGTCACGTAGCTTTCGATGCTGACGGTAAATATACCTTGACGACAAGAACTGTTTATCGTGTCGAAACGAAAGATGCATTTAAGCGTTGGGGGACAGTCAAGGCAACCTGGTCGCCGTGGCGCAGTTCCAGACCTCAGATTCGCGCGCGTGTGATCGCTCCGGATGGAAGCGTAGTCCCACTAGATCCGAAGGTTTTGACGGAAACCCCCGTTCACGATCAACGTCCGGAAATCTACGAAGATATTCGTTCGTACTCGGGTCCACTGCCCAGCATAGAAATAGGTTCAATCGTAGAAGACGAAGTCGTCTGGGTAGATTCGCAACCCCCAAATAGTCACGGCGGTATTTGGCGCTATTATCTCGGTGGAGAAGGGCCAGTCTTGCACTCCCTTCTGGAACTGCAATCACCGACTTCGGCAGTTCCGAAATATAAGATTCACAAGGCGCCCTCCGTCGCGATAACACGGACGGAAAATAATGGTGTAACCATATTGCGGTTTGAGCAAGGTCCCCTTGATGCTCTTGAACCATCTGAGGGTAACCTACCCGCAGACTTTGACCAGTGGGCAATGATCGAATATGCCACCGGGGAATCGTGGAACGCGGTTGCCAGAGGCTACTACAGTGACATCGAGAGCGCCATTCGCCCTGCCGACGTGGGAGTCTTGCTTGACGGAACAACCAACCTTAAAGGGTTGGAACTCATGCGAAGGCTGGTTACCAACCTGCACCAAAAGGTTCGTTACACCGGATTGGAATTTGGATCGTCTCGGCTGATTCCCCATCCTGCGGGAGACACTTTGAAAAGTGGGTATGGAGACTGTAAGGACAAGGCTGTGGTCTTGATTTCGGCGCTCCAGGCAGCGGGTATCCCCGCGCAACTCGCTCTCCTCAATACCCGCGGTGGTAATGATGTGAACAACGATATTGCAGGTCTGGGCGATTTTGACCATGCGATCGTCTATGTGCCAGGAAAACCCGCCATCTGGATCGATGCAACCGCAGAGTTTTTCGCACCAGGAGACTTGCCTTGGGGTGATCAGGGACGATTGTCGCTTATCGTCGGACCAGAAACCAGCGAACTACTCCGAATCCCGATTAATATGCCGTCAGAAAACACGCAGAGGGTGAAACGTGAGTTCCATCTTTCCGAATACGGCCCGGCGAAAATCGTGGAGACGTTTGAGGGCACCGGGGAGGAATCGGCGATCCTGAGAGGCAGGTACGGACAAGAGGAGACGAAAGAGACTCGGGAAGCATTAGTTCGCTATGTGAAGAGCACATTTCTCGCGGAAGATTTGACCAGCACGGAGCACACTTCCGGAAGCGACTTGACCAAACCGTTTCAATTGAGACTCGAAGTTGCCAAAGGAAGGCGTGGGGCTTCTGATTTCAACCATGCAGTGGTCGCTATTCGGTTCGATGGCATCACGTGGGGCTATCCCGATCATGTGCGGACGGATGACGGTACCGACAAACCCGAGCAGCCCGGTTGGAAACCGCGTATGAACGACATTGAGGTACAACCTTTTGCAACCGAGTGGCGCTACCGAATCGAGCCGCCTCCCGGTTTCGGAACACCTACACTTCCGAAGGATGTCGAACAGTCAATCGGTCCAGCCAGGTTTAGTCAACACTATGTGCTCGAAGACGGTGGCGTTGTTAGCGCTGTGTTACGGTTCGACTCCGTTAAAGCACGCTATAGCCCAACCGAACTCAAGGCCCTGGAGCAAGCCGCGCACACGCTCGGCCGGACCGACGCAATCATAATCAGCTTTCCTCAGAAGGGGGCCAGCTTGCTCGCGCAGGGCAAAGCGCGCGAAGCGCTGGCGTCCTATGCAGACCTTATAAAGCTGCATCCAACCGAGGCGCTTCATCACATCCAGATGGCAAATGCCCTGTTAGCCGCAGGATTCGGGGAAGAGGCGCGCAAAGAGGCCTCGCAGGCCACCGAGCTCGAGCCAACTAACGCAGTCGGATGGAGTGCTCGGGCGTGGATTCTTGAACACGACCTGATTGGACGCCGCTTCGGCACCGGCTTCGACTTGAAAGGTGGTGTGACCGCATACAGGAAGGCGATCGATCTCGACTCGAAAACGTGGGGGAATTACGCTGACCTGGCAATCCTTCTAGAGCATGATGCGCAAGGTGAGCGCTATTCCGCCAACTCCGATCTTGATGGAGCGGCTGCAGAATACCGAGCTCTGAAGCAAGTCGACAAAGAAAACGGCGAACAATACGACGACAATCTTCTATTCGTGCTCTTCTACAGGCGGAAGTGGGACGATGTTCTTCAGCTTTGTAATTCATTGCCGTCCAGTGCAACGCGGTCGGGAATCGCGCTTGCTACGACAGCGGCTCGCGACGGATCACAGGCGGCACTGACGCAAGCGGCGCGACGGGAAGCCAACGAAAGCTCGCGGAGTGACCTCCTCGTGTCGGCTGCCAATCTCCTAATCCGTTTACGGAGCTATCCGCGCGCTCTGGATCTTCTTGAAGCCGCGGCGGCGAATCAATCGGACAGCTCCAAGGCTCGCAAACGGATTGAATTGCTGCACGCTGTTCGTCCGTACGAGGAGGTATTGCTGCCGGAAAATGATCCTCGAAGAGTGCTGCAGCAACTCTTTGTACATCTGCTCGATCCGAATGCCTCTGCTGAAGACCTATTTCGATACCTGGAAGTCGATCCTGCAGATCAGAAGGCGGAGGCTCTTGAAAGTGCCAGAGGAGCGCGTCTGTTGCGTCAATCGCTGGAGAATGAAGATATTCCCGCAACGATGGCTCCTGATCTCCTGATCTCGAATCTGCAGATGTCGGTAGACGGCGATGAACAATCAGGTTTTCGCATTCGGGCGAAATTGGGAGATTCTCCACAAACTGCTTTGATCGCTCGGCGACCGGGCGGATATCGGATCGTAGTGATGGATGATATGTCCTCGGCAGGCCGTGAGGTATTACGCCGTCTATCCGGCGATGATGTGAAAGGCGCCAAACTCTGGCTTGATTGGGAGCGAGAAGAAGTTACTCTGAATGCTGGCGATGACCCTCTCGGTGGTGCGGTTTTTCCTCGTTTCTGGACACGTGGTGATGAACCCGAACCAACCCGCATGAAGTTGGCGGCTCTTGCTCTTTTGTCCGACAAGCCGGCGATCCGCGAATACATGGATTTTCTCAAGGAAAAGCGGGGGGACGCGAAGGACGCTGACGCGGTTTGTCTCGATCTCCTGCTCGCGCACGCAGCCACCGCGATGAAGGACTGGAAATTGTTGCGTGAGGTTGCAGCGCGGCTGCTTTCATCCAGCCCATCTTCCGATACCGCTCTGCGGTTTGTCGTCTCCGCGGCTACGTTCGGCAAGGATTGGGATTCAGGTCAGAAAGCGATTTCCTCGCGATTCACTCGCATACCTGACGACATCACTGCGATCCGTGCGGCAGCACAACTAGCGGAAGGTAAAGGTGATTTTGCCCAGGCCCGCACCATCTTGAGGCCGCTTATCGATAAGAACCGCGCCCTGATAAACGATTTGAATCAGTACACATGGAACTCGCTTTTCCTGGGCAAGGTTTCTGACGACGATCTTTCCATTATGCAGCGCGCGGTGAACGAGAATAGTTCTTATCCTGAGATGCACACTCTGGCGTGCCTTTATGCTGAGGTTGGCAAAACCAAAGAAGCACGGGAACTATTATTACGCGCGATGGATTCCGCGGGCATGGACGAGCCGAATGAGCCGATCTGGTATGGCTTCGGCAGGATCGCGGAAGACTATGGCTTGCAAGCCGTGGCACTTTCGCTCTATCAGCGTGTCGGCAAAACCGAGGACGCGGATATCCCCTCGTCAACCTATAATTTAGCTCGACTGCGCGAGAAGTCTCTTCAATCGTTGCGATCGTCAAAATAGCCCCCGCCGAATCCGCCGTCTACTTAGCCGGTCGCGAGCCGGTGATCAGGATGTCCACCAGTCTTTTGGCGCTTTGCTGCCAGTCCGGGCTAGAGGCTACGTTCGAGACGCCGATCAGAGCCCGCAGCAGATCGAACGGCTGGAGGTCCTTGCGTATGTCGCCGCTTTTGATCGCGCGCTTTACCAGCGCATCGATCGCTCCCTGGATCTGAGCGCGGGAACCTTCATACAAGTTCGAGGGCCCTCCGACGAACGTATTCAGTGCTGGCGCGATGATCTGTTTCGCCGCGATGTAATCCACGAACAACATCATCCAGGCGCGCAATGCCTCAATCGGAGGCATGGCCTCGGCGAACTTCCGTTCCGCGGCGGCCAGTTTTGCCGCCTCGGTGTGATAGACCGCCTCGATCAGCGCATCGCGCGTCGGAAAGTGGCGATACAGAGTTCCCGCTCCAACGCCTGCGTCTTTGGCGACCTCATCAAGACTGGCATTTGCGCCCGACCGGGTGAACGCCTGCTTGGCCACTTCCAGAATCCGCTCCCGATTGCGCTGCGCGTCCGTCCGCGGTTTTCGCGGGATCGATGGTGAGCGTTTCTTCGCCATAAAAAATATTTGCAACCGGAGAGAGTCTCCGAATATCTTATCTATTGTTTCGGAGACACTCTCCGTTTTTATTTGAAAGATGGCGAGTCGTCAACACCGATCGCAGTAAAGATACGAACTCAGACTTTCAGCAGGAGGAAAATATGCGTGTTTTCGTAACAGGCGCCACGGGTTTCATCGGCTCGGCAATTGTCCGGGAATTGATCGACGCGGGACATCAGGTTCTCGGCCTCGCCCGCTCGGATAAGGCAGCCAACCGGCTTACCGCCGCGGGAGCGGAAGTTCAGCGCGGCGACCTCAACGATCTCGACAGCCTGCGCGCCGGAGTGGCTGCTGCGGATGGCGTGATCCATACGGCTTTCATCCATGACTTCTCGAACTATGCACCAGCCGCCGAGACTGACAGACTGGCAATCGAGACGATGGGAGCCGCTCTCGCGGGCTCGAATCGTCCCTTAGTAGTCACTACCGGCACCTTACTCCTGGAACGCAAAGGCCTCCTTGCGACCGAAGCGGATACGTCCAATCCCAATTTTCCTCGCAAATCGGAAGAGGCTGCGCTCGCGCTGGCGGCGCGCGGAGTCCACGCTTCTGTGGTGCGCCTCCCGCCCTCGGTTCACGGCGAAGGCGATCACGGTTTCGTACCGCAGCTGATCAGCATCGCGCGCGAAAAGGGTGTTTCGGCGCATGTGGGCAACGGCCTGAACCGCTGGCCCGCCGTGCACCGGCTCGATGCGGCTCATCTTTATAGGCTCGCGCTTGAGAAGGGTTCCACCGGAGCCATTTATCATGGGATCGCGGACGAGGGCGTACCAACGAAAAGCATCGCAGAAGTCATCGGTCGACGTCTGAACGTGCCTGTCGTGGCCAAGGCTCCGGGGGAGGCAGCCGAACATTTTGGCTGGATCGCGAACTTCTTCGCCGTCGACTGTCCAGCTTCCAGCACGCAAACTCAGGAACAATTGGGATGGCGCCCGAGCCGGCCCGCGCTCACTGCCGATCTCGACCAGCCGCACTATTTCGCGACCGAACAGGCAGCGTAAGCAAGTCGTTCTTCTTTGCTTTCCGAGAGGATGGAAATATGTATCAAGTGGCGCTGAGTGAGTGGCCAAGCGATAACAATTCAATTTGCACCGACCTGTTGGCAACGGCAGAGAAAGAGTTCGCAGCATTCCTTACTGCGGTGACGAAGTTCTTCGGGTCCCGTCAGGCGGCGCGCGCAGCCGAAGACTGGCTGGACGAGCTGATGGCAATCAATGGTCTGCCTTCTTCAGCCCGTGAATGGCGACTGCTCACAGTCAAGGTGGCGGCGCGGCTCGCAAGTCGATTAGAGACGGCAAACGAAACCGCTGTGCCGTTGGATGGCGCAGCGGTTCATCACTTTTTACTACCGCTCCGTGAGCTTCCGAATCGCTTTGGCCATCTCGGGCAGCCTGGCATAGGCGGCACAGCACTTCAGCCAGAGCCTATGGTCAATGGCCGGTGCGCCGCTGACCATCGCTCCTGGAGCCACATCATGCGGGATGCCGCTTTGGGCGATGGCGATGGCTCCGTCTCCGATCTTGACGTGGCCGCTCACGCCTACCTGCCCGGCTAGGATCACGTTGTTCCCTACGTCGGTCGTCCCGGCTAGGCCGACCTGCGCGCAGAGCAGGGTGTCGTGGCCGATGGTGCAACTGTGCCCGATGTGGACCATGTTGTCGAGTTTCGAGCCGCGTCCGATGCGGGTTTGCCCGATGCTGGCGCGGTCGATGCACGTGTTCGCCTGGATCTCGGCATCGCTTTCGACGGCCACGTTGCCCGACTGGACGATCTTGTGCCAATGGCCTGCATCGTCCTTCGCGAAGCCGAATCCATCGGAGCCTACGACGACGCCGTTCTGCAACAGTACGTTGTCCCCAAGCTGACAGAACTCGCGGACTACCGTATGGGCGTGGGCGAAGAAGTTGTTGCCAATCGCCACCCCGCGATAGATGACTACGTGCGCCAGGAGGACAGCGTTGTCACCGATGACGACATCTTCATCGATCGCGACGTAGGGGCCGACGTGCGCATTCTTGCCCAGTTTGGCCGACGGATGGATGACTGCCGTGGGATGGATTCCCGACGCGTATCGCGGTGGCTTGTAGAAAAGCTCAAGGGCTTTGGCCCATGCCAAATAAGGATTCTTGCTGCGAAGCATACCGGTCTCGAGGGCAGGGAAGTTCTCGGAGACGATGACAGCCGAGGCCTTCGTCGTCTTCGCCGCAGAGTTGTACTTGGGATTGGAAACGAAGGTGAGCTGTCTCGGGCCAGCTTGCTCGATTCCAGCGACACCCGTGATCTCCGTGTCGGGCGAGGCGTTTTCGAGGCGAGCGTCGAGGGCAGAAGCAATGTCGGCTAGTTTCATGACGGTGTCCGAAAGAATTGTAGCGGAAGGGTGCGCAGATCGCGTTTTACAGCGGGGTGGTCTGGTCTTCGTTCGAGAGCGTCTTGACGAATTCGAACAGCTCCATGCCGAAGAAATCAGTGACCTTTCCCGAGCGGCGGAAACCGTTCTTCTCATAGAAACGTATTGCCGGGCGGAGCGGCGCGGTCGTGTCGAGGGTTATCCGGGAGCATCCTAGGGCGTGCAGTTCTGATTCCGCTGATGCCAATAACGCTGATGCGAGCCCGCTGCCTTGCCACGCCGGGAGCACGGCCATTCCACGTATGTGGCCTTCTCGCGGATGAACGTTCTGATCAACGTTCGGATGAAGGACGTGGCAGCCGATTGTGCCCACGATCTCTCCGGAATCCGTGACTGCCACGAACAAACACATCGTCGACAGACGAGTCTGTAACGTTTCCGGTGTGAGGACGGTATCTGCGAAGGCTCCGGGGGTGTAGCTGTCGCGATGGGTTTCAAAGGCTGAGCGCAGACACTTCAGGATCCCAACGGCGTCACTTTGAACGGCTTTGCGGATCGCCGGTAGAGTTTGAGTCTCGCGCATCGGGCGCTCGATGACCTATTGCTCGAACAGCGTGACTTGCCGTGTATCCGGCTGACCGCCGCGACGGCGGCGGTTGGCAGCGCCGATGACGGCGAGAACGGTCACCGACGTCAACGCCTCGCGCGGGACGAATACTCGCTGCGTGTTCGATCGCAGATCGGGAGGGTTGAGCAGAAATCCTTCGGGCAGATTTTGCGTGAGGTCGTTGGGCAGGATGCCCTCGATCATGTCGTTGTCCTTGAACTTCAGCCGGACCCACAGGCCTTCGGTTCTAGGACGGGTGGTGAAAGTCTTGCGGACCATCAGGTCGGTGTCGGAAAACTCGCGAACGAAATAAACCGCCTTGATCTCGCGCAGGTCGATGGCGACCACGTTGCCGGAAGTATTCAGGAGTTCGAGCTTTCCCTCGACAACAAATTTGGCCGGTGCGACGAAGCCGCTGATGGAGTCACGGTCGTTCTTCCGGACGATCACTTTCTTGTGAGTCGAGGACATGAATTGTGTGATTTCTAATTTGTACTGTTCACTGTATAGTACATACCCTATTATCTGGTTCGATAATGGTTCAGTTCCTGCGGACAAGAGTGTCCGCGCCACACCTATCCAGATTGGATTCTCGCATCTTCAGCCGAAATTCGGGCAGTTTGTGCCTTCGCAGTAGCCAAACGGTAAACCTTGTGTTATTTTCTGTAGCTTGCTGAAGTTGCGAGTTTGCTGTATAAGTCTAATGTCTAGAGTGATTTAGATTCCGCCCCCGGGCAACTCGCCGAGACGCGAGTGATTTCCCTGTGGAAAAGCTGTGAATAACGCCCCCGGACGAGCCACAGGCGGGCCCCAGCAGGCGACTAGGAAGGCATGGCCGATTACATATATACGCTGGAAACCCGGCTCTCGCCGGACCAACAAAAGGCAGTCAGCCTCGTCCTAGAGGCCGCAAAAGCGGCCGGGATGAATCTTTACCTCACCGGCGGCGCCATCCGCGACATCATTACCGGCTTTCCCATCCGCGATCTCGATTTCACAGTTCAGGGCAACGCCCTCAAACTGCAAAAAGACCTGGAACGGGCTGGGGCGGTGATCGGTGACGCTGACTCCGAGACGCGCTCACTTCTATTAACGCTTCCGGGCGGAGTTCGCGCCGAGATTGCCATGGCGCGTTCTGAACACTACGACAAGCCGGGCAAGCCTCCGCAGATGGCTCCGGCCACGATTATCGAGGACCTGCGCCGCCGTGATTTCACCGTGAATGCAATGGCGCTTTCGATGAACGAGGGATCACGCGGGCTGTTAATGGACCCCTTCAACGGCGTGGCCGACATCGAGGCGAAAGTGATTCGCGTACTGCACAACTACGCGTTTCTCGAAGACCCCTCGCGGATGATCCGGGCCACTCGCTTCACCACGCGCTTCCACTGGCCGCTTGAAGAGCGGACGCAGGCGCGGTATGAGTCGGGTAAAGAGAATAGCTACATCGAGTACATCCGCAGTTCGAGCATTGGATACGAGATCGAACAACTGGCGTACGAAGATGATGCGCTGGGCGTCCTTAAGGCGTATGAAAAAGAGGGATGGTTGAAGGTTCTGAACGCGCACTGGACCACAGCCAAGGCCGACACGGCGGGGTTAGGCGCGCTGATGAAGACGCGTCAGCAGATGAACGAACTGGGATACACGCCGGAGGTTGCGCCAGCGGTACTGTACTTCCTGACTGAGCGCCTGGGCGACAAGGATGTGGCTGATTTGCGGCGCGCCATTCCGCGTAAGGATCTGGTCGAGGCGTGGAAGGATCTGGAAGATAACGCTCACTCCCTGGCCAAGCGTTTGACCGGTAAAGAAGCGGCCACACCGGCGCGGACATGGCAACTGCTGTCGGCGGCGCGTCCGGAGATGATTCTGTTCCTGGCCATTACGGCGCGGCAGCAGGCGGTGCAGCAGAAGATCAAGAATTTCTTCACGAAGTGGCGTCAGGTGAAGCAGAAGCTTCCGTTGCCTGAGATGACGGAACTGCGCATCACGCCGGAAATTCCGACATATCCGAAAATAGCCAATGATGTGTTCCTGCTGTTGCTGGATGGCAAGCTTCGTTCGCGAACCGAAACATTGAAGTATCTGAAACCGCTTGCGCCTCCACCACCGCCGCCTCCACCACCGCCGCCAGCAAAGCGCGGACGTGGGGCGAAGGCAGTGGCCGCAGCCGCCGCGGCAGCGGCAGTTCCTGTGGCTGCGGCGGGTAAGGCGGGCAAGGGGAAGGGAAAAGGCGCGGCGGTCGCAGCCGTTCCGGTGGCGCTAGTGCCTGCGACGAAGGCTGCCCCGGCCAAGGTTGCTGCACCGGCCAAACCCGCGACTCCGGCCAAAGCTGTGGCTCCAACAAAGCCTGCGGTTCCAGCAAAGCCTGTGGTTCCAGCAAAGCCGGCGGCGCCTCCAAAGGCGAGCCCACCGGCCAAGGCTCCGGTTGCAAAGAAGACGAGCAAGCCGGCGAAACCGGCGACCAAAGCCAAGTCGAAGCCGGCCAAGAAGAAAAAATAGCGATCGCGAAGCGCGAATCAAAGCTACCGCATCCTATTTACAGCGGGTCGTTTTCAGCGGGTCTATAATCTTCGTATGCGGCGCCTTCTCAGCATCGCGGCGTTGGTCGTTGTTGTGGCTGTTGGGTCTGCCACGGCCCAGCGCGGCGGCATGCATGCTTCTGGCGGCAGCCATGCCGGATTCAGCGGGCACTCCGGATTCGTTGGCCACGGTTCCGGCGGTTCACATTTCGGAGGAACTGGCTTCGGCGCTGGGCACATCAGCTCGGGGTTTAGCTCGCGCTTAGGCTCGGGATCGCGTTCGTTTAGCCGAGGCGACCATTCTCGCGGTGGACGATTTCACGATCGAGGGTTCAGGCGCGGTTGCTTTGGGTGTTTCGGCTACGGATATCCCTACTACTCCTATTACGACCCCTACTGGTGGAATGACTCCTATTCGTCTTACAACGCTGACTATGAACGCGATCGGCAGGAAGCGAACGAGATGAATGCGGAGAGTCTCGAAGAGCAGCGGATGCGCGACGATCAGGGTGCTTACGCTGGACCTCGACCTGGCCGAATGGACGCCCATGCAAGCGTTCCACGACCGCGCGAGGAAGAGAGCCAAGCACCAACGACAGCGCTGGTTTTCCTGGACCGGCACGTGGAAGAAGTAAAGAACTATGCCATCGCTGGCGGAACCCTCTGGGTGCTCAATGATCACCAAGCCGGGAGGAAAATTCCACTTGCTCAACTCGATCTCGATGCCACCGCCAAAATGAATGACGACCGGGGAGTGGACTTTCAGGTGCCGAGGTAGAGCTTCACTTTCTATGCGCGGAGCAGCAATCCTGGCAGTGTTTTGTTTCTGCTCCGTTGGCCTTCACCCGCAAGCCATGAACGGTTCCCCGAATCGCAATCAGGAACTTCAGGCAATCCTTCAATACATCTCCTCGAGTTGGGGTACCTTAACCCGCTCGATCGCGACCTGCGAAGCGGTGGCCGACCCCAAATTGACGGATGCCGCCATACTTTATCTTCCGGCGGATATGCCAATGCCCGGCGCGTTGCAGACACTTTCACAAGATTGCAAAGTGCGCGTTGAACGGCTCCCACGCGTCATTAGCGGGCCCGGGCAAGTGACCGGAAACGGAATTCGTCCCCCCGGCTTGCTCTTTCTGGAAAACCCCTACGTCGTCCCCGGCGGACGATTCAACGAGATGTATGGCTGGGACAGTTGCTTCATTATTCGTGGACTGCTGCGCGAGGGGAAAGTGGAACTGGCGCGGGGCATGGTGGAAAACTTCTTCTTTGAGATTGAACATTACGGCGCTGTCCTGAACGCCAACCGAACCTATTACCTCACACGTTCCCAGCCGCCTTTTCTGAGTTCCATGATCATGGCCGTGTACGAAGCGGAAAAGGAGCGCGGGCACACCGATCCGGCATGGCTGGCGAAGGCGTATCACTACGCGGAGCGGGACTACGAAATGTGGCTTCGAGCGCCACATCTGGCGGGAACGACAGGACTCTCGCGTTATTACGACTTTGGCGAGGGGCCGGTGCCGGAGGGATTGCACGACGAGACCGGCTATTACCACGATGTGCTCGCATATTTCGTAAAACGAAATGGGAGTTCGTATCTAGCCGAAGCAGAAACGGAGGATTCGCTCCCGCATCCCGAGTATTCGCTGAAGCTCTGTGATGATGCACCCGACGCCGCAAGGTGTGCGCCAATCAAACATGTCGCCCTCAATGAGGCCTATTACAAGAGCGATCGAGCAATGCGCGAATCGGGTTTTGATATTTCATTCCGTTTTGGCCCTTACGGGTCCGATACGCAGAACTTCGCACCTGTTTGTCTCAACAGCTTGCTCTATAAGACAGAGATTGATCTCGAGAAGATGAGCCAATGGCTGGGAGACCGGCCGGGCGCTGGACGTTGGCATCAACGGGCGGAGAAGCGGAAGAAGATCATGGGTTCGTTGCTCTGGAACCGCCGCCGGGGCCTGTTCTTCGACTACGATTCTCAGCGCAAGGAGCTGTCGTCGTATGAGTATGCCAGCACATTCTACCCACTCTGGGCAGGGCTGGCGAGTCCTGCGCAGGCGCGTTCAGTGGTGAAGAACCTTTCGGTATTCGAACAGCAGGGAGGACTGGCGATGAGCACAAAAGAAACCGGAGTGCAGTGGGACTATCCCTATGGCTGGGCCCCGATTCAACTGCTGGCTGTCGAAGGTTTGCGGCGTTATGGTTACAACGCCGAAGCGGACCGCATTTCCTGTAAGTTTCTGTCGATGGTGCTGGACAATTTTGTGCGTGACGGGACGATTCGAGAGAAATACAACGTGGTCTCCGACACTTCGAACATTCAACTGGCGGAAGGCTACCGGGACAACATCATTGGGTTTGGATGGACAAACGGAGTTTTTCTGGAGTTGCTGAATGGACTATCGCCGGGGTCGACTAGTGGCCGCTGTCAACGATTCCGCTGAACGAGTTCGCCTTCACGATGGAGATTTGCACAACTTTCAGGCGTTGCGTGATTTACTCCAGCCAGTAGAATGAATCCAGACTTCTTACGCTAAGAGCTTTCCCAAGCCTTCATGAGCCAAAACCAATTCGTCCACCTGCATCTTCATAGTGATTACTCCATGCTCGACGGCGCTTGCGACGTCGAGAAGCTTGTCGATCGCGTCAAGGAACTCGGCATGCCGGCCGTCGCCATGACGGACCATGGCAACATTTTTGGTGCGGTCCATTTCGTGAATGCCGCACATAAGGCCGGGGTCAAGCCGATTGTCGGATGCGAGTTGTACATCTGCAAAAAAGACGATCACGTCATCACGCGCACTCCTCCTGACGGCGACACCTATAACCACCTGCTGGTGCTCGCCGAAAACGAAGAGGGCTATCGCAACCTGGTGAAGATCACATCGGAGGCCTCCCTCCACGGATTTTATTACAAGCCGCGCGTGAGCAAAAACTTTCTGGCGGAGCACTCGCGCGGACTGATTGGGCTTTCTGGATGCTTGAAAGGCGAAGTGGCGGAGCGGTTGTCGGAAGGGAACTACGACGCGGCGCGTTCGGCGGCCGGATTCTATCGCGACCTGTTCGGCAAAGAGAATTTCTTTCTGGAAATTCAAGACCAGGGCCTGGAGATGGAGCATCGCATCCATCCCGGGCTGTTTCAGTTGGAAAGAGACCTCGGCTTACCGATGGTCGCGACCAATGACAGCCACTATCTGTGCGAAGACGATGCGCACGCGCAGGACGTGATGCTGTGCATCCAGATGGGGAAGTCGATCACGGATACGAACCGCCTGAAATTCGAGGGCAACCAGTTCTTCGTCAAGAACGCCGACGAGATGTTGCGGGTATTCAAGGATGCGCCGTCGGTTCTGTCGCGCACGCTGGATATTGCCGAGCGCTGCAATCTGCGGCTGGAAAAAGTTCCGAGCCCGTTTCCTCATTTCGATGTTCCTGATGGCTTCACGCTGGACAGCTATTTCGAGCACATCACTCGACAGGGTTTCGCGCGGCGGATGGAGACTCTGCGGAATCTGTCGGCGAGCGGGCGTCTGAAGCATTCTCTGGCGGACTACGAACAGAGATTGGCACGCGAGATCGCGATCATTCAGCAGATGAAGTTCTCGGGATATTTCCTGATCGTATGGGACTTCATTCGCTACGCGCGGGAACGCGGGATCCCGGTGGGTCCAGGCCGTGGGTCGGCAGCGGGCGCGGTCGTGGCATATTCGCTGCGGATTACCGATATTGATCCCCTGCAACATGAGTTGCTGTTCGAGCGCTTCCTGAACCCGGAACGCATTTCGATGCCCGATATCGACATCGATTTCTGCATGAACCGGCGCGGGGAAGTGATCGAGTACGTCACCCACAAATACGGACGCGAGAACGTGGCGCAGATCATCACGTTCGGCACGATGGCCGCGAAGGCCGCGATTAAGGACGTCGGTCGCGCCATGGACATGCCATATAGCGACGTGGACCGCATCGCGAAGATGGTGCCAACCACGCTGAATATCAAACTGGACGACGCGCTAAAAGAGTCGGCGGCGCTCCAGGAGGCATACCAGAAAGATCCGCAGGTGCGGCAGTTGATGGATACCGCCTTGAAGTTGGAAGGGCTTGTGCGGAATTCGGGGGTGCATGCGGCGGGCGTGGTGATCTCCCCGCGTCCTTTGATTGAGCTGGTGCCTCTCCACAAAACGAAGAACGATGAAATCGTTACTGCCTTCGATATGGTGGCCATCGAGAAGATGGGCCTGCTGAAGATGGATTTTCTGGGCCTGACGACGCTGACCATTCTCGACGACACATTGAAATTGATTGCCCAGAAGGGGATCAATCTAAAGCTAGAGGATGTGCTGCTTGAAGATCCGGCAACGTACGAAAGAGTCTTCCACAAGGGATTGACATCGGGAGTGTTCCAGTTTGAATCGTCGGGCATGCGGGACGTGTTGCGGCGATACCAGCCAAATTCAATTGAAGACCTGACGGCGTTGAACGCACTGTATCGACCGGGGCCGATTCAGGGTGGCATGATTGACGATTTCATCGAGCGCAAGCACGGGCGGCGGAAGATTGAGTACGATTTGCCGGAACTGAAGGAAATTCTTCAGGAGACGCTCGGGGTGTTCGTTTACCAGGAACAGGTCATGCAGACCGCCAACAAACTGGCGGGCTATTCGCTGGGCGATGCCGACTTGTTGCGCCGCGCCATGGGAAAGAAGAAAGCCGAAGAGATGGCGGCGCAGCGCGAGCGCTTTGTGCAGGGCGCTACACAACGTGGGTTTCCGGCGAAGAAGATCGAGAAGATTTTCGATTTGATGGCGCAGTTTGCGGGATACGGGTTCAATAAGTCGCACTCGGCGGCGTATGCCCTGTTGGCGTATCACACGGCGTATCTGAAGACGCATCATCCGGTGGACTTCATGGCTGCGCTGCTGACTTCCATCACCGGCGATACGGATAGCGTGGTGAAGTACATCAACGAATGCCGCGAGATGGGGATTGCGGTTGAGCCTCCCGATATCAACGTCAGCGATGCGAATTTTACTCCCCATGAAGCAGCGATTCGCTTCGGGCTCGCAGCGGTGAAGAATGTAGGCGGCAACGCGATCGAGTCGATTGTTGCGGCGCGAAAGAAGCTGAGTCGCAACTTCAAGTCGTTTTACGAATTCTGCGAGGAAGTCGACTTGCGGCTGTTGAACAAGCGCGTGCTCGAGTCGCTGATCAAGAGCGGGGCGATGGATTGTTTCGGTCGCCGGGCACAACTCATGGCGGCACTCGACACGGCGATGGAGCAGGCGCAGAAAGCACAGCGCGACGCGGAATCGGGGCAGCACGGGTTGTTTGGAGTGTTTGCCGAAGAGACAGCGCAAGAGGCGAATGCGGCGTTGCCGAATACTCCGGACTGGGATGAGCACACGAGGTTGGCGGCTGAGAAGGAAATTCTTGGCTTCTTTATTACCGGCCATCCGATGGAGAAGTACAAAGACAAGCTGACGGATTTGAATGCGCTCTCCACACAGGATATTGCGGCGATGAAGAAGTCCACGAATAAGGACGAGAACATCACGACCGCTGGGTTAATTTCGGGCCTACGCGTGGCCAAGTCGCGCAGAGGCGAGTTGTGGGCGCAGGCTGCGCTGGAAGATATGTCAGGGAAAGTCGAATTGCTGGTTTTTCCAGAGGCATATAAAAAGCTGGCCGAGAAGGTGAAACTCGAAGTGCCGGTGCTGATTCGCGGCGGAGTGCGCATCGAAGAAGGCGCGAATCCGAAGGTGACGGCGAACGAAATCACTCCGCTGGATGAGGCGCGCGTGCCATTGGCGAAAGCGTTGCGCATCAGGATTCTGCTGGGCATGGCGACGGATGGAACGGTCGATGCGCTGCACTCTCTCTTCAACGAACGGAAGGGCGAGGCAAAGGTATTGTTCGACGTGGAGCGGGACGGCGATTTCATGGTAGTGATGGAGGCCGAGGGCTATAATGTGATGCCGGATCGCGGTTTTCTGGGCCGCGTGGAAGAGTTGTGCGGGCGCGGAAGCGTGCGCGTAATCAGTTGATCCGAGCAGGGAAGAGCATGAAACGCGGTCGATGAGACGAGCGAAAACAAAGCGGGCTGAAAAACCGGAACGCGGTGCAGTGAATGCGACCGGAAATGGTGAGAACTCCGCTATTACCGGTACAGACTTCATGCTCTCGATTGTGGAAGCGAATCATACACGAAGGAATGGTAACGTCATCAAAATGGATTCTGGATTAAAGGCGCAGCAGGAATTGGAAAAGATCGAGCAGCAGATTACGCGTTTGCAGTCGCTGGAAGGGCAGAACGCGGAATCGCTCCGGCAGATTCAGCAGTTGCACGAGCGCGTGAACGACCTGCGCCGGGAAGTGTCCTCGCATCTGAACGCCTGGGAACGGACGGAACTAGCACGCCATCCGCAGCGTCCTTATACGCTGGATTACGTGGAGCGACTGTTCACTGACTGGAGCGAGATTCACGGGGACCGCGGGTTCCGGGACGACCCCGCCATCGTGTGCGGCATGGCCCGCTTTCACGGTGAGGAAGTAATTATCATCGGCCAGCAGAAGGCGCGCGACGCGAAACAGCGCGTTTACCGAAATTTTGGCATGCCGCATCCGGAAGGCTATCGAAAAGCATTGCGAGTCATGAAGATCGCAGAGAAATTCAAGCGGCCGATCTTTACTTTTGTCGATACCGATGGCGCCTATCCGGGGCTGCATGCGGAAGAACGCGGTCAAGGCGAGGCGATTGCAAGGAATCTGCTCGAAATGGCGCGACTGGAAGTGCCGATCGTCACTACGGTGATCGGAGTTGGCGGAAGCGGCGGCGCGCTAGCGATCGCCGTGGCCGATCGCGTGTTGATGCTCGAAAATTCGGTGTACTCCGTGATTTCGCCGGAAGGCTGCGCGTCGATTATGTGGCGCGACGCCAGCAAGAAGGATCTCGCGGCCGAGGCGATGAAGATCACCGCCAAAGATCTCAACGAACTGGGCTGCATCGACGGCATCGTCCCGGAACCTCCGGGCGGCGCGCACACGGATCATGCGCAAGCGGCGGAGTTACTGGATGGGGCTCTGCAGAAGCATCTCGGAGAGATCAGGACGCAGCCGGTCCGCGAGTTGCTCGATACCCGTTACAAGAAGTTCCGCAATATGGCGCAATTCTTCCAGGTGGAAGCATAAGGGCGGCAACGCATGCCGCTGGTCTTTGAATGGGACTCACGTAAGGCGAAAAGGAACCTGCGAAAGCATGGGGTCAGCTTTGACGAGGCTTGCACAGTATTCGATGATTCCTTGGCTAGAATATTTCCAGACGAAGACCATTCCAATGGCGAAGAACGAGAATTGATCGTTGGCCACTCGATTCTCGATCGAATGTTGGTGGTAGGTTTCACGGAACGATCCTTGGACCGAATTCGAATTATCAACGCCCGCAAAGCCACACGCAGAGAACAAAAGGACTATGAAGAAAACATCGACGCTTAAATCTCGCGAGGGCAGTTCCTCGAAGGATCTGCGAAGTGAATATCAGTTTGATTATGCAAAAGCAGCTCCTAATCGCTTCGCACGCCGCGCGAGGGCCAATTCTGTAGTCGTGCTTCTGGCTCCCGATGTTGCGAAAGTATTCAAAACGGGACAGTCTGTTAACGATGCACTTCGCGCCATTCTGAAGGCTTTGCCGCGTCGCAACGCCATCAACATAGGACGCAATACCTAAAGAATTGGCAAGTGTAGGCAAGGCTGCACCATAAAGTCCAAGTCGTTCATCTGCTCGAGAGCCATTTCGACCAGCGCTGCGTCACATTCTTCCAGGGTAATCAAGAACGGCAGATGTGATTTCTGGCAATCTGGTTTCTGCACAACGGCGTCGATATTGATGCCGCACGCCGAAAGGATCGAGGCGAGGCTGGCGATAATTCCAGGACGATCCTTCACCAAGAACCGCAGATAGTGTTTGGTAGTGAAATCAGAAGTGACAGTGGGTGTCTTATCCGGCGTTTGCCCGGCGTGAATCGCTCCCATCTGTTTGGAGCGGGCGATGGCCAGGATGTCGGAAACAACCGCCACCGCTGTCGGATGACCTCCCGCTCCGTGGCCTCCGAAGACGGTCTCTCCGCCGTAGGTTCCGGTTGTCACTACGAGGTTGCGGGCGCCCTCAACGCGCGCCAAAGGCGATGAAAGCTCGACCAAGGCGGGTTGGACAGCAGCTCGCAATTGGTCGCCAGCCAACTCGGCCATGGAGATCTGGCGAATCGTGCATCCCAGCTGCTTTGCATACTCGAAATCAATCAAGTCAATCGCGGAGATGGAGCGGGCGACGATGCTTTCCGGTTTGACGCTGCAATGCAGGCCGACACGCGTGAGGATGGCGAGCTTGGCGCGAGCGTCGAGGCCGTCGACGTCTTCGGTGGGGTCAGCTTCGGCGAATCCTAGCTTCTGGGCTTCGCGGAGCGCGGTGGCGAAAGGCACGCCGTTCAATTCGATCTGGCTCAGGATGTAGTTGCAGGTGCCGTTGAGGATGCCTTGTATCTTGAAGAGTTCATCGCCCGCCAGACCCTCGTGCAGACCAGAAATTACGGGCACGCCGCCCGCGACGGAAGCGCCGTACTGTATCTGTTGGCACATCTGCTGCGCGAGCTGGATCAGTTCAGCTCCGCTGCGCGCAATGATCTGCTTATTGGCCGTGACTACCGACTTTCCCGAGGACAAAGCACGCCGGATCCAGTCTTCTGTCGGCTGCAATCCGCCCATGACCTCGACCACGATGTCGGCGTCCGACGATAGGATGTCTTCGATGTTTTCGGTCCATTGCACCGACGGCGGGAGCCAGTCGACTTTTTTTCGCGCGACATTCCGGTTGAGAATGTGGGTCAAGCGCAGATGAGTATTCGGGCGTTCGCAAAGAATTTTGGCGACGGAGTTACCGACCGTGCCGAAGCCAATCAGCGCCACGTGGCATTGTTGCGTCCCATCTTTGCGACCGGCCGGCTTATTGCCGGCGGACTTGGTGGTACGGGGCATTCCATCTCCCATGCGTTGAAGTCTGGCTCCATCGACTACGCATGAGACGCAGCCCGCCAGCCTGTTCCGTTGCCAGCTTCTATTATCACCGAAGAGGCAGGTGGGCTGGTGTTACTCCCGATACTAAGGATTGCGGTCGACGAAAGTTCCCCAACGAGTGTCGGACGAGCTATCAGGCGGGATCCCTGTGATTAACGCTCTTGTCCGGCACGGGTTCCGGCTCCCGCATCGCCGCCTTGAAGCCCCTAATGCTGTCGCCGAGCCCCTTGCCGAGTTCAGGAAGCTTTTTCGGCCCGAACACCAGCAGGGCGATAGCAAGAATCACGAGCAAGTGTGTAGGTTGAAACAGGCCTTCGAACATTGGCTATTTCCTCTCTGAGTGATCCCGTGGTCGCGTCTCGGGTTCGCAAAATGAACGGCGCTGTGCCCGCTGTTTTTCGGGCACAGCCCATTCACAAGCAGATTCCGAAGGGATAACGCATTCCGTCGTTATCTATTCCCGCACCGCCAGGTCGGCTTCGACGGCCAGCGTATGCATGAACTTGAAGAATGCATTCGACTGGCCGATGAAAAGGCCATCTGCGGTGAGACCTTTCAAAGCGCCCATGGCGGCGGCGTTCGTTTTCGTGGGGCGAATGATCGAGCATGCCGGAAGCTTTCGGCTGAGGAACGCAGTTGGCTCCGGCATGATCAAGTTGGTTTGAAAGTCTTCGCCGCCGAATGGAGAAGAGTTCAGGTTAGGGATGGTGAGCGAAACGCCGGTCACCGGGTCGACTGCTGTCAGAGGAAGGGCATTGCCAGCTTTGTCGTGCCAGGTTTGAAAATGCGTAATCTCCGTTCCACCGATGCTGAGCAAAATGCGCAACACTTCCACGCTGGTCACTCGTTGCGCCAGGCTGGGGTAGAGGCTGCTTCCGCCCTGTTCGATGGTCGCAAAATGGAACCCAGCGGTGAAGGCGATCGCGTTCAAAAAGTTTGGGTCGGAAAGATCGTTGTCGGTGCGGGGAACGGCGGTGTGCCGGCCGACCGCCAATGTTGGGATCGCCGGAGGGAAGGTGTCGCCCAGGTCGGGGTTACCGGTGCGGCTGCGATAGCGAGTCCACCAGCTTGTGTCGACGGTGAGCTGAGTAAGATTCGTCAATCGGCCAATGTTTTGCGCGCCCGTGGCCTGACTGCTCGGCAAATTGCGAAACTGGTCGAGACTGACGGGCTCTGCTCCTTTCGACACCAGGTAGGCGTTGATAAAGAGTTCGTGAGTCATCTCGTCTTCAGTGTTGTCGTGGATGTATTGGGCCATATCGCTGTCGAGTTGGGTGACCGCCGCGGCATAGAGCGGACTTCCGCTGCCGCCGGGGACCTCGCTGTCCTGAATGCCGGCCAGTTCGTTGTACTGCTGCCAGAGATCGGTTTCGATAAGTTCGGCGGCGGCCAGAAAGCGCAGGATGGCGACATCGCCGACGGTAATGATTCCGCGCGGCGAGGCTTCGGCCGCAACGGTCAACAGGGAACCGGACGAGAGGGCTGCTCCAGCTGCCCCAAGGCCTTTAAGGAAGGAGCGACGTTTCAGCCCCCTCTCGGATGGGGAGGCCGCATCCGCTCCGGATGGGCTTGTCGTGGCAACGTTGTCTTCTTTCATAATTTCGACTCCAGTTCTTTTGGGAAAAAGATGTCGGTGACCCCACACACCGCAAAAATATACTCACCGCAAGATCAAAGTAGGCGTTTCGAGTTTGCGGCGTGTCATGCTTCGGTCAAAAGCCTGTCAACTTTATTGCCACGCTGGCTCGATTGCCTTCACGAAGTTGACCGGGTCGCGACTCGTGTTGATCACTCCTTCGGCTCTACCGCGGCGGTATAATAAAGAGTTTCCAGCAATAACTCATACGCCGGGCTGTGGGGTTGTCCGGGCAAAGCATTGCGGGGTCAGAAACCAGAAAGGTACAAAGGGATGGCTACTACCGAAGTCGTGCCTCAGGAATCTTCCGGTGGGCTGGGGCAAAGGCGTGTCGTCAATGACATGAGCATTCAGGTTGCGACCGTGAATGGGTCGGGGTCGCAAAGTTCCAACACAGTCCTGCTGCGCAGCATCTTCCAGATGGGCGTTCCGATTTCAGGCAAGAACATGTTCCCGTCGAACATCGCGGGCTTGCCCACCTGGTACACAATCCGCGCCAATAAGGACGGGTACATCGCGCGCAAGAAGGAAATCGATCTGCTGATCGCGATGAATGCCGAGACGGCGCAGGATGACGTCAAAACCTTGGCACCGGGTGCTTCAGTCCTTTACGACGAGCCACTCGCGCTCGATAAAGTGCGCGGCGATTTGACCTACTATCCCGTTCCCTTCGACAAATTGGCAGCGACAGTGGGCGCCGACGCGAAACTGCGCAAGCTGATCAAGAACATGATCTACGTCGGTGTGGCGGCGCAGCTGCTGGAGATCGACTACGCGGAAGTGGAGAAGGCAATCCGAAAGCAGTTCGCAACCAAGGCGAAAGCGGCGGCCCTGAACCTCGCGGCGGCGAAAGCCGGACACGATTACGCGGTCGCAAATCTGAAGAAGCGCGATCCCTTCTACATCCAGCGCATGGATAAGACGAAGGGCAAGATCATTGTCGATGGTAACTCCGCTGCGGCCATGGGCTGTATGTTTGCCGGATGTACGGTGGTGACGTGGTACCCGATTACGCCATCGTCGTCGCTGGTCGAAACGATGATCGACTACATGAAGGAATACCGCGTCGGGCCGGATGGCAAGGCAACATTCGCAATTGTCCAGGCTGAAGATGAGCTTGCAGCGGTCGGCATGGTGATCGGCGCGGCATGGGCGGGTGCACGCTCGATGACCGCGACGGCAGGTCCGGGAATTTCGCTCATGGCGGAGTTTGCTGGCTTGGCGTATTACGTCGAAGTTCCCGCGGTGATCTGGGACATCCAGCGCGTTGGACCCTCGACGGGCCTGCCAACGCGAACGGCGCAAGGGGACATTCTGTCGACGGCGTTCTTGAGCCATGGCGACACGAAGCACATCATGCTGTTTCCGAGTTCGGTGAGCGAGTGCTTCACTATAGCGCAGGACGCATTCGAGTTGGCCGAGCGGCTGCAGACCCCGGTGTTTGTCATGTCAGACCTTGATCTCGGCATGAATAACTGGATGTCGGATCCGTTCCCCTATCCCGAGAAGCCGATAACTCGCGGCAAAGTGCTGGGCAAGGAAGATCTGGAACGGCTCGGCGGCTTTTCCCGCTACAAAGATGTGGATGGCGATGGCATAGGCTATCGGACATTGCCGGGTACCGATTATCCAGGAGCGTCTTACTTTGCGCGCGGCAGCGGACACAACGAAAAGGGCCAGTACAGCGAGCGTCCGGATGACTTCGAACGCAACATGGAGCGCATCAACAAGAAGTTCGAGACGGCGCGCTCGATTGTGCCGCGTCCGGAGATCACGCTGGGTGACAAAGCCAAAGTTGGCATCCTTGCCTATGGCACGTCGCACTGGGCGATTATCGAGTCGCGCGACCAGTTGCGGAAAGAACACAAGCTGGAAACCGATTATCTGCGTTTGCTGTCGTACCCGTTCACACGCGAGGTGCACGAGTTCATTGAGCGCCACGATCATGTGTACATCGTGGAGCAAAACCGCGACGGCCAGATGGCCAGCCTGCTGAAGCTTGATATCAAGCCGGAACTGGTGACGCGGCTGCGATCGATTTGCCACGTTCACGGCTTACCGATGGACGCGCGGTCGGTTACAGACGAACTCATGATGATGGAGGGCAAGTAATATGGGGACCACACCCACCAACACGCCGACCCCGGCACCCGCTCCGAAAACAAATCGCATCGGGCTGCAGGTCATTGATTATCGCGGCGGGAAGACCACGCTGTGCGCGGGCTGCGGGCACAACGCGATTTCCGAACGCATCATCGATGCGATGTACGAAATGGGAGTGAAGCCGGAGCGCGTGGCAAAGTTCAGCGGCATCGGATGCTCGTCGAAGAGCCCTGCCTATTTCATGAATCGGTCGCACGCCTTCAACTCGGTCCACGGACGCATGCCGTCGGTCGCTACCGGCGCGATGCTGGCGAACAAGAATCTGATCGCACTTGGCGTGACCGGCGATGGCGACACGGTTTCAATCGGCGCCGGGCAGTTCATTCACTTGATGCGCCGGAATCTGCCGATTATTTACGTGATCGAGGATAACGGCTGCTACGGGCTGACGAAAGGCCAGTTCTCGGCGACGGCCGATCTTGGATCGACGCTGAAGAGTGGCATCGCGAACGATCTGCCTCCTGTCGATACGTGCGCGATGGCGATTCAACTGGGTGCGACTTTCGTTGGGAGGTCATTCTCGGGTGACAAGAAGCAGCTACATACAATGCTGAAGGCGGCGCTTGCGCACAATGGAACGGTAATGCTTGACGTGGTTTCTCCGTGCGTGACCTTCAATGATCACGAAGGATCGACCAAATCATACAAATACATGCTGGCGCACGAAGAGGCGTTGCATGAAGTGAGCTTTGTGCCTGCATTTGAAGAGATCAACGTGGATTACGATCCGGGAACGACATTTGAAGTCACGATGCACGACGGATCGAGCCTGCGGCTGAAGAAACTTGAGCAGGAATACGATCCGACGGATAAGATCGAAGCCGTTCAACGCTTGATGCAGTCGCACGCGAAGGGCGAGGTGCTGACCGGCGTGTTCTACATCAACGCCAACGCACCAAGCTTTATCGACATGCTGAACGTTACCGATCAGCCGCTGGCGACTTTGCCGGAATCTATGACGCGTCCGAGCCGGGAAGTGCTGGCAAAGTGCATGGAGGAGTTGCAGTAGGGACTCCAATTCAAGGCGAAAACACTCAGCAGAGACTTACAACCCGTTGCCCTACAGGTTCTCTTGAATGAAGCGCGGACTGAGGTGAGCGTCGAGTTGTATCAGTGGTGAATCACCAACCGCTTTAAAGCTGTGGATCTCGCCCGCCTTGATGACAAAGATGTCTCCAGCGCCGCCCTCGAATGTCTTGCCGTTTACTGTCCACACTCCCCGGCCTTCACGGATGAACTGGATCTCGTCATAAGGATGCCGGTGCGGACCCGGTCCCGAACCCGGCTTGCCATGGAACAGGAACACTGAAACCTCGGTGTTGCCCTGCACAGCTCCAACAAACTCATGCGAACTGCCGACAAAAGGTAGATTCTCTGCGCGCACGTGATGCATCGTTCGTTGCCCTCCTGTCAGGTTTGATGATTGTGGCGACGGTTTGGCACCGCGAATAGCAGGGACGGAAGGGCAATGTGTCGACCCGTTTTCTGGCAGAACAGTCGGCTTGTCGAGCTAGCCTCCGCTTTTGTATGGTATTGGTCATGGCAACGGAGTGGCAGCTTCGCAGCGAGGCACTCGAAAAGATCCGTCAGAGCCTGAATCATGATCCGACGAATCTTGATCTGGCAAACCGCTACTGGGCAGCCCTCGAGGGCGATAGGAGCGGAGGTTATGCCGTCGTAGCCTACCGAGGAGCCGCACTAGCATCCGGCGCAGGGGTCGCGGCATTTGCCCGGGCATGTCGAGAACTGTTTGATGACTCCGGAGAAAGTCCTCAGCTCGCGAACTTTGACCAGCCCTTGATCAACACCCTTCGAGATAATCTGTCAGAGTTGCGAGGAACAGACTGCGACAATGTTCAATGGATCCTTCAATCCATCGGTGTAAAGCCGCCTTCAACTTAGAAGTGTTGACGAAAGTAAACGCTTCCGGGCTAACCCGGAGGCGACTCTCTTGGCCTCTGTAATTCAAGTGCATTACTGACGACGGCCGTTGTGCTTGTCGCGGTAGATTTGGCGCGACTCGCGGTTCTGCTGACGGTTCACTTGCGCCCTTTCCTGGGAAGTCAGTTTGCCGCCGTTAGCTGCGCGGTCGTTGCGTACCTCCCGGTTGATGTTCGCTTCGTTCTTTTCCAGGTGAGAGGTTTCTCCTGCGGTGAGCTGGCCGCTCTTTACTCCTTGCGCGATCCGGTCTTGCTGGTTCTCGGCGCGTTTGCCGACCTCGCTCTTGGGATTGGTGTTTTGTGTCGCCGCATTGTGCTTATCCTGATAGATCTGGTTAGACAGCTTGTTCTGCTGTTGGTTCAGCGTGGTTTTGTCGGCAGAAGTCAGATGACCATTGTCCAGCTTGCGCATGTCGCGCTCTTCCTGGTTGAGTTTCGACTCTTTGCCCTCCAGGTTGGTAGTCTCGCCGGCGGTGAGTTCACCGCTCTTTACCCCGTTAGCGATACGATCCTGCTGGTTCTCCTTGCGCTGATTGATGGTCTGGCCGTTGACTTGACCGTTGGCCGATGGATCCGCACTTTGTGCCACAACCGGGAGCGCGAAAGCCGTCAGCACCGCGCTCATGAATACTATTTTGATCCCGTTCATAACAATCTCCCTGTGTTCGATTTTTGATTCTCTTCGAAGCGTCGCGACCAGTCAGAAAGAGAAACACAGCTTGTAAAGAAATGTTGCGAGGTTTTGTGTGGGGCTGGCTGTAAGGCGGGTCAAACCCGGTGATCCACGGGCGTTTTCAGGCGTTTTCAGGCTACCGTGGGGAACTGTGGTTTTGAGCGACTCCCCAGTTCTCAGTGCGCTTGGTGAGGGAGGAAATGTTTTGCACTGAGAACTGAGAACTAGGCTTGCCGCCAGAAGCGTCTATGCTCCCATCGTCAGCACGACTCGAAATCGCGCCCGTCCGCTGATCATTTGTTCGTAAGCGTCAGCGGCTTTCTCCAGCGGATACTTTTCGATCATCGGGCGAACTCCGGACTGCGCGCTGAACTGCATCGTGTCTTCGGAATCGGTGGCGATGCCGGAGGCCCAGCCGTTGAGAGCCTTGCTTCCCGGAATCAGTTGGAACGGCGCGATGTTGATGGGATCCGCGCTGGCACCCACAACGAGGAACTTGCCGTTTACAGCCAAGCCATTGAACAGGGCGGACATGGACTTGGAATCGGGGGCTGTAGCCAAGATTACCCGAGCGCCTCCAAACTTCTGCAGCTCGGCAACTGGATCGCCGGCGGCGGTATCGATGTAATGAGCTGCGCCGAGTTTGCGGGCGAGAGCTTCTTTGTCTTTGCCGCGTCCGATGGCGAAGGTGCGAAAGCCCATCTGGCGAGCGAATTGGATGCCGAGGTGGCCGAGTCCTCCGATACCCTGTACGGCCACCAGATCACCTGCCTGGGCGCCGGAGTGCCGGAGGGCGTTGAAGACGGTGATGCCGGCGCAAAGAAGGGGCCCGGCTTCAGCGGCATGAAGGTCGTCTGGAATGGCAGCGACCGCTTCGGCTGGCACAACGACGTATTCGGCGTAGCCACCATCCTGGCTGATGCCGGTGATCTTTTCGAACTTGCAATTGACGAAATTGCCGCGGCGGCAAGGCTCACAAACAAAGCAGTGTCCGCCATGCCAGCCGACTCCGACGCGCTGGCCAGGCTTCCAGTTCGGAACGTCGGCGCCGACGGCGTCGATGCGTCCCGCGATCTCGTGTCCGGGGACGCGGGGATATTGGATGCCGGGCCAATGGCCTTCTTTCACCAGCGCGTCGCTATGGCAGATGCCGCAGGCTTCGACTTTGATTCGTACCTGGTTGCGAGCGGGATCGGGAATGTTTCGTTCGACGAGTTCGAAATTGCCGCCTGCTTTGGGAACTTGGACAGCCTTCATTTTTGGCATGGAGTCTTCCTCATGAGTTGGAGTTGATGGCGTTACGGAACTAGACAATCAGATGAGCCGGAGCTCGGCTAGGACTCAGGGTTCGACCGCGATTGTTGCAGAGGACGAGGCGGCGACACCCGCCTCTCCATTACTTAGTCGCGTAATTACTTTTTGCCGCTAGCCAGTTTTCTTGAACTCCCCCTCGAACGAGTGCTCGGGGCTGTGGCCGGGCTCGGGGAAATCGCTGTCGGCGCCGTCCTGCATGGGGTCGGGGTTGCGATGGCTGAGCTGGTCTTTCATGGAGTTGTTGCCACTTTGTTTGCGGTCGTCCGGTTCTTTGGAACCCTTGCCGCGATCGGCATCGTTATCGAGGTGATCACTGGAACTCGTCGGCATTTGGAGCCTCTAGGAATACATACAGAATAATTACGACCTTAGGTTACCCCGAAAGCTGGCGGCGGGCAATGCCAGCGGATCCGCGTCTAGGTTGCATGTTGTTGTAATAGCTACGATAGGTAAATTTAATCGTCGATTCATGTGGTCCTGAATCTAAAATAGAACATGGCCAGTAAATATAGGAAACATTACCTGTTCGCCAGTGATTTCGATCAGACGTTGACCTTTAACGATACGGGTTACGTTTTGAGCGAGTTGCTTGGCATTTCTGTCGAAGAGTTTGAGCGCAAGGCCAAGGGAATGGCCAAACTGAACTTGGTGCAGCAGGGCGCTGAACTCTCTTACCTGCTTTTACATGATCCTGAATTCCGTTCGCGCGTCCGGCGCGATGACTTGATCGAGGCAGGGAAGCGCATTCGTCTCAAAGAAAATATCAAGCAGGTTTATGAAATCCTCGACCGGCGGATCGACGGATTCCATTTTGACTTTTACGTTATTTCGGCGTCACCTGTGGAAGTGATTCAATCGGCGCTGGTAGGCATCGTGCCCGAGGACCACATTTTCGGCACCGAGTTCAAGTACAAAACGACCGGAGAGATCGATAGCCTGGTGCGCGCCACCGCCGGTTACGGAAAAGTCACGCGACTCGATCAGCTCGAAGAGCAGCTCGGAGTGCCCGCGGATCATGTTGTGTACGTTGGCGACGGCAGTTCCGATATTCACGTCATGCTGCAGGTGAACCGGCGCGACGGCTTCACGATTGCCGTGTCGGAGTCCAAACTGGTGGCGCAGATCGCGAAGCGCACGGTGCTCAGCGACAACGCACTGCCCACGCTGGTTCCGATTCTCGAAGACATTGCCGGATGGCAGCGCACGCAGATTCGCCAGCTCTTTGATTCGTACGGATTCTTGATTCAGGGATGGGATCGAGTGCAGACGGACTGGGTCACGCTGCGGCCAAGCGGTAGCGTGGCGGAAAAGGCGACGGCGGCGGAAGTAAAGTAGGGAGCATGCCGTCGAGCTCGTCCCCCGCGTTACCACGATGTCGAATGAGTGACGTCGGATGAGTTTCGATATCTATCTGCAGTGTGTAGCGGGCGATCCTCCGGGAGTATCTCGATCCAAGATTCGTTCCCTCTTCCCGATTGGCGAGAACTCTGAGCACGATTACTGGAGCGTGTTTTACGACCGCGCGAACTCGTGCAAGATTAACGTCACTCCATCGAAATCAAACGATGATCTGATCACCTCGCTGGCAGTGAACCGGCCGTGCGGCGATGTGCGCTTCTGGGAGGCGGTGCTGGCGATCCTCAAAATGGGTCCGGTGATGTTGTACTGGCCGGGTGGCGGTCCTCTGGTGGGCAGCGATCGTGAGGTCGCTGACTTCCCTCAAGAAATTGCTGAGTCGCTGGGGCACGCAAGAGCCGTGAGTTCGGCACAAGAAATCATGGACGCCATTCGCCAGAGTTGATTCCCTTTATCCATCCTAGCCTGACGTGCAACTATTTTCCTCGGCTGGGGTTCTTATTCAGCTAAGGGATGGGCTCGTTCATTCGAGGTACGACCAGTCCACCGATCCTTTTTAATATCGAGGTATCTATGAAATGGTTCCGCATTTTTCTTCTGATAGTGATCGCTGTTTTTATCGCTGCGATGGCGGATGCGCAGTCGCGAGACTTTGTCCCCCAGGGCATTGAGGCGTTGCGGCAGGAGGCTTCGTCGAAAACCGAGTTCACACTCGATCACTCCATGCTGGTGTTTGCGTCGAAGCTGGATCCGGATAACGACGACTTGCGGCGTGTGATTGCTGGCGTGAGCGGCGTGTCGGTGCATCGCTATCACTATGCCCGAACGTGGATGTACGACCCTCAGACGTTGAGCTCCGTGAAAGAGGACTATCACTCGGCGGGCTGGAAACAGATGATGAGCAATCGAGCGAAAGACGGCGGAGAAGGGGAAACGGACCTCTGGATCCGCTTGGAGAATAATGCGGTCAGCAACATCGCGATTCTGTTCGCGCGAGCGCATGAAGTGGATTTCTTCATGGTGTCTGGATCGATCAGCCCGATGGACCTGTCGCATCTCGGCGGGCACTTCGGGATTCCGAAGATCGAAGGCGGCGTAGTAGTCCCTAATACGCAGAGACCATAGGCTCGTGTGGCCGCGGGCATTCCTACCCGCGAAATGCGTGTTACTTATAAGTGCAATGGGTTGCTACTCGACAGCGGCGCACAAAACCGAAGGCAAATCCAACACCAACAGCCACAGACTGGAATGTCCGCACCACCCGAACTAGCGTTGTTTCGGCGCTGGGCCTACTTTTCTCAACCGTTCTCTGGCTTGCGCGGCCTCGGTGGTTCGCGGGTAGCGCTGGATTACGTGCTTTAGTTCCTGTGTTCCTTCGTCTTCTCTTCCCAGTTCAAGCAGCGCGTATCCCTTTTTCAGTTGCGCCGTAGCGGCCTTATTGCCGCTGGGAAAATTCTGCAGAACCTGGTCATAGCTGGTGACCGCGTTCTTATAATCGCCCGCTTTGAACTGGATTTCCGCTAGATAGAAATAGGAATTTCCGGCCAGGTCAGTGTTCGGATAGAACTTGATGTAGTCGTTAAATTCCTGTGTCGCGAGATCGTTCTTGCCGCCGTTGTAATCCCGGAGAGCGTTGTTATAGAGCACATCAGGCGCGGGCGCCTGCGCCATCTGCTGCGCCTGTTGCTGGGCCTGCGATTGTTGTGCCGCTAAGGACTGCTGCGTCGCCGACATATCTTCAAACTGTTTGCTCAGTTTGGCCAAACGGACCTTGAGTTCGTCCATGGTGTCGTTCAGCGCCTGAATTTGTCCGGAAATCTGATCGACTTGGTTGGCGCGATCCTGCTGCTGCTTAGTGATCGACGACTGCAAGCCATTGATCGCGCTCGTGACTTTGTTGGCCGCGTCGGTGTTCTGCTCGAGCAAGTTCTTCATGACGCCCATGCGTTCGTTGAACGATTGGTTCATCTGTGTCATCTGCTGCTGCAGCTGTTCAACTTGTGTCTGCAACTGGATGATTTCCTTGCTGGCGCCGTAGGCGGGCGCGATGCAAAGCGCAAAACAAAACACACTGGTTAGCAAAATGGATTTCGAGTTCATAGTCTTCCTATTCGATATAAGAAATCTTACGAGCGCTGCCGCGGGCTGCGTTAGCAATGCCCAGGTTAGCGCCCAACGAACGGGCGCTAACCTGGGGCAGACGCTTCTACTTCTCGTAGACAAAGTGTCCACGACGGTTCTGCTGATAACAACTCTCATTCGCCTCGGTGCAGAACGGCTTCTCCTTGCCGTAGCTGATGGTCTTAATACGATCTCCAGCCACGCCCGCCTGAATCAGCGCATTCTTCACGGCGTCGGCACGATTGGTGCCGAGTGCGAGGTTGTACTCGGTTGAGCCGCGCTCATCGCAATGTCCCTCGACAGTGATGCGGATGTTCGCGTGCTGCTGGAGGAATTGGGCATCGCCCTGCAGCGAGCCTTGCTCACTCGATCGGACATCGTACTTGTCGTAATCGAAGTAGATATCCTTCACGTTTTGCGCGAAGAGTTGCTCTTCGGTGGCGTTCGAAGTCGCTGCCGGCGGCGGCGCTGGGGCCGCGTTGACCGTCACGCGAGCGGTCGCGTCCTGCGTTCCCCCCGAGCCTTTCGCAACCAGATGGTAGGTGGTCGAATCGGAGGGAGTCACTTGACGCGAACCACTGGTTTCGACCGGGCCGATGCCGTCGATGCTGACATCGCTTGCGTTTGTGGTCTGCCAGGTCAAGGTCGTCGAATCGCCTTGATTGAGAGTATTCGGATTCGCAGACAGCGAAGCAGTGGGAGCCGTTGGTGCGGGTGGCGGCGGTGGCGGCGGTGGTGCGACTTTTTTGCCGCATGCCGCCAGGAACATGATCGTGCCCAGCGCGAGCACCAGGGTGCACCATCTCCTCGTTGTGGTTGTCGTTGTCTGCTTCACCGGATTCCTCCTGTTTTTCTGTGCGCCCGCGTTGTGGCGTGCGATTTGCAGATTCGCGGCAGGGCGCACTCTGGGCCAGCCGCAAAACCGTGTTTCTGTTTCGAACTGTGTTTGCAAGATCAAGCTATTTCCAGCTCCAGTTGGGCTGCGTGTTGGCGCCCTTGAACGTTAACTGTTTCACATTGGAGCCATCCGCCAGCATCGTCCAAATCTGATCGCTGCCGGAGCGGTGAGATTGAAACACGATGTGCCGCCCGTCAGGAGACCAGCAGGGAAAATCGTTGCGTCCGGCATCGTGGGTAAGTTGCACCCACTGCTTGCTCGCGACGTCCATCAAATAAACATCGTTGGAGCCCGGCTCTCCGGCGCCGTACTTGCGCATCCACGAAAAAGTCAGGAACTGCCCGTTGGGCGCCCAGTTCGGAGAAACCGCATATCCCTGATCGGTGATTCGCTGAACATTGGTGCCGTCGGCTTCCATGGTGTAAATCTGTGGCAGGCCGGTGCGTCCGCTGACGAATGCGATCTGCGATCCCGTCTTGCGATTCCAGGTTGGAGAAACGTCGGGGCCCTGATCGTTGGTGAGGCGGCGCGAGTTTCCCCCGGAGCCATCAATCACGAAAATGTTGGGGTACCCGTTGCGCGATGACGAGAATGCGATCTTGCCGTCGGGTGACCAGGAGGGTGAGAGATTCATGCCTCCAAACCGCGCGAAGCTGACCATGCGATTGAGATCGAAGGAGTACATCATGATCTCCCAACCGTTTTTGGTGACGGAGCTGAAGGCCAGGCGCGAACCGTCGGGCGAGATCCGTGGCGACAAGGAAATACCGCCGATGTGCGTGACCTGCTGCTGGTTGGCGCCGTCGTAGTCCATCATCCAGATTTCTTTGTGTCCGGTGCGCTCGCTCACGAAGTAAATCTTTGTTTCAGCGATTCCGGCCACGCCACCGCCAAGACGAAAAATAATCTCGTCTGCAAATCTGTGGGCGATGACGCGCACAGCATCGCTCGTAGCATTGTCGGTGTATTGCTTGCCGAGCACCTGCGGCGACTTCTCGTTCTTGACGTCGTAAAGCCAGCCCTGGACAGTGACTTTGCCGGCAGCGGCCCCCACGTTGCCGAAGGCGAGCATGGAGGCGTTCGGAGGCGGTGAATTCCATGCCGAGAAGGTCACTTCCGACGGCTGCCCGGGAACTTGCAGCGGATAGAAACTCTTTGATACCAGATCGAAGATTCCGGCGTTGTCGAGATCATTCCAGAGAACGTCGTTGAAGGTCTTCAAAAGTTCGGTGTTCTTCGGGTCAGCTGTCGAGGGCTTGAAATCGGAGGCGGCCAGTCGGACTTTTTCGACGCCCAGGCCCGTGCCAGTGCGGATCCAGTCCTGCGCGGAACTGGTGGCCACCACCAGGAGCAGCGACGCAGCAGCGATGATTGCACGATGACGGATGATACGAACCGAATAACTCAATTTGTGCTCCTGTTGTCGCTAGTCGTTCGTCGCTGGCAAACCCTCCGAGCGACGAACGACAGACGACCAGCGACAGTCTTTCTACCTCTTGTAATCAAACCAGAACTCCACCGAAACTTTGCTGCCTGAGTAATCAGGCGGCAACGGCCCGAAAGAATCGATGCGTTCGAGCGCACGCTTGGCCGACTGATCGAGCGATGGCACGCCGCTCGATTGCTCAACTTCGACATTCATTGGATGTCCGTCCCGAGCGATGTCGAATGTCAGATAGACGCGCTTGGCCTCAGAGATTCGTGGGTCGACTTCATACTTCAGCCAGTTCTCGGTGACTTTTCGCTGCACGCCCTGGACATACCAGGCGAACCGGCTTCCGAAATCGCCACCGTTTCCTGTGAATCCAAACCCACCCTTGGCGGCGCCGGCATTCATTGTGTACGGGCCGCTCACCGGTCCGCCCTCGCCGTAGGGAATCTGATTCGATTCTTCCGTCTCTGGTTCCGGCTTTCGCTGGGTGGCGGTCTTGACCGGCGCGGGTTTTATTTTTGTCTTCGTGTTCTTATCGGGAATCGGAATCGCCTCCGGCTCTTTTTCCTGAGCCGTGGGCTGTGATTTGGCCAGACCCTTGGATTCCGTTGCCAGCACATTTGTTGCCTCCGTTGGGTTGGCAGGTAAGGGAACCGCGGTCACGAGGGTTGCTCCCATGGCATCGCCGCCCCCACCGCTGCCCCAGCCTTCTCCGCGAAAGCCTTGAATAAACGTGGCGTACAGCACGACGAATGCCGTAAAAGCCACATGCAGGCCGAAGGACCACGCCAGGGGCCGGCGAAGCTGCGCGTGCTCGGAATAGATATCGGTACCGTACATGTCGATCTCAATCTAACGTTCTCAATTTAGCGGTGACCGTGTGCATCAGTCGGCTGCGTGACAATGCTTACGTTGCTGATGCCCGATTGTTTGATCGCATCCATCACGGTGGCGAAGGCGCCGAATGGAACATCTTCGTCGGAGCGCAGATAGATCGATTGATGCTGCGGGTCGCGAATCTTCTTCTTCAATGTCGCGCCAATCTGGTTGATGTTGATGGGGTCGTTACCGAGAAAAACCTTCTGCGATTTGTCGATGCTGATCACCAGTCGCTCTTCGGTGATCTCTTTCACTGTGCGCGTGTGCGGGACATTGACTTCGATTCCTGACTGCAGGACGGGCGCGGTGACCATGAAAATAATCAGCAGCACGAGGACGACATCGACCAGCGGAGTGACGTTGATATCGGCAAGTGACGTCTGGGTGCGTCCGTTGGCAGAGGTGAAGGCCATCAGCGACGGACCTCGGATACAGGTGACGTCTGGAGTTCGAACGCCTGGCGTTCTACGAGATTCAGCATCTCCAAGGCGAAGTCGTCGTTGCGCGCGGCCAATTCGCGAATGGATCCGATGATCAGGTTGTAGGCAATCACCGCTGGGATGGCCGCGGCAAGCCCTAGCGCAGTTGTAATCAGTGCTTCAGAAATGCCAGGAGCAACGGCCCGTAGGGTTGCCGCGCCGGCAGTTCCGAGCCCATGAAACGCGTCAATGATGCCCCACACCGTTCCAAACAAGCCGATGAAAGGCGTAACGCCGCCCGTGATCGCCAACCATGGCAGGTTTCTTTCGAGGCGTGTGATTCCCTCCGAAGATGCAATCTGCATGGCCCGCTGGATGGCCACCGAATTGTGGACTCCACCGGTGGTTCCCATCTGCCGCTTGAATTCCACCACTGCACTTTCGAACACTCCCACCAGCGGACTGGGCCGGAATTGTTCGGCGATCTGGGCGACGTCCTGCATGCGCTGTGCCTTGCGGAACGCGCGGATGAAGCGGCCGCTTTGCGTGCGCGCTCTTCCGATGAGCCGCCATTTGGAGAGAATAACGGCCCACGAGATCACGCTGAAGATGATGAGAATGAGAATAACGGTTTTGGCGACCGGACCGGTCTGAAGGACGAGATCAACGATTTCGCCGCCGACAAACAACAGAAGGACGGAAGGAAAATGCATCGTTTTCGGGGGAACCCCTTTTAAGAATTATAGACCACGGTGGCGGGGTGTCCGTCGAGGGTACCGCATCGGTCAATGGAGGAGAGCAGGTGTCAGGTCCTAGGTTTCAGGTATCAGGAAAATCAAGATCTTCCCTCTCACCAGAGTCACAATTGGCTGGAACCTTGAGCACGGTCCCAGGTCGCTCCTGAGACCCGAGACCTGCCACCTGAAACTGGTCTACCTACGGGCTTGGAATCACAGCTTGCACTTCGTTCGAGTAGCCGCTCTCCTGCCCTTGTGCATTGACCTCGGTCGTTACGTAATAGTAGGTCGTTCCGGAAACAACGGTGGAATCGGTGTAATTCGTTGAGGCGTCGAGTGCGGTGTTGATCTCCGTAAAGGGCCCGTTTTTCGCGGTGCCGCGGTAGATGTTGTATCCCACTGCGCTGCCGCTACCCGGATCCCATGAGAGATAAACACTATGCGACCCCGCCGCCACGCCGGTGCCGCTCAGTTGCGCGACGGTCGGTGAGTTTACAGCGTTGCTGGTAAACCCTGCTGACCCGGAAGCATTGCCAGAAGCGTTCGGGGTGAATTGGAGCGTGACCGAGATGGGCTTCCCGACCTGAACTGTTACCGGCAGGCTCAGACCGACAATGGCGAACTCCGAGCTTGTCGATCCGTCGGATGTGATGGTGACAGCTGCGCCTGAGGCGGCGAGCGACGCCTGCAGACTGGTGCTCGATCCCACGGTCACTTTGCCGAAGTTGAGACTCGAGGGGCTTACTGTCAGCTGTGCAGCAGTCCCACTGACGCCGGTTCCGTGGACGTGCATAGCCATCGGCGATCTGGGGTCGTTGCTGGTCAGGGTAAATTGGCCGTCGACGTAGCCTTTGGCCGCGGGCGTAAATGTAACGGTCAGCTGGAAGCTCGCGCCTGGCTTAAGCTTCATCGGCAAAGTCAGATTGCTGAACGAAAACGAATTGCTGCCTGCCTGCGATTTGGAGGCGATACGTAGGGTTGTATCGCCCGTGTTCGAGAGAGTGAAAGTGAAGGAACTTGAGGTGCCGACCTGAATCTGGCCAAAAGGATGAGAGCAAGGGTTGCAACCAAGACGTTGTGCGAGAGCAGGCGCGGGCGCCAGCAGGCACAACAGCCATGCGATTGCGAAGACGGGGGAAGATCGCATGACTTCATCATCTAGGCCCGAGCGGTGTGAGGCAAAATCGGAAGTGCATTTTGGCAAACTTCGGTACCACTCTGGGAAGTGGCAGTATTTCGCGCGTCGGCGCTCGACGACCCTGTGCTATGCTGCGCGTAAATTGTCGATCGCTGAAAGTTTAGGTCATAAGTTTTAGGTTAAAGGTTTAAGGCGGGAGCCGCGGGCGAGCCCGCGGCACACTCACAATTCGGGGGATGCCGTGCTGGCCGAACTTCGACTCGAAAACTATGCGGTAATCGACAGTGTCGTGATCGAGTTTGCGGCGGGCCTGAATCTTCTGACCGGCGAAACCGGCGCTGGGAAATCAATCCTCATTGACGCGCTGGGCCTACTTTTGGGCGAGAAGGCGTCGTCGGACGTCATTCGAACGGGCGCGGAACGGGCGGTCGTGGCGGCCGTTTTTGAGAGTGAGGGGAGTGCCGCGCGGGCGATCGATACGATCGTCGAAGCAAACGGTTTAGATGCGGAAAACAGTTCTCTGATTTTGCGACGGGAGATCGCTCCAGGCGGCAAAGGCCGTGTGTTCATCAATAATCAGCCGGCGACGGTGGCGGTGTTGAAGCAGATCGCGCCGCATCTGGCAGTGATCCACGCCCAAAATGAATCGCTGGCAAACTTCGACGCGGCGGCGCGGCAGGATTTGCTCGATGCTTATGCGGGAGTTGAGCTAAAGGATGTTTCTACCGCTTTCGCGCGCTGGAAACAGATTCGTGGACGGATCGCTGAACTCGAACAAGATGAGCAGGACCGCGTGCGACTTCTCGACATGTGGAGCTTCCAGTGCCGCGAAATCGAAGAAGCGCGTTTGCGGGCGGGGGAAGACGAGCAACTCGAAGGAGAGAAGCGAGTGCTCGCCAATGCAGAGAAGATCTATGGCGCGGCTATCAATGCTTTTGACCTCTTGTACGAGGGTAATGGTTCGACCTCGTCCAGCCTGCGTGCCGCCCAAAAGCATGTGGAAGAACTAGTCCGCTATGAGCCGAAGTTTCAGGAAGCACTGGCAGCATTGGACTCGGCTCGGATCAGCGTCGAGGACGTGGGAGCGACGTTGCGCGACTATGCGGGCGGAATTCAGGCCTCCCCGGAGCGACTGGCCGAGATCGAGGAACGGCTGGCGTTACTCGATCGTTTGAAGCGAAAATACGGTCCAACCCTCGATGAGGCGATCGTCTTCGGGGAAGATACCCGGCGCAAACTTGGCGAGATGGAGAATAAAGATCAGGTATTGCTTGAATTGAAGGCAGGCTTGGCGGCGGCGGCCGAAGAATACCGTAAGGCCGCGCGCTCCGTGTCAAGGAAGCGAACGGATGCGGGCAAAAAATTGGAGAGGCTCGTCGAGGCCGAGATCAACGACCTCGCCATGCGCGCCAGTTTCCGGATTGCCGTGGAGGAAAAAATCGACGAACTGGGCTGGACGGCTTCGGGCATCAATCAGATTGTGTTTCTGATCTCGACAAATACTGGAGAGACCATGCGCCCGCTGGAACAGATAGCCTCGGGGGGAGAATTGTCGCGTGTCATGCTGGCGCTGAAGGCGAGTGTCGAGGCTGGGATCAACCCGGCGGGTAAAAAGAAGTTGGCGGCGGCACAGCGGACGTTGGTTTTTGACGAAATTGATACCGGCATTGGCGGCCGGGCGGCTGAGGCAGTCGGGCAAAGATTGAAAGCGCTGTCGAAAGGGAACCAGGTTTTGTGCGTCACGCATCTGCCGCAGATTGCTACATTTGCCGATCATCACTACGTGATCGAGAAGCGCGAAAGTTCCGGCCGAGCGAAAACGACTGTCCGGGAGATTACCGACGATGAGCGGACCGAAGAAGTTGCGCGCATGCTTTCCGGGGCCAAACTGACCGAGACTTCGCGAAAACACGCGGAGCAGATGATTAAGGCGAATGGGTGAAAACCTGAAGAACTGTTCCAATAATAGATAGAAGCGGATAACGGTCCCGCGACTACTTCGTAGCCTTGCCTGCATGTTCACTTTCCAAGCCATTTTCCGCTGTTCCCATTCACCCTCCGTATCTCCCCATCCGCTGCTAATCCTCACATCCTCAAAGGCTTACATTGACCTTGGGGTTCATCTTTCGATACCCTTATGTCATCTTTTCACAAGACGGAATGAAGAAGTGTACCCTAGTGGGTGGGGGATGCAGCTTGGCTGAAACAAAGACATTGTTGCTATTGAAACCGCGTGGGTTCTGCGCCGGGGTGGTGCGAGCCATCGATATTGTCCGGATTGCGCTCGAAGCCTTTGGGCGTCCGATTTATGTGCGCAAGGAGATCGTCCACAACCGGTTTGTGGTCGAGGAACTGCAGCAGAAGGGTGCCATTTTTGTCGATAGTGTGGACGAGGTGCCCGAGGGCGAGCGTGTCATTTATAGCGCCCATGGTGTGTCTCCCGAGGTTCGCGAGGCGAGCAAAGCTCGTAAGCTGCGCGTGATCGATGCCACCTGTCCGCTGGTCACCAAGGTTCACGTCGAAGCCGTTAAGTTTGCGAAAGAAGGCTATTCGCTCATTCTGATTGGCCACCGCGATCACGATGAGGTTATCGGTACTCTCGGCGAGGCGCCGGCCGTGACCCAGGTAGTAGGGTCTCCGGCGGAAGTGGCCTCGGTGACGTTGCCCGACCCGAAGCGCGTGGCTTATCTGACGCAAACAACACTAAGCCTGGACGAGACCCGAGACATAATTGCCGCCCTGCGCGAGCGCTTCCCCGACATTAAGGGTCCGGCCGCACAGGACATCTGCTATGCCACAGAAAACAGGCAGGTTGCGGTGAAGCATGTCGCTTCCGATGCCGATCTGCTGCTGGTGGTTGGTTCAGACAACAGCTCAAACTCTAAGCGTCTGGTTGAGGTTGCCAGGAGTCTGGGCACCGAAGCGCATCTAATCGATGACTGCCGCAATATCCGGCCGCAGTGGCTCAACGGCGTCAAGACGGTCGCACTGACGGCAGGAGCATCGGCCCCGGAGCACTTGGTCCAGGAAGTGGTTGAGTATCTGGCCGGACAGGGTTTTGGCGACGTGCAAGAGCTGGAAATTATGCCGGAGAATGTGCGTTTTGGATTGCCGCCGGAAATCGTGGCGACGATCGCGGCAGCACCGGCAGTAGCGTTGGAATCCTAAGTGGAGACGCGGATGGAAGAATCCTCCCCCCGAAGTTCTAAAGAAAGTTCGGCCTCTGCGCCGCAAATGCGATTCGGAAAGATCGACGACCTGGGCAGCCGGGTCGCGGTCGGTATTGATGCGGCCCGCAATTATCTTTTCTCGCAGCAACACGAAGAAGGCTACTGGTGCGGAGAACTCGAAGCCGATACAACGCTCGAGTCGGACTATATTCTCCTTCACACACTGCTGGGGACGGGGAACCCACAGCGCTTCGAGAAGGCCGCTCGCTACATTCTGAATCATCAAAACGCCGATGGAGGCTGGAGTATCTATGCCGGCGGTCCCTCGAACATCAGTGCCTCGGTAAAAGCGTATTTTGGATTGAAGCTCGCTGGATTTACGGCCGACCATCCCGCGATGGCCAGTGCCCGCAAGAAAATTCTGGAAATGGGTGGCGTCGCCGAAGTCAATACATTTACCAAGATCTATCTCTGTTTCTTTGGGCAGTACGACTACGACGCCGTACCGGCGATCCCGCCTGAGATCGTGCTGTTTCCGAACTGGTTCTGGTTCAATATCTACGAAATTTCTTCCTGGTCGCGTGCCATTCTGGTGCCCCTGTCGATCTGCTATGCCAAGAAGCCTTTCAAGAAGATTCCCGACGAAATGGGTGTTGAGGAACTCTTTGTTGGAGGTCGCGACAAATCGCGCATGCACCTGCACTGGGCGAAGAAACTCATTTCGTGGCGAAATTTCTTTTTGGTGCTGGACCGACTGACCCATTGGGCCGAACGTGTGCACATTCGCCCGCTTCGTTCAATCGCGTTGAAACAAGCTGAGAAATGGATGCTCGAACGCTTCGAAATGAGCGACGGTCTGGGCGCGATCTACCCGTCGATGATGAACGCAATCATCGCGCTGCGCTGCCTCGGATATTCGGTAGACGATCCGCAGTTCATCCGCGCGTTCGACGAGTTTGAGAAGTTGGGAATTGAAGACGAGACCACATTCCGCATGCAGCCCTGCATGTCTCCTGTGTGGGACACGGCATATGCGCTGTTTGCCCTTGGCGAAGCGGGAGTGCCGGCGACCGATCCGCGGCTGGTGAAGTGCGCGGACTGGATCCTGCAGAAGCAGGTGCGCAAGCCGGGAGACTGGAAGATCAAGAATCCGAAAGGCGAGCCGGGCGGCTGGTACTTCGAATTCAATAACGAGTTCTATCCCGACGTGGACGACACCGCGATGGTTTGCCTGGGGCTGAGCCGGGTGGAGCATCCGAACGGGCGTTATCAGACCGAGTCGGTCCAGCGCGCGATTGATTGGGTACTGTCAATGCAGTGTAAAAACGGCGGTTGGGCTTCGTTCGATAAGGACAACGACCGCATGGTCTTCCAATACGTGCCCTTTGCCGATCACAACGCGATGCTCGATCCGGCAACGGTCGACATCACGGGACGAATTCTGGAATGTCTTGCGATGTATGGATACAACCAGAATCATCCGGCAGTGAAACGTGCGCTCAAGTTTATTCGCCAAGAACAGGAGCCCGACGGCAGCTGGTTCGGACGCTGGGGAGTGAATTACATCTACGGCACCATGCAGGTGCTGCGCGGCCTGGAAGCGATGGGCGTGGATCGAAACGATCCGATGGTCCAGCAGGCGGCGGAATGGATGCGCTCCGTCCAGAACGCTGACGGCGGTTGGGGCGAGACGGTAGGTTCCTACGACGATCCGAACCTGCGCGGACAAGGCGACAGCACAGCGTCGCAGACCGCATGGGCGATCATGGGCTTGCTGGCGGTCGGAGACACGCGCAGCGAATGCGTGGCTCGCGGCATGGCTTATCTCTTGAAGACCCAAAAGAAAGACGGCTCTTGGGACGAGCCTTTCTACACGGGCACAGGGTTTCCGCGCGTGTTCTATCTGATGTACCACCTGTACCGCCAGTATTTCCCGCTGATCGCGCTGACGACGTATTCAAAAGTGATGGCGGAGAAGAATACAAACTAGTTGTCAGTTATCAGTTGTCAGTCTTCAGTAAAACCTAAGGTCGATCGCGTTGCACAGACTGCCGTTTTCGCTGACAACTGAAAACTGAGAACTGAGAACTGGATTTGAAAGCTTTTGTCACCGGCGCTACCGGATTCCTGGGAAGTCATGTGGCTCGCGTTTTGGCCGAACGGGGAGCTGACTTGCGGCTCCTGGTGCGGCCGACCAGCGATCTTCGGAATATTGCAGATTTGAAGGCCGATCGAGTTACCGGCGACTTGCGCCAGCCGGCGTCGATTGAGAAGGCGCTCTCCGGCTGCGAAGTTGTGTTCCATGTCGCGGCCGACTACCGGCTGTGGGTGCGCGATCCGGAAGAGATGTATCGCTCGAACGTCGAGGGTACGCGTTCGCTGCTGGAAGCGGCACGGAAGCAAGGCGTGCGGCGGGTGGTGTACACGTCGAGTGTGGCGACCATAGGATTCAAATTGAATGGCGATTCGAGTCATGGCGGCAATGTCGCCGACGAACAAAGCCCGGTCGGCATTGGGGACATGATTGGGCCCTACAAGCGGTCGAAGTTCATGGCTGAACAGGTCGCATTTGAGGCCGCAAAGTCGGGGATGGATGTAGTGATTGTGAATCCCACGACTCCGATTGGCGAACGGGACATCAAGCCGACGCCGACAGGACGAATCGTCGTGGATTTTCTGAAGCGGAAATTTCCGGCGTACGTGGAAACAGGTTTGAATCTGGTGGATGCAACCGAGTGTGCACGCGGCCACGCGCAGGCGCTGGAAAAAGGAAGATCGGGCGAGCGCTACATTCTGGGTGGAGAGAACCTGACGCTGAAGCAGATTCTGGACCGACTGGCGGTGATCACGGGTTTGAAGTCGCCGACAGTCAAGCTGCCTTATTTCTTCGCGTTCGCCACGGGAGTGGTGGACGAGATGGTCACGGGGCGACTGCTGGGCCGTGAACCGCGCGCGACCATCGACGCGGTGCGCATGGGTCGAAAGATGATGTTCGTGAGTTCCGCGAAGGCGGAGCGCGAGCTTGGCTGGCGAACAATTCCGGTTGATGGGGCATTGCGTCGTTCGGTGGAGTGGTTCCGCGCGAACCAATATGTCTAGCAAGCTGCGTGGAGATTCGTGCCTCGTATCAGGGCATCGCTTTAGCGATGCCGCAATCCACGCCAAGTCAGCTACCCCTTTAGGGGCTGAGGTGGTGGCCGATGCCTAGCATTGCGATCGTTGCCGCCATGGAACGCGAAGTGATGCCCCTGGTGCGGAACTGGGCTCGCCGCATGATCGACCACGGGGGACGGCAATACCGTGTTTTTGAGAATGGCGAGGCATCGCTGGTTTGCGGAGGGATCGGAGCTGCAGCTGCTCGTCGCGCGGCCGAGGCCCTGATGAACGATGTGAATCCGGTTCGCGTTGTGTCGGTGGGTTTTTCCGGGGCGTTGGATACCACGCTCGCAGTAGGCGACATCTTCGAGCCGCGCACCGTGATTAATTTCGGAGATGGCGTCCGTACTGACACCCGAACGGGTGACGGTGTACTCATCAGTACGTCAGCGGTCGCAGACAAAGAGCAGAAGAGCCGGCTGGCCAAGGCTTACGGAGCGGCTGCCGTAGATATGGAAGCGGCCGCGGTCGCGCAGGCAGCAGAGGCGCGGGGAGTTGAATTCGGAGTCTTGAAAGCAATTTCCGACGCGTCCGATTTCAGCTTGCCCGCGCTGGATGGTTTCGTGGCCGCCGACGGGACGTTTCAATCTGTGCGCTTTGCGTGTCACGTGGCACTGCGTCCGTGGCTTTGGGGGAGTACGATGGCGCTGGCTAGGAATAGCGCCAGGGCGAGCCGGGCACTTTGCGAGGCGCTGGAGCAGTATCTGGGCCGCGAGTCGCTGATTTTGCGCCCAGCTGGGACTGAGTCTTTAGTGCCGGCGTTGAATCAAAGTAAGGTTGCGTCGGGTCAGGGTGAAAGAAAGTAGTCGAACTAAATATGGCAATCGCACGATCATTAACGATGGACAGGTCAGTTCAGAGCGAGCAGCAGGTGATTCCTGCGACGATGCGAGCGGCCGTCTATCGCGGAGTGAACGATGTGCGCCTGGAAACGGTTGCGGTGCCGGAAATCGGTGCGGGCGAAATTCTCATCCGCGTGCACACCTGCGGAATTTGCGGAACCGACCTGAAGAAGATCGCGACCGGATCGCATTCCGCGCCGCGCATTTTCGGTCATGAAACGTCGGGCATCGTGGCGAAAGTTGGCGACGGCGTCAAAAAGTTCAGCGTGGGTGATCGCGTGGTGGTTTTCCATCACATCCCATGCCGAGAATGCTATTACTGCCGCAGTAAGACTTTCGCGCAGTGTGCTACTTACAAGAAAGTTGGCTGCACCGCCGGGTTTGCGCCATCCGGTGGGGGCTTTGCAGAATACGTTCGCGTAATGGACTGGATTGTCGAGAAGGGAACGGTGCGTATCCCGGACGGCATCAGTTTTGAGCAAGCATGTTTTGTCGAGCCCGTGAATACTTGCATCAAAGGTATTGAGACACTTCGCCTGCAATCAGGGGAGACGGTGCTGGTCATCGGACAGGGCCCGATTGGCTTGATTCTAGCCACTTTGGCGAAGCGGGCGGGGGCTCGGGTGATTACTTCCGATTTGTATCCGGCGAGGCTTACAATGGCTCATAGCTTCGGCCTACAACATACGATCGACGCTTCCAAGGCTGATGCCGGGGAAATGGTGCGCGGAATGACGGAAGGGCGCGGGGCTGATGCTGTGATACTGGCAGTCGCCGGAAGCGCGATGATCCGTCCCGCGATGGGCGCTACCCGCCCTGGGGGACGCGTTTTATTGTTCGCGCAAACAGTGCGAGGCGAGGTCACGATTGACCCCGCCGCAGTGTGTGTAGATGAAAAGGCTCTGTTGGGATCCTACAGTGCGTCGGTTGACTTGCAGGAAGAATCAGTGCGGTTCGTGATGAACCGTGAAATGGATCTGGAACGGCTTATCAGCCACCGTTTCCCGCTACAAAGCGGTGTGGAAGCGCTGAATCTGGCTGCCCATCCTCGACCGGACACGATGAAGATCGTGATCCAGCCGGGAAGTGCCGGGGCCCCCGACACGCAGGAGTTTGCGTGATGGGGTGGAGGGCGTGGGAAGGACATCGACAGTGACAGGCAAGATGACGGCTGCCGTGCTTTACGGCAAAGAAGACATCAAGATTGAAAAAGTACCGATTCCTCGCCTGGGTGAAGGCGAGGTTCTGGTGAAGGTCCATGTGGCCCTCACCTGCGGCACGGATTTGAAGGTGTACCAGCGGGGATACCACGCCCGCATGATTGTTCCGCCCGCTCTATTTGGACACGAACTGGCCGGCACCATCGAGCAGGTCGGCGAGGGAGTGCGCAGTTTCAAGAAGGGCATGCGCGTCGTGGCGCTCAACTCAGCGCCGTGCGGCATGTGTTTCTATTGCTCCAAGCACCAGCTGAACTTGTGCGAAGATCTGCTCTTCAACAACGGCGCATACGCCGAGTACATCCGCATTCCCCGACGTATTGTCGAAACCAATATGCTCGTGGTGCCTTCGAATGTAAGTTTCGAGGATGCCGCGATGACCGAGCCGCTGGCGTGCGTTCTCCGCGGATTACATGAAACTGGAGTCGAGATTGGCGACACGGTCGCCGTGATTGGCGGCGGACCGATCGGACTGATGTTTGTCCAGGTGGCAAAAGCGATCGGCTGCAACGTGATCGCGGTCGTGAAACGCGATTCGCAAGTTGCTTTGGCGCGCAAGAAAGGCGCGCACGAAGTCGTGCAGATCACGAAAGTGAAAGATCCGGTAGAGGCGGTGCGTGAGTTGAGTCCGGAACGACGCGGTGCCGATGTGGCGATCGAAGCGGTCGGGCGTCCGGAAGCATGGGAGTGGGCCGTGCAGATGGTGCGCAAAGGCGGCACCGTAAACTTCTTCGGCGGGTGCGCCTCCGGGACCAAGGTGCAGCTCGACACAAACCGCTTGCACTACTCGGAAATAACCTTGAAGGCAACGTTCCACCACACTCCCGAAACCGTACGCCGGGCATTCAGTTTGATTGCCGAGAAGAAAGTTCTGGGCACAGACTACATTACGGGTGAGGCGCCGTTGTCGCGGTTGCACGACGTGTTGCGGCATATGCTGAACCGCAATGGGGATATTAAGACGGCGATTATTCCGGGGCATTGAGCCTGGTGCAGTCCGCCAAAGCGGACGTGCCTGGCGAACGAATGCCGTCGCGAACGCGGCTATGAAGATTGCGCCGCGTGTAGACCGCGGCTTTCCACGAGAAAAATATTTGATGACAACTGCAACCGGCCATCCCCCGACCGTGGCGCTCTCCTCAGTGTGGAGTGCGCTGCCGCCGGAGTACGCCATTCCCGATACTGCGCCTTCGCAAGCCGACGCGCGCGAATTCTGCCGCCGCCTGGCGCGCTCGCACTACGAAAACTTTTCCGTAGCTTCCTGGTTTCTGCCGTCGAAGCTGCGCCAGCATTTCTTTAACGTCTACGCCTATTGCCGCATCTCGGACGACTTGGCGGATGAAGTCGGTGACAACGCTGCGTCGCTCCAGTTGCTGGATGAGTGGGAAGCCGAACTGGGAGCGTGTTACGCAGGCCGCGCACGGCATCCGGTGTTTGTCGCGCTGGGCGAAACGGTGCACAAATTTCAAATTCCGAAATATGAATTTGTCGATTTGCTGACCGCTTTTCGGCAGGACCAGACCGTTACCCGCTACGAGACGTTCAACGATCTGCTCGGCTACTGCCGCTATTCGGCGAATCCGGTGGGACATCTAGTCCTGTATCTCTGCGGCTACCGCGATCTGGAACGTCAACAGCTTTCCGACTACACCTGTACCGCATTGCAACTGGCGAACTTCTGGCAGGACGTGAGCGCGGACTTTGCCAAGGGGCGAATCTATCTTCCACTCGAAGACCTGCGACGTTTTGGCGTGAGTGAAGAACTAATTCGCGACAGCGAAAACACCTCGGCGTTTTGCGATCTCTTGAAGTTCGAGGTCCAACGCGCCCGGGAGTGGTTCACGCAGGGCCTGCCGCTGGTCGCAAAGGTCGACCGTCAACTGGCTACCGACATCGGTCTCTTCAGCCGAGGCGGCCAAGAAATTTTGAACGCGATCGAAAACCAGAATTATGCAGTGCTCGGGCAGCGCCCGGCGATTTCGAAAAGCCGCAAGTTAGCTTTAGTCGCGCGCGCCGCGCTGGGGAAGCTGCGATGAGTTCGGCCGTGGGAAACGCGCCCACGCAGTTTGCGCCCACCGCTTCGCAGCTCGATATGGCGTATTCCGTCTGCCGGCACATTGCCCGCTCTGCCGCCAAGAATTTCTATTACGGTTTTGCGGTGTTGCCGTTGCGAAAACGGAATGCGCTGAGCGCCGTCTACGCCTTCATGCGCCGTTGTGACGACATCACCGATGACACTGCCCTCAGCGAGTATGACCGTCACGTCAAATTGGCGGATTGGCTGGACCAAGTCCATCGAGCGCTCGCGGCAATGCCCACGGACGATCCCGTTCTGCTCGCCTTGACCGACGCGCAGCGCACCTACCAGATTCCGGTCGGGCTGCTTGATCAATTAGCCTTCGGGACGGCTGCCGACCTCGAGCATGGCCCAGAAGCCGCAGCCGGGCAGCCGTTGGTTGCGCGCTACCAGACTTTTGAAGACCTCCGGCAATACTGCTACGGCGTCGCATCGGTGGTCGGCCTGGTGTGCATCAAGATTTTTGGTTATCGCGATCCGGCCGCCGAGCCGCTGGCTGAGAGCTGCGGGCTCGCGTTTCAGCTCACCAACATTATTCGTGATGTAAAGGAAGACGCGGCCATGGGCCGTGTGTACCTTCCGCAAGAGGATCTTGCACAATTCGGAGTCTCCGCTGCCGATTTGATCGCGCCGAATATGGATCGCATACGTCCGCTGCTCGCGCTCGAAGCCGACCGCGCTCGCGAGTGTTACGCCGCCGGGGAGCACCTCATTCCTTTAGTAAATGAGGACAGCCAACCGGCGCTCTGGGTTCTGATTACCATCTATCGCCGGCTTCTCGAAAAAATCGCCTTGAAGCAGTACGACGTTTTCAACGGCCGTGTCCGGCTGACAGTTGCGGAAAAGCTCTCGGTTTTGGGAAAGGGTATCCTGAAGCGTCTGCTGTGATGTCCCCCTCGACTCATACTCCTACAGTTGCAATTGCTGGAGGCGGACTGGCTGGCCTGGCGGCTGGGTGTGCGCTGGCCGAAGCCGGATTCCGCGTCACACTCTTTGAGCGTCGCCCTTATCTGGGCGGACGCGCGTCTTCGTACCAGCATCCGGGCACCGGTGAGATTGTCGACAACTGCCAGCATGTGTTGCTTGGCTGCTGCACCAACCTGCTGGATTTCTACCGGCGCGCGGGAGTGCAGAACAAGATTCGCTGGTATGAGAAGCTGACGTTTCTCGAACCCGGCGGTCGCGCTTCCGTGATTGCACCATCCGTCCTGCCTGCGCCACTGCATACCGCGCCTGCATTCCTTCGCGCGGATTGCTTGAACTTCAGTGACAAGCTGGCGATTGGCCGCGCCATGGCTGTGCTAGCTCCGGCGATGCCGCAAGATAAAGGCGAGTCCTTTCTCGATTGGCTCAAGCGTCATGGTCAAACCGAACCGGCGATCGAACGCTTCTGGAAGACGATCCTGGTCAGCGCCTTGAACGAAGATCTGGATCAGGTGTCCGTCCCTTATGCCGCGCAGGTAGTCCGCGAATCTTTCCTCAAGTCGGCGGCTGCAGGAGTCATGGGCATCCCGACCGTTCCGCTCACCGAACTCTACGGCACAGCCGGCGATTACATACGAGCGCGGGGAGGGGACATTCAGTTCCGCGCCGGCGTCGAAAGTTTCCGGGGCGACGGCGCGCAGGTACGGGTTACTGCAAACGCGCAGGAACAGAAATTTGACTACCTGATGCTGGCAGTGCCGTTCGACGTGCTGGGGCGTATGCTGCCGGACGATCCGTCGTTCGGGCCTTTGGCCGCCTCCCTAGCGCAGTTTACGACCTCGCCGATTACCGGCATTCACCTCTGGTTCGACCGCCAGATCAGCGATCTCGATCATGCTGTCCTGCTCGACCGCACGATCCAGTGGATGTTCCATAAGTCGAGGATCATTGAAGGGCGCGACAACGGCGGAGGCAGTTATGTCGAGCTAGTCGTGAGCTGCTCGCGGAGTCTGATCGAAGAGTCGAAAATCGAAATCGTAGACCTCGCGTTAAAAGAAGTGCAGGAGTTTTTTCCCGACGCCCGCGAAGCCAAGCTCCTGAAATCAACGGTCATCAAAGAAGTGCACGCAACGTATTCCCCGCGGCCGGGTATTGACCGTCAGCGACCCAAACCCTCGACGGCCTGGCCACGCGTTTTTCTAGCCGGAGACTGGACCGCCACGGGATGGCCCGCCACCATGGAAGGTGCCGTGCGCAGCGGATATCTGGGGGCCGAAGCCCTCGCCCGTTCTGCTGGCCAAACTAGCGCATCCTTCCTGGTTGCCGATTTGCCCGCCAGCGGCTTGATGAAGCTGTTCGGGTAAGATCCAAACGTCATTCAGACCTGACCTTATGACTTCGGTGTTCAGTCCCCGGTTACTTCAATCTCCAATACTTCGAATGTCTCGCTAAAGGTTCCACCCACACCGAACCGATAATAACGGATATGCCGAGCCGCACGGCCGCAGAGGCGGATCGCCGCCGCAGTCCGCGCTTCGCCTGCGGCGGGCACGCCCATATCAATTGCCTTCCCTCGAACGGCATCATTCTGCCCGGCCAGGTGCGCGATCTCAGCCTCGGTGGCTGTCATATCGATACGCTGCTGCCAGTCGATTGTGGCGTGCGCGCCGAGATCGTGGTGCGTGTCAACGCAGCGTCTTTCCGCGCGCTCGGTGAGGTGAGAGCAGAGCGCGGGAAGTCCGGCGCTGGCCTGGAATTTGTCCAGCTCAGCAGCGGTGGGAAAGACATGCTGGCAGATCTGATTACAGACCTGGCTCGACTACAGGCCACAATGAACCAGCTCAAGTTGAATCGCCGTGATTCGGGAACAGAGTCTTTGAGGGAGCAGCTAAAGCGCGGCAAGCTGCAAGCGCTGCTCAACGGACAGTTTCCAGTCTTCAGGCCAACTCTGTTGACTGGGGGTGGGGACGTACGAACAGACGGGGGGCAGCACAGGGATCGGGTCATTCAGGACGACAGCGGCGACCCAGCCGATCTGCGCATTACCGCTGCAGAACCGCTCGTGCTCACGATTGATATCTTCGGCTAGTGCGCCAACAGTTTGCTGAAAATACTGGCTTAGTATCACGGCACCGCTCTGTATCGCGCCCCCGCTTCGTATCAGGGCATCGCTTTAGCGATGCCGTAAGTCGCTTGAAATTAGATGCCCCTTTAGGGGCCGCGCAGCGGATCTCACCTCTTCGGCAAACGGCTACACGGCCATCAATACCACGCCGCCTGCAACCAGCAATGCAGCGATCCAGCGACGTCGTCCAACATGTTCATGCAGGAAGATGCGAGCGGCCGCAGCGTTGGCTACGAACGTAAGGGAAGCCGAGGCGGGTACGACCAAGCTCAGGTTCCCCCAGGAAAGACCGAACAGCAGGCTGTAGAACGCAACGCCCATCGCCATCACGCCGAGGCCGAAGGTGGGCGTGGCGAGTACACGAGCCACTACCGCGAGAGCCCCGCGCAGCCTCCGGAGATCGCCGACATCTCCGACCCGTTTCATGGAGTAGGACAGCAGTACGTCTCCAGTGGTGGAAGCCAGAATGATGACGAGAATCGCCGCCCAGGCATACATTTCACTCATCATTACTTCGCCTCCGAGGAGACCGGTTCCGCCGCACTCTCGCGGTGACGGCGCGGCGTGACGGATGGTCCAGCAGCGACAAACCCCACGCCGGCAGCGATCAACGCAATGCCTAGCCAGCGTGTGGGCGAGATAGCTTCATGCAGCCGAAATCGGCCGACCAGAGCGACTAACACATAAGAGAGCGACGTCGCGGGAAGTACATAGGTGAGGTCGGCCCATGAAAGCGCGGACATGTAGCAGGAGAAAAATGCCAGAAGGAACAGTATGCCAAGAGCCACCCATGGATTGAGAATCGCGAGCAAGAGGCCGGAGATGTTATGCAACGAAACGCTGCCCAACTCCTTCATGCCGCGCGCCAGCAGGGAATCACCCACAGTGCTGAACACAGTGATCCCCGCCAGAACAAGATATTTCTGAAAGGTCAATCAGGAAACCATTGAGTTATTGAATCATTGAGAGATTGAGTCATTAAAGGCCAAAGGCTCTTGACCTTCAATGATTCAATGTCTAAATGACTCACTGATTCAATGCCTCTCTAGGCCTTCACCGGCTCCGGAGCGGGCGCTTCTTCCTTGCGATTCTCCTTCACCCATTTGTGGCGCTGCGATCGGAGCTTGAGAAACGTGCGCGCTTCCTTGTACAAGCGCTTGCGCTCGTCATTGTTAAAAACAGCTTTCCTCAAAATTCGGTAGGCAGCTTTGGGCCGGAAGTAGTACTCGTCGTAGAAGTGATGAACCGCTTCGAGAAGCTCCGCGGCAGGCAGCCCGGGATATTGCATCTGCACCATTTGGTGGCCGCCTTCATCCACCATCTTGGAGTCGGTGGTCATGAAGCCGTTCTTGATGGCGTGTTCATGCAGTTCGGTGCCGGGGTATGCGTGCGCCACCGAAACCTGAATAGTCTCGACATCCAGTTCCTTGGCAAAAGCGATCGTGTTCTTGATAGTGTCGCGGGTTTCTCCGGGCAGGCCGATGATGAAATCGCCGTGCACGACGAGGCCAAGCTTGTGGCAGTCCTTGGTGAACTGGCGCGCGCGCTCGACGGTTGCGCCCTTCTTAATGTTCTTAAGGATCTGCGGATCACCCGACTCATAACCTACGATCAGAAGACGGCATCCCGCTTCCTTCATGGCCTTCAGCGTCTGGAAACTGGTCGTGACGCGCGAAGTGCACGACCAGGTCAGTCCCAGCGGCTTCAGTTTGGCGCACAATTCCTCCGTGCGCGCTGCCTGCAAATTGAAGGTGTCATCGTCGAAGAAAAATTCTTTTACATATGGCCAGTATTCTTTCGCCTTGGCCATTTCGCGCGCTACGTCATCGGTGGAACGCTTCCTCCACGGATGTCCGCTCAGCGTTTGCGGCCACAGGCAGAAGGTGCACTGCGCAGGGCATCCACGGGTCGTATAAAGCGAAACAAACGGGTGCAGCAGGAATGGCACGTTGTAGCGGCGGACGTCGAGGTCACGGCGGTACACGTCGGTGACGTGCGGCAAAGCGTCCAGATTTTCAATGGTCGGGCGGTCGGGATTGTGCACGACCTTGCCGTTCTTGCGATAGGAAATGCCGAGAATATCTTCAATCGGCTTGCCCTGCGCGTATTCGACGATGGAATAATCGAATTCCTTGCGGCAGATGACGTCAATGACCGGAGAGTCCAGCAAGGACTTTTCGGGCAGAACGCTGACATGCGGGCCAACGAAGGCGATTTTGATATGCGGATTCGCGTCTTTGATCGCTTCGGCGATGCGAACGTCGCCGGCAAAACCCGGGGTGCTGGTGAACAGCACCAGCAGTTCGTAGTCCTTGCAGGTGCGGATGGTTTCCTCCGCCGTGATGTGATGCGGCGGAGCGTCGAGCAAGCGAGCGCCCTCCAGCATGCCCGTCGGATAGGCGAGCCACACCGGGTACCAATAGGATTCGATTTCACGCGTCGCGGGCCAGCGCGACCCAGCGCCCCCATCGAAATTTTCAAAGGAGGGCGGATTCAGAAACAGTGTTTTTAATGGCATAGTGTCTAACTCTCATTTTAGCATTTTCAGAAGCGCACTTGCCCCGGTGGACGCTACCAATCAGGTACGTCCGCAAGACTCGTAAAGAACGTGGAAACCCTACTCCAAGTGTGCCTTAGCAGCCCTGAAAGCGCAAAGGAACCGTGCCGAACGTCGCTTTCCCGCATTGGGGGGCGAGAATCGACTGTCGGCCGGAGGGGTCGCCGATGCCTGGGATGACGATCACTTCGAAGCCGGGGTCGGAAGCGCCCATTTCTCCAGATCTCCGGTAGCTCGCAGCAGGTTCAAACGGACACGCTGATATTCAAAATCGGCGTCCTGGAAAAGGAGAAAACGTTCGGCAGCCTGGACTCTCGCGTCGGCCAATTCGTGCAGCGTTCCGGTCTGGGCATCGACTCTGGTTTGGGCAGCTTCCAATCCGGATTGCGCGAGTTCGTACTCCAACTTCGCCACCTCGCGAGCGGCCTCCAGTTGCTCGGCAGCGCGCTGCAATTTCAGTGTCTCTTCTGAAACCTGGTTGCGAGTCGCTTCGACTTGCTTCTTCGCCTTCAGCGCGGCGGCATCGGCTCCCTCAGCACGGGCGCGCTGGCTCATGTTGAACAGCGGAATGTGCAGAGCAAAGCCAATCGTCGCATTGTCAGGCTGAAAATGACTAGGGAAGTAGTCCGTGTAATTGTTAAAAGTGGAAAGCCGCGCATATTGCGCAGAGAAATCAATCGATGGATACGCGGCGCGGTGCTCACCCAAAGCGCGCATGGATTCCGCCAGAGAGTGCTGCTCGGCTAATTTGACCGCCGGACTCGCCGCGACCGCCTGCGTGGAAAGATCTTCTTCATCAGCAATCGGCGGCAACGCCGGAATTGTTTCCGGTTCGAGTTCGATGGAGGACCCCGGTAGCCCCGTCAGGTTTGAGAGGTGACGGCGCAGAATATCAGCAGAGCCGCGTGCTTCGGCACGATGCAGACGCACACGAGCCACGGTCAATTTGGCCTTATTCAAATCTGTCGCACTATCGACGCCTTCCTGCAGGCGTTCGGCGACGGCTTGTTCCAGTTTGTGAGCATCGATTTCATCCTGCTGCAAGCGGACGAGTCGCGCTTCCCACTTCGCCAGTTCTGTATAGGTCAATGCGACATCCTGAATGACAGCGTTGCGCTGTTCCTGATCCTGAAACAGGGAAGCGCGCCATTCCGTTTTCGCCGCGTTCATGAACTGCCGCTGCGCCGGGTTAAACACCGTGCTCTGCGTTACAACATTCGCGATCGACGGTGCCACTCCGCTGACGGCGAGGGGATTTCCATACGTATAGCCCAGTCCCGAACCGACGAACAGTTGCGGCAAGTAGTTATTGCGGAGTTCGCGGTAGGATGCGAAGGCGCGTTGCACGTCAGCGCTGGCAATGGCGGAGGTTGTGCTGTGCGCTAGGGCGAGACGGATGGCCCGCTCCAGAGGCAGGGGTTCGGCTGACGCGGCGGTTAGGAGCGCCAGCAATGCTGTCGAAATTGCGAACAGATTCAGCTGGCGCAAGCGCTGCCGCAATTGAGGTTTCATTTCATCCACCACGTCATTGGGAACCGAGGTGCTGGGCGCATCGCACAAATTGTAGTGCCTAAGACCGGAGCCGGGCAGTAACTTTGAAAGTAATGCGAAGGTGCGAACACTGTGCGCCGCGAAAAAGGTTTTTATCCTCAGTGGGCCACTCGAGTGAGCGCCTGTTGCGCCATTCCGTAATTTTTGACCAAGGATAAGGACGCGCGGTACTCGCGCGCCGCTCCCGCCTTATCGCCTTGCTTCTCGAGCAACATCCCCATCAAGTAGTGAGCCTTGAATGCCGGACCCGCTTCAACCGGGCTCGACAGGTACCGGGTCAGCAACTCGGTGGCCAGCGGAAGGCTGCGCCCGGCGCGATACAACATTCCGGAGGCTTCCCAGAGCACATCGGCTTTGGGCGTTGAAGCCTGACTGATTTTTATAATCGCCTGTTCCATTTCGTCGTAGCGTTTTTGACGTCGCAGGAACAGAGCAAGATTGAGCCAGGCTTCCGCGTCGCCCTTGCTGAGGTCAATGTATTGGTGGTACTCACGCTCGGCCGTCCCGGAATCCTTTTTATGTTCAGCGACGCGGGCGTAGACCCAGTGTTCGCGCGCCGGATTGATCGCGCCGACCGCTTGCGCCTGCTCACGGGCTTTTTGCTCTCCGCCGCCCACGATGCCGGGCGCATCCACGTAAAATTCTGCCAGATCGAGCCGGGCCTCGACGTCGTTGGGACTCAATTGCACGGCACGTTCAAACTCGCCGCGGACTTTTCCGGCCAGGCCCGCCGCCGCCATAAAGTTCGCGCGGTCCGCTTTTTCCCCGTATACGCGTCCCAGCCAAAGATGAAAGCGGCTATTAGCGGGCTCGATCGCGATGGCCTTCTTGCACGACGATTCGGCGCGATCCCACTCCTCAAGGGCAAAATAAGCCCGGCAGAGCAGATTAGCGGACTCAGCATCGGACGAAGCGGAGGAATGACCGTCGTTCAATTCGGCGATGACGTCATCGACTCGGCCGGCCGCGAGCATGTCTTTTGCGGAGGCGGAATCTGACACGCTAGCACTCAGCGATCTGGCGCATACCGAAAACAGGAGGGCCGATACACACAGGAGAATTCTGGGAAGGCGCATGATCATTAAAACTTGACCTGTGTCTTGTCGCCGATCGGTTTTCCAGTGGAGGAATTGATAGCAACCACGTCTTTCGCCGCGAGGCCGTGAGTTACTTCGACCTGCGTGAGGTTGGAAAGGGAAGTCTGCACTTCGCGACGCTGCAGTTCGTGGCCCACGATCTGCAACACGTAGGGCTTCGAGTCGTCGGTGCGAACCGCCTCGCGCGGCACCACCAACACGTTGTTATGCTCGGCGGCAATGATCGTGACGCCGACATTAATGTTGGGCAAGAGTTTCAAGTCTTTGTTATCTACGATGCTCGTGGTCTCCCCGACGTTGCGTGAACCGCGCAACTTCACGGTGGAGGGAATCGCGCTTACCGACGAGCGCCAAATGCGTCCAGGTACGGCGTCCCACGTGATTTCGATCGGCATGCCAGGAGCGAGGCGTCCCACATCCGGTTCATCGACGAAGGCTCGCACCAGTACCGTGCGCAAGTCTGCCACCTGCAACAGGAGATCTCCGGCATTGACGAACCCGCCTTGCTTCGCAGGCAGCGAGTACACGATGCCATCGAACGGAGCGCGAACGTTGGATTTTGAAAGAACGTCCTGCGCAGCGTCTAACGCGGCTTGCGCTTCGGTGCGCTGGGCCTGAACACGCGCGAGTTCTGCGTTCGAATAACGCTTCGTACGTTTTTGCTGGAGAAAAGTGAGCTGAGCGTCGGCGCGGGTGAGGGCGTTTTCCGCTTCGCGCACTTCGCCGCTGGATGCCGCACCAGCGTGCTCGAGCTTCTTCAACGCGTCCAGGTTGCGCTGCGCGGAATCGCGATCCGTTTGTGCCTTTACCATTTGGGCATCGAGGCTCAGGACTTCTTCCTGATTACCGCCTCGTTCGGCAGCGCCGAGGTCGGCCATGGCCAGCCGTAATTGCGTCTGGGCGCGAGCTGCTTGCGTCCGAGCCTCCGCATCGTCGAGAACCAGAAGCAGTTCGCCTTTCTTTACCTTGTCACCCTCTTTGACGTAAATATGCTGCACACTGGTGGCAATGGGAGAGTGTGCTTCGAAATTATTCACCGGTTCGATTTTTCCGTTGGTGGAAACAAGACTGCGAATTGCGCTGAGTTCCACAACGGCGGTTCGCACCGGCACCGGATCCTCGCGATGGTAGACGAACGCGGCCAGCAAACCGACTGCCGCGAGGACCACGAGCGCGGTCACCCACCAGCGCCGCGGTCGTCGCGTCGAACTGTTTCCATTCAATGGCATACAGGGAAAAGCGTAACTTTTAATGTATCATCCGCACGCCACGTGGAGCTGCTGAATGCGCGCCCTGGGACTTGCCTGATTAGATGCACTGCGAATGGCATTTGCGGCAAGAAGAACGCGGAATTCTGCGCGGACTGAGTAGATTGCGATTCTGATCTAGGTACAATACTAGAGATGCCGAAATTGTCCCGAACGAAAGCTCCCCGCTACACAGCTGAGCATGCAGCCGCGGGCCTCGACCACGCTTTTCCGGAAATTGAAACCTGGCCGAACCAGTTTCCCCCTTCTGGCAAAGCAGGATACGAGATTGTCGTGGACGATCCAGAGTTTACTTCCGTCTGTCCGAAAACCGGCTTGCCGGATTTCGGCCAACTCGTGATCCGCTACGAGCCGGATCGCCTCTGCCTGGAGTTGAAGTCGCTGAAAGAATATTTGCAGTCGTATCGAAACCTCGGGATTTTCCAGGAGAATGTTGTCAATCGGGTGCTAGAAGATGTGGTGCGCTGGGCGAAGCCGGTGTGGGCCGAGGTGAAAGGCGATTTCCGTCCGCGGGGCGGAATTTCGACGGTGGTGATTGCTAGGTGGCCGCGGGAAAAGAAGACAGGATAGCTCAGCGGGAAGCCGTCGCAGCGCGTGGTTTGATCTGCTCAATTTCGGTCGCGTGCTCAGCTTTGACCAAACTGATTTCGTAAGCTGCCTGCAAGTTGAGCCAAAACTGTTCGGTCGTGCCAAAGAAACGCGACAAGCGCACGGCTGTATCAGCGCTGATACCACGACGTTCGAGCACGATGTCGTTCACCCTCGGGGCGGGGACGCGCAGCTGTTTTGCCAATGCATACGACGAAATTCCCATGGGCTTCAGAAACTCTTCGCGGAGAATCTCCCCGGGATGTACTCTCCAGCCGGCAGTACCTTTTCTAAGTATGCTCATGCTTGAGCCTCAATGGTAATCGGTCACCTCAACATCGTAGGCATCGGAAGCACGCCATAAGAAGCAAATCCTGTATTGGTCGTTGATCCGTATGCTGTATTGTCCCTGCCGGTCGCCGTGCAGTTTCTCCAACCGATTCCCCGGAGGGATTCTCAAATCGTCGAGGTTCAGGGCGCTGTCAAGAAGTACCATCTTGCGCTTGGTCACACTCGCTGGTGGGGCGCCACGAGTCTTGCCCGTTTTCCAGATTTCCGCCGTCTGCTGGTTGGCGAAACTCTTAATCACCAGTGTAGTATAACGGAAAACGTTATGAACGTCAATCGTTATTACGAGCTGACTTCCTGTCTCTGGCGCCATGCTATAGTCCTGAAACCGTGGCCTCGCAAAAGCTCCAAGCCCGCAGCGCGCTGCTTGTCCTTACGGCGCTCAATCTGCTGAATTATGCGGACCGCAATGTGCTGTTTGCGGTGCAGCCTCTGGTGCAGGAGGAATTCCATCTGAGTAAAGTTCAGATCGGATACCTCACCAGCGCGTTCCTCGGCTTTTACATGATCGCCGCGCCGTTTGTGGGGCCGCTGGCCGATCGTTATTCTCGGAAACTCATCATCTTTTTCGGTGCTGTTTTCTGGAGCGGACTCACGCTGCTCACGGCGTTCACGCACAATTACACCGAGTTGCTGATTCGGCACACGCTGGTCGGCATCGGCGAGGCGACCTTTGTCACCATCGCGCCGACGTTTGTTGCCGACCTCTTCTCCGAGGAAATGCGCGGCCGCATTCTCGGCGTCTTCTATCTGGCGATACCCGTGGGATCTGCCGCGGGCTATCTGCTCGGCGGCAACCTTGCTCCGCATTATGGGTGGCGCTTTCCTTTCTACATCGCAGCAGCCCCTGGATTTCTGCTGGCCATTATGGTCCTGTTTCTGAAAGAGCCGCAGCGGGGGCAATTCGATTCGCTCAAGGAAACTCCAGAGCGCGGAACGATTCTTGGCTTGGCGCGCAATCCAGCATTCTTGACAGCGACTCTCGGCATGGCGGCCATGACGTTTTCGCTAGGCGGGATTCAGGTCTGGATGCCGCAATTCCTTTACAGTGAGCGCCATTACACCCTCGCCCAGGCAAATCTTCTTTTCGGAATGATCATCGTGGCGGACGGCATTGTGGCCGCGCTGTTCGGCGGCTGGCTGGGCGACTATCTCCTGCGCCGCATGAAGAGTTCCTACTATCTGGTCTCGGCGGCGAGTATGGCCCTCGGTGTTCCGGTAATGATCGTGGCGCTCTTTGCCAAGGGACGCATCATGGTGCCAGCGATCGCCGCCGCCGCTTTCTTCCTCTTGCTGAACACCTCGCCTCTGAATGCCGCCGTCATCAACTCTGTGGGCGCTCATATTCGCGCTACAGCCATCGCGGTAAATATCTTCATCATCCACATTCTCGGGGATGTGCCTTCGCCGACGATGATGGGATGGGTAGCCGATCGGCGATCGCTGCAGACGGCTTTTGTTCTGCCGGTGATAGCGATGGGCATTTCTTCTGCCATACTGTTCTACGGGATGAAATTCGCGCCTCCACTCAAGCTCAGTGAACCATCAACCGCGCCGAAAGTCCCGTCAGGAGCATCTTCCTAAGCAGCATGCATTGGCTGACATTTCACTGGGCGACATTCAATTGGATCGCAGGCAGCATTTTGGGACTCGCTTGGTTCTCCCGCATCGTGGAAGCGGCGTTTGGCCTGCCGCATATCGCTGATATTTCCCGTCCGGAATGGGATCGCCGTCCCGCTGTGTCCGGCAGCGAACCGCGGGTGAGCATCGTCGTCCCGGCGCGCAACGAAGCGGAGAGCATCCGCGCAACGCTCGTGCAGTTGCTTGCCCTGGATTATTCCAACTACGAAATTATCGCCGTCAATGACCGCTCTACCGACGATACCGGCCGCCTGATGGATGACGTTGCCGCGAGTCCCGAGGCACACGGGCTGCTGAAGGTGATTCATATCGCAGAGTTGCCGTCCGGATGGCTCGGCAAGACCCACGCCATGTGGACGGCCGGCCTGCAAGCCACGGGTGACTGGCTCCTCTTCACCGACGCAGACGTTCTCTTCAAGCCCGACGCCCTGCGCCGTGCCATTGCCTACGCCGAAGCCGAGCGCGCCGATCACGTCGTCCTCTTTCCGCGAATGATCATGAAGCGTCCCGGCGAGAAAATGATGATCGCGTTTTTCCAGGCTCTCTTTGTTTTTGGACACCGTCCGTGGAAAGTCGCCGATCCGAAAGCGCGCGATCACATGGGAGTGGGCGCTTTCAATATGGTCCGCCGCCCCGTCTATGACGCGGTTGGTACCTATCACGCCTTACGCATGGAAGTCCTCGACGACATGAAGTTGGGCAAAGTCGTGAAGAATGCCGGCTTCGCGCAACGCAACGTCTTCGGCGACGATCTGATTTCGCTGCGTTGGGCCAAGGGCGCATTTGGCATCGTCAACAATCTCACCAAGAATTTCTTCGCCGTCCTGTCGTTCCAGTGGCCCCGCACGGTCATTTCGATCATTGGACTAGGCTTTCTGAACCTGGGACCATTCCTCGGAGTTTGGTTGGCGCATGGCTGGGCGCGCCTCCCCTACGCCGTCGCTTTGCTTTCACTGTTCTTGATTTACTACGGAATGTCGGTGCGGTCCGCGGTGCCGTCCTACTATTTCTTCCTCCACCCCATCAGCACGAGCCTGTTCATGTACACGCTGCTGCGCTCCATGGCGCACACGTTCGCGAACGACGGCATCGTCTGGCGCGGGACCAAGTATCCGCTGGATGAACTACGCAAGGGTATGGTCTGAGATCACGGGGTGGATACCTCAGAGGCTAATCAAAGCATGAATCCCGAGAAGGGGCCGTTCGCCACGGCAGTTCAGGATGCACGTGCCGACCAACTCCGGATTCCAGCAGAACCGGGAAGGGCACGAGTACTCGTGCCGAAACTGACCCACAATCACCAGCGGCTTCCAGCCGCTGAGGGGTTGGTGCGCTGAAAAAACATTTCCGGAGGGACTCAGTTATTGCGGCTCTTCCGGATCTTCAATCGAAACGGGCTTACCCTGTTTCTTGTTGCTCTTCTTGGCTTTGGGGCGGCTATACTTGCCCGCACTGTAGTGTCCCTGGCGCTCGACATCGTAGTCAGTGGGTACCTGCGGAACGACGACGAAGGCGCTTTCTCCCAGTTGTTGCGTGCGGCGCAAAACCATCTCGGCGCGGCCGCTGTAATCCTGGATCGTCCCCCTTATCTCAATCTGCCGTCCTTCCAGTTCACGAAGGTCGCCAACTTTCTTCAGATCAGCCGGAAACACAACCACGGTGAACGGACATTCCTTCGTGTCTTTGCAGAAGTGAAGCAACATCATTCCGTTGTTGCCATCCTCCACCTTGAGAACGGTTCCGCTGACGCATGCGTCCGTTCCGAGATGCTTGCTCGCTTCTGCAAACGGAACGCAGTCAGGCTTGGCGAGGTTCTTGCCGTGAGAAACTTCGCAGAGGACAAGAAGAAAGAAAGACGACGCGACAGCGGAAAAAAAGCGCATAGACGAAGGCACAATCGAATGTGTGTCCTGCGCTTATTCTAGGCGCGGAGACCCCGGACTCTACGCAAAAGCAACAGTATTTACGCGGGTGATTCCCGAAAAGGGAACTCGCAGCCGGAGTCCCCAGCACGCCCAGTTTTGGCGTGATGGCGTGTAGCGCCGGGGCGGGGCCCCGCCCCGGCCTGCCACGTTCTCGCAGCAACATTTGCCGCGAACAGCTACTTGGTGAAAGACTTCACAGCCGCTGCTTCGTCATCCTTGACGTCGAAGACGGTATAGAGCTTCGTGATCTGCAGAAGGTCGTGCACCTTCTTGGTGAGGTTGAGCAGTTTCAGTTCTCCGCCCTGATTCTTGGCGGTGGTAAAGGCGCTGACCAGTTCGCCGATGCCGGAGCTATCGATGTAGTTCACATCGCCGAGGTTCAGCAGGATCTTTTTCTGTCCCTTGGAAAGCAGGTCGCGCACGGTTTCGCGAAGCACCACGCTGCCTTCGCCGAGAGTGATTCGGCCGCTGAGATCGACAATCGTGACGCCATCCACCTGTCGAGTACTGGACTTCATTGTCACTGAGGAGCCTCCTTGGAATCCGCGGGGTTGCCGTGGACATGCTTGATCATTCTAAGTTCGGTGCCTGTCTGGGATGGGTGAATCTCTACCACATCCATAAATGAGCGTATCAGGAAAATGCCGCGTCCCGATGTCTTCAAGAGATTATCCGGAGCCAGTGGATCCGGAATCTTGCTGGCGTCAAGTCCTCTGCCCTGATCGCGGATTACGATCACCAGATCGTGGTCATTGCGTTCAAACGCCAGCGTCACCTTCTTGCTCGGATCGTAGGCATTGCCATGCAAAACTGCATTCACAGCGGCTTCCCGCACCGCCATGGAGATCTTCATGATCTCCTCATCATCAAAGCCGGCTTCGGCCGCCATGCGGCTCGCCGTTTCTTCGGCACTATTCACTGTCTCCAACGTCGAATCGAGCGTATAGGAGACGCGGTCTGCAGACATAAAGCGAACGATTCCTGGGTCGGGCCTACCGCCTCGCTTACTACTTGACGTTGGGCCTATCGCACTGCCCGATAGCCTTGGACGGGGCGAACAGAGAGTTTGCCTGTAGGCCTCGCAAAAGTCAACGCGCTACCCCGCGCTACCGAAAGGTGTGAGCCGCAAAATCAAGTCTAATACAAGCTTTTGGTGTGGCCGTGACGAGTCTGTGCTCTAAGTTCCTTGCCCGTTGGTCACAAGCTCCAGTAGGTTGCAAAAAAACTCTGGATTACCGCACGAACGGGAAGGGCAAGAGTTCCGCGATTCGAGCACAACCGGGAAGGGCACGAACTCGTGCCCTTCCCAAAACCGGCGCGATTCGGAGTTTTTCCGCAGCCTCTGGAACTCGTGCCCTTCCTGGTTGTGCAAGAATCCAGAGCTTCTCGGCAAGCTGCTTACTAGACTTCCGCTAGCTCTTCTTCCAGTAACTGCTTGTTATATAGGTCGGTGTAATAACCGTTGCGGGCGATGAGTTCGTCGTGCGAACCAAGTTCGACAATGCGTCCCTGGTGGAGAACGGCGATGGCGTCGGCGTTGCGGACGGTCGAGACGCGGTGGGAAATGAAGATGGTGGTGCGTCCGCGCATGATTTCGCGAAGATGGTTGAGGATTTTGTCCTCGGTATGGGTATCGACGCTGGAGAGCGCGTCGTCCAAAATCAGAATGCGCGGGCTGCGGAGCAGGGCACGGGCAATCGCTGTGCGCTGCTTCTGGCCGCCGGAGAGCGTGATGCCGCGCTCGCCGACTGTTGTGTTGTATCCCTCGGGGAAGCCTTCGATGTCTTGCGCGATGTTCGCGCCTTCGGCGGCTGCTTTGATGTCTTCGAGCGAGGGCTCGCCTTCTTGTTGCGAAACTTCGCGTGAAATTCCGTAGGCGATGTTCTCCCGGATTGTGTCGCTGAAGAGAAAAGTTTCTTGCGGGACGAATCCGATGTGGCGGCGCAGGGAATCGAGCGAGTACTGGCGAATCGGGCGTCCGTCGATCAGGACGGTGCCAGTCTCGGCGTCGTAGATGCGCGGGATTAGGTTGACTAGCGTCGTCTTCCCCGAACCTGTCGGCCCTACGATCGCGAGACTCGATCCCGAAGGAATGCGGAGATTGATGTCCTTGAGCACCGATACGCCGTTGTAGGCGAAGTTCAGATGGCGGAACTCGATCTCCCCAGAAAAATCGGGTGATCGGGTGATCGGGCCATCCGGTGATTGAAGGGCAAAATCCCGCGATGCGGAGGATTGAATTTCAGATGGCCCAATGACCCGATGCTCCGATGGCCCGATCATCTCCATTTCATCCTTGATTTCGGGCTGCTGCGAAAGGATCTCGTCGATACGCACCATGGACGCCGTTCCGCGCTGAAAAATGTTGATGACCCATCCTAGGGCGATTACTGGCCACATCAGTTGTGCCATGTAGGTGTTGAAGGCGACAAAATCGCCGACGTTCATGCGGCCTAGCAGGACTTGCCGGCCTCCCAGCCAGAGGACGATGACGGTCGCGATCCCCAGCATCAGTTCGAGCGTTGGCCAGAGCATGCCCATCAGCCGAACCAGTCCAAGGCTGCGGCGAATGTACTCCTGGTTGGCAGCTTCGAAGGAGTGGATTTCCGCCTGCTCCTGCACATAGGCGCGGATGACGCGCGCGCCCGAAAAATTTTCCTGCGCACGGGCGGAGATGTCAGAGAACATTGCCTGAATGCGTTCGAAGCGCTCGTGAATGCGGCGTCCGAAATACTGGATGACGATGCTGGCGACGGGCAGCGGCAGGAAAGCGTACATCGTTAGCTTGGGGCTGATCTTGAACATGTAACTCACGGCGAGCGCGGTAAAAACGATGGTGTTCGCCGAATACATGATGGCCGGGCCGAGCAGGTTCCGTACGGCATTCAGATCGTTGGTAGCACGGGCCATGATGTCGCCGGTTCGGTTGCGCTGGTAGTAGGAATGCGACAGGCGCTCGAGGTGAGCGAACAGATCGTTGCGCAGGTCGAATTCAATGTCGCGGGAGATGCCGATGAGAATCCAGCGGGTCAGAAACTGAAAAATGCCCTTGACGACAAAAACGCCGACCACCGCCAGGGCGTACAGAACCAGTTTTTGACGAGTGATTCCGGATTGAAGACTGTTAAAAAGATGCCGTAGAATCTGCGGAAATTGAACTGCGATCCCTTGCGTGAGTAAAACGCACAGGGCTCCCAAACTGAGGCCGCCGCGATATCGTTTGAGGTAGGGAACGAGCGGGCGTAGTTTCTTCGGCACCATGCGGTAGGGAACCACTACGGGATGTAGATGAAATTGTAGCAGCGCCGGGTGCGGATTTTCGCTGTGACGGCGCCAAGGTAAAGAAGGCGGCTGTGACCAAAAGCCCGGTCGCGGCGGAGAGCAAGAGGGCTGCGAACATCATTCCCGAGTAGAGCAGGTCTGTACCTTCGACTCCTGCGGCCATTCCTGCGGCTCCCTTCTAGAAATGTCTAAAAAGCCGGGCGAGGACGGAGGTTGGAGGTTCCGTCACTCACCCGGGTGGAGAGAGACTCCAGGTAAACTTCTAATCGGCCGGTGCGGGCGGCGCCATGTGATTCTTCATGCGCGACTCGTGCTTGGCCTCAAACGCGGCAAACTTGGCTTTCTGATCGGCAGTCAGAACCTGCATCATTTCCGACTTGATGCGGGCGTGCTGCACTTGAAGTTCAATCTGCGTCTGTGCCTGTTGGGTGGCGAGAGCGCGGGTCTTCGCTTCGTCGAAGGGACCACTCTGCTCAAGCGCGCGCATGTCCGCGTGATTCTGGCGCTCCTGCTGGATCAGAGGCTGCATCGTCGGCTTCTCTTTTGCCCAGATCGCTTTGACCTGCTCCTGTTGTGCGGTGCTCAGATCGAGATAGTCGGTCATGAACGCGAGCATGTGTTCGAAACCGCCGCGACCTCCATGGCCGTGCATGCCTTGCGCAATTGCCGCTGCCACCGCCAATATCACTGCGGCGCCGATCGTCAGAATGCGGATACGAGTTGATTTCATTGGTACTCCTTTTGGATCTGCGTTCCTCTTTGAATGTTAGGGGTTCGGGAGGCAGCCCGACCGTCTACGCAGATAAGAACACTATTCACGGAAAAATGCGGTAAAGAGTCGGTCAAAGGCGGTAAAGTTTTGTAAAGCGAGAATACCGCTTTTCGCTGTTGGCTATTCGCTTTTAGCGAAAGGCGAACAGCGAACAGCGTCTCTGCTAATCACAAATCTTTACCGCGAGGAGTTGTCCGAAGGTGTTGAATGATTAGAAGAATGGATCATGTACTCGTTGTCGATGACGACGTCGAGCTGTGCTCGCTGGTGCAGGAATACCTGACTGCCGAAGGATTCAGCCTGCAAGCTGTGCATGACGGCGAAAAGGGCCTGCAGCAGGCGCTTACGAACGAATACGCGCTCGTGGTCCTCGATGTGATGCTGCCGGGTATCAACGGCTTCGAAGTGCTGCGCCGTATTCGCAGCGTGTCGAAAATTCCGGTGCTTTTGTTGACCGCGCGCGGCGAAGATGTCGACCGCATCGTCGGTTTGGAGATTGGCGCCGACGACTACCTGCCCAAGCCATTCAACCCGCGCGAGCTGGTGGCGCGAATCCGTGCCATCCTGCGCCGCACGCGGCCGGTCAAAGCGGCCGACGCAGTGCCGGAGGTACTGAGCGTGGGCGACGTCGAACTTGATCCGGCCACCCGCAGTGTGCAGCGCGCCGGACAACCCGTCGACCTGACTTCCGTCGAATTCAACTTGCTGGAGGTTCTGTTGCGCGAAGCTGGCCGGGTCGTCACGCGTGAGCGCCTGGTGAATGCCGTGTTGAGCCGCAAGTTCATGCCGTTTGACCGCAGTATCGACATGCATGTCAGCAAAGTCAGGCGGAAGTTGGGAGACTCGGAAGATGAGGGCGATCACATCAAAACCATCCGTGGCGTAGGCTACATGTTTGCGCGTCCTGCGGCGAAAGCGAAGAAATAAGACCAAAGGCGCTCTTGGCTCTTCGCTTTTAGCTAGGAGCCAAAAGCCAACAGCTAAGAGCTTTAGCAAAATGAAAAGCCTCTTCCTCAAGATATTCCTGTCGTTCTGGGCGGCGCAGGCGCTCTTTGTCGTGCTTGCGATTCTGGTGACCATTGCGCTCAGCCCGACACGGCACGGGATCGAGAGCGAGAGTCCGCAGATTCTTGCGGAAGTGGTCAATGCCTACCAGAGCGGCGGCGAGCGCGCCGCCCATCAATATCTCGAAGAGTTCTGGCACAAGCAGCAGGTACGTGCTTTCATCTTCGATCAGTCCGGCATGGAACTGGCCGGACAGCGTGTGCCGCCGTGGATCGAGGACGTGCGGCAGGGACTCCCGCCACGCGCCAGTTTTCCACGCCACCGTGGGTGGATGGACAATCTGCTCCCTCCACGCATCGTACGCCGCGCCCTCACGCTCGACAGCAAGCGCTACACACTGATCCTCGAGTTGCCGCCCGGGCCCAGAGTCTTCTTTGGTCCGCATGACGTTCCAGGGATCGGGATCGCGATCGCGGTGCTTTCCTCAGGACTGATCTGCTACCTGTTGGCGTGGTCGATGACCAGTCCGGTCAGCCGCTTGCGTCAGGCGGCGCAGAGCCTGGCGGCGGGTGACCTGACTGCTCGTACCGGAGCTCCTGCCACGGGACGCCGTGACGAGTTGACCGAACTCATGCGGGACTTTGACCGGATGGCGGAGCGCATCGAAGGCCTGGTTGATTCGCAATCCCGGCTGCTCAAAGACGTCTCTCATGAACTGCGATCGCCCTTGGCCCGGCTGAGCGTGGCGCTCGGATTGGCGCGCCAGCGGGCGGCGCCCGAAATCGAAGGCTCGCTCAACCGCATCGAGCTCGAAGCTGACCGCCTCAATCAGTTGATCCAGCGTCTGCTGACTATCGCGCGCCTGGAATCGGGAACCGACGGTCTCCACAAGACCAGATTGTCCCTGCGCGAACTGGTCGAAGTGGTCGCGCATGACGCCGAGTACGAGAGCCCCGGACGCGGTTGCCGGGTCACTACCGCCGGGGATACTGACGACGAATTCCTCGTCGACGCCGATCCCGACCTCCTCCGCAGCGCCATTGAGAATGTGATAAGGAACGCAACGCGATATACTGCCGAAGGCACTACAGTGGAGGTGCGACTGGATCGGCAGGCTGCGAATCGCGAAACAGGAGAGATTATTGTTCGCGTGCAGGATTCCGGTCCAGGGGTTCCGAACGACGCATTGCAGAAGATTTTCGAGCCCTTTTACCGGCTGGACGACGCCCGAAACCGCCAGACCGGTGGAGCGGGACTGGGCCTGTCGATTGCCGACCGGGCCATCAGGCTGCACGGCGGGCAACTTCGTGCATCCAATCGCAAAGAGGGTGGGTTAGAGGTTGAAATTCGGATTCCGGCGGTAGAAACAATCGGGTCATCGGGCGATCGGGTCATCGGGTGATTGAAGATCAAACGCTTTTGACTTTCCAATGGCCCGATGACCCGATGGTCAGATGATCCGATCCTTTATCATTGCCCGATACAAATTTCTTGGAGAATAGATGTCGAAGAAAATAGGCGGAGTACTCGCGCTCATGGGCTTGTGTGCCCTGAGCCTCTTCTTGGTCAATTGCGGTAGTTCCTCTTCGCGGCCTTCCGGTCTTCTTTATGTGCTGACGCAGGGCAACACTGGCGTCGGCAACAACGTGACATCCTTTGCCATCGATTTGGCCAGCGGGAACCTGTCGCTAATCAATTCGAACGCCAGCACCTGTATGCCGGCAGGCGGTTCTTGTGGGCCGCCCATGGATATCGTGCTTGACCCGACCGCCGCTGCGGCGTTCGTACTGAACCAGGGCTCGCCATGCATCGAGATTTTTGACCAGATGAAACGTGTTTGGATTTGTGATCCCAACTCGATTGCTCCGACTCCCATCCCTCCCACGATTTACCCGTACACGATCAACTCGGATGGAAGCTTTTCAGCACCTGCCACTCCGATCACGTGGAGCTGCGGTGCTGGTGGGGCCGCATGCGCCAACTCAGATCTTCCCGTCGTGATGGCGCGGGACACCGCAGGGACATTCCTCTTTGTGCTCGATCAAGGCTCCAACCCGATGCCGGGGACTCCAACACCTACGGCAACGAATCCGGCTTGTCCGCATGTTCCCACGAGTCCCACCGATGTGTGTCCGTCAATCTCGGTATTCAACTTGACCGCCGGCTCAACCACTCTGACACTGGCGGGTGGCAGTCCGTTCTACGTCAGCAGAACTCCGACCGCCCTCTCCACCGTCACCTTTACGCCGCCTGGTTCGACGACATCGCAAGAACTCCTCTTTGTCACCAGCAATCACGACCCAATCCTGCGTAACGACAATACGGTCAGCGTGTACGGCGTGAGTTCGACTGGTGTTCTCACCGAAGAGACGAATTCTCCCTACGCCACCAGCACCGACCCGATTTCCGTCCAGGCCGTCAACACCAACGTTGCTGGAACGGGCACTGGCGGTGTATTTGTCTATGTTGGAAGTCAGCCGACTGCGACTGGCTCCCTGCAGATATTCGAGTTGTGTACGGTGGTCGACGCGAATTGCTCGCCTACGGATGTAATGAGTTCGCTGCTCAGGCCGGTGATCGGGAGCGCGCCGCCCGCCCCGGGATCGATGCCAGTCGCCATGCTCGTCGACCCGACTAACACATTCCTGTACGTGCTATGCCAAGGTTCCAGCCAAGTCTTCGGATACAAAATCAGCTCGGCGGGTACTTTAGCAGTGCAATCGCCGCCATCGCAGCCGACCGGTTCGCGCCCCGTGGCGATGGCCATGCATCCCAGTGTGAACGCGAGTGGCGCTTTTCTCTACACGTCGAACAACGGAGCGAACAATATCTCGGGCTTCCCGATAAGCACCTTAAGCGGGTCGATGGGTGCCCAGTTCACCGTGAACAGTCCGTCGATTCCGAGCGGAATGGCAGCCAGGTAGAGCGATCGGATCATCGGGCCATCGGGTCATCTGCACCACCTGGGCACTGAGGTTTTCGATCGCCTGATGACCCGATGGTGAGATCACCCGATCCGATTCAGGTCGGCATCCGCAGTATGAGATAGCCGCCAATGCAGCCAAACACCAAGTCAGGAGACCAGGCTGCGACCGCTGGCGGAAGCTGGCTCAGGTTGCCCATCGCTTCGAACAGGCCCGAGATCGTCCAATAGACAACTCCAATGCCGATGGCGGTCGCGACTCCCGCGACTGCCGATCGCTTGCCCGCGGAAAGTGCGAAGGGAATCGCGAGCATGGCCATCACCAGCGTGATCAGCGGGTAGGCAATTTTCTTTTGCAGCTGCACCCGCAGGCGCACCACGTCAAAGCCGCTCTGCTCGAGGTCGTGAATGTAGCGGCGCAGTTCTTCGTAGCTCATCTCCGACGATTGCTTGATTTCCTTCTTGAAGTAGGCCGGCGCCTCGGCCAGTTCCGGATAGGTGGCAACGTCGAACTTGCGATAGTTCTCGATGGCGGGGCCGCTCAGGCTGCGCTCCCATCCCTGCTCGTAGACCCACCGGCCCATGGCGTTCCGACCAGTGCGCGCGGTCGGCGGTGATGCGGTGCGTGATCTGAAAGGTGTGCGGGTCGAACTGGAAGACGGAGACGCCGCCGAAACGTGTCGCGGTCGGGATCGAAGAATTGATAGTAGTAAATGTCGGAGTGCTGGCCGAAGATCCACTTGCGGTCGGGACGAAGGTAGGTTTGCGCGGGCTTGCCCTTGATCCGGTTGCGCAGCGCGTCCTGCCGCTTGTTGGTGTAAGGCAGATAGAGCTGATCAGAGAGAAAGAGCACGCCCGCGACCAGCATGGATGCGATCAGCACCGGGACGATGATGCGGTAAAGGCTGATGCCGGTCGCCTTGATCGCCGTGATTTCGTTCGAACGCTGCAGCAGTCCGAAGGTGACCAGCACCGCCAGCAACATGCTGAGTGGCGTGGTGTTGTACAGAAAATAGGGGACGACGTTCAGCAGGTATTCGCCCACGGTGAGCGGCGAAACCTGATTGCGCATGATGTCGCTCAGCAACTCGAACAGGGTGAACACCAGCAGCAGCATCAGGAAAGCGGCGACGATCAGGCCGAGATAGAGGGCAAAATCGCGCAGCACATAGTCGTCGAGGATGGTAGGGAAGCGAAGGTTGAATAGGCGCCAGCGCTTGGGCAGTCGCGTGAAGATGCTGCGACGACGATGAAGACTCACCATTCCTGGCAAACGCGCCGGTTTCTTTCGGCGCGCCGAACCTCCATGTCTGAACCCCCCAGGCTCGCAGGCTGGAGGCTTTGAACCAGGAACGGAATGCGGTCAGTTCAATCGGCCGGCGTTCCGATTGCCACAGCAGAAAAACTCCTCCCACAAGAAACACAAGATCGGCCAGCCACACCCCGGCGGCCGGAGAGAGGCGTCCCTGCTTGGCGAAAGAGACTCCGATCAAAGAAATCGAATAGTAGAGAAAGACCAGCAGAATGGTCAGGACAAATCCGCTGGACTTGCCGCCTTTCTTCGACGACAGTCCAAGCGGAATTCCGACCAGCGCGAGCACGATGCAGGCGGTCGGCAGCGCCAGACGGCGATGGTATTCGATCAGGTGCCAGCGGCGCGTGAGCGGGTCGGCAGTTTGCGCGGTGCGCAGTAGGTCGGCAACTTTGATCTCTCCGAGCGATGTCGGTTCGTGTTCCTGATTGTTTTGCGCGGCCGGAATCTGGATCGGAATGTCCGTCGTCTGAAAGGTTGAAATCTGATACTGGTCAGGATTCTTAGGATCGGTTTCGTGGGTGGAACCATCGGTGAGATGCAGATCCAGAGTGTCGGGCCCCTGGCTGACCAGCAGTCCTTCGCGCGCCAGGCTGATGCGCGGCGACGGCTGGATCGCTCAAATCGGCGAGGAATACGCCTTTCCATAGTGCGCCGCCGGACATGGCCTTGACGTCCTGCACGTAGAGGACTGATCTTCGGAAATCCCTCATAAAACACGCGCGGCTGTACTTCGAACGAAACCTGGGAAGACTTGAGGTGGTCCTGCAGTTGTCCGAGAGCAGCCAGCGAGCGAGGCGCGAGATAGACGCTGTTGCCGAGGGCCAGCAGCCACGCCACTACCACGAAGATCGAAATGACGCGCAGGAAGGTCCACACGCCAAGACCGCTGGCGCGCATGGCGGTGATTTCGCTGTCCGCAGCCAGCCGGCTGAGCCCGATGAGAATGCCGACCAGCACGCCCATGGGAATGGTGTAGGTGAGCGCGACCGGGACGGTGAAGAAGAAGATTTCGCGCGACGCTCGGCAGCGGAGCGCTGTTGCGCACGACTAGTTCGAGGATGCGGCCAAGATCGCGGGTGAAAAGGACGAAAGTGAAAACCGCTGCGCCGATCAGCGCGTGGGAGACGACTTCTCCCAGAATGTAGCGGGTGAGGATGCGCATCCGCAAGGTTGGTGGACTCCATTGCGAGTCTAGCATGACCGTCGTCTGCCAGTGCGCTGGGAATCGTTAGGATTTAGAGACGTATCGGTAGTTCCGAACGGCTCGCTGCCCTATCGAATTGGCTACTCCTACAGCAAAGACCTTATATGCCGATTCGGCCTTGTGTCATTAGCCTTAGGGTGCCAACCGGGTGAGCTGATTCAACACTATGCGCACAATCAAGGCTGCTCAGGAAAAGAGTACGAAAGACAGCCGCAGTCTGCCCAAGGCTCTCACAGGGATCCAGGGTCTCGATGAAATTACGCGCGGCGGTTTCCCGCGCGGCCGTCCGACGCTTGTCTGCGGCAGCGCCGGCGCGGGCAAGACTCTGTTGGCGATGGAATTTCTGGTGCGCGGCGCGATGGAATACGACGAGCCCGGCGTTTTCATCGCATTTGAAGAAACCGCTCCGGAACTCGCGCAAAATGTGCGCTCGCTCGGGTTCGACGTCGAGGAGTTGCAGCGAGAAAAAAAGCTGGCTATCGATTTCGTTCGCATCGAGCGCAGCGAGATTGACGAGACTGGCGATTACGACCTGGAAGGGCTCTTCATCCGGCTGGGCGCGGCCATCGACAGCATTGGCGCGAAGCGTGTTGTTCTCGACACCATCGAAAATCTGTTTGCTGGATTAAGGAACCAGGGCATCCTCCGCGCGGAATTGCGCCGCCTGTTTCGCTGGCTCAAAGACAAGGGCGTGACCGCGGTCATTACCGCAGAACGCGGCGAAGGCGCACTCACTCGCCACGGACTGGAAGAATACGTTTCCGACTGCGTCATTTTGCTCGATCACCGCGTAGTGGACCAGGTTTCGACACGACGTCTGCGAATCGTCAAATACCGCGGCACCGCTCACGGCACCAACGAATATCCTTTTCTCATTAATGAAGAAGGCTTCAGCGTCCTGCCAGTTACGTCGCTTGGATTGCAGCATCATGTCAGTGAAGAACGCATTTCCAGCGGCATTCCGCGCCTCGATACGATGCTGGGCGGCGAGGGTTTCTTTCGTGGCACGACCGTGCTCGTTTCGGGAACGGCGGGAACGGGAAAGACCAGTCTGGCTGCGCATTTTGTCGATGCCGCCTGCCGCCGGGGAGAGCACTGCCTCTATTTCTCGTTCGAGGAATCGCCGGGACAGCTGATCCGCAATTTGCGTTCGATCGGTATAAACCTTGAGCAATGGGCCAAGAAAGGGCTACTCCACTTTCATTCCAGCCGGGCGACCATCTACGGCCTGGAAATGCACCTGGCCATCATTCACAAGCTGGTGCAGGAATTCCAACCGAAGGTGGTCGTTCTCGATCCAATCGGCAGCCTGATACAGGCGGGGAACCAACGCGACGCTCACATCATGCTGGTTCGCCTGATCGACTTCTTGAAACAACAGGGAGTCACCGCTTTTCTGACCAACCTGACCTCGGGCGGCGATGCGGTGGAAAGAACCGAGGTGGAAATTTCCTCGATTGTCGACACCTGGCTTTTCGTCAGGGATATTGAACTCAACGGGGAACGCAACCGCGCCCTGTATGTTCTGAAGTCGCGTGGCATGGCGCATTCGAACCAGCTCCGCGAATTTCTGCTCACCGATCGTGGAGTCGACTTGCTCGACGTGTATGTCGGTCCCGAAGGCGTGCTCACGGGATCATCGCGCCTTTCACAGGAAGCGCGCGAGAGCGCGCAATCGCTGGCTCGCCAACAGGACTTGGAACGCAAGGAACGGGACCGCCAACGCAAACGGGAAGCGTTAGAGGCGCGCATTGCAGCGTTGCGCAAGGAATTCGAGATTGAAGACGAAGAAGCAGAGACGGCCCGCGATCAGGATGCCGTTCGCGAAGAAGTTGTTTTGGAAAGTCGTACCGTCATGGCCCGTAGCCGGAAGGCCGATGTTGTCAACGGCTCCCGGTCAGCGAGGAAACACTGAGGAGTCCGATGAAAAAGTCAACCAAGGTTGCGCCGCCGCAGCCTCTGAGTCTGGAAGAGGTTGCCCAAGAGCAAGGGAACGTTCCGGGTACCAACGAGGTTTGGGAGCTGCGTTTGTACATCGCTGGACAGACCCCGCGTTCCGTAGCCGCGTTCGCGAATCTCAAGCGGATATGCGAGGGCCATCTTGCCGGACGGTACAACATCGAAGTCGTGGACTTGCTGAAACACCCGCAACTAGCGGCGGGGGATCAGATACTTGCGATCCCAACATTGGTGCGAAAGTTGCCCCAGCCTTTGCGCAAAATCGTGGGCGACCTCCGCGACACAGAACGTGCCCTGGTCGGTCTACAACTGCGTCCGGGCACTTCGGGTATGGAATAATCGGAGTAGGCTGTTGAACGACCGAACGAAGCACAACACGCCTGAATTGGAACGGGGTGAACAACTGATGCGGGAAGCCGAAGAGACGCTGCGCGCAATCCAGCGTGGCGCCGTCGACGCGTTCGTGGTTGAGGAGGCGGACGGTCACCGTGTCTACACGCTCGAGGGTTCCGACCTTCCCTACAGCACGCTTGTTGAGCGAATGCAGCAAGGTGCCGCCATGCTCGATGACGGTGGCCGCATTGTTTACTGCAATCCATGTCTTACGAAATTATGGGGCGTTACCCGCGAGGCCACCATCGGCCGCCAGTTGAAAGATTGGGTAGCCCCAGCGGATCACGCCGCTTATGAAAAGTTGAGAGCCGACGCGCAGCTGCGTTCGACCGAAGGAGAACTGCGACTCCAATGCGCCGACGGTACTCTGATCCCGGCCAGTTTCTCTTTCAGTTTGTTGTCCCGCGACAAATCGACCACCGGAATCCTGATCACCGATTTAACAGCACACAAGCAGCAAATGGAATTTGTATCGAGGCTTCAGACCGTTCAGGATGACGAGCGTAAGCGCATCGCGCGCGAACTGCACGACAGTGCGGGGCAATTGCTTGCAGCGATGGGGATGAACTCCGCCATCGTGCAATCGCAAGCCCACCGGCTCGATCCGAATGGCGCGCGCGCCGTTCTGGACAACACAATCCTGTTGGAACAGGTATCCAGCGAAATTCGCACCATCTCCTATCTTCTGCATCCCCCGCTCCTCGATGTCGCGGGCCTGGCATCTGCGCTTCGCTGGTACGTGGATGGATTCTCTGAACGCAGCAACATCAAGGTTGAGCTGCAACTTCCCGCCGATCTCGGCCGTCTGCCCGCCGAAATTGAAATCGCCATCTTCCGGATTGTGCAGGAGTGTCTGACCAACATTCACCGTCATTCGGGAAGTGCGACCGCCTCAATCCGACTCCGTCAGGAAGGTTCGAATTTCAATATTGAAGTGCAGGATCGCGGAAAGGGTATACCTGCGGACAAGCGACGCGAACTGATCGAATGGGGGCGCGGCGGTGTCGGATTCGGTGGTATGCGAGAGCGGCTGCGGCAACTCGGCGGCACTCTGGAAATTCAGTCCGAAGGGAATGGAACTGTCGTCTGCGCCACCCTCAAAGTAGCGTAGAAACTAACCTGGAACACCCGTCCCCGGCAACCCGACATGGACACTTGGCCCCCATCGTCCAGTCGACCTACTGGATGCCGATCCCCTCGAGTGGAACGCTCTGACTGGCTGCGGGAGCTTTATTTAAAGCATTGTCTGTGAACGTGGCTGTGTCGCGAATCGTTCCCGTTGTTTGCGGTGCGAACACGATGCTCAAATTGCAGCTTGCTCCGGGCGCGAGCGCAAAACTGGCGGTGCAGTCCGCAGGGGAGCCCGAGCCGGGCACTTGCTGAAAATTCGCGCCGATCACCAGGCCGGGCGCAACTGCATTCAATGGCTGGTTGCCAATATTTTGAATGGTGAGCGACTGCGGCGCGCTTATGCTGCCAACCGTAATCTTCCCAAAGTTCAACGTTGCGGGTACCGAGGCCTTCAACTCGGTCATCGAGTAGCCGGTTGCGCTTGGGAAGAAGAGATTGCCCTCGGCATCGATCGCCTCCTGGACTCCGAACGGGCCTCCATACTGGTTATAAACCACAAGGCTTTCGCTGCCGTCCGGGGCCACTTCGAAAATACCGCCATCCACCACATAAACATCGGCTGCGGCATCCACTACCACGGCGGAGGGATTACCGAAGCTCGCAACCTCTCCATACTGACGACTGGCATAAACCCCGCCCCCATTACTGGGTGGAGTGCCGGCATACGACACGAACACTGGGCCGTAGTTGAAACACGCGATGTAGGCATTCCCGGCGCTGTCCACGGCCACGCCCCACGGGAAATTGATGTAGGGATTGCCCGGGTCGGCTTCGTATCCGGTGAGCAACGTTTCTTCTCTTCCGGAGACAGCCAAAACTTCGGCCAGGCGCGGCCATCCCCACGGGCTATGGCCTGGGAGAGGATTGTCCCAGTCGTCGCCGACGTAAAGGTTTCCCCGTCCATCCAGTGCTACGCCGGCGGCGGCGTTCAGGTTCGTTCCGACGGTGGTCTGCACGCCGGAGTTGACCGCAATCTCGAACACCTGACCGGCCGTAAAGAAGATATTGCCCGCTCCATCGACTGCCGTGCCAAAAGAGTATGGCACTCCACTGGTCGTCACCATGGTTTGCGCACCCGTTCGAATATCGAACTTGGCCATGCCGCCGTTGGCAGGGAAGTAGACGTTTCCTGCTGCATCCGCGGCCATAGCGTCGAACCCGTTGTAACCACTGACTGGCAGGTTGTTAGAAACCCCCGGGTTGAACGCCGCCGCCGGACTCTGGCCATTGCCGTAAACGTAAGTGCTTGCCAGCAGGCTGGCCGAGGAATCGGTAAGCTGCACGGCGCCCATGCGCACGCCCGGCGCCCGCGGCGCAAACTCAACCAGAACCACGCAGGAGCTTCCCGACTGCACCGTGCCCTTGCAGGTAGTGGACTTAAGTTTGAAATCAAGCTGAGGAACGCCCTGGGTGACTACGTTCGTTGCCCCAAAGGTCGTGGTGGCTATCACGTTGTAGGTGAGTTTGCTCAGCCGCGTGCATGGATTCGGGGAGTCTTGTCCCGCCGGGCAAACGTTCACATTCTGAAAATTCCTGGCATGCGCAGGACCTTGCACGGATTGCGCCAGAGAGATTGAGCTCAGAAGGATCGAACTGAAGAGGATAGAAACCAACTTGGCTGGCCGCATGGCGCCCTCCTGCGAACCAACAAAATGACAGTTCGCTTGTAGTTGGTCAACTGGAGAACCGCTGAACTCGATATGAAGCTACAAACCCCTGCTGGTGAGAGAGATATGGGGAGGTCTGAAGAATACTTGGAAATTGCTTGGCGAACAGAACTCGACAACCTTACGCCTTTCTGAAAAACAACGCGCCCAGCGGAGGCAGCGTCAGCCGCAGCGAGTACGGGCGCCCGTGAGTCTTCTCCGGTAAGGCCTCGGCGCCTCCCATGTTGCCTACGCCGCTGCCTCCATATTCGTGCGCGTCGCTGTTCAGCAGTTCCTTCCAGTAGCCGCCCTCGGGCACGCCCACCATGTATCCCACTCGGGACACAGGCGTGAAGTTGCAAACCACCAACACAGGCTTTTCCGCGTCGTTGCCTTTGCGGAGCAGCGCAACAATGCTGGCGGGAGCGTCGTTGCAGTCCACCCACTCAAAACCTCGGGGATCGTTATCGAACCAATGCAACGGAGCCTCGTTGCGATACAGCCGGTTCAGTTGCTCGACCCAGTTCACAAGGCCGCGATGCACCGGGTACTGCAGCACGTCCCAATCCAGGCTGCGATCATGCGACCACTCGCTCACCTGACCGAACTCGCAGCCCATAAACAGTAATTTTTTGCCGGGCTGCGCGAACATGTAGGCGTAGAGCAGCCGCAGGTTGGCAAATTTCTGCCATTCATCGCCGGGCATTTTATTGATTAACGAGCCTTTTCCGTGCACGACTTCATCGTGGCTCAACGGCAGGACAAAATTCTCATGAAATGAATACAGCATGCGAAATGTGAGCTTGTTGTGATGAAACTGGCGATGGATCGGATCGTGGCTGAAGTAGTCTAGCGTGTCATGCATCCATCCCATATCCCACTTCATGCCGAAACCCAGCCCGCCCAGATGCGTAGGCCGCGAAACCATCGGGTACGAAGTGGACTCTTCCGCAAAGGTCTGAATGTCGGGATGCTCTTTATAGGCCTCGAGATTGAAGCGGCGCAGGAAATCGATCGCCTCGAGGTTCTCGCGCCCGCCAAACTGATTCGGAATCCACTCGCCCTGCTTGCGCGAGTAGTCGAGATACAGCATGGAAGCGACGGCATCTACGCGCAGGCCGTCAATGTGATACTTGTCGAGCCAGAACATGGCGCTCGACATCAGAAAGCTGCGCACTTCGCTCCGGCCGTAATTGAAGATGAACGTCTTCCAGTCCGGATGAAAACCCTGCCTTGAGTCGGAGTGCTCGAACAGGTGCGTTCCGTCAAAGTAAGCGAGGCCGTGACCGTCGGAAGGGAAGTGCGACGGAACCCAGTCGAGAATGACCGCAATGCCCTGCTGGTGCAGGTAATCGACCAGGTACATGAAATCCTGCGGCGTCCCATAGCGCGACGTGGGCGCGAAATAGCCTGTTGTCTGGTATCCCCACGATCCGTAAAACGGATGCTCCATGATTGGCAGCAATTCGACGTGGGTGAATCCTAATTTGTTTATGTAGTCGGCCAGGCGCGGCGCAATTTCGCGGTAGGTGAGAGAGCGATTGTGCTCTTCGGGGACGCGCATCCACGAGCCGAGATGAACCTCGTAGATCGACATGGGGGCATGCAGTGAGTTAACGCCCGCCCGCTTTTCGAGGAACGCTGTGTCGTTCCACGGGTATTCAAGATCCCAGACCACAGAGGCGGTGCGCGGTGGCTTCTCCGCAAAAAGGCCTACCGGGTCTGTCTTCTCAATCTGGTACCCGAGTTGCGTCGAGTGGATGTGGAATTTGTAGAGCGTCCCTTTATCGACCCCGGGAATAAAACCTTCCCATATCCCGGAAGATCCGCGCGGCTGCAGCGGATGCGCCCGTGGCACCCAGCCATTGAAGCTCCCGACGACGGAGACCTCGCGGGCATTCGGAGCCCAGACGCTGAAGACCGTGCCTTTCACTCCCTTGGATTCCGCAAGATGCGCCCCCATCTTGTCGTAAATCCGGTAGTGGCTGCCTTCGTTGAACAAATAGAAATCTTCCGGAGTCAGGAGGGAAACGTCATAACGGACCGGAGATTCTTGGGTTGGGGCTTTCTGCGTCATAGCTTCGGTCTAGTGTATTCCAATCCGGTCGTTGGTCGCTGGTCGTTTGTCGTTAGCGTAGTCGAAGGCCACGGAGCCCGACGGAAGTCGCAAGAGCCTAGCGACCAACGAAGAACGACTAGCGACGTTTTTCCCGCTTCGCCTTTGCCCATCCTTCTTTCAGGCTCTGCCGCGCCCGCCCAAATGCGAGTGCATCCGCCGGCACATCGTCGGTGATGCAACTGGCCGCCGCTACATAAGACCCTCGCCCCAGTCGGACCGGCGCCACCAGTGTCGAATCGCTGCCCACGAATACTCCGTCTTCGATCACGGTCTTGTGTTTGTTCACGCCGTCGTAGTTGCAGGTAATCGTCCCAGCGCCGATATTGACGCCAGCGCCAATTTCCGCATCGCCCAGGTAAGTGAGATGACCGGCCTTCGAACCCTTTCCGATTTTGATCTTCTTCGTCTCGACGAAGTTTCCGAGGTGCGCGCCTTCGCCGACTTCGGTGCCCGGTCGCATATGCGTGTACGGTCCCAGAGTTGCGCCGGAATCTACGCGTGAATCTTCCATGATCGTCCCTGGCTTCACTACGACGCGATCGCTAATCACCGAATTCGTAATCACGCTATACGAGCGGATGCGGCAGTCTGCCCCGACTTTCGTTCGCCCGAGTAATTGCACAAAAGGCTCGATCACGGTGTCTACTCCCACCTCCACATCGCTGTCGATCACACAAGTATGCGGATAAAAAACCGTGACACCAGAGTCCAGAAGCGCGCGGCACTTGGCCAGTCGCAGGCGCGCATCGAGCATCATCATCTCGGCTCGCGTGTTGCTGCCGAGTACCTCGCCCACGTCGTCTGTCTTGATGGCGACCACCTTCTTGCGCACGCGATTGAACACGGAGGCCATGTCGGTAAGGTAGTACTCGCCGTGCGCGTTGTTGGTGGAGAGACTGTCGATGTGCTCGTAAAGCCCCGGAGCTGAGAACGCATAGAAACCGGAATTGATCTCGCGGACTTTCTTCTGCTTCGGAGTGGCGGCCTTCTCCTCCACAATCGCCTGTACTTCCGCGCCTTTGCCTTTGCGGATGACGCGGCCATACCCGAACGGATTGTCCAGATCCGCGCTGAGCAAAGTCATGATCGCCTTTTGCTGTGTGTGAAAGTCACTCAGCTTGTGGATGGTCTCAGCCGTAATCAGCGGCGCATCGCCGGAAAGCACGATGATCTGATCGTACTTATTACCCGCCTTTTCCCGAGAGAGAGCTTCGCGGGCGACCATCAGGGCGTGCCCGGTGCCGCGCTGCTCCGCCTGAAGCACGAAGTTCACGCCCGTGGAGGATACTGCCTCGCGCACACGGTCCGCCTCGTGTCCGATGATCACAAAAACATCCTGTGCAGGCACGACCTTCTGCGCTGTTGCGATGACGTGCGCCAGAATCGGCTTGCCGCCAATTTCATGCAGAACCTTGGGATGTTTCGACTTGAGCCGTGTGCCCTTGCCTGCCGCCATAATGGCGATTGCGATCCGCGGAGGCTTGGAAGTTGAGAGGGAAGATTTGGATTGTGTCTTTTTCGAGGCGTTAGCCATGCAAAGTCAATATACCGCGAACCTCGGGCGCCCGTGCATCAATGCCCCGTAGCGTCAACTCCGAATCGTCTGCCGGTCGGGCGCCTGCGCCATCAGCGCCATCAGATCGTGGGCCACGCGGTCGGTGGCGTGCCGCGCCACCTCACCCTCGTCCAGATACTCGCCGAGTACCGGACACGCGCCCAGCTTCTCGATCGCGTCCATGTCCACGACAATCTGCGAGGCTCCCTCGAGCGCGTACTTCGCCTTCATTTCCGGCGACGCAGCTTTGCGATTGAGTAGCGCGTAATCGAACAACTGCACGCCGGCGTGCTCGTTGAGCGCGCGAATATGTTCTGATGCAGTTAAACTAAGACTTTCATTCACCTGCGTCATCAAGTTGCAAACAAATACCTTGATAGCTGGCGATTCGGCAATCGCTTCGGGAATTCCTCGCACCAGCAGGTTCGGAATCAGGCTGGTGAAAAGCGATCCCGGACCGATGGTGATGAGGTCTGCGCTAGCGATAGCCGCGAGTGTTTGCGGCAGAGGCTCCACGTCGGCAGGAACCAGAACGAGTTCGCGAATCTTGCCTTTGCTTGCCGTGATCTTGGTCTCGCCGCGCACGACCGAGCCGCCTTCAAACGAAGCTTCCAGTTCCACGCTCGACATGGTGGCCGGGTAGATGTGGCCGCGAGTAAGCAGAATCTCTGATGACAGCCGCACCGCTTCGGCAAAGTCTCCCGTGATCGAGGTCAGCGCCGCGAGAAAGAGATTGCCGAAGCTGTGGCCTTCCAGGCCCGATCCCTTCTGGAAACGATGTTGAAAGAGGCGCGAGAGCAGAGCCTCATCCTCGGAGAGAGCGACGATGCAATTGCGCACATCTCCCGGCGGAAGCATGTTGAGTTCTTTGCGCAGACGGCCGCTCGATCCGCCATCGTCGCTGACCGTGACCACACCCGACAATTCGCTAATTGTCGGCTGTCCTGACGCGGCCAGAGCCGGAGTCATGACATAGCGCTTCAATCCCTTGAGCAGCGTAGAGAGGCCGGTGCCACCGCCAATGGCGACGACACGCAGCTCAGGGCCTGCTTTCGGGTTGTCCGATGAATTGTTGCGAGACTGGGCGAGCATAAGGCTTATTGAGTCATTGAATCATTGACTCATTTGAATCGGCCGCTGGGAGCTGGGATCTTTAATGATTCAATACCTCAATGATTCAATGACTCAATCGACGTTAAGCTGGCAGCGAGTTCGGGGCTGTTAGTAGGCGCTGGCTTCTTCTTCCATGGGCTCGGCTTCCCCCGCGCCCGGATCGGGATACAGGAGCTCCGTAAAGCGTGGATCCTCCGCCAGATTCTGGAAGTCCGTATCGTTGCGCGCTTGGAAGCGCAGCGCCGGTCGCGCCTGAATCGCCTCGTCGAGCGTTTTAAGAGATTCCTCGACGTGGCCGGTCAAACAATGCAACGCGGCCAACCCGTAGAGCACGAACTCAGCCTTCGGATTCTGCTTCAGCAGCTTGTCGAGGTGCTCGCGCGCGGTTACGTAGTCGCCCGAGTTGATCAGAGAGACGGCGTAGTCGTAGTGCTCTTCAGAAGTCTTAAACTGCAGCGCCGGTTTTTCCAACTGCTTGTCGCAGGTGAGAATGTGCACTTGCGCGCGGTCTACCAGAGATTTGTTGGGTCCGGCCAATACTTTCTGCAGATGGCCCTTGGCCTTTTCGAACTTGTGCTCCTGCAAGGCGCGGAGACCGGATTCATAGTTCTGCACCGCTTGCACGTGTCGTGGATCTTCAACCACTTTTTGCTTGGGGGCTACCTTCAGTGCCATTCAACCGCCTCTAGTTCAGAATTTGGTGCAGCATAAAATCGCTTGAAAAAGGCAGCTAGTTAATACTCGCCGCCGTGGTCAGGTCGACGGACTTCCAGTCGCCCTTGATGATGCCCGCGCGAATCTGCTTCGCCGTCTTCCCCTGCTTGTACATCGTGTACGAATAATACAGCTCTTTCATGCAAGTCCCGCACTGAGCACCATGCGTCCCGGAAAAGCAACTGTGCAAGCTGCTGTGTCCCATGCCGCGATCGCAGTAGCAGTAACAAGGCTGCTGGTAGATCACCTTGGGAATCTTGGCAGCCAGTTCATAGGCATGAATCTGGTACGGAGACCGGGCGTTGTCTCCCCAAAGCTGATCACTGGTCAGGATTGCCGGCAACTTGTCGCTGGGAAGCGGAGGAGCCGCGTTGAAATGCGGAATTCCCTGGTCTTCTTCCGACTGAAGCCACGGCGCTGATACCACTGTGACCAGCAGAAACAGCGCAGCCGACGCCAAAACCCGTGCATGCATGACGTTCATCCTCAAACCGCTATTTTACCTGAAGGCGCGGGATTGGGGATGACGGGCGAGATTCTGGGACAACCACATTCCCGTAGAGACGTGGCTTGCCGCGGCTTTTACTGCGGAGTGAGACGGGGCAAGCCACGTCTCTACATTAAAGCGATTCCGCAATTTGCTTATCCCAGCTTCTCAAAGAACAAACAAATCGTCTCAATCCCGCGGTGGAAATTCGGGATGTGAAACTTCTCGTTCGGAGCATGCAGGTTGTCGTCCGGCAGTCCAAAGCCCATCATCACCGATGGGATCTTCAGCACATCCTGAAAATCGGTCACGATTGGAATCGACCCGCCCGAGCGAATGAACACGGTCTCCTTCTTGAACGTGTCGTGCAGAGCCTCGGTCGCCGCCTTGATGAAGCGATTGTCAGTGCCGACCACGCAGGCCGGACCCTTGCTCCAAACCTTGATCTTCGTTTCTATTCCCTTGGGTGTGTGCTTCTTCACGAACGCCGTGTAGCGCTTGAGAATGTCGTCCGGATCCTGATTCGGCACCATACGCATCGAAACCTTCGCCGAAGCCTTCGCCGGAATCACCGTCTTCGCCCCCGGCGCCACGAACCCGCCTGGCATTCCATGCACCTCAAGCGTCGGACGCGCCCACGTGCGATACAGCACTGAAAATCCGGGCTCGCCAGTCAGCACCTTCGAGCCGACTTCCGTCTTACGATAGCGCTCTTCGTTGAACGGCATCCGCTTCCATGCCTTCAATTCATCTTTACTTGGCGCTTTAACGTTCTTATAGAAGCCGGGAATGAGAATCTTTCCCTTTGCGTCTTTCATCTTGCTGATGATCTCGACCAGCGCAAACAGCGGATTCGGCGCAGCACCTCCGTAAATGCCGGAGTGCAGATCGGTCTTCGCTCCGACCGCCTCAATCTCCGTGTACACCAGCCCACGCAGGCCGACGCATAGAGTCGGAAGATCGGGCGCAAACAATTCCGTATCGCAAACCAGCGCGAAATCCGCTTTCAGCTTTGCCTTCTGCTTACGGACGTATTCGGCAATCGCCTCGCCGCCCACTTCCTCTTCGCCCTCAAAGATGATCTTGACGTTGAGCGGAAGCTTGCCGCCGTGCGCCTGCATCAACGATTCGAGCGCCTTCACTTCCATCCAAAGCTGCCCCTTGTCGTCGACCGCGCCGCGCGCGTAAATGTTGTTGTTGCGCTCCGTCGGCTCAAACGGAGGCGTGTGCCACTCATCCAGCGGCTCCGCCGGCTGCACATCATAGTGCGCATACATCAAAACCGTCGGTTTACCCGGAGCATGCAGCCAATCGGCGTAAAGCAGAGGATGCCCTTTGGTCGGGATCACCTCGACGTTATTCATGCCGATCCGTCGCAACTCCGCCGCCACAAATTCCGCCGCCTTCACGACGTCGCCTTTATGTTCGTCGAGCGTGCTGATGCTGGGAATGCGAAGGAGATCTTTCAGTTCATTGAGGAACCGGGGTTGATTACTGCGGGCAAAATCCACTGCCGGGGATGCCATGATCTGGTACCTTTCTGGCGCGAAGACGCGCATCGCTGTAAATAAATGCGGAAAACGGTTCAGTATATACCCGAATCCTGATGTGAACCTCCCCGCCGGAGCCGAGACCTAATCCAAATAAACGTGGCATCACAACCTCACTAACCTCTAGCGCGGGTGTAGAATTCCGCCGTTCTGAAGTCGATAAGCGGTGAAGTCAAAAAAAGGAGATTTCGGATGAAACCAATAAAAGGGGTTGTGTTGTTAGCGTGTTTGATGGCAGGTAGCGTTCCTGTCCTTGCGCAAGAGTGCCGAAGGTCATATGCCACCCAAGGTTCTCGTCGTGGCCCGGGAGTGGACGAAACCGGGCAAGAGTGGTTTGTCCCATGAAAAAACCGAAAGCGCCTTTATTCAGGCGATGACCCGCGCCAAATGGCCCACTCATTACCTGGCCGTAGATTCGATGTCCGGCAAACCGCGCTCGCTCTTCTTTACAGCGTACGATTCTTTCGAGGCGTGGGAGAAAGACTTGAAGGCGGAGGAAAAGAATGAGGCCCTGTCGGCTGAATTGGATCGCGCGAACGTGGCCGATGGCGAGGTGCTGGACGCACTGGATCAGAGCGTGCTCATGTTTCGCGAAGACTTGAGCCTTCGTCCCAAGGTCGACATCCCACATATGCGGTATTTCGAGATTTCACGCTTCCACGTCAAGCAGGGACACGACAAAGACTGGGAAGCCCTCGTCAAAATCTATCAGTCCGGCTTCGAGAAAATCGCACCCGTCCATTGGGCAACCTATCAGGCTCAGTACGGTCAGCAAGATGGCACCTACATTATTTTTACTCCCATGAAGTCCGCAACCGAGATCGACGGCGCAGCCAGCGAGTGGATGAAATTTGGTGCGGCGATGGGAGATGACGGGATGAAAAAGCTCGCCGACCTCACGGCAGCGACCGTCGACTCCAGCGAGACGAATTTGTTCGTCTTCAACCCGCGCATGAGCTACGCTTCTGAAGATTGGATCAAAGCCGATCCGGATTTCTGGAAGCCTAAGCCGGTGGCAGCGGCCGCCAAATCAGCCAAGAAACCGGCCGCCCAGTAGTCGTTGTCGGAGCGAATTTGGATTGTCGTGCTTGGGGATATCCTTGCGCTCTGGATTTGACCATTCCAGAGACCTCCTCATTCTCCAGCGGCCAAGCCAGGGAAGCTTGATCAGCTGACCCCTGTCCTCTGGAACCGCTCCGCGCCGAACGCCGTTAAATCGAAGTCGGGCCTATCTCCGGCGATCACTTGCGCCGTCACCCGCGCCGTCACCGGAGCCAGCAGGATTCCATCGCGAAAATGGCCGCTTGCTACGAAGTATCCCGGAGTTGAGGTTGCACCCAGAATCGGAAGCTTGTCCGGAGTGCCGGGCCGCAGTCCGGTCCAAGTCTCCAACACCGGGGTGTTCGCCAGCGCCGGCACAACGCCAACTGCGGCCCGTCGCTGCGTCTCGATCGTTTCGGGCGCCACTTGTCGGTCGAACCCGGCTTCCTCTGATGTGGCGCCAATCACCAACCGCCCGTCGCTGCGTGGAATCAGATAAATGTCGGGCGTGCGCACGACATGGCTCAAATTCTTCCCCGGCATCGCCACCGATAGCATGTGCCCTTTAACCGGGCGAGTGGGGAAAGCAATCGGTGAGATTTGACCGGCCCACGCTCCGGCACAATTAACCACGGCGGACACCGCGAATGTCTCTTTCTTCGTGGCGACCCCACAGGCGCGGCCACCCGATACCATCACAGCCTCAACCGTTTCCCCTGAACAAAACCCAACACCACGATTCCGGGCCGCCTTCTCCGCCGCGGCAAGCAACCCGCGCGGATCTACACAACGTTCCTTTAAATAGAGGCAAACCGGCGCATCCGTCGGAACACGCAATTCGGGTTCCAGCGCAGCCAGCGGCTGGGGCAGGGGATAAGACCTTGTCAGGGGCCGGTCCTTTTCCTGGGAAAAGAAAAGCGTCCCCTCCGACCGCAAGTCAATCTTCAGCCCCGACGCTTCTTCAAGCTCGCGCACGAAGTCGGGGTACATCGCGGCGCTGGCCGCCGCCAGATCCCGCAGTGCTGGCTGGGTTTCCATCGGAGAGTCGCACAACATGCCGCCCGCCGCCCACGACGCTTCGCGCCCCGGTTCCCCCTTGTCGATCACCAGAACGCGCCGCCCTTGGCGGTTTAGCTCAATCGCCAGCGAGAGCCCGATGATTCCAGCCCCAATGATGACCGTGTCCCAGCTCTTCACGCCTTCATTTTAGCTGCAAGTTACCCTCGCCCTAGTACCTGAAACGCAATTGACAGCGCCCCGCATCTCACAAACAATAAGTGCTACAGTCCACTTCAACTCAACCGGAGAACAAACGCTTATGTCTGAAGGCGATCAACCCGTCTATCACGCTGAGCCGAGCAGCAATGTCGGCAAATGGATCCTCATCGCGCTGGCTGTTGCCTTTGTCGGCGCATCGTCGTTCTTCATTTACGACCAGCACACCAAGCTCGACAAGGTCACGCAGGATGAGACTGCGAGCCAGAAGCAAATTGGCGATCTGACCAAGCGCATGCAAACCGCCGAAGCGGATTCAGAGACCCTGGCCCAACAAGTCGGCATGACCAAGAAGGAGCTGGCCGCAAAGACCGAAGCGCTGCAGCATCAGCAGGCGGCGGCATCGGCACGGAGCGCCGCTCAGGAAGCCGAGTTGAAGAAGGACGTCGGCGCCGTCGCCGGCGAAGTCGGCACGGTGAAGACCGACGTCGGTGGAGTAAAGACCGATGTGGCCGCCACCAAGGCCTCGCTCGAAGCAACGATCGCCAAACTGCAAGGTACCATCGGCGATCTCGGCGTGCAGAGCGGATTGATCGCCAACACGCGCAGCGATCTCGAAGCGCTCAAACATAAAGGCGATCGCCAATATTACGAGTTCGCTCTGGTGAAGGGCGCGAAGCCGCAGGCATTTTCCACCGTCGCCCTGCAACTGAAAAAGACGGATGCGAAAAAGGGCAAGTACACCTTAAACGTCACCGCCGACGATAAGACGATCGAAAAAAGAGACAAGAACCAGAGCGAGCCGGTTCAGTTCTACACCGGACGCGAGCACATGCTCTACGAACTGGTGGTCTGGACCGTCGACAAGAACAAAATCACCGGCTACCTGAGCACGCCGAAAAATGCTCCGGTACCGATTACCGCCACGCCGCAGTAGTAATTAAGGTCAGAGGTTAGGGGTCAGAAGTGAAATTACCGGGATCGCACGACAGGCGTTCGAGCGGTCTTAACTTCTGCGATCTTACTTCTGACTTTTGATTTCTTGCCATGCTGCCCGCAAACCTGCATACGCTGCTTGAGATCGCGCTCCGCACCGGAGTCATCTATCTTCTCGTGCTGATAGGCATTCGCCTCAGCGGCAAGCGGGAAGTCGGCCAGATGACTCCGTTCGACCTCACGCTCCTGCTCTTGCTCTCGAACTCCGTGCAGAACGCCATGACCGGACCTGACACCTCACTCGCCGGAGGCGCGGTTGCGGCAGCGACTCTCCTGATCCTGAATTATCTGGTCGCGGAAGTGTCCGGCGGGAACCGTCGTTTTCGCAAATACATTCAGGGACAGCCGAGCCTGCTCGTCCACGACGGCGAAATCATCGAATCACACATGGCCAGTGAACACGTCAGCATGGATGAGCTCGAACGAGCACTCCGCGAGCACGGCGTTGCCACCTACAAACAGGCGGCTCTCGCTGTACTTGAAGTGGATGGTTCCATCAGCGTGCTGAAGTACGACGACATCGAGCCCACGGCAACGACCCATCTCAACCGTCGGCGATTCCTGAAGAAAAACTAGAACGAAATCAGAATGGAAAAGGGCCGCAAAGTGCGGCCCTCAATCCAATCGCAACCTAAGCTCGCCTACTGTGTGTACGGTCCTTTGTAGTTGCTACCGTCCACGCATCCGGTGCCGAGCGTGGTCGTGTAGCCGGGTCCATTCGGACTGGTTCCGTCGTTCGCTTCATTCGACCACTCGCCTTGCATCTTCCAGTGTGAGCCATCTAGAAAAGTCACATAGGCTCCGCCGAATGTCCATGCGCAGTTATCGCCGTTCTCGTTGCCACTGGGAGAGTACCAACCAGCGCCCCTCGGATCAGAACGCGTTTCGGACATTTCATGTCCGCTGACGTTTGCTAGCGCGGCCAATCCCTGCGATTCACCACTGACCGTGCTCTTCGGGTCGCATCCGTTATCGCTGTCCAGGTTGAAGAAGAACCCGAACTCCACCGGAGTGCTGCCGCACGATCCGTAACTATGGTAGGCACAATATCCCGCGCCGCCGCGCTTCTTGTCTACATAGACGGGATAGTAGCCATTTGCCACGGGCTTGGGGATGACTTTGCAAACCTCGTTGAGAATCGCCGTGCTGGAGAGGTTCATGGGCAGCGCAGTCGCGTCCACAATGTGTCCGCCATATATGATGGCGGTACTCACCCGCTCGCCACCTTTATCCGTATATTCGTTGACCGTGGCTTCGTATGCGGAACCTGCACCGCCGCTGACCGTGCCAGCGCCCGAGTACCATTTATCCATCCCGCTGATTTTGTCGCCGGTATAAGTTCCCCAGGTTTTGCCCCAGAAAACGGCTTGAGTCGTGACGCTCGGCAGGATCGTGCCGCCGTGATACAGCAAATCGCCGCGCTTACGTACTTGCGGCGCTTGAGCGGCCTGCTTTGCCGCTTCTTCTCGAGTCAAATGCGGACCAAGCATCGGCGGTTCATTCTTGTTAGGGTTCTTATTCGGACTCTGAGCGCTCGCCACGGTTGCAGCCAGCAGCACCAGAACAGGGACAGAGAATTTCATGGACATCTCCTCCACAACGAAATGTCACAAATCTTAAAGGCATTTCTCCTCATTGGGCAAGCGGAATTGCGAGAGAACGAGGTCGCACGCACTAATCAGTAGTACTGTGCAACTACTTGCGGTAGTGAAGACATCGGGCCATCGGGTCATTGAGTCATCGGATCATTGAAGATCAAAGGCCTTCGATTTTCAACGACCCGATGATCCGATCACCCGATGCGGTTAGGGTCTCGTCATCTTCTCCGGCTTCACCAGGGCGTCAAATTCTTCGCCCGTTAGATGTCCTAGCTTCACCGCTGCCTCTTTCAGCGAAGACTGATCGACGTGCGCTGTGTGCGCGATCTTTGCTGCGTTGTCGTATCCCACCTTGGGAGCTAGCGCCGTGACCAGCATCAGCGAATTCTTCACGTAATAGTCGACTTTCGCTCGATCGACTTCGATTCCTTTGATCATGTATTCGACATAACCGTGACACGCGTCGTGAATCAAAGTGACTGAGTGCAGGAAGTTGTAAATGATCACCGGCTTGTACACGTTCAGCTCGAAGTTTCCCTGCGATCCCGCGAAGCCGACCGCTGCCGTTGCTCCATGCACCTGTGTGCAGACCATGGTCATCGCTTCGCATTGCGTCGGATTCACTTTGCCCGGCATGATCGACGATCCTGGCTCATTCTCCGGAATGGTCAGCTCGCCCAGGCCGCAGCGCGGACCCGACGCCAGCCAGCGAATGTCATTCGAAATCTTCATGAACGATGCGGCCAGCGTCTGCATCGCTCCTTGCGCAAACACAATTTCGTCGTGGGCTGACAGCGCCGCAAACTTATTCGGATGGGAGCGGAAGGGAAGCGAAGTCAGCTCCGCAATCTTCGCTGCCGCGCGCTCGGCAAATTCCGGATGCGCATTCAAGCCCGTCCCGACTGCCGTTCCGCCAATCGCCAGGTCATACAGGCCGTCGAGCGCCTCTTCCAGTCGCTTGATGTCGCGATCGAGCAAACTCGCCCAGCCACCGAATTCCTGACCAACCGTCAGCGGTACTGCATCCTGCAAGTGCGTGCGTCCAATCTTCACGATCGAATCAAACTCACGCGCCTTGGCCGCGATCGCATCGCGCACCGTCTTGATCGCGGGAATCAAGTCATTCTTCACGCGCGCCGCTGCCGCAATATGCATCGCCGCGGGAAACGTGTCGTTCGACGACTGCGACATATTCACGTGATCGTTCGGATGCACGGGCTTCTTACTCCCCATTTCTCCACCAGCAATCTCAATCGCACGATTGGAGATGACCTCATTCACATTCATGTTGGTCTGCGTGCCTGATCCGGTTTGCCAGATGCGCAGCGGAAACTGGTCATTCAGCTTGCCGGCTATCACTTCGTCGGCAGCTTGCGTGATCAGCTTCGCGAGATTCGCGGGGAGCTTTCCGAGATCCTGATTCACCAGCGCGCAAGCCTTCTTCAGGATGCCGAACGCGCGAATCAGCTCGGGAGGCATCACGTCGCGCCCAATATCAAAGTGCAAAAGCGAGCGCTGTGTCTGCGCTCCCCAATAAACATTGGAGGGAACTTCAATCTTGCCCATGGAATCGGATTCGGTGCGCATCTTCGTGTGCGTCGGGACTTCGGTAAGAGTCGACATGAGGACATCTCCTGTGCGTCGGGCTTGGGACTAGAAGGGAACCAGCCAAGCGCGTCGTCGGGTCTGTAGGAACCGATTATTATACGGCGCGAAAAAAGAGCGCGCGAAATGAGGTCGGTCGCGACGCGATGGGCGCAAAAAATAAATTTGAAAATCGTGTCCGGCGTTTTGAGCGGCTGAAGGGTGATTTTGCTGGAAGTTTACTACTTAGTACTGGTACCCCCCCTCCCCCCTCCCTCCCCGGTCTTGAGGAATCATCGAGTTACAGGGAGTGGTTCGCTGGGTCTTTGAAGAATAAGGACTTAGAGCCAAAGTCTTCCGGAATAAGGACTTAGACGCTTTGCCTGGTTTTGAGGCCGTTTCGTCCGGGTGGAGAAGTCAAGTCCCCCCAAAAATGGTGAAGAGGCTTCCAGCGCAATGGTTGATTTCTATATCCAGATTTATATATCAAAGAACGTTCTTGCCGGCGTTTGTTCGCTGTATTCAGTCTGGGAGGGTTCTGGGGCTTAAGTCAAGAGTTTTTGTGGCCGGAGGTTGATCGAAGAGTCTGGTGTCCACTGAACACTCAGGGCTTCACGATCAGATGGCACCGCAACCGCTTCCCGTCAACGCCGCCATATGACCTTTCGATTTCGATTGCTCCTCGAAGAGCGCGCTGGTCTGGAATGAATGCATCGGGGTCGTAGACGAAGAACACGAGGTCGTCGCAGCGAGGATGAGTTCGATACATCTCGATATCATCGTGAAGTTCCTTCGATATAAGCCGTCCGTGCTCCTTATCGCGGATGTATTTGGCGTCCACCACGAAGCGGCCAGTGGCTGACGAGAAATCCTTAATGACAAATCTGTTCCCGGACTTATCTGCTGGAGACTCGTATAGAAGATCGACAATCCACGGGCGAAGCAAGAGGTAGGCGCTTCATCCCGAAGAGTAAAAGATAGCATCTCCACTCGCCAAAGACCTCGCCTGAAACTTCTGCCCAAACTCTGCCCATTGGCTCGGAAAAAGACGGGATAGGAAAGCATGAAACGACTCGCACGAGAGCGGACAAGTTTCGACGGAAACTCTCTGAAAGCCGCGCGGGGCTTTGGTTTCAATGGGTTTTGATAAGAAAGAATGGGTTGAGTTTTTGCGGATTAGAAATCCTACGCTCTGAATCATGAGGGGTGCATCGGGGAAGGGCGTCTGACCAAAACCCCAAGATGGACGCGGACGTGGAATCCCACGTTTCGAAAAGCGCGAAACGTGGGGCACCCGGCGGCGGTGAGTTCGCGTCTGTCACCGATGCTTTCGTGGAATCCCGATTTGAAAGGCGAAACCGGGGCCACGACATCTGCTAGAACCGCAAGTGGCTGCTGTTATGGAACCCACGCTTCGCCAAATGCGCGAAGGTGGGGCACCAGCACCCGCGCTGAAGGGGAAACTTCCGCGTCTGTCCGCCCTCTGCTATACTCCCTCGCCATGCGGGCTTTGTCGTTAGCCGTTTTTTCGTCCATTCTGTGGATGGTCGCGGCGGACGCTGGGTTTGCGCAGCAACCGCCAGCGAGTCCCGATAGTCCCTCGAAGGCGGCGGACGTGTCTGACTCTCCCTGCCCTTGGAAGCAGGACGCGGGCGCAGCCGCTCACATAACCGACAACGTCACCCGAGGCCTGCTCATTTACAAAGTGGCTCCGGAGTATCCGAAAGCTGCCCGAAAGAAGCACATCGAAGGCACCGTTGTGCTCTGCGCGTCGATCTCAAAAGAAGGCTCAATCGAAAATCTTACGGTCGCTTCCGGGCCTCCTGAACTGGTTCCGTCGTCCGTCAAAGCGGTGAAGCAGTGGCGCTATAAACCCTACCTATTGAATGGCAAAGCTGTAGAGGTGGAGACAGAAATTCGCGTGAACTACCAGCTCACGCATTGAGGCGGGGGTCGGGGGATGTGGGCCATCCGCGATTCACCTTGTATGGACTAGATCTAGATGGAGCACACCTGATGGAGAAACCCAGCTCTTCCCCCGAACTGATGAACACTCGATGCTGCATTGTTGGCGGAGGTCCGGCTGGCATGATGGCTGGCTTGCTGCTGGCGCGGGCCGGCGTGGATGTTGTGGTGCTTGAGAAGCATGCGGATTTTCTGCGCGACTTTCGCGGAGATACGATTCATCCTTCGACCCTGGAAGTGATATATGAACTCGGGATGGTCGACGAGTTGCTGAAGCGTCCGTATCAGCCGGTGAGGCAGATGACGATTCAGGTCGAGGACGTCGATGTGCCGCTGGCAGATTTGAGCCACCTGCCGACGCACTGCAAATTTGTTGCGCTGATGCCGCAGTGGGATTTTCTGAATTTCATCGCTGAGAAAGCAAAGGCTTGTCCGCAATTTCATTTGCGGATGGAAACGGAAGTCACGGACTTGATCGAGGAGAATGGCCGCATCGTTGGTGTGGGTGCTCGGACGACGCGGGGCGGGGAGGCGCCAGGACAGCTATTAGAAGTACGCGCCGACCTGACTCTGGGCGCGGATGGCCGGCATTCGATTGTGCGGGAGCGAGCCGAGCTTGAGGTGATTGATCGGGGCGCTCCGATTGATGTGCTTTGGATGCGCCTCTCTCGTCGGCCAACGGATGGCGCGGCGGCGCTTGGGCGGGTTCGCGGTGGGCGGATTATGGTCACGCTTGACCGCGGCGATTACTGGCAATGCGCCTACGTGATTCCGAAGTCGGAAGCGGAGGTCATCAAGCAAAAAGGCTTGCCGGCGTTTCGGGAGGCCGTTGCGGCGGTGGCTCCGTTTCTCAGCGACCGCACCGACGAATTGAAAAGTTGGGACGACATCAAGCTGCTGACGGTGCGAGTCGATCACCTGTGCCAGTGGTGGAGAACGGGGCTTCTGTGCATCGGAGACTCCGCGCACGCGATGTCGCCGGTGGGCGGTGTGGGCATCAATCTCGCGATTCAGGATGCGGTTGCCGCCGCAAATATTCTGGCCGAGCCGTTGTTAGGCGGCGCGGTCAGCGATGAGAATTTGGCTCAGGTGCAGGATCGGCGCGAATTCCCGACTGCGATGACGCAGCGTATTCAGATCATGGCGCACAAGAACATATTTATGCCCGCATTGAGTAATCAGGTCCGTGGACTCTGGTGGCCTTTCAAACTTTTTCAAATGTTCCCGGTGCTGCGGCGCATTCCGGCGCGGATGATTGGAATGGGATTTCGGCCGGAGCATGTGCGGACGGCGGCGAGACAGGCTCCAACATCCGTGCACGGGAGCGACGCGGCGTAGGAAAGCCCGGTATCTCCGTCTAACAAAATGTCTAGACGGATGCGGCCTGGCATCAATCACCCGGCGTGGTATTGACGTTTGACAAAATCCTACGATGGATGTGTTCGTGGAATCCCACCTTTCGAAAAGCGCGAAAGGTGGGGCACCCTCGCCGTCTAACAAAATGTCTGGACGGATGCGGTCGCAGAACCTGCGTTTCGAAGCCGGAAACATGGGCACCCTTCGGCTTTGCTATCTGCATCACACGAAGCATCCCAATCTAAGGAGCACATCAGAATGATGCAAACGCTGCCTAAAACGATTGCATTCCCAATCTTGGCGCTGTTGGTCGTGCTTGCGTCCGTGTGGCAGGCGCACGCCCAGGACGCTGGGAGCCGGTATCCGAGTATGGCGCCACTGGATCAGTATCTGATGGAGCGCAGCGCCGAGATTGCTCTGGCGAAGAGCGCTGCGCCGGAAGCTATCTCGGGTGATGCCGACGTGTTAGTGCTCGGACGGCACGGTTACGAAACCGCATTCAAAGGTAAGAACGGTTTCGTGTGTGTGGTGGAACGAGGATGGATGTCTCCGTTTGATGGCGATGGTTCTGCGGGGTTTTGGAACCCTAAACTTCGAGGCCCGGTGTGCTTCAATCCGCCGGCTGCCCGCTCCATCCTGCCGATGACTTACAAAAGAACGGAGATGGTATTGGCCGGTCAATCCAAGGCTGAGATCATCGAGGGCATCAAGGCATTCATAAAGCAAAAGCTGCCTCCGCTAGAACCTGGAGCCATGAGCTACATGATGTCGAAAGAACAGTACCTCAGCGATGAAGGCCACCACAACTGGATCGCTCACCTGATGTTTTACACTCCGCTCATGGACGGTGCCGTTTGGGGCGCAGATCTGCCGCACTCTCCCGTCATGTTGAATCCACAGTTCCATGGGGCTCCGGAACCGATCGACGTATTCATGGTGCCTGCGGGCAGATGGTCGGATGGAACGGCGGACCCAGTCAGGTAAGAGAGGCTGGCCATCCGTCCACTGTCGGAGGGGCGAGGAGGCATATGAGACCTGGCACGATGGCTACCATCACGGACAGATCAAGCTGGCGCTCAAAGCGGCGGACCGTCCGCTTACTAACATGGAAGCCGGACCACTTACGTGACGGGTCTGGATGGATAAGAAGTGATGGCAGAACGCGGCAGATGCTCGACGTGACTCATTTGACGTCCGCCCGGACGCAGAGCATAATGCAGCGGTTCTTAGGAGCGACGGTATGTCAGTAGAGGAAAATGTTCAGCTCATGCGGCGTTGGTTTCAAGAAGTGTGGAACGAGGGTAACAGGCAGACGGTGTTTGACCTTCTTTCGGCCGATGCCATCGGACATGGTCAGCTCGAGGACGGCTCGGAGATTCGTGGGCCAGAACAGTTCCTTCCGTTGGTCGAGCGTCTTCGCGGCGCTTTTCCCGACATCAAGATCGCCGTCGACGATGCCTTCGGAGCCGGAGATAAAGTCGTAGTGCGATGGTCAGCGACGATGACGCATGGCGGAGATCATCTGGGAATGCCTGCTACAGACAAGCCGGTGCAATTAACGGGAATCACCATCGCTCGAATTCTCGACAAGCACATTGTGGAGGGATGGGATAACTGGGACCAGTTAGGAATGCTGAAGCAGATCGGGGCTTATGCTACTTCGGAGCCTCTGGCGAAGAGCGCGTAGGTCGGTCAGAGGTTGTGCATCACAGGTTGTTCGACTTCGCCCCGGCGCGTCCAGAAGTACAGCGCGAAGGCTGCGCTCGTGACGGCGAGCGCGGCGCCGAACTCGGTTGTATACCAGAGCGTCCGGCCAGTGTCGCGCATCGCGTTATCGAAGATCTCCTGGATAAACAGATTGTGGCTGGCGTGGAGCATCGCGGCGGGCCACAGACTGCCTGATTTCAGGGTCAGCCACGCGGCAATCGAACCCACCGAAACGACCATCAGCGCGAAACATCCGAGCGCATACCAGCGATTTGTGCCCGCGTTGTAATCGGCGAACAGAAGAACCGGACTGTGCCACACTGCCCAGATCGCGCCACTCAGCAGGCTCAGCTTCGTGAATGACATCTGCTTCGCCAGTTCCGGAACGAGAAAGCCGCGCCATCCAATCTCCTCACCGAGAGCGCTCGCCAGGTTGCGAATTACGCCCACCGTGGCGGAAAGCAGAATGTAGAGCGCGAGAGATCCCCAGCGAGGCATGCCGCGTAGTCCGAAGGTTTGGGCGTTCTGGTTCGCGAATTCAGAATTCCAGCCGCCGAGACGAAAAGCCCACACTGCTCCGTATGCGACGCTAGCGTAGGCGAGAGGAAGGAAGTATCCGAGCGCGATATATTTGCCTTCCGGCCAGCGCCATGCCAGCGACCAAAAGCTTCGCCCGACGACGCGGCAGCTCGTGAGTGCAGCTAACGCCGGACACCACATCAGGCCGTAGACAACCAGGAAGCCGCCCGAACCGAGGTGTCCCGACCAGATGACCAACCCGTAAAACACCGAGCTGAACGTCAGCGTGAGAAAAAGGTAAAGGCAGGTCGCTCGTTTGGGAGTGTCGCGCATGGGATGGAGAAGTATAACGGGCGCGTGACAAGAAGTTTACAAACCCCTGACCTTTGCCTGACAACTGACACGGAGCGCGTGTCATAGGATTCATTCGCCGCGGTTTGGAGCATTTGGCCGCTGCGCAGGCGGACGCGATTGCCGTAGTCTCCCGTGTCTCGCCATGATCAGCGGTCTGCCCGGGCTTCCCCAACCGAATTTCGCAATATCCATATGGACCATAACAAGATGGACCACAAAAGGAGATTCTCTGTGATGATCCGCATCTCTCGCCGTAACGTCCTCACCGCCGCACTCGTGGGCGTCATGCTTTCACTGGCATCTGGTACCGCGCTCGCGCAATACAGGATCACGAAGCTGGTGACTAACCTGGCTACAGGCGCCAAACACGTGGGCGATAAGCAACTGATCAATCCGTGGGGACTGGCGTATGCACCGGGTGGCGCGTTTTGGCTCAGCGATGCTGGCAGCGGCCTTTCGACGCTCTACGACGGCACGGGAACGAAACAGAGCCTGGTAGTCACCATACCCACCGCGTCTGGAAGCGGCACGGGATCACCGACCGGGATCGTTTACAACGGTTCGTCGGAGTTCAAGATTGACACCTGGGTGTCGGCGTTTCTCTTTGCCACACTCGATGGCACCATCAGCGGCTGGTCACATTTTGATCCGAACAATGCGCTCATCGGGGCCAAGAACCCGGGAGCGAGCTATCAGGGACTGGCTATTACCAACCATTCCTCGGGCAACATGCTCTACGCCACTGACTTTGCCAATAACAAAGTCGACGTCTACAACGGAACCTTCAAGCTGGTCAGTTCGTTTACCGATCACAGCCTGCCGGCGGGCTTTGCGCCGTCGGGCATTCAGGATATCAACGGCGAATTGTATGTGACCTTCGCTGCGACGAACGGAGGCCCCGGCGGCTACGTTGACATCTTTCAGGAGAACGGTGCGTTCGTAAAAACGCTGATCAGCGGCTCGCCGCTCAACCAGCCGTGGGGACTCGCCGTGGCGCCCAGCAATTTCGGTACGCTCAGCAATACGCTGCTCGTCGCCAACAACATCGACAAAGCCAGCACGATTAACGGCTTTAACCTGACCACTGGAGCGCTGGTCGGCACGGTCAAGACTAAGGCTGGAGCTCCGATCAAGATCGATCAGTTGTGGGGGATCGAATTTGGCGGCGGCAGTTCACTCAACGGCAAGACGAATCAGCTGTTTTTCACAGCCGGTCCCAAAGCCAATGTGAATGGGTTGTTTGGAGTGATTCAGTAAGCGCGGCTTGAGCCGGATGCCCGCTCATCGCTCACTGCGCGATGAGCGGGCATCTCTCCGACGTTATTAAGCTGCGGCTAGCTTTCTTTCTTCGACAAACGCAAGCACGTCACCGTTGATCTGGTCTGCATTGGTTGTCGGCATCCCGTGCGGGAAGCCTGGATACACTTTCAAAACGGCGCCCTTCACGATCTTTGCCGAGCTACGTCCTGCGGCGTCGATGGGCACAATCTGGTCGTCCTCGCCGTGAAGGATCAGCGTGGGCACATCGAACTTCTTCAGGTCTTCGGTAAAGTCCGTTTCGGAAAAAGCCTTGATGCAGTCGTAGTGGGCCTTCACGCCTCCCATCATGCTCTGCAGCCACCAGTGTTCGCGAATGCCCTCCGAAATCTTCGCCCCCGGACGGTTGTAGCCGTAGAAGGGAAGTGTTATGTCCTTGTAGAACTGCGGACGATTCTTCGTGTATTCGGCGCGAAGGCCATCAAAGACTGCCATGGGTGCGCCAAGCGGATTCTTGTCGGTCTTCACCATCAGCGGAGGCACGGCGCTGATCAGCACCGCCATGGCCACGCGACGCGATCCGTGGCGTCCAATGTAGCGCGCTACTTCGCCGCCGCCGGTCGAATGGCCCACATGAATTGCGTTCTTCAGATCGAGCTTGTCCGTCAGAGCCGCGAGATCATCGGCGTAGGTATCCATGTCGTTGCCGTCCCAGGTTTGGGTGGAACGTCCATGTCCTCGACGATCATGGGCGATGACGCGATAGCCGCGCTGCCCGAAGTACATCATCTGTCCATCCCAGTCATCCGCAGAGAGTGGCCATCCGTGGCTAAACACGATCGGCTGGCCTTTTCCCCAGTCCTTGTAGTAAATGTGAGCGCCATCTTTGGTCGTAATGGTTGGCATATGCAATCCTTTCTGATTGTGAGCTGGCTCTTCTTTCCAATAGTCGCGGTGTCGGATCGCGATCCGATGAAACGGATAATTTACCGAACACCAAAGAGGTTGAAGATCGCGAAGGAATGCCCCACGCACCTCGCGATCGTGACAAAAAGCCTACGCCGGTCGGCGAAGATTTGCACTTCGGGGAAACCAACTCGACTCAACGGCGATGCAACTTGGCCATCAGAATAGGCATTTCATCCCGGCTGAGCTATCGATCCTCCGGTGGAGTCGTCCACCCTTGGGAGTCTCAATGCAAATCGCCTGCGCAAAAGAACGCACAATCCAGATGATGCTTCGGTCCTGCGCGCTACCAGTCGTACTTCTTGTAACGTTGGTCGGACTTCCCGCGGCTCAGGAAACGAAATCGCAGCCGAACGCTGATGGTACTCAGCAAACGCTTTCGGTTCCCGCCGACTCCCCGCGCTGGGAGTTTGAAGGACAAACCAAGGTCACGGATTATCAAGGTCGCAAGAGCATTCTCCTCAACGGCGGAGTCGCGGTCTTGAGGGACTTTCAGATGCGCGACGGAGTTCTCGACGTCGATGTCGCAACTCCAGCCAACCGCGGCTTTTTCGGTTTCGATTTTCGCGTTGGCCCCGATGCCGCGAACTATGAAGAGGTCTATCTCCGTCAACACAAATCCGGGCTTCCGGATGCGATGCAGTACACGCCGGTTCTCAGCACCGGCCGGAATTGGCAAATCTATAACGGACCGGGTTTCACTGGTGCTGTCGATATCCCGAAAGACGTCTGGTTCCATCTCCGCCTCGAGGTGACGGGCGCGCAGGCCAAGCTCTACGTGAAGGACATGGATAAGCCGGCGCTGGTAATGACTGATCTGAAAAGCGGCGTCCAGAAGGGCGAGGTGGCTTTGTACGACCTGACCGGTGCCACCTACTATTCGAACTTCGAAGTACGGACAACGCCCGATGTGCCATGGGAGCGCCATTTTCCTCCGATGCCTGCAGGCACTCTTACCAAGTGGAGCATCTCGCCTTCCTATGATGGGCTCGCGCGGAATCTGGAGCGTCCGCTGACCGCCGCCGAGAGCGGTGCGATCCAGTGGCAGGATGTGGAAGCCGAGCCGCCGGGCTTTGTCGTTCTGTATCGTTACCGCGAAGCGCCGCATCCGCGGGTTACGTTTCAAGGTGACTTTTCGAAGCGTTTGGACCCTCAGCCGGGAATGAAGGTTCTTTACGCGCGAACTAACATCGACTCCGACCGCGACCAGGTCAAGAAACTTTATATCGGCTATAGCGACGACGTCAGCGTGTTTCTGAATGGCAAGATTCTCTATCGTGGACGAAGCGCGCAGGGCTTCCGCGACCCCGGGTTTCTTGGGATCATGAACCCGGAGAACGATGCTGTCTATCTGCCGCTCAAGAAGGGCAGCAACGAGCTGATGCTGGCCATCAGCGAACTCGGCGGAGGGTGGGGATTCATTTGCCGCTTAGTCGATTTCGAAAACTGAGGTACGTCGCGTCCCACAATCAGCACAGGTGCATCGCACCCCAGTCTAAGTTGGTCCATCTGATACCGACCAAGTAACAACGATCTGACTAAGCCGCTTTCTGGCCGCTCATCTCTTGCTTGAGTTCGACACCCTGCGGCAGTTGCTTCTGCACGTTCTGGATAAACCTGGTTGCCACCGCCGAGAGTTCCTTCGATAGCTCCGATGCTGGCAGCGCATCCACCAACTGCTGCACCGTGACCGCCAGCTCAAACGGTGGGTAATTCGTCGGCCTGGGAATGTGAATTTTGGTTATGTCAATCAGTGATGGGACTGGGAAGCAATGTTTCTGTCCGCCGATGTTGATGCAAAGTTCGTACATATTCCCTCCATGGCTCTGCACGAGCCTGAACTTGCGTACATCGGATAGTGATTCTTGCGATGGGAACGTTGCAGACCAACAACACTGAGAGCATCAGATCGGTTCGCGATTGCGGCGCAGCCGCACTGCTATGGTGAGGAAGATCGCAGTGACCGCAAGTCCTGTCCAAAGTCCAGGTGCAGTCAGCAGTTTTACGGGTTCGAAGCGGCCCAGCATATCGGACATGGAGCCGCTTTGCACCTGGGAGCCACCGTCTGGGCTGCCTCCGAGATGGTTCCACAGCATGCCGGCGAAATAGGAAGTGTTGAACGCAATCTTCTCCGCGATGCCAATCGCTAACGGCGGCAGGACCGCCCACAGAAAAGGCGCGCGTTTCGCCCAACTTGAAACCATGAGGAACCAGGCGTAGAACGGCGCGTGCCAGAGCCCGTGCAGGATGAGAAGGTGATAGAGCAGCATCGCCGACATCTGGAGAATCGGCAGCCGCGTCCATAGCATCGCCGGGCTCATGCCGCTTCCCAGCAATACGGCGGAACTCAGCAGCAGCATCATCCAATACACGGCCAGGGTGATCACGAACGCGATCAACTGCAAAACGACGACCGGAATGGCTATTTTTGAAAGCACGGTCATGAGATCGGAAACCGGCAGCGACTTCCAGAAGAGGACGCCTCGGTCGCGGCGTTCGCCATGCAGCGCTTCGATGCTGTAGAAGGCCCCAACTAGCATGGAGGTCAACATCAGAAGACCCGCGGCCATCATGTAGTGCCGCTCGATAGCCATGCGCTGCGCCATGGGATCAGCGGCGACGAGCGCCCGCATTTGGCGTGGCAGGCGGGCGAGCGAAATGAGGAAGCCGAGCAAGAAGACTCCGCCAGCCGCGAGCGGCGCAATGTAAAGCGACCGGTACTCCCATAGCTCGCGGCGTACCGACCAGAAAAATACCTGAGTCGCTGTGATAGGCGCGGGCGCGGCGGCCTGCGCGCCGAGCGGAGAATCGGGCATGGCGCTGGATTGTGTGCTCATACGGTTGCTCCTTGTAACTGGTTGGCCGGATTACTCATTACCGCAACGAAAAGATCGGCGATGCTGGGCGTGCGCACGTCGCCGAGTCCCGCGAATTGCTTCCGGTCGATCCGGTCAAACACCAGAATGCTGCGGCCAAGCATCTGCCGCTCGTGTATCGGTTTGAGTGCGCGTGCCGCCACCACCTTATCGGGATTGACCGTCACTTCCGCATAGCGCGCTTCGATTTCTTCCATGCTGCAGTTGAGCACGATGCGCCCGCGGTTGATGAACATCAGGTCGGTGAGCACGTGTTCGACTTCTTCCACCTGGTGGGTCGTGACGAGGATGGTGCGGCTGCGGTCGAAGTAGTCGTTGAGCAGGGAATCGTAGAACTGCTTGCGATACAGGATGTCGAGACCAAGCGTCGGCTCGTCGAGCACTAGCAGCCTCGCGTCAATCGACATGACCAGAGCCAGGTGCAGCTGCGCCACCATGCCCTTCGACAATTCTCGCACCCGGCTGTCGCGTTCGATATTGGTCTTTGCCAGAAAGGCCTCCGCCTTTGCCCGATCGAACCGCGGATGCACTCCGGCAACATATTCGAGCGCCTGCTCCACTTTGATCCAGCGCGGAAGCACCGCAACATCGGCAATGAAGCAGACGTCGCGCATGAGTTGATCGCGCTCGGTCCACGGATCGCGCCCCAGCACCTTCAACTCGCCTTGATAGGGAGTGAGTCCGAGAATCGCGTTGAGTGCGGTCGTCTTGCCCGCGCCGTTGGGACCGATGAGTCCGAGAATGCGGCCTTCTTCGACGTGCAGATCGACGCCGTCGAGCGCGACGGTTGTGCCGAAGGCCTTGCGCAGGCCGCGGGCTTCGATGATTGTCCGAGCTTCGACGGTCATGACTTCGGCTCCTCCTCTGCATCTTTAGCTTTCGATGATCGGGAACCAGACGTTCCCGCATCAGACAAGGGCTTGCGGCCCGCCCCATTCAGCAATTCCTCCGCTTTTAGACCGAGCCGCTGAATCGTAGCCGAAATCCGCGGCCATTCCTCCGCGAGAAACTTCTGACGTTCGCCGGCGAGCAGTTTATTGTGGGCGTCGACTTTGACGAACATGCCCAACCCTCGACGGCTTTCGACCAGTTGCTCGTCCACCAGTTGCTGATAGCCCTTGAGGACCGTGAGCGGATTGACCCGATATTCAGCCGCGACCGTGCGCACGGACGGCAGAGGATCGCCTTCCTTGAGCACGCCGTCCAGGATCATCGCGACGACGCGGTCGCGAAGCTGGCGGTAAATCGGCTGATTATCGTTCCACTCACGGTCCATTGGTTTTTCACTCGGCCTTGCCAGACCTTACCAGAGATGCAGCGTCCTTAATTCGTTCTGTGCAGATCGAAATGCGCGTGAATCGGCTTGTCCTTCATCATGAACGTCCAATCTTCGGTGTGATGGTTGGCGTCGATGAAAGTGAATACGGAATGGTGCATGTGGTACGCCGGGTCTCCGCTGATGTCCTTGAAGTCGAACTCGACCGTCTTGCCGTCGGGCGACATCTTGCCCGTCATGCGGGGGCGGTTGCCGGCATCGCAGTAGTGAACCAGTGTGAGTTGATCTCCGTCGAGATACACCATCGAGACCGGATGGTCATACTTTGCCGGATCGAGCGGCGTTCCCGCTTCCTGCAATTCGTGCACGAGCGTGTTTCCCCTTGAGGTCACGCGCATCGTGACGTGCAGCGGTTTGCCGTTCGACATCTCCGGCATCTCAGGTACGTTGACGGGCCCTTCCCACTCTCCCGCCAGGGTTTTGATGGTTGTGAAGGATTTCTGTGCCTCGGTCGGCACAGTAGCCGCCGCGGGGGACATGTGCGCGTCATTCTGGGCAAAAGCGATGGTGGTGAGCGACAGCAAAATCAGAGACAGCGTAAATCGAAGGGTTTTCATGTTCATTCTCCTTGAGCTTTTTGCAGTCGAGTTTCGGTGCGCATCCGAATTCGGCCTCTAGGTGATGTAGTAAACTACAACACTAGTTAACTTGCAACTGTTTTCTTTACTGCCCTGGAATGCGGTTGGTAACGTTAGTAGAAACAACTACTTGCGAGTCATGTTGGCGGCCGGGGAAAAGACATCAATCGGGAAGGACCGCTCTTGATGTGGAAAAGCTCACTGCAATCGCCCACTTCCCAATTTAGTTTGCAGCCGGCTGCGAGCTGTGATACTACTACGTCATGCGAAGTACGCGCGACGTAGTAGCGGCCGAGCCGGACTCCGAATTGGGGCAATTCTCCGATCCCCCGCTCCTCGTGCTGGCCAGCCTTGCGGGTGGTCCGAAGCACGGGCACGCCATGATCGAAGACATCGCTCGCCTTTGCGGAACCCATTTGGGTCCAGGAACGTTGTATGGGGCGATTGCCCGCCTGGAGCAGTTAGGCTGGATCGAACCGCTCCCGCCCGAAAATCGACGCCAGCCCTATCGAATTACTACGCAGGGTCTGCAGGTTCTCCGTGCAAGATTAAAAACGCTGCAACATTTCGCCAAGGCCGGACTCCGAAGGCTGGAGGCCTGATGAACCGCATCGTTGCCCGACTGCTGACGCGACTCTATCCACGCGGCTGGCGAGCACGCTATGGCGTGGAGTTCGAGACGCTGCTGCAAGATGGCCGAGGCGATCTGCGCACGTCGGCGAATGTCCTGTGGTCGGCGCTGCGCGAACGTGTGATCCCAACTCGAGGAGGCAATATGGATCAGCCTATCCAATCTTTCGGCACCATCATCCGGCGTCCGAGCGCGTTTCTTCCCATCGCCATGTCGCTTACCGCTCTGATGATGCTGCTAGGAGCGATGGCTAGTTACCGGATGACGCACGGAACGTTCATCATCGCTCGTGAGCCCGACGAGGGCGCCATTGCTCATCTCTGGCAGATACTGATGGCGGGGCAGATGCCGATCATTGCTTTCTTCGCCATCAAGTGGCTGCCGCGTTCTCCGAGACAGACGTTGAGTGTGCTCGCTCTGCATGTGGGAGCGGCGCTGGCATCGATGGCTCCCGTATTCTTTCTGAATTTGTAAAGAAACAATCGCAATAGGTAATTCCGACCCTCAATCTCGGTCGAAAGGGGTTAGCTGAGACCTGACAGCTGAGAGCCGACAGCTATTACTCAGATCGACTTCACCGGAATGGTCATTACGTCCTCGACCAGTCCGACTTCTTTCTGGATGAACGGCTCGGCGTAGGTGACGCCGCCTAGCATTCCATAGAAGCGCGCCATCGACTCCACGCGTGCGCGAATCTCAGCCTGTGCTGGAAAGATTCCGCTGCCTGCCTGCTGGTCGCTGAATTGGGATTTGTATGCCATCAGCGATGCCAGCCGAGTTTCGAACTGGTCGGTAATGTCCACGACGAACGAGGGCCGTACGTCGCGGTAAAGACTGGCGTAGATAATCTTGAAAGGCCGATGAGGCGCAGCAGAATCGGCGACGGGGTCACTGAGAACTGACGACTGAGAACTGACAGCTAACTTCGCCAATCCCGATAAGAACGCAGCTTCATACCCGAGCACCGAAGCAGTGTAGTGATCCGGATGCCGTCCCTCCCAGTAGGGAAGAATCAGGACACGCGGCCGCACTTCGCGGAGCACGCGCACGACTTTCAGGCGATTCTCCCAGGTATTTTCGACACGTCCGTCGGAAATATCGAGCGCTTGCCGCCACGAAACTTTCAAAATCCGTGCGGCTTCCTCAGCTTCGCGCGCACGATCTTCCGCGGAGCCGCGAGTCCCCATCTCTCCCTGGGTGAGGTCGAGAATACCGGTGCGGTATCCGCGCTCGGCCATCTTGAGCAAGGTGCCGCCGCAGGTTTGTTCTACGTCGTCGCGGTGAGCGGCAAGGGCGAGAAGGTCAAGGGAGTCGCTGGTCGTTGGTCGTTTGTCGTTGGGCATGTTGGGCAAGCTACAGGCTATCTCTTTTTCACTACGGTCTTAGCTAACGACGAGCGACTAACGACCAACGACTGCTTCTACGCTACCGGCTTCGTGGTGCGCCGGTTCGCCAGCATGAAGGCCAGGCCGAACATGAAGAGTGCGAACAGCACGAGCGTCAGAATCGAGGCGGTCAGCGAGAACGCGCTCGGAGCATCCGGATACATCAATTTGCGCAGCGCCTCGACGCCGTAGGTCAGAGGGTTGGCGTACATGATGGCGCGCATCCATCCGGAGGCACCCGAAAGAGGAAAGAGCGCTCCCGAAAGCAGCCACAAGGGAATCAGAAACAGATTGATGATTGCATGAAAAGCTTGTGTCGAATCGAGTGGCCAGGCAATCGCGAAGCCGAGCGCGGTCAGGGCAAATGAAACCAGGAAGACAGTCAGGACGATGAGGCCGAACGAAGCAAAGGTAAACTGCACGCCAACCAGCGGCGCGAAGATGAGGAAAATCAATCCTTGCGCAGCGGCGAGCGTTGTGCCGCCAAGAACTTTTCCTAACACAATGGCCGCGCGAGGCACGGGAGCAACCATCACTGAAAGCAGGAAGCCCTCGTTGCGATCTTCAATCACCGACATCATGGTAAAAATCGCGGTGAAGAGCACGATCATCACCAGCGTGCCGGGATAGAAATAATTCAAGTAATGTTGCTGGCCGGCCGATCCTCCCGAGCGAAACGAAGTACCGAAGCCGGATCCGATCACGATCCAAAACAGAAGCGGGGAGGCGATCACGCCCACCACGCGTGCCTTCTGCCGGTAGAAACGCACAATTTCGCGCCACCAGAGAGTAAATGCAGGAAGAATGACTCCAGCCGACGCTGGCGAAGTAACGGGCAAAGTTGCCGCTTGGGTTGCCATCTCTTTTAGTTTAGCAGCGTTCCGCGGTCTCGAAAATCGTAGGACATGGCCACGGGCTGTTATAGGATGAGCTACCTCGCCATGGGCTCCCGCGATTCCGCCAGCCAATCGGACCTTTCCCGCACTCTGGTCGGAGTGCTGATTCTGCTATGGCTGTCGGTCTTTCTGAACTACATCGACCGCAGCAATCTTTCCATTGCCGCACCGCAGTTGAAGCTGGAATTGGGTCTTTCCGCAACGCAGCTTGGCGTGCTGCTTTCGGCTTTCTTCTGGACCTACGCCTGCCTGCAGATTCCTGCCGGCTGGCTGGTCGATCACCTCGATGTCAAATGGGTATTCGCGACAGGCTTCTGTATTTGGTCAGCGGCGACCGCTGTTACGGGAATCCTGCATAGCTTTGCGGCGCTGCTTGCGGTGCGAATCGTGCTTGGGCTTGGAGAATCCGTCGCCTACCCGTCGTATTCGAAAATCATCGCCAACCATTTCCCGCTGGCACGCCGCGGCTTCGCGAATTCGATTGTGGCCTCGGGCCTGTGTTTCGGACCGAGCTTCGGAATGCTGTTTGGTGGCACGTTGATGGGACGTTTCGGCTGGCGTCCGTTCTTCCTGATTCTCGGTTCGGTCAGTTTGCTATGGGTCGTGCCTTGGTCGCTCTGGATGCCGCGTGCCAGATCAACCGCGGACGTAAGCACCGATACTGTCCGATCGACCGGCCCGGGCCTTCTGGAAATCGTGGCGCGCCGGGCCTGGGTAGCAACTGCTCTAGGTTTGTTTTGCGGAAACTATGTGAACTATTTTCTGCTTACATGGCTCCCGTATTACCTCGTGCGTGAGCGCGGCTTTTCGATGACCGGGATGGCCAAGATCGGCGGCGCGATCATGCTGACGGCCGCGCTTTCTGCGATCGCGAGCGGCAAGATTTCCGACCGCTGGATTGCGGCTGGTGCGACCACGACGCGGGTCCGTGGCGGATTCATGGTCACAGGAAGTTTGGTGGTCGGCGCATTCTTCATGGCTGCTGCATTTGCGCCACGCAACCTCTCCGTGGGATTGCTGATGCTGGCGGGCATCGGCTTCGGTATGGTCAGCGCCAACACATGGGCGATCAGCCAATCGCTTGCTGGTCCGCAGGCCGCAGGGCGCTGGGTGGGTGCGCAAAACTTTATCGGTAACCTCTCCGGTGCCGTGGCTCCCGCGCTCACGGGAGTCCTCGTGGATCGCACCGGACACTTCTTCTGGCCCTTCATCATTACTGGACTGGTCGCGTGGTTGGGATCGGCTGTGTGGGCGTTCTTGTTGGGACCGATTGAGCCCGTGGTGTGGAAGATGAAACCGGGCATTGTGGGGTCTGCGGATAATCACCAGGCAGGGTTAATTCCGGCGGGTAGTGGGGCGGCGGGCAAAGGCTAGACAGTCCCTAGAATTCAGTCAAATCTACTAGGGTCTCCTTCGAATGCCCGACACGATGTCCCAGACCTGCTTCATGTCTGGATCGGTCGCAAGAATTACCACTTCGAGCCCGCCTGTCGACTTGCAGTGCCAGCCGACCGGCTCCAAATCGGGGATTCCACCGCTGTTTACCTTCTTGCCGCCCGTGCACAGAAGGGAATCACCATCGAGGTCGAGTGTCCGCTGCGAGTCAGGGTCGTCGCCACGTTTCTTGAGCCAATCCGCTTTGAGGGAGCTCACTCGATTCAGGGAATCCAAAGAAACCGGCGTTCCAGGGCGAAGTCCGACAGAAGCGTGCAGTTTTATCCGCTGAAATGGAGTGTAGTCATCGGTGCGAAGATCTACGAGTACCTGTTGCCCGTCGCCTCGGTCTTCCGCATACCATGTGGTTGGAACCGGCACCGAGTAGCCACCGACGGTGGTGGACGTGCCATGACGAAAATGCCAGATCTGAGCTTTGATCGGAGTGCGAAAGTTATAGACCAGGCAAATAACCCGAAGCAGCGGCCAAAGCGAGGGCTGCAGTTCTGAGCCATGAGGGATTCATGCCTGATTCCTTCTCGGAGCCACTCACCTGCAAATACGTTTCAGATGCGACCGCTGCTAGTGCTTCTTCGCGGTCTTTTTCTTCTTGCCTGTCTCTGCTGCCGCTTCCGTCTCTTCGCTCCAGAAGCGGTGCCCGGTGCGATGGATGAACACATCTTCGAGCGTCGGCTTGCTCACACTGAGCGACTGAATCTCTCCCGGAAAAGCTTCGACCACGTCGGGAACGAAACGGTGTCCATTCTCAATCTCGATTCGCACGCGACCGTCCATGACCGTGGCGTCGACGGGAAACTTTGTACGAATGCGATCGGCGAGCGACTGCGGGTCGCGCGCTTCGAGCAGAATGACATCGCCGCCAATTTCGCGGGTCAAAGCTTCCGGCGTGCCTAGCGCCATCAAGTTGCCTTCATTCAGGATGGCAAGCCGGTCGCAGCGCTCCGCTTCTTCCATCAGGTGCGTGGTTACGATCACCGATACGCGTTCCTGATCGCGAAGGATCTGCAGATATTGCCAAAGGTCACGACGCGCGCCGGGATCGAGGCCGGTAGTCGGCTCGTCCAGCAGCAAAACCTCAGGGTGATGGAGCAGGCCCTTAGCGAGTTCGATGCGCCGCTGCATGCCGCCGGAAAAAGTCTCCACCAGGTCTGACGCGCGGTCGAGAAGCCCAACCCGGGTGAGGATTTCGTTAATGCGCTGCTTGAGGTCGGAGCCGCGCAGGCCGTAAAGATGTCCCTGATGCCAGAGATTTTCGTAGGCCGTGAGTTTCGGATCAACGCTCTGCGCTTGAAAAACGACGCCAATGTGACGGCGGAGCGCTCCGGGTTCGCGGACGGCATCGAGTCCGGCAATCGTGGCGGTTCCCGATGTCGGCACCATGAGAGTCGAAAGAATCCGGAATAGAGTGGTCTTGCCGCTGCCGTTCGGCCCCAGCAGTCCGAAGAGTTCGGCTGGCTGCACATCGAAGGAAACGCCTTTGAGCGCGGCGCGGTCCTGATAGCGATGGACGAGATCGCGAACCGAAATGATCGCCGGACTTGCCAGAATGGCAGGCTTAGCGGGCGAAGCTAGGTCAACTGTTGTTGAGTTTGGAGTCACAGACCAGTTTACGCCGGAAGATTAGAGATTAACATCCGACTAACACGGAGAACTATTCATAATTGTTGAATCGCTACGCGGCGACGGGATCCCGATCGCGCCCGGGCACCCGTTCTTCATAAGCGACGGGTACGTGCCGCCAAACTTGTATGGCAAGAACGACGGTCGTCGCGAGCAGCAAGGCCCCGACGGCGACGTGGACAACGGTCGAAATCACCATCGGAAGTTCAGGTTGCGCGGCGTCGCGCCCCCACATCACGCGGGTGATGAAGGCAAGAAAACCGAGGCAGAGTTGCGCCACCATCAGTCCAAGCATGGTGACGGCCGGACGGCGGACTGCGAGAACTTGCGGGTAAGCCGAGATCGCACGAACCGCAGTCCAGGAAAGAACAATCGCCACGACGCCAGCATTGACGACGTGCGGCCACCAACTCATGCCGTGGTGGCGGAACATGGCGCCGAGAATTAATTGCACGTAGAGCACGAAAATGGAAAGCACCGTCAGGGTGAACAGGGCGGGGCGCCGTTGGTCGAGCTCCGCCCGCGGGTGTTCCTCGACCCAGCGGCGTCCGGTGAAAAGCGCGATCGAAACCGCGATGCAAAAGAAAGTTTGCGCCACGGCGGCGTGCGCTGACGAGACCCATGGCGGCTGGAACAATAGGACCGTGAGCCCTCCGAGGATTGCCTGCGTGATCACGGTTCCCAGGGCCGCGATTCCCAGCCACTTCATCCAGCGGCGGCGCTCAGCGAAGAATGTCCAGGTTGCGATCGAGATAGTCAGCAGGATGATCGAGCCGGCGATGGCGCGATGGCTCCATTCGTATTGCACTCCGCCGTGGAGTGGTGGCACGCTGAATGAACCGAAAGATCTGGGCCAGTCGGGAATGGACAAGCCGGCATCGTTGCTGGTGACCAGGGCACCGGCAATGATGAGAATAAAAGTGGCGCACGCGGTAAATACGGCGAACCTGTGCAGTCCGCGGTTGTACGGAATTTCGATGCCCTTCAGGATAGGCCCCCTGGAAACCGGCGACTAGCCGCCCTTTCGTTGCCGAAAACTCATTAGTTTATCAGAGGGCGAACAGAAGGGCAGCGGAAGAATTGTCCAGATGTGGCTCAATTGGAGCGGAACGGGTTCACAATGCGAATGCCGTCAATCTCGCGACCGTCCTGGAAGTCTTCGGAGAGAAGAACGCGACAGCCAGACTGTTGGGCGGTTCGCAGGACCATCGCGTCCCAAAAGGAAAACCCATGCAGACGATGCAGATCAATAGCGGCGATGATATCGGGAACTTGCGGCACGGCCACGTCCAATTCGGCCAGCAGTTCAACTTTGCGCCGCGCAATCCGGGGATCGACACCTAGTTTGCGTGTGGCGTTGACGAAGTATTCCTGCAGCACCTGCAACGAAACGACACCAGTTCCAGATTGCCTATGTTCGGCCACAAGATGTCTCGAGGTTTGCTGCTTCCGAGGTGCGGATTCGTCGTCCGCATAGAGCAGGACGTTGGTGTCAAAGAAGCTACGAACGCTCATGAGCTTCGTCGCGATTGAACCGCTGGCCGTGAGAGTTACCGGTGCCGGACAGCCGCTCGAATTCTTCGATGAAGCGCGCGGCGTCGTCCTCGCCGGCCAACTTCCGCAGGTAATCCCTAATGAGCTGATTGAGGCTCTTGCCTAAGGCCTCAGCCTTCTTTCGGGCGCGTGTGACCGTCTTCTCGTCGATGGAAAGGGTTACGTTCATGGACACAGTATATGTGGACACAGCATATGTGTCAATTCGTTAAACCTGTGCCTACCATAAGCTGTCCATGTAGCATGCTAATAATAATAGGCTTGCGAACAATGGCCTATGCTTTAGTAGCCGATTCGGGCGACGGTTTCGGAGACTCTATCGCCTGAATGATTGCATCGGCAAATTCCGACGTCCCCGCAGTGCCGCCGACATCGCGCGTCAGTTTGGTGTGGTCGCGATAGACCTCATCGATGGCATTGCGGATTTTCAGGGCGGCGTCGAATTCACCGAGATGGCGCAGCATGAGCAGGGCAGAGCGCAATACGGCGGTCGGATTTGCGATGTTTTTCCCGGCGATGTCCGGAGCCGAGCCATGCACTGCTTCGAAAATGGCGCATTCGTGACCAAAATTTGCTCCCGGCACAAGTCCTAGGCCACCAACCAGTCCGGCGCACAGATCGGAAAGAATGTCGCCGTAGAGGTTCTCCATTAGCAAAATATCGTACTGGTAAGGATTCATCACCAGCTGCATGCAGGTGTTGTCGACGATGTGCTCGCCGTAGGTGATCTCCGGATATTCTTTCGAGACGGCGCGCGAACACTTGAGAAACAGGCCGTCTGACATTTTCATGATGTTGGCTTTGTGAATGGAGTGAATCTTCTTGCGCTTGTTCTTGCGCGCATACTCAAACGCGAAACGCGATACGCGCGTGGAAGCCTTTTCGGTGATGATCTTCAGGCTCTCGACCACTCCGGGAATGACTTCGTGTTCGATGCCGGAATATAGCCCCTCGGTGTTCTCTCGCACCACGATCAAATCGATGCCCGGATAGCGCGTGGGAATGTGCGGCAGATTGCGGATGGGCCGGAAGTTGGCAAACAGTTCGAACCGTTTACGCAGTTCGACGTTGATGCTGGCGAAGCCGCCGCCGATCGGCGTCGTGACCGGCCCTTTCAACCCAACGCGAGTGCGCTCGATCGATTCCGAGAGTTCCTTGGGAATGTATTCCTTGTACTTTTCAAACGCTTCGGCGCCAGCAGCAAAGCTTTCCCATTCGAACTTGACGCCGGTAGCTTCGACGATGCGAACGGTAGCCTGGACAACTTCAGGGCCAATTCCGTCGCCGGGGATGAGGGTTACTTTATGAGATTGCGTCATTGGATGTATTGAGACATTGAATCATTGAGGCATTGAATCATTTAACACCGTGCTTTGACGTGCGCAAAGAAGCGCCGAAGATTGCTACCAGCTCATTGCTTTCTTTCAGTAAATCCCGCGTTCTTTCGGGGCTAATGACGCCCGTCTCGCCGAGTAGCTCCAGCCAAAATACGGACTCGTCCGCCTCTTCGAGCACTATGCCCATTCTGGAGATGAATTCGGCCTGAGAACGAGCGCGGCAGACGGCACGATAGTTCGCGGCAACTGAAGTGCCGGAACGAAGCAGTTGTTTACCGAGTGTCTGTGCGTCCGGAGAGTGAGGCAAGGAACGAAAGAGATTTACGATACGGATCGCAAAACCCTTCGTGCGTCTCTTCAGTTCCGCGGCTTTGTCGAGAGAATTCATCGAATTATTGAATCATTCAGTCAATGAATCATTGCCATGAGGCGTTCAATGATTCAATGCCTCAATGATCCAATGTCTCAATCAGGTCTTAACGGTCTTGCCTTTCGCTTCCGGCGCGTCCTTAGCTTTCAGCAGATCCTTCAGCTCAGTCATGAACTCCTGCACGTCCTTGAAGTCCAGATAGACCGACGCGAAACGCACATACGCAACCTTGTCGTGCCGCCGCAAGCGATTCATGATCAGTTCGCCGATCTCGCTTGTCTTGCGCTCGCGCTCGGCCGACTCGATCACAAACGTCTCGGCCTCATTGACGATCTGCTCCAACTTGCTGATCGGCACCGGACGCTTTTCGCAGGCACGCATCAGGCCATTCAGGACTTTCTGGCGGTCAAAACGCTCGCGGCGTCCGTCTTTCTTCACCACCATGTAGGGGATTTCGTCGATGCGCTCGTAGGTCGTGAAGCGCTTCTCGCACTTCAGGCATTCGCGGCGGCGGCGGATGGAATCCGCCTCTTTGCTCTCGCGCGAATCCACGACTTTGTCATTTTCAAACCCGCAGAAGGGGCATTTCATGCTTGACGCTCAGGTATGGATAAATTGTAGCAGGGAGGTCTCAGGTGTCAGGTCTCGGGTCTCAGGAAACTACAGCTGTGCTGAGAGGGTCTTCCTGACATCTAGGAACTGACTTCGGGAACTTGTTCTTCTTCTTCCGCCTCGGCGCTCTCCGCCGAAAGCTTGCGCAGCGACAGCCGTTCGTAGTGAGCCAGCACAAGTCCTAAGGGAACGACGGCCACAAACGTCACCAGCCAGAGCATAATGCCACAACTTACCGCGAGTTCTTTCGGAGCGATATCGAAGACGTGATCCATGGCGCTGATCGTCGCCAGTTGCGAGCCGCCGCCGACGCCCGGCAATTGCACCATCGAGCCAATCATGCTCGATCCCATCAGCAGCAGAACCTTGGTTGTGCTCATGGCGTGCATGGGCGCTCCGTAGGCGTAGGTGACCTCTTTATAGGCCACAGCAATCACCCACCACATCAGCACCGAAACGGCCGAAATCTGCAGAAACGCGAATGGTCCGTGGATCGTGTTGAGGCCGGCGGTGAACTCGCGCACCTTTTGGGCGATGCGGTGGCCGAGATTTTCGGCGAGATGCGAGAATCGCTCCTCCACCCACTGTGCGATGCGATTCCCGCGGTAAGCCATCAGCAGAGCAGCGCAAAGAAGGCCGAAAACCACTCCAATGAGAGCGAAGCCGGTGAGGTGGATCCAGTGCCGAACGGCCTCGGGAGTAGTCGGCGCGTTCACAAAAGCACGGAGCTTCGAGGGCAGAAAAATTGCGGACACCAGCAAGACCGTAAATCCGGCGACGTCAAAAATTCTCTCGACCGCCCAAACCGCCGCCTGCGACGCAAATGGCAGGTTCTCACGGCGTGCGATCAGGTATGGACGAATCAATTCTCCGGCGCGGCCGAGCAGGGCCAGGCCGGTGAATCCGATCACCGTGGCCGAGATGAGTCCCAGGGTAGAAGCGTCCTTGCGAACCGGACGAAGAAAAATCTTCCAACGCAACGCGCGCAGAAAATAGGCGATGTAGATGAGGGCGATGCCGTGCGCGATGTGGCGCCAGTGAATCTGGAAGCGAATCAGCAGTGCCCAATCGAAGTTACGCCAGGTACGGAACTGGAGATAAATCAGCGCGGCCAGAACTAGGACGACGACCGCATAGGCAATGTATCTTTTAGATTTCATTCAGTAGATGGCCATTCAGTGCCGAGTCGGAGGAAGGCACTGCTGTGGTCAGCATCGCCCCACACGAAGGTAAATGAGAGAGCAGTCAGGGTCAATGTTCGGGGGCTCGTCATTGTGACGATGCGACTGGCGTGGAAGGAGCACTAGACTTGGCAGTCTGACTCGGGATTCGTGCCGAAGCTTGTGTCGATGTTCGTGCCGAAGTTTGTCCCGAAGCTTTGCCCGCGGTCGCTGCTTTCTTTGCAGCGAGCAGTTTCTTCTTTTCTTCTTTTTCCTGCGCAATCTTCTTCTGGTTGTATTCGCGGACGATCCGATTCACATACGCACGCGTTTCGCGAAAGGGCGGCACTCCGTTGTATTTTTCCACCCGCTCCGGTCCTGCGTTGTAAGCGGCCAGCGCCTTAACGAGGTCGAAGTTGTATCGCTCCAGCAGTTCGCGAAGGTAGCGGCTCCCGCCCGTGACGTTGTCTTGCGGATCGAACGCATTGTTCACCCCGAGCTGGTTCGCCGTGCCGGGCATGAGTTGCATCAGTCCCCGCGCGCCCTTCGGAGAAACGGCGCGAGTGTTAAATCCGCTTTCTGCGTGGATGACGCTGTTCACCAGGTCGGGATCGAGATGATACGTGGCGCTAGCGGAGTCGACCACCTGGTTCAAAGGCATCGCCGGTTTGATCGGCGCGGACGCGACGTGAGCCGGTGCAGGAGCCTGAATAGATACGGGCGCCGGCGGTTCCACGGGCGGCGGCGGCGACAGGTCTTTCTCGAAGCTCGCGATATCGGCCGTAGGAACGTCGGTAAAACTGGCATCGTCTGTGGAAAGGAAGAGACGAGTCGTCGCTCCCAAGACCGATCGATGATCGTGGCGGATGCTGAAGCCATTTCGAAGAATTGCCAGATCGGCGGCGTGCGCACGAGGAGCCGCGATAATCGCAACCAGCGCGCAAAGAAGCACAGCGGTGTTCGTCGACCACATCGCGCTTCCTTGCCTCGCCGATGCACTTTTTCGAATCATTACAAGCTGCTCAAAATCTCTGACCGAGGATTCTTCTCTTCACTTACCGCCGCAAGTTCTTTTCCGTACAGCATATGCTCGACTGCAGCGGCTACTCCGCTCTCGGCGTTCGAGCGGGTCAGCTTCCAGCCTCGGCCCAGCAGTTCGTGCGATGCATTCCCCATGATAAAGGGGTGCCCGGCAAAGGCAAGCATTTCAATGTCGTTATAGTTGTCACCAACGGCCATGACCTGTTCGCGCGTTAGACCGCGATAGTTGGCCCAGCGCTCGAGCGCGTGCCCCTTGGAGCATCCGTCATTGAGCACATCAACAATCGACAGGTCACGACCCGGGTACTCGGTGCGCAAGACCGTGATCGGCAGGCCGGAGGCGTCGAGCGCCCGCAATACCCGTTGCATGTCGGCGACCGGACCACAGAACATGGCCTGTACGGGGTCGGTCGTTAGTGCATCCTCGATCGGAACCACGAACTGGATGTACTGCATATTCTTTTCCAGCCAGCGTTGAATGCTGCCTTCGAGCTGATCGAGGCGTTCGATCACGATCGTGCCCGGCCCGTTACTGTCAAAGGTCAGAACCGTCTGTCCGCGAAATTCCTGCATGTGGCGAACCAGTTTTCGGCAGGTTGGCTCGGGCAGCAGATCGCGATGGAAAGTCTCTCCCGCGAGCGACCGCGTGACGGCGCCGTTTGAACTGATCAGCCAAAGATCGAACCCTAATTGCTGCGCGATAGGAAGAGCGAATGTATGGCGGCGTCCCGTGACCAGGATGACCTCGACCCCCTCGGAATGAGCCCGCCGCAGGGTTGCAAGGTCGGTTTCCGAGATATGGAATTCCGGGTTGAGCAGCGTGCCGTCAATATCGATGGCAATGAGGCGGATAGAATCGGCGGGCACGGACAATTTTAACATTGCCTTGTGGAGGGGGCTTTGCTCGGCAGGACGGGGCAGAGCCCCGTCACCACACCAGCCATGCGACAATCATTCGCCTCGGAGGTACTCAATGAAATTACGTTTTCTTCTGTTGCTCCTGACTTTGTTTCCCGTGGCCCTTCCCGCACAGTCTGCGCCCGAAACCGGCAAGCCCTTTGTTGTCGAGTACTACTACAAGACCAAATGGGGCCACGCTGACGAGTTCCTGCAGCTGTTCAAGAAGAACCACTACCCGCTGCTGAAGAAGCAGGTGGAAATGGGCCGCATGCTCAAGGTCTGGATGGATCAGCCCCGTTATCACACCACCGAAGACGGCCGCTGGGATTATCGCGTCACCATCGTCTTCAAGAATTCCGCGATGGCGAACGAGCCTTTCGACGAGGACTCCCTGAAGAAGCAGCTTTGGCCCGACCAGGCCACTTACCTGAAGGAAGAGCAGCGTCGGTTCGAAATCCTCGACGCCCATTGGGATTTGCCGGTTAAGACCGTCGAGCTGGATGGCAAATAAATGCACTCAGCTCCGGGCGGTATTCACAACTGCATGAAAAATGTAAAAGATTGATGAATTCTACCGATCAAATCCTTTATGTCTGCTATCAGAATTAGGAGTTAGACACGCCGCTACCCATGCCGCTACGTTAGATCATGGATAACGTACTGATTGATCGCATAATGAGGGGCGCGGAAGTTTCGCCCGTAGATCTACTCCACGAGATTGGCGGCCGACTGGCCACGGCCGGGGATTTCCACGAAGTACTGGACCGGGTGGTAGAGTTCGCCTCGGCGCTGGTAAAGTGCGACTCCTGCCTCATTTATGTGCTCGAGGGCGAAGAACTGGTGCTGCGCGCCTCCAAGAATGCGCATCCCGACGTTGTAGACCGGCTCAAACTCCGCGTGGGGCAGGGAATTACGGGCTGGGTCGCCGAGCATCATGAACCGGTGGCCATTTCAGAAAAAGCGTCCCAGGACATGCGATTCCAGTTTTTCCATGAATTGCCCGAGGATAGTTACGAAGCATTTCTCTCCGTGCCCCTGATGTGCCGAGGGCGCGTCGTCGGCACGATGAACCTGCAGCACCGGAATCCGCACATCCACAAACCGAAAGAGATTCGCTTGATTTCCGCCATTGGTTTTCTGGTGGGTGCCGAGATTGAGTTAGCCCGCATGGAAGAAGCGAATTCTCAACTCACCGACCAGTTGCAAACGCGAAAGCTGGTCGAACGCGCCAAGGGCATTCTGCAACGCGATCTCGGACTGAGTGAGGAGCAAGCCTACCTAGCACTGCAGCGGCAGAGCCGGCAGAAGCGCAAGGCCATGAGAGAAGTTGCCGAAGCGATCATCCTCGGGGAAGAAGTCCGCGAAAATACGCGGCGCCCCGCGGTTTCCTAGCCGCGTTTCCCATTCAGCCTTGAAAGACTAACGACGACTCACGGCACGCCTTCGGCCTTGCCTTTTGTGCTAGAAAACCCCGTTCTTGCGAGAGGGACTTGCGGCCCAGGTTAGCGCCCAAAGAACGGGCGTGAACCTGGGGCACAAAGAATTGTCGTCGGATTGTTGGAGCACAAAAGAGAACCCTGGGAGCAGATTGCGATGGGATCTGCTCCCAGGGCGGCAGCTACGATTCGGCTGTGGGACCGAGACGCGGCTGAATGGCTATTTCGAGGGACTGCCCGCAGGAACCGCAAAACGCAGACTGATGTCGTACTGCGGCAGGTCCATGGCGCTGACAAAACTCTGACCCTGTTTCGAGACCAGGTAGAGCTTGCTGGTGGCGTTGGCCTGCGGAGATTCCACGTCTGTGACCATGAGAATCGCGTCGGTGCCCGTGCCGTTAAGACCTCGGAGCATTAGAAATGTGGGAGGGCTGCTCGTCTTAACGGAGAAGGCGTAATCTCCTGGTCGCAGAACGTGATTCTGCCAGTGAACTTCGTGAACTAACGTGAAAACGCCATGGGCGTCTTCGGCGGCAGCCAGTGTCGGCTGAATGCTGAACATACTCAAACTCAAAACAGCGGCATATGCGAATGTGCGAATCGATCTCATTTCTGTCTCCTATTGTTGGTCTAAAGGAGCACGCGGGCCGAGGTGCAGAATCGCGTGAACCTAGATTCAGTGGGAGAACAACGAGGTCAGCAGATTTGCCATGCAGCGAACGAGGCTGAACGCAAACATCAGCTTCAGGGGAAGCATCGGTGCGCCCCCGAAGTGAAATGATTATGCGTTGTCCAGCGCCGCCGGTCCAACGCAAAAATCAAATCGGCGCTATCAGCGTCAACGTTAAGAATCGGCTAACTCGATTCGCCGATCAATGTCCCACGCTCCCAATTGAGCCCGCTTTCTTCACGTTTGGCCGCCTGCGTTTGCCAAAGCTGCTTCGGATACGAGAACATACTTGGTTTGCATACATCCCACAGTTCCTATAAGGAAGCAGCCAAAATATGGCGAAGCTGAAGAATTCCCCTGCGTCAGATTTGAAGAAGGCACTTGCCGAAGTGAAGTCGTCCAGCCATGACCGTGCTGGTGCCGGACACACCATCGAACCGGCCAAGGGCAAATTGGGCGTCATGATCCCCGGCATGGGCGCAGTCGCCACCACCTTTGTTGCCGGAGTCGAAGCCGTCCGCAAAGGAATCGCGCACCCGATCGGCTCGCTCACGCAGATGGGCACCATCCGGCTCGGTAAGCGCACCGACGGCCGCTCGCCGAAGATCAACGAATTCGTTCCTTTGGCCGGCCTCAATGATCTGGTCTTTACCGGCTGGGACATTTTCGAAGACAACATGTACGCCGCCGCCCGCAACGCCGGAGTGCTCGAACGTGACCTGCTCGACAAAGTGAAAGGCCGCCTCAGTGCCATCACTCCGATGAAGGCCGTGTTCGACCACGAGTACGTCAAGAAGATTGACGGGCCGAACGTGAAGAAGGGCAAAAACAAGATGGACCTGGCCGAACAGCTTCGCCAGGACATCCGCGACTTCAAGAAATCGAGCCGCGCCAGCCGCCTCGTGACCATCTGGTGCGCGTCTACCGAGAGCTTCATCAAGCCAAAGCCGATACACCAAAGCGTGAAGTCGCTGGAGCAGGCGATGTTCAAGAACGACAAGAACATTCCGCCTTCGATGATCTACGCCTACGCCTCGCTGATGGAGAGCGTCCCCTTCGCCAACGGCGCGCCGAACCTGACAGTCGACATTCCCGCCATGCTCGAACTGGCGCGCGAGCGCGAAGTCCCCATCTGTGGCAAGGATTTCAAGACTGGTCAGACGCTGCTGAAGACCGTGCTTGCTCCCGCATTCAAGGCGCGCCTACTCGGCCTGAGCGGATGGTATTCGACCAACATTCTCGGCAACCGCGACGGCGAGGTGTTAGACGATCCCGGGTCATTCAAAACCAAGGAAGAATCCAAGCTCGGCGCTCTCGAACACATTCTGCAACCGGCCCTGTATCCCGAACTCTACGGCAATATCTTCCACAAAGTCCGCATCAACTATTACCCGCCGCGCGGCGACAACAAAGAAGGCTGGGACAACATCGACATCTTCGGATGGCTCGGCTATCCGATGCAGATCAAAGTGGACTTCCTCTGCCGCGACTCGATTCTTGCCGCACCCATCGTGCTCGACCTCGTGCTCTTCATGGATCTGGCGCAGCGGACGCCTGAACTGCGCCGCCTCGGAATCCAGGAATGGCTCAGCTTTTACCTGAAGTCCCCGATGACTGCTCCGGGCCTGTATCCCGAGCACGATCTGTTCATTCAGTTGATGAAGCTGAAGAACACATTACGGCATTTGAAGGGCGAAGAGTTGATCACGCACCTGGGGTTGGAATACTACGACTGAGGATTAAGAGCGGAGGGACGGGTCACGCCTTGTCCCTCCGCCGGATTGTGTCGTTGACCAAATCTTTGGAGTGCACAGGCACCAGCCTGACGAGCGGGACGCCACGTTTTGTAATAAGCACATGTTCTCTCGTTTTGCGGACGTGCTCAAGCCACGCGTAGCAATGTGTCCTGAATTCGCTGACACTGACCTTTTTCAAAGCAAACCTCTAATCATCCAGTTCCCAAGCCTTCTTCAGCCATCTTCTTAATTCATCGTCAATATCCGCTTTCGCCTTGATCTCGATCCGCCGCGTGATCCGGTCCTTCTTCTCATACCCTCCCGTATCGATCAGACGCTTGGGAGTCTTCATATTTCCCAGGGCAAATCCGAGATCGATTCGCGTATTAGTCGACGGCTTGATCTGCGCGAAAACATGTTTGCGGTAGAAGGGCACCATCGTCTTGCACGGACACGCCTTCACATCGGAACCGAGCGACAATCCGAGCTTCAGCAATTCTTCATACAGTGGACGCAGCGCCGCCCGCGGCCCCGAATACTGCGCCTCTACCCATTCGGCGGCAGTTTTCAGATAAGCTTCGGGGGAGTCTTCTTCCATGTTCTTGCCGTCTGCGCGGCCCGCCAGCCATGCCGCGTAATTTGTCCCGAGCTTGTGCTCCTTCTTCAGCCATTCGCGGCGTCCTCTTTCGGTTAGCGGCCCGGACTTGGTGATCAGCACGAGCCACTCTTCAAGCGAGCGCCCCGTCTTCTGCGGGAGTTCCTGCATCCACTTTTGTGTCATCGCTACGCCCGGGTGGACGCTATACAAACGATGTGACGATTTCGCGGCAGACATACACCACCTCCGGGCGCTAATGATATCGAATCCCGCCACAAGTTAGAATCGACGTAATGGCCAAGCGAACGTCCACCCGCGGACACAGCACCACTTACGTCGATCTGCAGAAGAACTACTGTTTCGGATGCGGCACCGCCAACCCCGACGGTATGCGCCTGCGCTTCACTTATGACGAGGAGCGCCACTGCTTCGTCTGCCGCTTCCGCCTCGGTAAGCGCTACACCGGACCTCCCGCCCACTGCCACGGCGGCATCATCGCCACCATCCTCGACGAAGCCATGGGCAAGGTGAACAAACTGCGGCATGTGGTAGCGCTGACCTCCGAGATTACCGTGAACTATCGCAAGCCCGTCCCGCTGAACAAGCCGCTCCGGGTGGAATCCCGTGAAGTCGAAGTAAAGGGCCGCAAGCACATCAACATGGCCGAGATTCTGAACGACAAAGATGAAGTCCTGGCCCGCAGCCAAGGCGTCTTCATCGCCATCGATCCTCACAAAATGTTCGCCAAGTTCGTGGAGCGCTAATCGTAGATGGTCAAACAATGTAGGGCGGACACTCCTGTCCGCCGCTATGGATCATTCCCAGGGCTGCGGGTTCGCGTAGAATGAGTCGTCATGCTGCTGGCTGACAAGCAGATATGGCGGGAAGCCCCGAATTCCGTTCGTATTCCGACCGGGATTCTGGTCGCGCTCGCCCTGGGGCTGAGATGCTATGGCGTCTATCGTTCTGCGCGGAACACTCCGAAGCGGTCTCCCAAGGTGCAGCGTATTGAGCGTATAGTCGCCATCAGCCTCTGGAGTTTTATTGCCGCAGCGGTGGCTCTGCTGCTTATCTCCGAGCGCTAGGATTCCTGTGGCACGGTGTCTCTACGATGTAAAATAGAGACTAGAAGGCGCTCTGCGCGCCTATCCTTCGCGATCGCGAAAAGGTATCCAACAGGTATTTACTATGTCGCAAAACAACGGACACAACACCACCAGTCTTCGCCTGAAGACCGGCCTCGCCGAAATGCTAAAAGGCGGCGTCATCATGGACGTCACCACCGCCAAGCAAGCCGAAATCGCCGAGCGATCCGGCGCCGTAGCCGTCATGGCGCTAGAGCGCGTCCCCGCACAGATTCGCGCCGAAGGCGGAGTGGCACGCATGGCCTCGCCAAAAATCATCCGCGAAATCATGGGCGCCGTCGACATTCCCGTCATGGCCAAGTGCCGCATCGGCCATTTTGCCGAAGCGCAGATTCTGCAGGAACTCGGCGTCGACTACATCGACGAGTCCGAAGTCCTCACTCCCGCCGACGAAGCCCATCACGTCGACAAGCACGCCTTCAAAGTCCCATTTGTCTGCGGAGCCCGCAACCTCGGCGAAGCCCTCCGCCGCATCGCCGAAGGCGCGTGCATGATCCGCACCAAAGGCGAAGCCGGCACCGGAGACGTAGTCCACGCGGTCAAGCACATCCGCCAGATCGTGCAGGAGATGCGCATCCTCACCGTGCTCGGCGAAGAAGAACTCTACGCCAAAGCCAAAGAGCACGGAGCCCCCTACGAACTGATCAAACATGGTAGCGAAAGAAGGGCAAGCTCCCCGTCCCCAATTTCTCCGCCGGAGGCATCGCCACCCCCGCCGACGCCTCGCTCGTCATGCAACTGGGAGCTGAGGCTGTGTTCGTAGGCTCGGGAATCTTCATGAAAGACAGCACCACGTTTGCCGACCCGGTTGAAGCGGAGAAACGCGCGAAGGCCATCGTGCGGGCGGCGACGCACTACAAAGATCCGAAGGTGTTGCTGGAGGTCAGCGAAGATCTGCAGGGAGCGATGAAGGGATTGGCCGTCAGCGGGCTCGACGAAGCGCAGATGCTACAGACAAGAGGATGGTAAGTAGCCTTATCGCACAGTCTTTGTCAGCCTGACGATTCGTCAAGCTTCTTTTTCGCCTCAGATCGCAGACTGAGCAGGTATTGTTCGGACTCGATGTTTTCCCTCATTAGTCGGATGCTTGCCTTGTATGCAAACAAACCGAGTAGGACCGTGTGAGTCAGAATGGCTACCAAATCGCGTTCTGAGTTCTCTTTCAATATCTCCTTGCCAAAGTGGCTCTGCAAAATGCCGTGCAACAGGGATAGCTTTTTGGTCCCAAGCTCCTCGATCGAGTCGGCATCGACGTCATGAGCGAAATCATTTCGGAGTTTTCGTACGCAATCTGCATAGTTCATGATGTACGTGGGAATCAATCTGCAAGAGTCGAGAAGGTCAAGCTTAAGCGAGAATGTGAAGTCGCGATTCTCTGACAACGTTCGATATTTGGGTATCCAACACGCCAAGACAGAATCTAGATAGTGCTCAATCGTCAGTGCCGACATAATCACCATGGCCCGGTCGTCCCGAAGCTTGTTGATTCTCCTGAGGAAATTCGGAACGGCCAAGTTCCAATCTTCCGCATGAACGACCTCGCCCATGAAAGGTTCGCGGAGGAGACATTCTCCTCTTTTGCCGCTCAGGATTAGGCCCTTTTTCTCGAACAGCTCTTTGTTGCGTGCAAAAATGGATTGGTTCATCAAGACCATTCTGCTCTTCGAATCATGTCGGAGCAACGTGGCGGGTGGCGCTCCTCTGACATCAATCAACTACTGGGGGGCAGCGGGGGGCCCGGGTCACGACCCGACGGTATCTCGCCGACCAAAGCAGATGGATTGGGAGATCCCTAGCCAAGTAGCAAAGCTCAGCTACCAGCCTCCCGTTAATCGGTACTTCATCTTACCCATCAGGTTGTGAGTAATGAGGCTGTAAACGTAGATCCTCACGGCCTTGTCGCCATCGGCCTCTGCCGTATAAGTGCCCGGAGTCAAGTTTGCGCATTTGCGAAAACCAGCTTGGCACCACAACATTATGTGTTGTCCGTTTAGGATCGCGTGCACCGATTCCTGCTGGATGGCATGGTGTGTCGTGTAGGCAGGTGTCCCGGGCGTCGTATTGGTCGTGCAGTTCGTAGTCGCGTTGACGCTACCACTTGTTGTATTGCCGTATGTAGTCGCATCAACACTACCATTGGTATTGCAATTGGTATCCGAACTTCCAGCCGTGGCGGCGTGATGGATGGCCAAGTCCCTTTGCCAAGCTTCAGTTCCAATCACTTCAATTTGAAATGTCGGACGATCCTTGGCAAAAGCCATGAAAGATAAGAACACGCACGCGATCGTGGCGAATCGTTTCATAGTCTTCTCCTTTGGGAATCGACGTGACTAGCTAGGGGCCGGAAACGAACGCGGACAGCCGCAATACAGCGTTGGTAACTATATGCCCATGCCCGCAAACCACCAATAACACGTTCGTGCCGGGCGCTTCACGTTTCGCGGTTTTCGAAACATTCCATGACTGCATGGGGCATGGGATTTCTCCACAAAAACCAAAAGCCCCGCTAGTCAGGCGGGGCTCAAACAATTGCCAGTTGGTACGCTATCTGCGAAGTAAGCTCATTATAGCATTGCCAAGCAAGCTCTCCGAAAGTTACGAATGTCGAGGGCCGTGCGGAGGACGACGGACTTGAACCGTAATGGCTGACTAGGCCACTCGACTATTTCGCAGATAGCGTCCAGTACCCACTGGCAACGTCCTCCAGACGCAACCTGCCTAGATTCAATCTTCGCTTCGCCTTAGGCATTTGCAACGCCACGAAAGTAGACGCTCCAAAAGAAGACTCTTGCTCTTTGCACCTTGCGAACCGTCATAAACTGTCATAATATGAAGCCATGCCGATGACCTCGCTGAACATCTCTCTCCCCGAAGCACTCAAAGAATACGTTGAAGGGCAGGTCGCCTCCGGAGACTGGGGAACGCCCAGCGAATACGTCCGCGAATTGATCCGTCAGGACAAAGCCCGCCGCCTGGGTGATCTCGAACAGGAGCTCGTCGCCGCCGCCGAAGGGGCGAATATCGAGCTCCCCGTGGCCGATATTCGACGCAAAGGCCTGATTCCGACCTTGCAGGAACGAGCACGTTTGGAGCGCCTGCGCCGCGACATCCGCGAAGGCCTGGATAGCGGCCCCGCCCGTCCCTGGAGCCCGGCCGAAATGAAGCGCGAAGGCCGCAAGCTTCTGAAGCGCCGGTCCGCTGCAGCAAAGTAAATGCCCATTCTTGTCGTGCGTCCGCGCGCCTTGCGAGATCTCGCAGAAATTTGGGCATGCATCGCTGACGACAGTCCGGACCAAGCCGACCACTTCGCTGACCTGCTAGCAATCAAGATTGAAGCACTTGCCCGCCGGCCGGGTATGGGTCGCCCCAGGCCCCGAGTTGGCGTCTGATCTGCGTAGCTTTACAGTCGGCCGCTACGTAATCTTCTATCTGCCGATATCTCGGGGTGTTGAGATCGTTCGCGTCCTCCACGGGTCGCGAGACATCGAGGCAACATTTGAAAATGAGCTGTAACTGACTGCCCCACCTTTCGCGCTTTTCGAAACGTGAGATTGTACGTCCGGGCGTGCAGACGACTTCTCTGCAATACTCGATCCCAACACGGAAATCCAAGGAGTTCTGATGAGCGGTTCGGTCATACTCGAGATTTGCGTTGATTCTCCGCAGTCTGCCGTTGCCGCTGAGCGTGGCGGGGCTTACCGGATCGAGTTGTGCAGCTCTCTTTTTGATGGAGGCACCACGCCCAGCGCGGGCATGATCGCCACCGTCCGAAGTCTCATCAAGATTGATTTATGTGTCATGATCCGTCCCCGCGGCGGAGATTTCTGTTACTCCAATCACGAATTCGCCGCGATGAAACGGGATATCTCGATCGCAAAGCAGTTGCGTGCTGACGGGATCGCGCTGGGAATCCTTGACCGGAACGGAGACGTAGACACGGCGCGTTGTCGCGAACTGCTCGAGCATGCTCGGCCGCTGAAAGCGACGTTCCACCGCGCGTTTGACATGTCGCGCGACCTGGACCAATCGCTCGAAGACATTATTGCCTTGGGCTTCGACCGAGTGCTCACTTCTGGCGGAGAACAGAAGGTCGAGGATGCCATCCCGGTCGCCAGGCGACTGCGCGAGACTGCGGCAACTCGGATCGCTGTGATGATCGGCTCCGGTATTCGCTCGGGCAATGTGCGAGAACTCATCGCGCAGACAGGAGTGCGCGAGATTCACTCCAGTGCGCGCCACGTTGAAACAAGCTCCATGCACTATCGGAACGAAAAAATCCACATGGGAACCTTGCCGGAATCGGATTACCAACGGGCCGTCGTCGACGAAGAAGAAGTCCGCAACCTGGTGCGTGCCATTTCAATCGTTGAATAGCATTTCCGTTGACATAAGAAGTCAGGTGCCCGATGCTTGAATCACCCGGAGCTGAAGAGGAACTTCCAGGTTGCAGTCTAAGTCGCATGGATTGAGGACTTTAGCTCTAAACCACTTTGAATGAATACTTTGCGAGGTACCCTCCGCTAAAGTATCTATTATCAAGACTTTGAAAAATAGAAGGGGGGGAGGGGGGTACCCCTCAACAGGGAACGAAGCGCGTCTTTCGTCCTTTAACCGCCGCGAAATGAAAATCGGAGTCCTAGCTCTCCAGGGCGATTTCGACGCCCATCGCCGCCGTCTCGAAGAGCTCGGTGCGGACGTTTTGCTAATCAAGAAGCCGGAGCAACTCAGCGAAATAGACGGCCTGATTATTCCCGGCGGCGAATCGGGAACATTTCTCAAACTTCTCGGTACTGACGGATTCGCGAAACTCAAGGATTTTGTTCTCGCGAAACCAACCTTCGGCACGTGCGCAGGCTGCATCCTGCTCGCCACCGACGTGGAGAATCCGAAGCAAACCGGTCTTGGTGCGCTCGACATCACCGTGCGCCGCAATGCCTACGGACGGCAGATCGACAGCTCCATCCGCGAAGGCCAATTTCTCGGAGAGCCGATTGAGATGGTCTTCATCCGCGCGCCAAAAATCGAGCGCATCGGAAGTGATGTGAAGGTGATTGCTACCGAAGGAATCGATCCGGTGTTAGTGCAGAGGGGGCAAACGCTGGCCGCAACCTTCCACCCGGAACTGAGCGCAGACCCGCGCATTCACAAGTATTTTCTGAATATGGTGGCAGGTAAGGGGAAGTGAAGCCGAGGAGGCTCTCGGCAGAAGATTAAATTAGTCGTTTAGATGACGTCGAATTAAATTGGCGAGACCAATCAGGCCGCCGCCGAGCAACACCAGAAGTCCAGGTTCAGGGAGCGCCGAAGATCGAACGACTGCGGGTTGCCCAAATGCGTTCGAAGCCAGCAGCAGAAGCAGTACGGCAGCGTACAGATTTCGCAAGGGTGAAGCTCCTTTCGCTCTATAGAGTGGCAAGTGGCTCTCCAACGGAGCGAATGGCAAAATTAATTTATGACCATCAGTTTTTGAGGAAAACAGCGAACTTAGCACGCCGAAAGTTACAGAGTTTCCAGAGGCCGCGAGAAACCGTGTGCAGCAGTTTGCACAATGTTACCCTCGGAATGCCACTTCGGGCGCGCAGCGCGGCTTTTGGCCTGTTCCGATACGCTGTGAAATCCTTCACCTGAACCCTTCATGGAACCTCCTCCCGAGCTGGAGATTCGACGGGTATCATTCGCGTCGTATGCGCGCCTGATCGGCGGGAACCGGAATTTTCGCCGTTTGTGGAGTGCGCAAGTTGTCAGCGAACTCGGCGATTGGTTCTACACGCTTGCCATCTACAACCTGCTGCTGCAACTCACGGGACGCGCCGGATCGGTTGCGCTGGCACTGGTGCTGCAGGTCTTGCCGCAGACCTTCATCGGTCCAACAGCCGGAGTCGTCAACGATCGCCTGCGACGCAAGAACGTGATGATCGCATCCGATATTGGACGAATGCTGATCGTTTTCTGCATGCTACTGATCCGCTCAAGAGACAAAGTATGGATGGTCTATCCGCTCCTCATGGCAGAGACGTTGCTCGCGGCCTTCTTTGAGCCAGCGCGCAACGCTGTGATCCCCAACATCGTGGATAAAGAAGACGTGGTCGTCGCAAACACACTCTCATCAACCACGTGGTCAGTGAATCTGATGGTGGGAGCGACGCTCGGTGGAGCAGTCGCGGCGTTCTTTGGACGCGATGCGGTGTTTGGGCTGAACGCGCTGTCGTTTGCGGTCTCTGCGGCGCTGATCGGGCGAATGCGTTTTGCCGAGCCCCACGCCGAAGGTGGCCATCCGTTCCACGTCCGCGAACTATTCGATTTCTCGCCCATCCTGGCGGGCATTCGTTATGTGCGCTCGCAAGTGCGGCTGCGTGCGACAGTGTTCGTCAAGTTCGGCAACTTGATTATTGGCCCAGGATGGGTGCTCTTTACGGTCATGGGGCAAAGCGAATTTGCCGTGCGCTGGCGCGGCATGGCTCCGGAACGCGGCGCGTTTCTTGGCATGAGCCTGCTGCTCGGAGCACGAGGACTCGGCGCGTTACTCGGCCCAGTTATGACCGCTTCCTGGGCAGGACATTGGAAGCGTCGCCTGGAAGTTGCCATTTTCTGGGGATATCTAGCCGCCGGCGCCGGATACATGTTGCTGAGTGTTTCAGGACACCTGTGGCAGGCTTGCCTCTGTGTCGTTTTGGCGCACTTTGGCAGCTCCATCGTCTGGGTGTTTTCGACCACCCTTTTGCAGATCCAAACAGACGACAAGTTTCGCGGCCGCGTCTTCGCCGCTGATCTTGGTCTGTCGATGTTTACGGTTGCAGCCGGAGCCTACCTTGCCGGGCGCTTCGTGGACTGGGGATTCGCGGCCCGGAATGTGGCCAGCGTCGCTGGCATGCTGATGCTCATCCCGGCTGCTTTGTGGGCACTGTCAGCGAGGAAGAATCGGGTCATCGGGTGATTGGGTCATCGGATCATCTGAAGCCTCATGGCGTTCGTCTTCCGATGAGCCGATGGTCAGATCGCGCGATTCACTTCAGTTCATCGATCTTTATCTCGTCGATCTTTGCCGCCAGGATGAAATCCGATTCGGTTAAGCCGTCGACCGCATGCGTCCAGAGCGTGATCTCGACTTTGCCCCAACCCAGCAGGATGTCGGGATGATGGCCCTGTTGCTCGGCGAGTTCGCCGACACGATTCACGAAGGCGAGCGCGGATTTAAAATCGGGAAACTTGTAGGTTTGGACTATGTGATGCTCATCGATGATGGTCCACTGCGCGGGGTCCGCGAGCATTCGGTGGAGATTGGAGATCTCCTTCCCCTTGAGAGGGGGAATTCCTCCACGGCAAGGAACACAGCTTCGGTCGGCAAGCGTAGTCTTGCTCACAACATTTTCCTAGAACGGAATGTCTTCATCCGTAATCGGAGAACTTCCGGCTGGCGCGTGCTCCGGTTCGGGAGCGCTCTGGTCGAAGTTGTTGCCGCCTGATGCGGCCGAACTGCCGCGCGAGTATGAGCCTCCGCCTTCTCCAGCTTCGCCGCGTCCGCCAAGCAGAACGAGATCGTTGGCTACTACTTCGGTCATGTATTTCTTCTGTCCCGACGTTTTGTCGTCCCAGGAGCGGGTCTGCAGGCGGCCTTCAATGTAGACCTTGCCACCTTTTTTCAAGTATTCGCCGGCAATCTCCGCCAGCCGTTGCCAGAGCACGACGTTGTGCCACTCGGTGCGATCCTGCCAGTTGCCGTCTTTGCCTTTGAAACGCTCGTTGGTCGCTAGCGTGATCTTCGCGACGGGCGTGCCTTGCGGCGTGAACTTTACTTCGGGATCTTTGCCGAGGTTTCCAATCAGAATGACTTTGTTTACGCTTTTTCCGGCCATGAGTGCGCGCTCCTTCGCGAAGGCTGACTTAGATACGGCCTTTGAGTCGAAACTATATCAGAATCAGACGACCCCGAGTCGGTGTCGCACGTACACCGGATTTGTGACAATTCGGCTCGCGATCAGGACATCTGAAACAGCATCAAGTACACGATCACGCCCGTGACAGAGACATATAGCCAGATTGGAAATGTCCAGCGGGCGATGGCTCGGTGGCGGTCAAACTGCTCGCGCAGCGCGCGCGTCAACGTGATCAAGACCATCGGTACGATGACGATTGCTAAAGTGGTATGCGAGATCAGAATGGCGAAGTAAATCAACCGAACTAGGCCCGTGCCGTGAAAATAGACAATTCCGCCGTGGCCCGGCCAGTGGTAGTACAAGTACGAAATCAGGAAAAGGGTAGAGGTGCCAAAAGCGGTCAGCATGACCGCACGGTGCGCGGCCATTTTGCCGCGCGCAATCAGCGCGCGCCCGACAACCAGCAGCACGGCGCTGCATCCGTTCAGCGTGGCGTTGATCTTGGGAAAAATAGAGTAGTCAGTCATGAGCGAAGTCTAGTTGTACGGGTAGGAGGTTGCTTTTGGCAAGGTAAGAAATAAGGTTTCAAGGTTTCAGAGTTTCAAGGTTTCAGGAAAGACTCGGAGCAGATTCTTTGAAACCCTGAAACCTTGAAACTTTGAAACCCGGATCTGGCACGTCCTCTTACCTCCGGCACCACTTGCGTATAAACTAATCGCACAATGTCTGACGTGGGGAGCCCGCAGCCGCCGGCTCCGGTGAATGCAAACGAATCGAGCGGACGCCCGCTGCCAGTGGTGGCGGTCTGGGCGCGTGACCTTCTCGTTTCACTCGCGATCTCCGCGTTCATCATCATCTTTCTCTACCAGCCGGTGAAGGTCGAAGGCACCAGCATGATGCCAGGCCTTGAAGACCAGGAACGCATCTTCGTCAACAAGTTTGTGTATCGGTGGGAGCCGATTCAACGCGGCGACATTGTCGTCTTCCGCTATCCGCGCGACACTTCGAAGAGCTACATCAAGCGCGTCATTGGAACTGCCGGCGACCATATCCGCATTGAAAACGGACAGGTCTATGTGAACGGCGAGGCGATCGACGAAGATTACGTTCCCAGCGATTATGCCGACGCCCGGTCGTACGGCGAAATCGTTGTCCCTGCGAACAGTTTCTTTGTTCTCGGCGACCATCGCACCATGTCGAACGACAGCAGGGACTTCGGCACGGTGAACGAGCGCTACATCTATGGCAAGGCTGTGTTTGGATACTGGCCGATGGAGAAGGTGGGACGCCTGCGGTAGGTCTGGTTCTCAGTGTCAGTCGTCAGTTTTCAGTAAAACCAAAGTCTTCAGTAAAACCAAAACAATGCCGGTGGTCTCCTAGCCAACCAGATTTTCCTGACGGCTGAGGGCTGATGGCTGACAGCTTTTTTCCGACAATCCACAGTCTCTCCTGCTATCATTCGTAAAATCCACTCCCAGGAGTAACAATGCAAGCAACGCTTGCACTCGAAGACGGTAGAGTCTTCCGAGGCAAAGGCTACGGCGCCAAAGGCGAGTGCTCCGGCGAAGTCGTTTTTAATACTTCTATTACCGGCTACCAGGAAATTTTCACCGACCCCTCCTATGCGGGACAGATCGTCGTCCTGACCAACCCCGAAATCGGAAATTACGGGACCAATCCCGAAGACAACGAGTCGCAACGGCCCTATATCGAGGGACTGATCGTTCGCGAGTTCTCGAAGGTGAGTTCCAATTGGCGCTCGCAGCAGGTCACCGACGAGTTCATGGAGCAGTTCAAGATTCCGGTGCTCGCCGATATCGACACGCGCGCACTGGTGCGCCACCTGCGCACGTATGGCGTGATGCGCGGGGTGATCTCGACGCTGGAAGGTGACGCGGAGAAACTCGTTGCCAAGGCGCGGGCGATTCCTAAGATGGATGGCCAGGATCTGGCAAAGGTCGTTTCGACCAACCACACTTATGTTTGGGAGACCGGCGAACGCTCGCACCTGCCGGATGAAATCGTCGGAGTAAAAGATGAGCCGGCGCGCTTTCACGTAGTCGCCTACGACTTCGGGATCAAGCAGAACATCCTGCGCAAGCTGCGCGGGGAGGGCTGCAAGGTCACGGTAGTTCCGGCGCAGACGACCGCAGAGGATGTCCTGGCGCTGAAACCCGACGGCGTGTTTCTGTCGAACGGGCCGGGCGATCCTGAACCCTGCACTTATGCCGTGGACAACATTCGCCGCCTGATGGGACGCCAGCCGATCTTCGGAATCTGCCTGGGACATCAACTGACCGGCATCGCTCTCGGCGGTAAGACTTTCAAGCTGAAGTTTGGACACCATGGCGGGAATCATCCGGTCAAGCAGTTGCAGAGCGGCAAGATCGAAATCACCTCCCACAATCACAACTTTGCCGTCGATCCCGATTCGCTGCCGCAAAGCGAAGTCGAATTGACGCACATGGACCTGAACGACAACACACTTGAAGGCATGCGGCACCGGAATCTGCCGCTCTTTACGGTGCAATACCACCCGGAAGCGGCACCGGGGCCGCACGATTCGCATTATTTGTTTAAGGATTTCGTGAAGATGATGGAGGAATGCAAGGCCGGTGGTCGGTGATCAGTGGGCAGGGCCAGTTTCTGTAGGAGGACAGCATGAGGTATTGGGTGGCGATTCTCGCGACGCTGTGTCTGGTATCTCTGCGAGCGGACGCCTGCTGGCAGATGGACCAGAATCCCATCGTGATCAAAGCGATGTCCCTTAACGGACGTGCGATCGATCATGATCGGCCCTATAGCGGACTACGGTTTGAGCTGCACCGTGCCATCACCTTTGATCGCGAAGAGAGGTGGAAAACGGGTATTTGGAATCCAGAGATTTTCAAGTCCACCAGCCTCGATCGCGAAGAGGGGCCCAAAAGGCTTTGGAAGCCTGAGATTCTCAAGGTAGCTACGGCTGATTCTAGCGGTCTGTTCAGCTTTGGTGAGGTTCCACCGGGCCGATACTGGGTGGTTTTGGGCAGGGGATCAATGAACTTTGCCGTAGAGCTTGTCGATTCAAACGGCAAACCGCCATACAAACGGCTTTTTTACAACTCTTTTGCGGATGGCTGCGAAGAACTGAAAGTTGAAGATACGCGTTAGCAGAATGATGAAGGAACGCTGGCACTTGCGTGGCTTCATCGCGGTAGGGTTTGGCGGTGCGCGCCCCATGCGCCAAGCGAACGACAAGCGACTAATGACCAACGACTAAATATCAATGCCCAAACGAACTGACATCTCGAAAATACTGATCCTCGGCTCTGGTCCGATCGTTATCGGGCAGTCGGCTGAGTTTGACTACTCTGGCACGCAGGCTTGCAAGGCGCTTAAGTCGGAGGGCTTTGAAGTTGTGCTGGCGAATTCGAACCCGGCCACCATCATGACCGATCCGGAGTCGGCTGATCGTACCTACATTGAGCCGCTCACGCGCGAATATCTCGAGGAGATCATTCGTGTCGAGCGCGAGATGGCGCCCAGCGCTGGTTTCGCGATTCTGCCGACCGTTGGTGGGCAGACCGCCCTTAATCTGGCCATCGAATTGGCTGATGAGGGTGTGCTCGACAAGTACAACGTCAGTCTGATTGGGGCACAGATCAGCGCGATTAAGAAGGCCGAAGATCGCCTGTTCTTCAAAGACGCCATGCAGCGCATCGGGCTCGATGTGCCGAAGTCGGCCCTGGTGAATAATTTGAAGGATGGCATTGAGTTCGCCGGCAAAATCGGATTCCCGGTCATCATTCGTCCGTCGTTCACGCTTGGTGGTACGGGCGGTGGCATTGCTTACAACCGCGAAGAGTTGATGGAAGTGCTTGCGCGTGGCCTCGACCTTTCACCGGTGCACGAGTGCCTGATCGAAGAATCCGTTCTTGGATGGAAAGAGTACGAGCTTGAGGTGATGCGCGACACCAAGGACAACGTCATCATCATCTGCTCGATCGAAAATTTCGATCCGATGGGCGTACACACTGGCGACTCCATCACCGTTGCCCCGGCACAGACCCTCACCGATCGCGAGTATCAGATGATGCGGGATGCCTCGATTGCGGTCATCCGCGAGATAGGCGTCGAGACTGGCGGATCGAACATTCAGTTTGGCGTGAATCCTTCGACCGGACGCATGGTCGTGATCGAGATGAACCCGCGCGTCTCGCGGTCGTCCGCGCTGGCCTCGAAAGCGACTGGCTTCCCGATTGCGAAAATCGCGGCGAAGCTCGCTATTGGCTACACACTCGATGAAATTCCGAACGACATCACACGCAAGACTCCGGCCTGCTTTGAACCGACTCTCGATTACGTCGTCGTCAAGATTCCCAAGTGGCAATTCGAAAAATTTCCCGGGGCCGACGAGGGCCTAGGCCCGCAGATGAAGTCGGTTGGCGAAGTGATGGCCATCGGGCGTACGTTCAAGGAAGCGCTGCAGAAGGGAATCCGCGCTCTGGATACGGGCAAGCGCGTCGGCTCCGAGAAGATTGAGCCGAAGATCCTGACGCAGCGACTGGTCACGCCGCATCCGGAGCGGCTGTCATATGTACGTTATGCCATTCGGCAGGGCCACACGATCAAGCAGATTGCCAAGATGACGTCGATCGATCCATGGTTCCTCTACCAACTCAAAGAGATTAATGACATGCAGCTTGAGTTGGAGAAGCATCCGATGGAATCGATTCCGACGGAAGTGTTGCGCGAAGCGAAGCGTATGGGTTTCTCTGACGGGCGCCTCGCGGGCACGTGGCGTCTGGACGGCAAAGGCGGCCAGGAAAAGGTTCGTCACTTCCGCAAGAAGCACGGGCTGAAGCCGGTGTACAAGCGCGTGGACACGTGCGCGGCGGAATTCGAGAGCTACACGCCGTATCTCTACTCGACCTACGAGGAAGAAGACGAGGCGACGCCGACAGCCAAAAAGAAAGTCGTCATTCTCGGGTCCGGGCCGAACCGGATTGGGCAGGGAATTGAATTCGACTATTGCTGTTGCCATGCCTCGTATGCGCTGCGCGAAGATGGTTACGAAACCATCATGATCAACTGCAATCCGGAGACGGTCTCGACCGATTACGACACGAGCGACCGCCTCTACTTCGAGCCGCTCACGCTCGAAGATGTGTTCGCCGTCTGTGAGCACGAAGCCTCGGGCGGCGCGCCGGTTGGAGTGATCGTGCAGTTTGGTGGACAGACGCCGCTGAATCTTTCGCTGCCGCTCAAGGCAGCGGGTATCAATATTATCGGCACGACGCCGGAGTCGATCGATCTCGCTGAAGATCGAAAGCGTTTTGGCAAGCTGCTCGATGAACTTGATATCCCGCAGGCTCCCGGAGCCATGGTCGCCTCGGTCGAAGAAGCGGTCGAGGCGGCGAAGAAGATTGGGTTCCCGGTGCTGGTTCGTCCGTCGTACGTGCTCGGAGGGCGCGCGATGGTGATCGCTTACGACGAAGACACGATTCAGCAGTACATGAAGCAGGCGGTTGAATATTCGCAGGACCGACCTATCCTCATTGACAAATTTCTAGAAGACGCAATTGAGGTTGATGTGGACGCGCTCTCTGACGGCGAAGACGTAGTCATCGGCGGCATCATGCAGCATATCGAAGAAGCGGGTATTCACTCCGGCGACTCTTCGTGCGTGCTGCCGGCCGTGGATATTGCCGGCCCGCTGCTCGCGCGCATGCGCGAGTACACTTTCAAGCTGGCGCGCGCGCTCAAAGTGATCGGACTGATGAATGTGCAGTTTGCTATACCGCGGCGCAATGGCGAGAAGAACGGCCAGCATGAGGCGAAAGTGTATGTGCTCGAAGTAAATCCCCGCGCCTCGCGCACCGTGCCGTTCGTTTCGAAAGCTACCGGCGTGCCCCTCGCCAAGATCGCCGCCCGACTCATGACCGGCCGAAAGCTGCGCGAGTTCTTGCCCGAATATATAGAGCGCGGTACGGATCTCGATACGGGCCGCTGCTTCTACGTCAAGTCGCCAGTTTTTCCCTGGTCGAAATTTCCCGGTGTTGACACTGTCCTTGGGCCCGAAATGCGGTCGACGGGCGAAGTCATGGGCGTGGCCGACAACTTTGGCGAAGCATTTGCCAAGGCGCAAATTGCCGCCGGACAGAAACTGCCGATCAAGGGAACGGTGTTCATCAGCGTCACCGATCACGACAAGCCAGCAGTGGTTGAAGTGGCGCATCGTTTCGTTGACATGGGATTCAAGCTCGTGGCCACGCACGGGACGGCTGAGATTCTGGAAGCGGCCGGACTGGCCGTAGAAAAAGTCTACAAAGTGAAGGAAGGCCGTCCGAATGCGGTCGACTTAATTAAAGCAGACCGTATTCAGTTGATCGTCAATACTCCGCACGGTCCCGATCCTTACTTTGACGAGAAGGCGATCCGCCGCGCCGCCGTGAGCGGCCGCATCACGACCATCACGACCTTATCGGCCGCCCGGGCAGCAGCCGAAGGTATCGCGGCGCTACAGCGCGGAGAGATCCGTGTGCAGGCTCTGCAAGCGCTTCATGCGGAGCATATCGCCGCGAAATAGATGAACGCATGACCAGGGTACCGTTCGCCATCTCTGCGGTCTTGATTCTTCCGGTAGTAGTTATGGCGGTCGTGATGGGGCCAACAGCGTTCGATCTGGTTTTTCACCGCCGTCCACCCGAGCGCTTTCTGATTCCCGCCGGATACACAGGGTGGGTTCACATCGATTTTCGCCAGAAGGATGCCCCGCCGTTGCCCTCGGAAGATGGACGTCTTGTATTCAAACTAGACGAGCACGGTACCTTGCGCACTTCTTCCACTCCGCAGTCGGGTCACGGCAAGGACGATTATTTCTACTATTCCGGAGACCAGCGCACGCCACTTTCGAATGCCGGCGTCTGCAAGGGTGGTATGGTCTGGAAACTTGAGACCACGGTCAACGAGAGCGGCCCGACGACTTCTGCCCGCTTCTATGTCGGAACCGAACAACAGTTTCGACACGAAGTCGATCCGACTGCTAAAGACTGGCCTGTCTGCGAGCGTTGAATGGACGCAGTCACTCGTCACTGCCGGCACTGGGCCTAAAATGCTACGATGACTTTGGCTCGCAGTCGGAGTGAAGAATGATCGGCATCGTCGGGTTTCACGTCCTGATGTTGCTTCTCGGCATCGGAATTGCCGTTCGCGTTATTTCGGCACAGCGCGTCAGCAATGCCCTCAGCTACCTGCACACAACGATCGGGATTACCACGCCTCCGCTTGAACAAGTGCCGATGATTGCGATCATCTGGATCGTGTCCACCGTGGTCATCGTTGACGGGTGCCTTCTGCTATTGGTCTTCATCACCAAACTGCTGCACTAAAGATGACAAGTTGAGCCGGAAGCCCGATAATTTGAGGGTGACGTCTTGTGCCGAGGATTAGCGACTAACAACCGGCGACAAATCACTGGAGCTACTAATGCTTTTGTCTGGAATCTTCCCGCCCATTTCTACACCGTTCAACGCAGACGGGGAAGTCTATTACAAGAAGATTGAGTCAAACGTCGAACGCTACTCGCGCACGCCGGTTGCTGGCATCGTAGTTCAGGGCTCGACTGGCGAAGCCATTCTGCTCTCTGATCAGGAACGTCGCGATGTCATGAAGGCCGCGATCGCCGCCGCTGCACCCAACAAAGTCATGATTGCAGGGACCGGCATTGAGTCTGCGCATGAGACCTTGCGGCTCACCGAATATGCGGCGGAGCTTGGATACGACGCCGCCATGGTGCGGACTCCGCATTACTACAAGAAGCAGATGGCGCCCGCCAACCTGCTCGCTTTTTATCGCACTGTCGCAGACCGGTCATCGCTGCCGATCATCATCTACAACTTTCCGCAAGCTACCGGTTACGACATGCCGGCCGAGGTCGTTATCGAACTGGCTGGGCATCCCAACATTGCAGCCATCAAGGAATCAGGCGGCAATCTCGATAAAGTGAAAGCGATGGTTGAAGGAACGCGCCACGTGAAGCGGCAAGCAACCGTCACGGAGACGTTCGAAGCGGTAACTCCGCGCATGTTGAAGGCTGCTGCCGCGGAGAGCGAAAAGCAGAGCAGGGAACTGGTCAGCGTATCGTCGCTCACGGGCGGCGCCACTGAGGCACCTTCAAAACCGTCATCGTCCGCCGTAACCGTAGTTGGCAAATTGAAAACGCGACAGAAGGAAGTTGGCTTCCAGGTGATGGTCGGAGCGGCGCACCAACTCGAGCCGTCGCTTGGGCTGGGAGCAGTCGGCGCGATCCTCGCTTTCGCATGTCCGGCTCCCATGGCGTGCTACGAAATCTACGCTGCCCTGAAGGATGGTGACACAGCCCTCGCCCGAGAAAAGCAGGATCGCGTGAAACTGGCTGCCCAGCGCGTGGTCGGGGAGCTCGGGGTGCCGGGCGTGAAGTATTCGATGGACCTCAACGGCTATTATGGGGGTCCGGCACGGCTGCCGTTCTTGCCGCTTTCCGGCGAACAGAAGACTGAAATTGAGAAGCTGATGGCGGGGATTAAGAGCTAGCCAGCTGTGAGCTAATGTCTCAGCTCGAAATCCCGGCGGCTAGCTTTCACCAACTTAAAGCCCACTTTCCATTGCCGTTCTGTTATTCCTATGCCACAATCCGGTGCATGCGTTGGTTTTTTTTGCCGTGGTATCTTCTCACTGTAGCCGTTTCGTCTCTATGCGCCAAAGACATCCCCTTTCAGGTCGTTAGCTGGCCGGAATCGGGGCAGCCTGTGCTGCGGTTTACCTTTTCAAGGTTTAAGGAAATCGGCGGGATGGGCAAGGAGCGCACCTATGTTACGGATACCGTTGCTGAAAACCTATCCGATAAGACTATCGGCAACGCAAGTTTCTTACTCTACGTATTCGACAAGAACAAAGCTCGAATCGGCGAGGGTTATATCAACCTGACCAATGTCAGTGTCGGGCAAACCGTGAAGTTCCAAATAACCCTCGCTGCATCAGGGAATCCTGCATCGTTAGCTGTTTCAAATAGCCCGGGTGCATCGCACACCGTGTCAACGACGGTCAACTCGGTACCACAGGGTGCGCTGCTGAAGGTTGACGGCAAGGAAATGGGTACAACGCCGAAAATTATTGAGGTCGGAATCGGTAAACACGTGCTGGAATTCTCCAAAGAAGGTTTCAATACGGGGAAGTTTCCACTGGAAATCACCGCCCGTGATGCTTCCGGTGGAAGTGTTAGCTACGAGCTAGGCAGCGCGGTGCACGACACCGTCGAGTTGCGCGACGGATCGGTGCTCACTGGAGACCTGGTATCAGTCAACGGCATGCAAGTTGTGGTTCGCATCGGTGGAAATGCTCAAACATTTGACCGAAATCAGGTGAAGAGGATTCAGTTGACCGAACGCGATCCAGCTAACTAGGTCTCCGACATCACAGTCGCTTGTGATCTGTGTCACTCCAAAGCTATAATTCGAACGAACGTTCGAACTATGGCTACTATTCCCACCGTGCGCGCAGCTCGAAATGCTCGGAGAAGTCCAAGTCACGCGCTAGCGACCCGCTATGACCGTCGATTGGGGCAGATTCTCGACCACGCCACGGAGGTCTTCTGCTTGAAAGGGTATGAAGGTGCCTCGATGCGCGATCTCTCGCGTGCCACGGGCATGTCACTGGCTGGACTCTATTACTATTTCGAGTCGAAGGAGCGACTGCTTTTTTTGATTCAGAAACACACCTTCACCACCATTCTCGATCGGCTCAAGGTGCGGCTGACTAGCACGGAAGATCCCGAGCAGCGCGTTCGCATCTTTATCCTCAATCACCTCGAATATTTTGTCAGCAACCAGCGGGGGCTGAAGGTGCTCTCGCACGAAGACGAATCTCTGAAGAACGGCCTGAGTTCGGAGATCGCTGCTATCAAGCGCGAGTACTACCGGATCTGCCTCGGTCTGATGGAAAACCTCCGGGATAAGCGCGGCTTGGATGTCACTCCGCGCACTGCCGTGATGAGCCTGTTCGGCATGATCAACTGGATTTACACCTGGTACAACCCGCGAGTGGACGGCAATGCCGAAACGCTGGCGGAGCAAATGAGTGACATTGTTCTCAACGGAATTGTGCGCGGAGGCAAGCGGCCCCTGAAGGGGCAGTCAAAATTGAAGAAGTTTAGGCATCGCTGAAGCGATGCCCTGATACGAACCCGGCTTACGAACCCGATTTACGCAGCAACTGTGCGGAAACTATCTTAAGGAGCAACCCATGGCAACCACTCTGCAGCCGACGACCGGCGAAGCGACTAAACAACTTATCAACTATCGCACCGACGCCGGTGTGGCCGTGATCGAGATGAACGATCCTCCGGCGAACACTTACACCTATGAGATGAACCGCCAACTGGACGAGGCGATCCTGAGGGCGCGTATGGACAACGACGTCTATGTGATCGTGCTGACTGGCGTGGGGGATAAGTTCTTCTCCGCCGGCGCGAACATCAAGATGCTTGCCTCGGTCGATCCGACGTTCAAGTACTACTTCTGCCTGCACGCCAATGAGACGCTGCTGCGGCTAGAGCACACGCCGAAGCTCGTCATCGCCGCGATCAATGGTCATTGCGTCGGCGGAGGCCTCGAGATTGCGATGGCGGCCGATCTCCGCATCGCTCGTAAGGATGCCGGCAAGATTGGCTTGCCGGAAGTAAATCTCGGAGTTCTTCCCGGGACCGGGGGAACACAGCGTCTGTCGCGGTTAGTAGGGAAGAGCAAGGCCATTGAGCTGATGATTACGGGCAACACGTTCTCGTTCGAAGAAGCGCAGGAGTTCGGCATCGTGAACGACATCTTCGAGCGCGACGGTTTCATGGAGAACATCATGGAATACGCGCGGCAGTTCACTCCGCCGAACAAAGCTGCCAAGGCAGTGGGCCGTATCAAACGCGCCGTGCAGACGGGATGGGAGATTCCGATGGAGTCGGCGTTGGCTGTGGAGCGCGAGAACCAGCAGATTCTGTTCCAGAGCGAAGACGCTAAGGAAGGACTGGCGGCTTACGTGGAGAAGCGGCCGGCGGTATTTACAGCGAAGTAGAAAATAGCCGTTAGCACTTAGCGTTTAGCTTTTAGCTTCTGGCAATGTGAAGTGGCTAACTGAGCTAAATGCAGCAGCCAAACAACCGCGGAGATAGGACAAATCTATGCCGGGCAAAGTAGCAAAAATCGGAAGCTTCAGCGATTGGGTCGGTCTGTTCAACGAATGGCGCAAGGAAGTCGGCGTCGATAAAGACGACGTTGAAGCCTTCCACTTCGACACACTTTACGGCGCGATCGAGACCGAAGAAATCCAGTTCGGCTCTTACAAAGGCCGCAACAAGTGGGAGAACCTGCGACAGGTGCCCACCCAGCAGATGCGCGATGCTCTGATGAACATGATCATCTACCAAGGCGATACGGAATTCGCCAGCGTGGAACAGCAGCGCAACCTGTTCGAAACGGCTCCGACGGAATGGGATCGGCGTGCGCTCACTCGGGTCATGATTGAGGAGATGCGACACGGCTGGCAGATGTGCGCGCTGCTCATCGATTTCTTCGGCTCGTCGGGCAAAGTCGAGGCTCAAAAGATGCTGGAGCGACGGGCGTTCGAAAACAAACGCCTGCTTGGCACTTTCAACGTGGACGTCGATAACTGGCTCGACTTCTTCACCTACACCGATTTCGTTGATCGCGACGGCAAATTCCAGCTGCAGATGCTGAAGTATTCGTCTTTCGCTCCGCTTGGACGTTCGACCTCCTATATGTTGCGCGAGGAAGCGTTCCATATGGGAACTGGCAACGATGGCCTGCGCCGGGTGGTTGAGGCCGGAGTGATTCCGCAATGGCTTCTGCAAAAGTATCTGAACAAGTGGATCTCTAGTTCGTTTGACCTCTTCGGCACCGATCATTCCTCGTCGGCGCACTGGGCATACGTCTGGGGCATCAAGGGGCGCTATGACGAACTAAAGAACGACAAGGCGGCCGACCTCGACGACCTTAACGACTACAGCCGCCATCTTTATCGAGAAGAAGTAGCCGGATTAGTCGAGCGCCTGAACACCTTCCTGAAGCCGGGCGAAAAGAAGTTCTACACACCTGACATTCATTTCAATCGCAATATTGGCAAATGGGCGGGTCAGAAATATCACTGCGAAACCGGCGAGCCGCTGGACGACCGCAGCTACCAGCAACACTGCGAAGAGAATCTTCCGAGTGCGAAAGATAAGGAATTGCTGCTCGACATTATTCGCAACGAGAAGAAGTGGATCAAGGAGAAAGAAGGCGCGCGTGATCCTCTGGCTACCATTGGAGAGCCGCGCAAATCGGCGATCAACATCTAGGTCTGGGATGACTACAACTACGACAAGTCGAGTTGAAGTCGTTGATGCCACCTCTATCGCACGCGTCAAACTGATTAACCCTCCGTTGAACGTGATCGATCTGGCGATGGCGCGCGACCTATTCCGCGCTGTCACCGAGATTGAATCGCGTAACGATATCTCAGTCGTTGTGTTCGAAGGCGGCTCCCGAGCTTTCTCCGCTGGCGTCGATATCAAGGCCCACCTCCCCGAGCAGATTCACGAGATGCTCACCGGTTTTCACGCGGTGATTCGCGCGATCGTAGCTTCGCGCAAAGTGACCATTGCATGGGTCCAGGGAACCTGCCTCGGTGGCGGAGCCGAACTTGCCGCGGTCTGCGACATCGTCTATACCGCTCGTGATGCTGTTTGGGGCTTCCCCGAGATCAAACTGGGCTGCTATCCCCCGGTGGCAGCCGTCGCCCTGCCAGCGCTGGTGGGCCAGAAGCGCGCTTCGGAGCTGATCTTGACCGGCAGACAGATCTCCGGGGACGAGGCAGTTTCGATTGGGTTGGCAAATCGATCCGCTCGATCGGAAGAGCTCGAAAATGTTGTGAACGAAACGCTCGCCGAACTCCGCCAACTGAGCCCCGTAGCGCTCGCCCACGCCAAGAAAGCCATCTATACCTGGGATGCAATTCACTTCGACAAGGGTCTCGCGCGCGCAGAAAAGATTTATCTCGAAGAACTCATCTCGACCGCGGACGCGCGCGAGGGTATCATAGCCTTCCTCGACAAACGATCGCCGAAATGGACAGGCAAATAGAGACACGGGACGCGAAGGTCGCCGCGAAGCTGTCCTACAGCTCCGGGCATCTGATGTGCCGCACTCCCTTGTGGGGAGTGGCAGGCTTTCTCGGTTGTGCCTACTTCTCCTGGATCTCTTTCGGCCACGTCACCCGCCACGAATACGACTGGCCGCATGACCTCTGGACTGCTGCGACGTATATCGTTTGGATCCTTTTGTTGCTCGGTCTTGCCCTCGATACGCGCTGCCTACGCGAACGCTTGTTTTTCGGCATACTCGTTGCAAATTTCGTGGTCGGTTGTGGATTGACACTTTGGGTGGATGTTCCGACGGCTGATGTTCGTCTCGCTCGAATCGGAACCGGTGCGCTGTGGGGGTTAGCAGCCGTGGTAAGCATAACAACTCTGGGTGGCGCGGCGCAGCGATCAAGAGAATGAGCGAAATTCCATTTGATTGACGAAACAACGAAGGGTTCCTGAGACCTGACGCGTTAGACCTGAGACCTTACACAATGGACTTCGAAATCTCTCCCGGCCAAGTCAAGTCGCTGCAGAAGACGGGTGAAACGTTCACGCTGCTCGATGTTCGCGAGCCCTGGGAATACGAAGCCTCCCACATCGTTGGATCGAAGCACATCCCGATGGGCGATATTCCGACACGTGCTCACCGGGAACTCGATCCTGACGACCATATCGTGGTGATGTGTCATCACGGCGTGCGTTCGTTGTCTGTCACGAATTGGCTGCGGCAGCAGGGATACGAAAAAGTGCAATCCATGCGCGGCGGTATCGATGGATGGGCGCGGACCGTGGATCCGAAAGTGCCTTTGTACTGAAGAATCCAGCTATTAGCCGTTAGCTCTTAGCTTTTGGCAAACGCCAATACCTTGATTACCGACTGCCACATCCACATCGAACCGATCGGAATGATGAAGCCCTCTGCTCTGGAATTGATCCGGGGCAAGCGCGCAAATTTCGATGAGATTGCCGGCTATTCGACCTCTCCTGCTGCGTTTTTGAAGTATCTGGACCGTTGCGGCGTTGACCGGGCGGCGCTGATCAATTATGTGGCGCCTGAGGTGATGGGCCTGACCGCGGAGGTCAACCAGTTTGTTGCGAATTATGTGAAACACGATCCCAAGCGCTTGATCTCGTGTGGCAGCCTGCATCCTCGGCACAGCACCAACATCATGGCCGATGTCGATCAACTTCTGCGCCTCGGCCTGCGCATGATCAAGATTCATCCGCCGCATCAACTGCTTTATCCAAACGATTATCTGCACGGAGTGAAGGAACTGGAGATCATCTACCGCGCGGCCGAAGCCAGCGGAATTCCGGTGATGTTCCACACTGGAACGTCGGTGTTTCCTGGGGCGCGCAATAAGTTCGGGGACCCGATCTATGTCGATGATGTTGCGGTCGATTTCCCGAAGCTCAAAATCATTTTGGCGCACGGCGGACGGCCGCTCTGGATGGATACTGCGTTCTTTCTGCTGCGGCGCCACGCCAACGTTTATCTGGAGATTAGCGGCATCCCGCCCAAGAGTTTGCTGACGTATTTCCCGCGCCTGCCGGAGATCGCCCATAAAACAATGTTCGGGACTGATTGGCCGAGCCCCGGCGTGGAAGATGTCAAACGGAATCTGGATGACTTCCGGACTTTGCCGATTAGCAGCGAAATGCGGGACCAGATATTGGGCAAGACAGCGGCCTCGCTCTGGCCCGAGTAGGGAGTTGGAAGCCCAGGTTAGCGCCCAAAGTGCGGGCGCGAACCTGGGGCACAGTGCTGAGTGATCTAGTAGTGGGGACCCAAGCTGACAGCTACTTGGCGGCTCGTTTGGCGAACATTAATTCGTTGACTAAAGCGTCCGCTCCGTAAATGTTGCGCAGGGCCTCGATGATCCCACGCGAATCGACCGACACGGCGCGTGCCTGCCGATCGTCGTAGCGAAAGTCCAAAACCAGCGATTGGATATCTCCATCGAAAATGATCCCAATGATTTCGCCCGCTCTATTCACCGTCGGGCTACCGGAGTTGCCGCCAATGATGTCGGCGGTAGAAACGAAATTCAGCGGCGTCTCGAGGTTCAACTTCGACTTCATCTTCAACCAGCGCGGAGCCAGATCAAAGGGAGGTTGGTCGTTATGTTCCTCGGCGTGCTTGAATGCTCCCGCCATGGTGGTGAAGTATGGAATCTTCTTATCGTTCTCCTCATAGCCTTTCACCGTGCCATAACTGAGGCGGAGCGTGAACGTTGCGTCGGGCGGTTCCGTATAGCCGGACTTGGCAAATCGAGAGCGAGCGATGGTGGCGCCATCGCGTCGTACGATCGCATCGACTTCGTCATCGAAACGCTTGCGCACGGCTCGGGCTTCACCCTCCACATTGCGTAGTAGGACAATCAGCGGATCGGTACTCGCTTGCACCGCGGCCGCGCCGCCTTCATACAGCTGTTTGCGGACAGCGATATCCTCCAGTTTGGAGCCGGCCATCAACGCCTGGGCAGCCTCTTCTGGTGACTTGCCACCGAGCGCGGCCTTCACGGCCGGATCTTCCGATCCTAGCGCTTCGCGCATTTGCGTAAAGGCCATCGTCAGGTTGAGGATCTCAAGCTTCTTGTAGACGGGGGCCGTGCTGAATAGTCTCTGTTCCAGCGAAGGCAGGCTGGAATCACGGAACTCCCTTAGGCGCTCGCCGTTTGGCTTCGGTTTTTCTGTGGCCGCGCGAACCAGATTACGGGCATCCTGCGCGAGGTCGGAAGTGAAACCACGCATACGCTCAACGTAAGTCAACTGGTTATAAATTTCGCGGTTGGCCTTCATGGCGTTCGAGATCTCTTCCCACGGATTCCGTTCGCCAGGATGTTTCCCGACATAGGCCTGCTCGCTATCGCGCTCAGCCTTGTAAATGGATGACATCATCGCGAGGTCGTTGAGCGCCTCATATTCACCATTGATCGCCTTCTGGGAATTCTGGAGCCCGAATATCTCCTCTTGCGCGATGCGCGCATTCTCGGGTAACTCCGCGCTGAATTTCTTTAGCAATTCGATTCGCTGTTTGTATATCCCGAGTCGCGACGGGTAATCCACGTTCTTCAGAAACTGCAATTGCGCCGTTGTCTTCTGACGATCCGTGCCGCCGGGGTGGCCGGACACGAAGACCAAATCGCCATCTTTCACACCTACCTTCGACCACGGCAGATAATGTTCGAGGCGCACTGGCTTGCCGTTCTCATAAATGCGGAAGAAGTTGATGTCCAGGTCATAGCGAGGAAAGGTGAAGTTGTCGGGATCGCCGCCGAAGAAGGCCGCGGCAAATTCCGGAGCAAATACGAGGCGCACGTCAGTGTACTTCTTGTACCGGTACAAGTTGTAGACTTCGCCGGAGTAGAAGGTCACGACGTCACAGCGCAACCCGGTCGTAGCGGAACACTCCTTCTCGATTGCGCTCATGGCCGAGCGTTGCGCCTGACCGGCGTCCGCGGCCGACATGGACGAAGTAACGGCAGCATTTACTTTGGAAGTGACGTCCTCAATTTCGCCCAGGACGTTCAGCTCCAAGTCGGGACATTTTGCTTCGTCCGCCTGAGTCTTGGCGTAGAACCCGCCCCTCATGTAGTCAGCGCCCGAAGAGGCCAGCTTCTGGATGCAATCTGCGCCTACGTGATGATTAGTGAAGGCAAGACCGTCGGCCGACACAAACGAGCCCGATCCGCCATTGTTAAACCGCACCGACGACAACTGAAGATGGTCGAGCCATTCTTGTGTCGGTAAGAAGCCATATTGCTTTTGAACCCGCTCTTTAGGGAAGGCGTTGTAGAGCCACATTCCCTCGTCGGCGATTGCCAGATGCGTTGCGAAGAGCAAAATAATGCCTAGAATAAACAGTTTTGTTTTCATCGATCTTTCCAGCACTTGTGAGAATCCTCGCAAAGGGGGCGCCCTCGCGAATCCTTTATCCTACGCGGGAGGCGCCGATTCGAAAAGCCGTTGGGGAGGAGTAACAGGTGAGAGAGGCATGCAATGGGGCTGCACTTTTCGGAGAGGTAAATATGCAGAACGAGGACCCAGCCTAAACGACCGGACCCTCGTTGTTGTGGTGTTCTGTCTTCGCCCAGAAACGTCGGCCGCTGCAACACCTTAGTGACTGTGTTGCATTCCGGTGCTCATGATGTGCGAGCTGAAGAACAGAAAGAAGTTGGAAGGAGCCTCGACCGAATGCCCGGCTGCAATCGATGTCTGAATCGCTTTGAACGAGGTTATGCCGGAGCTTGCATCCTTCGCGGGCCAGTCGGCAGCGTTGAGGACCAGCACCGGAACCACCTGCCACCAGATCGCTTTCACGGTCAGATCCTGGTTGATCAGCACATGGCTGTGATTGGGGGTTGGGACAAAGATGTTGGCGGTTGGCGGCCCTGCAATGATTCCGAGCTCCGACAGGGCGGGCGCCAAGTCCAAACGCGACGCGTGCATGGTGCATGTTCCTGGAGCCGAACCCGGCTCCGGACACTGTGTGTATACCTTGGGTGAAGCTTTGAAGGCTTCCGGTAGCGCTCCGAAGAGACTTATCAACGTGCTGCCCAACTGGGAGCCGCAAATGGTTCCCGGGACTACGTTCGAGCACGAGATCGCATCGTTGGGGTTCTGGTCGTTGTCGGTCGAAAACATCGGGACCAGCACATAGATGGGTTCGGTGGTGTATTTCGGGTTGCCTATTACGCCCGGCGGGTTGATATCAGGCTGGGTGCCGACCTGGCAAATAGGGATCTGCAACTCTCCGGGATCGGTGGCTGCGGGAATGCCGTTGAAATTCAAGTCGTTTTTCGGTTGTTCGACACAATCGAAATTTTGCGTATACAGGAACTTCAGTATCTGGCCGTCTCCATAGCCAAGGGTCGAGTTCGTTTGCGCGAAAGCTGGGAAAGACATCAAGGTCCCAAGCAACAGGAAAAGTGGCACACGTGCTGAGATTCTCATTCGTTCCTCCATATAGCGGCTTCTGGACCGCATTCTGAGAGGTGTACGGTCGGCGCGCGAAAACGGATTGCTCGAATAGCGCCCATTTGTGAAGTTGGTGACCCACTCACTTCTCTTTCGCGACGAGATTCGATACTTTATCGCTCATGACTTCGCAAGCGGAAACGAAGCCGTTGGCAGATCTGCCTCAGCCCCTTCCCAGCTCTGCGTCGGGTTCTCAGTGGTCCGGCGATGTTGCTGTTCTCATCTATCTCGCAGCGGCAACCGTCCTCGCCCAGTTGTTGTTCGGCGGCCGCTACGGATTTCATCGTGACGAATTGGCAACATTGGACGATGCGCGCCACCTGGCTTGGGGATACATAGCTTACCCTCCGATCACTCCCTTCTTCGGACGGCTGTCGTTGACGCTTTTCGGAACGTCTGTGTCGGGCTTCCGGTTCTTCGCCGCCGTGGCCCAGGCGATAGCTGTGGTCATAACCGGCCTGATGGCGCGCGAACTCGGCGGGGGGCGAGGTGCCCAGCTAGTCGCCGCCGCTGCGGCCGTTCCGTTCTGCCTAGGCAGCGGCGCCCTGATGCAATACGTTGCATTCGACTACTTGTTCTGGGTGCTCTCCGCGTACTTTGTGATTCGTCTGCTCAGATCTGAAGATCCGCGCTGGTGGATGGCCATCGGTTGTTGTATGGGCCTCGGGATGATGACGAAATACACCATGGGGTTTTTCGCTCTCGGCATTGTCGCCGGGGTGGTACTAACCGACACGCGTCGACATCTCACGAGCCGTTGGCTCTGGATTGGGGTAGCGTTATCAGTTCTTGTCTTTCTCCCGAACATCGTCTGGCAAATCCAACATCACTTCATCTCGGCTGATTTTTTGAAGCATATTCACGAGCGCGATGTCCGCATCGGTCGGACGCAAGATTTTCTTCCAGCCCAGCTGAAACTTACGCTGCTTGCACTCCCGCTCGGGGTCGCCGGACTCTACTTTTACATCGTATCCGGAGCCGGAAGGCGTTTCCGCATGGTCGGCTGGATGTATGTTGTCCCGCTTGTGCTCTTTATCGTGGCGAAGGGACGCTGGTACTACCTGGCGCCCACCTACCCTATGCTGTATGCCGGCGGCAGCGTTTGGGGGGAACAACGTTTGCGGTCTCTCAGTCGAGGCTGGGCTGGTGTGGTGCGAGCGTTGGCATGGACGGCGTTAGCGGCGGACATCCTATTGATTGCAGCGATCGCAATCCCGCCCGCGCCCGTCAATTCCGCGCTCTGGAAGTTTGCCAGCAAGAACAACGGCGATCTGCTTGAAGAACTAGGCTGGCCAGAGATGACGCAGGCCGTGGCCCAAATCCGCGACTCGCTCCCCGAATCGGACCGCGCCCACCTGGGCATCCTTGCCGGAAACTACGGTGAGGCCGGCGCCCTCAATCTCTATGGCCCACAGTACAAGCTGCCGACGGCAATTAGCGGTATCAACTCGTTCTGGCAGCGGGGGTATGGGAATCCGCCGCCTGAAACCCTGATCGTCGTTGGCATCTCCCACGGATTCGTGGAACGCAACTTCGCCTCCTGCGAGGTCGTGGGGCATATGCCGAACCCGTACGGCATCAAGAACGAAGAGACCAGCGATCATCCCGACATCTATGTCTGTCGCGGTTTACGCCAGACCTGGCCTGATTTCTGGAAAGACTTCCAATACTACGGATAGATCTCCCGGCAACCGACGCACCGCGTTGCGGCGCGGTGTCGCGCCAGCCCTCCTGACATAACAACTCCTGGCTGCTCCCCGATAGTCTTTGGACTCTGGTTATCTGTGCGTTTCTTCCCGCCTGTCATAGAGTCGCAGCAAAGGTAGTACGGTTGTGTGGGCAGCCGTCGATTTCAAGCATTCTGGAAACTGCGTGGCATCCTCAGCCATGACTGTGTTTCCCGCCTGTCGGTGCGTTTCAGCTGGCGATGCTGACTTAAGGTGACGTCTATGAAGTACGCTTACCACTCGCTCGCAATACTCATCGTTGCTTTGGCACCGTTCTCTGCGGCGCAGTCGGGGTACCAGGTTATTTCTGTCGAAGATGGAGGCACGATCAGAGGGACGGTGAAGTGGCAAGGAGCGGTACCTCACTTAGCCACGCTCGATCTGAACAAGGACGCGCAGGTCTGCGATCCGCTGGATCAGAAACATCGCGATCTGGAGCGCTTGCTGGTCAGCCCGAACCGTGGCGTGGCCAACACGGTAGTATTTCTGCGAAATATCGCGCGCGGTAAACCCATGGACTTGCCCGCCGCACGCCGGTCTCTTAACCAAAAGAGCTGTCGCTACGAGCCTCACCTGCTCCTTGTACCGGTAGACGCGGTCTTGACTGTCAAGAGCAGCGATCCATTACTTCACACCGTGCATATGTCGGGAAGCGCAGACTACAATTTGCCGTTCACAGCTGCTGGGCAAGAGATCACGCGTCCGATGACCCGCGATGGAGTCGTGAGCCTGCGCTGCAATGCTGGTCACGTCTGGATGAACGCAGAAATGATCGTCGCCAAGCATCCGTATTATGCAGTCACCGATCAAGAAGGTAATTTTGAACTGACTGGCGTGCCTCCTGGCGATTACGAACTCGTCGCCTGGCACGAAGGTTGGCGGGTCGTCGGAGAGAGCGCCCTCTATGACCTCACGACGCAAGCCCGCGTGAAACGCCCTGTTTTCTCTGATCCGGTGATGTGGAGCAAGTCCGTAAAAGTTACGCCTCGCGAAACCGTTGACGTAGGCTTCACTCTGGAAGAGCGCTCGCCACAGATGGCGCAAGGACACTGACTCTCCGATTCGTCGGGTCTGCCCTAGGTGTCGGGTCTCAGGCTCTCCGCAATGAAAGACAGGCAAGCCAACCAACACCATCATCGATGTTTCTTGTGCTCCGCATCAGTACAATAGAAGCAGCATGATGCGACGGGTCTATCTCGATAACAACGCCACGACTCCGGTACTTCCCGAGGTGCTGGACGCCATGCGTCCGTATTTTGGCGAGCATTTCGGCAACCCGTCTTCGATTCATCATCATGGGCAGGAGACGCGCGGCGCCGTTGAGCGGGCGCGTGAATCTGTGGCGGCTCTGCTCGGATGCCGCGCCGCTGAGATCGTGTTCACCAGCGGCGGCACCGAGGCTGACAATCTGGCAATCTTCGGACTGATGAAGCCCGGAGACCATGTCATCACTTCGACGATCGAACATCATGCCGTACTGAACGCATGCAAGCATCTGGCCGGAGCGGGATGCGAAGTCACGTATGTTCCAGTCGATGGCCGCGGACTGGTGGATCCAGCGGATGTGAAGCGGGCCATCCGGCCGAATACCAAGCTCGATCACGATCATGTTGGCGAACAACGAGACCGGCGTGCTGCAGCCTGTCGCAGAAATTGGAAAGATTGCTGCCGAAGCCGACATCTACTTTCACACGGACGCTGTGCAAGCAGCAGGGAAGATCCCGATCGATGTTGACCAGATCGGATGCGACCTGCTGACTATCTCCGGCCACAAGTTGCACGGGCCGCAAGGTGTGGGCGCGCTCTACGTCCGCAAGGGAACTCAGCTTGAGCCGATGCTTTATGGCGGTCGCCATGAACGCTCTCGTCGTGCCGGGACGGAGAACGTTCCCGGCATTGTTGGTTTAGGCAAGGCAGCGGAGTTGGCCGTCGCTGGTCTTCGATCGCGGTGATGACGTAAGGATGGCTGCAGCCCGCGATCGGCTGGAAAGGGAACTGCTCGAAATCGAAGCGACGGGCTTGAATGGTCGAAGGCGCGCCGCGGGTGCCGAATACGACGAATATTTATTTCGATGGCATCGACGGCGAGGCGCTGGTCATCGCGCTCGACTTGAAGGGACTGGCGGTCTCGACCGGCGCCGCGTGTTCCTCCGGTGCGATCGAACCGTCGCATGTGCTGACCGCGATGGGCCTGCGTCCCGACCGCGCCAAAGCCAGCATTCGCTTCAGCCTCGGCAAGCAAAATACGTCGGAGGATATAGACTTCGCACTAGGGCTTGATTCCCGAAACAGTCGCGCGGCTGCGAGACTTGTCGCCGGTGTGGCCTAGGACCGCAGTTAGCCGTTAGCAGTTAGCATCTAGCCGGATCGGAACCATTATCGAAACCGTCGAAGAGCTAGATGCTAATTGCCAAATGCTAAGCGCCGATCCGAAACCATCGCCGTCGCCATGTCGGGAGGAGTCGACTCCTCGACCGTTGCGGCCATGCTGCGCGCCGAAGGCCGCAACGTCATCGGCCTGACCATGCAACTCTGGAACCAGCGCCGTCTCGCCGGACACGAAGGCATGCCCGAATCCGTCCAGGGCCGCTGCTGTTCGATCGACGATGTCTACGATGCTCGCCGCGTTGCCGAGACCCTCGGCATCCCCTACTACGTGGTCAATCACGAAGAGCGTTTTGAGCGCGATGTGGTGCGGCCGTTCGTCGAGGAGTATCTTGGCCGGGCGCACGCCGATCCCTTGCAGTCTCTGCAACAATCACTTGAAGTTTGACCAGCTTCTTATTGTGGCGCGGCAGATTGGCGCCGATCAAGATTGCCACCGGCCATTACGCCCAGGTCGTCTTTGACGAGCAGACGCGACCGCTGGCTGCTGAAGCGTCCGGCCGACAAGTCCAAGGACCAGACTTACTTCCTTTTCGGCCTGACGCAGGAGCAATTGAGCCGCACTCTGTTTCCGCTCGGCGGCATGACCAAGCCGGAGGTGCGCGAACTGGCCCGCAAGCACAACCTGGTGATCGCCGAAAAGCCCGACTCGCAGGAAATCTGCTTCGTCCCCGGCGGCGACTACAAGCGCTTTCTCGAAGCCTATCTCACCGAGCAGGGAGAGAAGCCGACGGAGATTGCCGGCGAGATGGTCACCACCGACGGCAAGGTGATCGGCGAGCACGCCGGCGTTCACAACTTCACCGTCGGCCAGCGCAAGGGACTCGGCGTGGCCACCGGCTCGCCGCTCTACGTGATCCAGATCAAGAACGACACGCGGCAAGTGGTGGTCGGCAAGGACGAGGAGCTTTACTCGCGCACTCTCCGCGCCCGCCGCGTGAACCTGATTTCGACGGCCGAACTGCGCGAGCCCATGCGGGTCGCCGTGAAGATCCGCCACAAGCATCAACCCGCACCGGCCGTCATTGAATCCGCTGGGCCGGACGAGGTCCGGGTCACGTTTGACGAGCCGCAGCGCGCGATTACCCCCGGCCAGGCCGCCGTCTTCTACGATGGAGACATCGTCGTCGGCGGCGGCTGGATCGAAAGCATCCGAGCGAGCTGACTATCGGTGTGCTGAAGGACCGCGCTCAGCAGCAGCCCAGGCTGCGCGCGAGGACGGGCGCGAGCCTCGTGGCTACCGTTTCCTTACCACCTGGTTACTTCGGATTACTCTTGGCGCGAATCTCATAGCACCTTCGTGGCCTAGACCTGCCGATAGAGCAGAGTTACGGTTAGTTCACGACGGGACCTTCGTAGTCTCTCCCCAGTAAAGGTCCGGCGTGGGGAGCGATTCTATGAAAATCTGGCATCTGTGCTTATGCGGCATTGGGGATTGCGGTGGCACGCTGGGTTTTTAAGCGTCAACCAATGCCGGTAACCGATCCGATCACCCGTCTTCGTACCTCTGGCCTGCTGTAAGTAAGCGATTGGGTCAGAAGGGCATGGACGCGCCCCGTTGCGCCTCGCTTCGATCTGAGCGCGTCCATGCCCTTTTCCCATCTTCTTTTTTCCGAACTCTGGAAGTGCTAGCACCACCGTGTCCCTTCGGTAACTTCTTTTCCGTTCCATCTCGCCTAAACTTTGCTTGTGGACCCGCTGAGCGCGCAAACGTCGCTCAGCGAGCCGAAACTCATGCGATCCAGACTCCCCAGCTTGCGTTTGCTTGCGCTCTGTCGTTGCTGCTCGCGTTGCTCCGTCGCGTGGCTGCGTCGGCGCAGGACGATGCCCCCTTCGCTGGGCGACCTGGCTCGCAACCTGCGCAAGAACAAAGCGCAGCAGTCGCCTCAACAGCAGCCGGACGCCGGCCCGCACCGTGATCGATAACGACAATCTCGCCCAGGTCATGGAGGACGCCAAGAAAGCAAGGCCGGTCGAAACAAGACAAGACCGTGTTTTCTATTGACCCGGCCGGCAACACCGTCAAAGTGTCGTCACCCGATGTAACCTGCAGCCTTTCTTTCAACGCACGCGCCAGTTCGCTGCTGATCAAGCCGGTCTTGATCGAAGACTTGCCGCTCACCGAATTACTCAAGATCGACGGCCCCGGTTCCATTCAGGATGAAGCCTTGCAGCTGGAAGTATTCAACGGAACCGACTGGGACCTTCGCGAAATTACGATTGGCCTGACGCTCGAACGCAAGCCAGGAGAAAATGCCGAAGTGGCTGCGCGAGCGCGCGTGATTCCCGCCGCCGAGGGTCTATGCGCCCGTCGCTGTTGAGCGGCGATCCGACGTAACCCTCCTCTATCATCTCAAGGCCGAGGCCAAGCCCTTCAGCACGACCGCATTTCACGAGAATATCGGAATCACTCCGGGCCCCGATGAAGATTGGCGATGGTCGATCGTGGACGCCAAGGGAATCCGTCCATCGCAACCGCCGGTAGCGCCCGATTCGTTGCAAGAGCCGTTTTATGGAACGCCATCTGCGTTCGGATCAGGATTCAACGAGCCGCAAAGTGCTCCCGCGCCGGCCGCAACCCCCGTTGTCCCGGCTGCACCGGATACCTCGGACAACCGCACACAAGGCAAAACGAGTTCCAGTAAACCGCCGGCTTCCAACATCGTTCCGCAACGCTGAGACACTTTTGATCGCAGCTGCCGTCCTCCGCCAGCCGTCGACAGTCAATTCGCAAGAAACAGTCGGGTGTTAGAGCACCCAGCGCCTTGCGGATGAAGCAGCGGCAAACCCCTTTACACAAAAAAGAAACCGGAGTACATTTTCCCTCTCGTTAATCGTGGGCCTATATCGGCCATCGTTTCCCTCAGGAATGCGATGGCGCCGACGTCATAGCTGGAATTCAATCAGATCGAAGGAGATCCTTATGCGTTGCCGACCTGTGCTGAAATGTACTCTTACGCTCGTAGCGATTGCAGTCTTGTCAGGCGCGGTTGCCGCTCAGGAGTTCGTAATTCTTCACGCGTCCTATGGAACGGCCCATCGCAACATCGACGTTACGCAACGGCTGCGCCAACTCGCCGCCCAGAACGCGACATTTATACTGACTTGGAGGACCTTCGGAGATCCTGCCGAAGGCCGAGCCAAAACGTTACGCATCTATACGCGCGGCCCGAGAGGCACAAAGCGCGTGTTCGAATACCAGGACAACAGCATCATCGACGGGTCTCTATTCTCGGGCTGGGGTGGGGGGAATTGGGCAGGTGATCCTTGGCAAGGTGGCTGGAACCCCGGCCCCGGCTGGACGATCGGACGCCCCCCTGCTGGCCCAGGCCCTGGCTATCCCAGCGGCGGCAATCGGCAGTTGCAAATTCTGAGCGCCAAATATGGAGCAGGACGCCAACAGGTGGATGTCACGAGCCGCCTGCAGAGCTTGTCGAACAACGGAAGTCTGAGGATTCAGGTAACGCTAGGTTCCCTCGCCGTGGCCGATCCAGCCCCGAACGTCGTCAAGACTCTGTTCGTTTCCTACAGTGTTGCGAATGGCAAGCGTCAGACGCGCAGCGCGCAGGACGGGGGCTACATGATCCTGCCCTAAGCGTCGCTACGAGTTCTCCTTGATCTCGATCGTCGGCACGAAGCGCGGCTTCTGACGCGCCTTGGTTAACTGTTCGAACGAATAGGCGATCTTCAGCAGCGTTGGCTCGCTCCACGCGCGTCCGAAGAACGAGATGCCAACCGGCAGTCCCCACAGATATCCGGCGGTCACGTTGATATTGGGATAGCCGGCGACCGCGGCGGCGCTCGAACTGCCTCCGGCGGAGTGATCGCCGTTGATCAGGTCGGTGAGCCACGCCGGCCCTCCCGTGGGAGCGAACAAGCGCGTCGAGTTTGAACTTGTCCATGACGAAGTCGATGCCCTCGACGCGGCTGAGTTGGCTGATTCAGGGCCAGCGCATCGAGATATTCCTTCGATGTGAGCGGGCCCTTCTGTTCCGATTTAAGAAAAATGTCCTGCCCGAAGTAGGGCATCTCGCGGTCGCGATTGCGCTCGTTGAACTCAATCACATCTTTCAAACTCTTAACCGGAAGAGCCGCCACGACGCGACAGATACGCCGCAAGGTCAGCCTTGAGTTCGTAGAAAAAGACGGTGAGCTCGCTTTCGTCGAACTTGCCAATGGTGGGAATGTCGGCGGGATCGACAATCTCAGCGCCGGCACGCTTCATCTCGCCGAGGAGCGAGTCCATGAGCTGGTCGACGGCATCGTTAAAGCCGAAATATTTGCGCACCACTCCCAGGCGCGCGCCTTTGAGTCCCGCGGGATCGAGAAATTTTGTGTAGTCGGGAAACAGCTTGCCCTGACTGTCCGCGGTCGCGGAATCCTCGGCATCCGCTCCCGCCATGGCACCGAGAAGAATGGCGACATCGCGCACCGTGCGCGCCATCGGACCCGCCGTGTCCTGACTGTGCGAGATCGGAATGATGCCGCTGCGGCTGACCAGTCCAACCGTAGGTTTAAGCCCCGCCAGACCGTTCGCGGAGGACGGACAGACGACCGACCCGTCCGTCTCCGTGCCCACACCGGCAACGCAGAGATTCGCGGAGACACCGGCGCCAGTCCCGGAACTCGATCCACATGGATTGCGGTCGAGAGCATAAGGATTGCGAGTTAAGCCCGCCGCGCCCGCTCCACCCGCTGGTGGAATGACTGGAGCGAATATTGGCCCACTCGCTCAGATTGGTCTTGCCGAGAATCACGGCGCCAGCCTTGCGCAGTTGCGCGGCGACAAACGCGTCGTTCGGGGGACGCGACCCCAGCAGCGCCAGCGAGCCCGCCGTCGTATTCATGCGGTCGCCGGTATCGATGTTGTCTTTGATCAGAATCGGGATGCCATGCAGCGGCCCGCGCGGGCCTTTCGACTTGCGCTCCTAGGTCGAGCGCCTCGGCGATCTGAAGCGCGTCGGGATTGAGCTCGATGATCGCGTTCAGCATCGGCCCGGCCTTGATCGATCTCGTGAATGCGGGCCAGGTACTTCTCGGTCAGAGAACCGGGAGGAATACTGTCCCGACTGGAAGCGCTTTCTGGACATCGTCAATCGTGATTTCGTCGAGTTCAAAATCCGGGTTCAAACCTGGCGCCAGCCGTTCTTGTCGCGGCCGCAGGCGCGTGGATGCCGACAACGCGCAGCCGCGAGCGCGGGGAAGGCAGCGCGTGACACGCCAAGAGTTGCAGCTGCTCCTGACTGCGAAGGAAGCGGCGTCGTGAGTTGGAAAGAGCCGGACGGGAAGTGGTAGACATCAATGCTCCTGAGAATTGAAGTAATTCAGCGCGAGATCCGGAGCCGAAATCTTACGAAGAGTAAGGTCCAAAGGCAAACCTAGAGGTAGGAACGTTGTCTTGGACAGAGCGGAATGGTAGTCTAACGAAGTTGAGCGGGAGTAGTTCAGCGGTAGAACGCCAGCTTCCCAAGCTGGATGTCACGGGTTCGATCCCCGTCTCCCGCTCCATTTGTCTGATCCCATCGCGGAAAGTAGGAGACTACTTGCCGGCGGAACTGCTGGCAGATGCAAGTGCCTTTTGCTGAATCAGGCCAATT